>PMDB01000006.1 GCA_003155495.1 Ignavibacteriota bacterium
AAATATTTATCATCACATAGAAAAAGGAGAAGAATCTCGTTCTGCTGCATTACGCGGAAGAAATGAAATCGGGTTAGCAGCACTTTCTATCACTATGGTGGATGTGGTGGTGTTCTTGCCGTTGTCATTAGTTTCCGGCATCGTGGGACAAATTATGCGGCAATATGCACTTGTTGTTGTAGGTGCAACGCTCATGAGTCTTTTTGTCTCCTTTACCGTTACCCCGACACTTGCGTCGCGTTTTGCAAAATTGGAACGCTTGACGGACCGAACATTGCTGGGAAGATTCGCGCTTGCTTTCGAACGGTTCTATCACAGGTTCTCTGATTTTTATCAGACTGCGCTGAAGTGGTCTCTCGTGAACAAGGGAAAAGTTGCTCTCGGAGCGACGGGCATATTTATTTTAGCTCTTTTAATTCCTGCCTTCGGACTCATCGGCAATGAATTCATGCCGCAGACGGATCGCGGTGAATTTGGTGTATCTGTTGAGTTTATGCCCGGTTATTCTGTAGAACAGACTAACCAGGCAGGATTACAGATAGAAAAAATGCTGTCTCAAATGCCGGAAATAAAAAAGGTATTTACGGGCGTTGGGGCACAAGAAAGCGGATCTCTTACTTTATCCTCTAACAACCTGGTACAGTTTAATGTAGCGCTTACCCCGAAAGAAAATCGTAAAAAAACCACTTCGCAGGTTGGAGAAGAAATCAAAACAAAAGTGCGTCAGATTCCGGGAGCAAAGGTATATGTAAATCCAATCGGTATATTTGGTTCGTCAGATCAATCTGCAATTCAGATAGGAGTGAACGGGACTGATTACAAACTTATTGCACAAGCCGCAGATCAGGTCAAGAATGTTTTAAGTTCTGTAGAAGGAACAACAGATATTCGTCTTTCTTCGGAATCGGGAAAACCTGAAATGCAGATTTCGATTGATCGCGCAAAGTTGGCGCAGCTTGGTTTATCTGTTGCTGATGTCGGCACAACATTGCGTGTGGCATTGACAGGAGACGATGAGTCGAAATATCGTGATGGTACCAACGAATATGACATTCGCATTCAGTTCGATGAGTACAATCGTTCGCGGACGGAAAGTATTGGCAATATTACATTTATGAACAACCGTGGTCAGTTGATTGAATTAAAACAATTTGCCGATGTGTTTATGACTTCTGGACCAACGAAATTGGAACGAAGAGACCGCGTTAGTATGGTATATGTAAACGCTCAGACACTAGGCAGGGCAACGGGTACGATTATGCAAGATTTTAAAGCCAAAATTGCAAGCGTGCAACTTCCAACCGGAATCACAATTTCGTACCTTGGCATGGAAAAGATGCGTGGTGATAGCTTCATTAATCTTTTTCTTGCCTTGTTAACCGGCATTCTATTTGTCTATCTGATTATGGTTGCTTTGTACGATTCGTATGTCTATCCTTTCGTTGTTCTATTTGCAATTCCAATGGCAATAGTCGGTGCAATGATTGCACTGGCAGTTACTGGGAAATCGCTTAGTATCTTTACCATCCTCGGTATTATTATGTTGGTTGGACTGGTGACCAAGAATGCAATTCTGCTTGTCGATAGAACGATTCAAACCAGGTTGGAACAAGGTTTATCAGTTCATGACTCCTTATTAGAAGCTGCTAAATCCCGATTGCGGCCAATTTTAATGACGACGTTTACTATGATTTTTGGTATGATGCCAATTGCATTGTCGGTTTCTCCTGGTTCAGAATTTAAATCTGGTCTGGCATGGGCAATCATCGGTGGTTTAACAAGTTCATTGTTCCTAACATTAATTATTGTACCTGTCGTCTATATGAAAGTAGATGAATGGAAAGAAAAGGTCCCGGCATTCTTTAAAAAACCATCGGCACTTTTCAAAAGAAGACACAACGGACAAGAAGTAGATTTAAAACTCGCTCCTGAGTATATAAAGCAAACAAAGTCCTCTGCGAAAATGCTTCAGTAAGCATCGATACGGTCACAACAGATTAAATAAAAAGGCTTCATTCTTGATAATGAAGAAGCCTTTTTATTTTTACTTTAAGCGGAAATCAATAGGAATATATACTTTTGCGGTTACCGGACCGGTAGATTGCATTGCAGGTTTAAAGGTGTACTTCATCACAGCTTCAACAGCTGCATCATTGAAAACATCGCTTGAACTTTTCACAACTTTTGTCTGAATCGGTTTCCCTTGTGCATCAACAGTGACCTCAACTGTAACTCTTCCCTGAATTCCCATCTTAATCGCAATTTCCGGGTACTTTGCGGGTTCACGTCGAATAATCTCAGGTGGATTTTCGATGGCGACAAACGGCATGGGTGCTGGAGTACTTTCTGTCGTATTGGGTTGTTGAGCAGGTTGTTGTATTGGGGTAGCGGAAGGAAGTTGTCCAGCTTGTGGCTTCGTATTCGCTGGTTGAGTCGTTGCCGGAGTTGAAACTGGTTGAACAGGTTTTTGTCCCTGAGGTTCCGGTTGTTTCTTTTCAATTTTTACAGGTTGTTTCGATGTTTCTGCAAGAGGAGCAGATCCCTTTCCGGATTGAGGAGTTGAAGCAGATGTGGGTAATGGTATAATCACACTATCCTGCATAGGCGATGGTGGTTGTGTCTGTTGTTGATTTGTCTGTGTACCACTGGAGGAATTTCGAGAGAAAAAAATCCATGCCCCAATAGCAAGAATCACAACCGCTGCCGATGCTATCAAAATGGGTAATTTTGATTTCTTTGCATTTTCTTCAGGGAGCGGTGCAACTTTTTCTTTTGGCGGCTCAATGACTGGGTCTGCCCTTTTTGGTTTCTTGACTTCTACTTTCGGCTCTTTTACATCTGCTTTAGTTTCTTGTATTTCTGCTGAAGTTGCTGTTTGTTCTTCGTTGCGAGTATGCAGAGCAGCAAGTTGTTCAATCTTTTGCTCGTATTCCTTTGCGACAACGCTTCCCGGTTCGATGATATAAATACGCCTAATTTCCTCAAGTGCACGTTGATATTCTTGTTTCTCAACATAATCATCTGCACGTTGAAAATACTGGCTTTTTAGTTTTTCGAGGGCGGCTTCCTTTTGTTCCTTTTGTGAGTCATCTACTTTGGGAACTGAAGCGCGGCGTTGGATATCACTGATAGCGCGATCAATCATGGAAGGAAGTGATCTTACAATTCCAGAACGGCTTTCCTCCGGCAACGAACTATCACATAATTTTGCAATCTGTTTTTCAATGGCGATAAGGTATATATTCTTTGAATCCGCAGTCTTTACTTCTTTTATGGTTGCCAGAGCGTCGGTAAACTTACTGGTTTCTGCTTTCCGTTGAATATCGTGCAAGCCGTCGACAACGAATTGTTGATTTGCTAATATGTCTTGTGGTTCCATGTTGTCGTCTCGTTGTATGTGCTGTTATCAGCTTCCGCCCATTGATTTTTCGTTTGGGTAAATCAATTTCAGTGTCTGACCGGTCTGCTGTGCATGTCGAATCTCATTTTGCCGTACGCGAAGTTCTGCTTTTTTGACTTCCTTGTTCAACGGGTCGATGACATACGCTTTTGCCAATTCATCAAGTGCTTGAGCAAATTCATTTTGTTTCTGAAGTTCGTCTGCCGCCCGTAAATGAATCCATATCAACTGATCTCGTTCCTCATTCTTGAAACCAGATTCAGTTGATTTCGCGGCAAGTTCGCTCTCGGCAAGCTCTGCATCTGCTTGGGCTTTTATAACCTCTTCTTCAAGTGCTACGAGATCTGGGTTTTTGGGATCGATCGTTAATCCAAGGGCAATCTCCATGAGCGCTTCATCGAATACTTTGTTGGTAAGATGTTCACGCGCTTGACGGAGATGCTGTTTCAGAGATGTCTGTTGAACGTTCTGGTCTTTCTGTATTTGCCACTCAGCAAATTCCTGTCGTAATTGATTTTTAAGCTGGAGTAAGTCTTCCCGTGAAGATTCGAGTGTGAGCGCTTGATCAATTTCGGCGATGGCTTCTTCGTAGCTGCGGAGAACTCTGCATTCCTTTGCACGGAAGATGTGTTTTTGAATAACCTTATTGTTTTCTTCTGACTGTTTCCGTTTCTTGAAAGCTTCTTGTGCCTTTTCGATGTCACTCTTCGTCGATTTCAAAGCTTCTCTCTTTGGATCCAACACGATTGCTTGTGTGATGGTCTTAAGAGCCTCTTCAAACAATTCCTTTGCGAGGTACTCTTTTGCTTTGAATAGGAAATCTTCAATTTGAGTATTTTTCTCTTCCTCTGCCTGCTTTCCTTGCCACCGTTGATAGGCATCTTGAATCTGCTGCTCGAGAGCTATGAGGCCTGCATTGTTTGGGTCGTAGGAATATCCATCTGCTACTTCTGTCAATGCTTCGTCAAATGCATCCCGATCAAGAAATTCTTTTGCCCGTGTCTGATGTTTGATAATGGCGTTTTTCCGAGCTTCCTCTTGTTGTGTCTTATGCTGTTCTTCCTGGTAATCGTGAAATTCTTTTTGAAGTTGAGATTCGAATTTCTGGATTGATTCATTTAAAGGATCAAGCATGAATGCTTTTGCAACCTCGTCGAGAGCCTTACTGAACTCATTCTCAGATGCATATCGAGATGCTTCCGCAATATAATTGGAAATTTGTTCAGCGGTCTCGTCAGCAGGAATAGCCGCTAAATCTTCCTTTACTGAAGCTGCCTCTTGTGCTTTTTTCTGATCTTGTGCCGCAATAACTTCCTGCTCCATCTGTTTGACATCTTCATCAAACGGATTGACGATAAATGCAAGCGCGACTTCACCGAGAGCATCTTCATATCTTCCGTCGGTCATGTACCCGCGGGCTTTCGTCAGATAGAGGAATACCTTCTCCTTGTCAGCACGTCGTTTCGCCTCAGTTTCAGCACTCTCGCCGAGTACGGCACGTTCACGCTCTGATTGTTCAAGCTGGCGAAGTTCTTCCTCTTGTTGGCGGCGTACGGTTTCTTCCTCAATACGACGCTGCTCTCCAGCGATATCCAAAGCCTCTTCTTGTGCTGTCTGAATACGTCTCTCGCAAGCCTGCAATGCTTCATTCACTGGATCCAATACATATGCCCGAGTAACGACCCGCAATGCTTCAGACCACTTTTGTTGACCGGCGAGTCGTTCGGCATTTTCGATGTGCTTTTGGATTGCGGCGAAGATTGCTTCACGCTTTTTTCGCTGCTCTTCTTCCCGCCGACGGTATTGCTCAAATTGTTCGGCTTGTTCCTGTTCTTGGGCATCACGAATTTTCCGCTCTAATGCCAATACTTCTTCGTTCAGTGGATCTATCACAACAACAAATGCTAACTCACTTAACGCATCATCGAGACGACCATTGTCGAGGAAATCTTGTGCACGGTCAAGATATTGGGTAATTTTCTGTTGTTGTGCTTGTCTGCGGGCTTCTTCTTCTTTGCGTCGCTTTTCTTCCTTCTCTTTTTGCATGCGCGCTACTTGAGCTCTCAGAAGTTCTTGGCGCTTGCGTTCGTCATCCTGCTGTTTCTGAAGGCGTTCTTGTTCATCACGTAAGCGGGTCTCTTCTTGCCTCTTCCGTATGTTGTTTTCTGCGGCATGAATTTTTTCATTGGCAGGATCAAGCAGGTATGCACGCGCAATTTCATCCAGTGCGCGGTCGAAGTCTCCTTTTTCTAAATAATCCTTTGAGCGTGTGAGGAAGGTGGCAATTTTAGATTCGATGGCTTGTCGTCGAAGCTCTTCATTCTTCCGGCGGTCTTCTTCCTCCTTTTTGCGATGTATTACTTCTTGTTCTTGTTTAACTGCTACGGCAGCAGAACGTTGTGCTTCCACAATTGCAAGATTCGAGATGTGTTCTAAAGCAGCCGGAAGAGGTTGAAGTGCTGTAGGTTGCTGAGAAGTGTAACCCATCTCCGGTTTCTTATCTTTCTGAGCTGTGACGAGAGAACGGACTCGTTCCTCATATGCCAAAGCGTACAGATTCCTTGGATCCCGTGCGCGTGCTTTGGCAATTTCTTCCAANNGCGCTTCTTGGATTTTCTGGCCCTTTAGCCATTGCTCTCTCCTTTTGAGGAGCTTATTATTTCTACTAGTAAAAACACACTTCGGCGTTTCATGGTAGATAATTTCCAAGATATTGTCAATAAACCATGTCACTCAAAAGAACAAGAAAGCGGCATTAACGAATAGGTCTGAAGGATGCTGCCTTAAAGAGAAATCTGAGTGCATACTACGACTATATTGTTGTAAAAATGCTATAAAATATAAGAATATGTCGGGGTGAGAGGATTCGAACCTCCGGCCTCCTGCGCCCAAGGCAGGCGCTCTAACCGGGCTGAGCCACACCCCGAATTCTAATGCCTGATCCTAATGTACGGAAAAGATGGAGGCAAAACAACAATTACTCTTTTACATTATAGTTACATTAATAGTACCGCGATCTGAAACCTCGCGTTTATCATTATTGCTAATTATAACTTTGTAAACAAAGAGGTACTTGATACAAACCATGAGCATATGTTGGGAAATCGAGAAATTTGTGAAGCATTGATGCTTTGGATAAATGGAAAGAGGTTTAATTTGATGCTTGGAACGATACGATAACGGCTGGTGAATGCTGAGAATTACCGACGTTTCGCCAGCCACCATTCGGGATTTTGTTTTTCCCGTTCTTTCCAAATTTCAAAATGGAGAATGGCACCTGCTACAGTGTCGCCGCTTTTTGCGATGACCGTTCCTTCTGTGACGTGTTGTGATTCTGTGACTGAAACATCCGAGAGATGTGCATATACTGTTCGGTAACCGTTGTAGTGATTTAAGATAAGTACATTACCGAAACCGGGAATGAAGGATAGCACGGCTACTTCTCCGTCTGCAACGGCAAGGACATCGGATCCAACCGGTGTGGCTATGTCAATGCCGGTGTTCTGCGTGACAGTTTTCAGAATAGGATGGATCTGATTGCCAAAGCGTGATTGCACCGATCCATGTGTAACTGGCCATCGGAGCTTTCCTCTTTGCTGTGCAAATGCAAAAGAAGCATTCAGTTCATCCGGCTTTAGTGTGGGTGATGGAATACTTCTTACTTGTTCGCGTTCCTGCGCTTCTGCTAACTCACGTTCACGACGTTCGGATTCCTCACGTTCTTTCCGAATTTGTTCTTTCTCAATCAGATCTGCAATAAGTTTTTCAATTTGCTGAAATGCTCCCATCTTGCGGCTAAGTTCTCTTTGATATGTTTTTTTATTCTTCCGAATTTTCTTAAGTACCGTTTGCCGCCGGGAAAATGTTCGCTTGAGGTTTTCCTCTTCACGTGTCTTCTCAAGCAGAAGTTGTCGTTCGCTTTGCAGCTTTATTTGCAACTGCTCGTTCTTCTGTTCCAGTACTACTTTGTTTTCGTCAATTTCTTTGAGATCCTTAGCGCGCTGCTCGGAAAATCTCTTCAAATATTGAATACGGATAGAAAGCTGGTTGATCGATTGAGAGGAGAAAAGTAATTCGAGATCGTACACACGGCCATGTTTGTATACCGAACAGACATAATTGGCATAATGTGATTTCAGGAACTGAAGTTGTCCCTCCAAACCGCTAATCGTTGTTTTGGCGGTGTCGATTTCCGCTGTCATTCCAAGTTCTTCTTCTCGTAGTCTCTGAATCAATTGGCGGATAAGAATGGACTGCTGTTCGAGGTTATCGAGGCGTTCAAGCGTGACTTTTTCCTTCTTGTCGCTTTCCTTTAATTTCTTTTCGTACGCTTGAATGTCGCTGCGAAGTTTTTGCAGCTCCTTTTCCTTCTGTTTAATCTCCCGTTCCGTTCTTTGGGCAGTAGCAGGAAGTGCGAAGAATAGAAGCAGGATGAAGAGAAAGATGCGAGACAGAGGGCGCATTACCAGCGAATTCGTTCTGCGTTCTGTGGAATCGTAAAGGTGAACTGAAGTCGTTCGACGTTCACCATGATGTCGGAATACTTAAGCGTCAACATTTGCTGCGTCTTTGGCTGTGTAATACGAATGGCGTACGGCATCTCAATTCCATCGACATTCTCGAAGTCGTTGAAGGCTTGCTCAAGTGTAAGCTTCCCGCTTCGATCCAAAAACTGGATTCTCTGGATGTACAAGAATGTTGGTTCGATCCAATACCATCGGCTGGAATTGCGGGAAGTATAGATGAAAACAAACTGGCCGTCTTCGGTGCGTATTTCATCGGGTGTGCGGAGGTCGTCATCGAGAAATCCCCCGCCTGCAAAGATGTTCAACAGATCATCAAAACTTAATTGGACGTGAAGGATGCGATTCAAATTTTCTATATTTGCAGAACCGGTGATGAGTTTATTCTCTAAACTATTATAAAAAGAAAACCCTGTACGGGTCACAAGCGCTGATCCGACTTTGATACCGAACGGCCCTCGAAGATTGATAAGAACGGTGTCAGGTTTCCTGAGGGTCAAGATGAATGCACCGCTTTGAGCAATCTCCGGTGTTTCAACAGAAATCTGTCCTTCGCCTTGTATGGATTGAATATGTGCATGATGTGTACGAGCGATTTCCTGAACTTCCGCTGAAGTGATGGACCGGTTGCCCAGATTCAACGTGCTCGTCGTTCGGCACCCGATGAACGAGAGAAAGAAAAGAACCGGTACGAAAGAAAAACGCCGTATCATCACTTCACTCCGCGCATGATTTTTTCTTTTGCATCTTTGTTCTTGGAATCCATTTCGGATGCTTTTTTCCACAATTCGAGTGCTTTCTCATTTTGCCCCAACTTCTCATAGACATCGCCGAGGTGCTCGTGAACAACAGAACTGGCCTTTCCGGATGCAATGGACTTTTCAATGTACATCGCGGCATCTTCATACTTCTGCAATTTGAAAAATATCCAACCGTATGTATCAAGGTACGCGGCATTCTCTGGTTCTACGGTGATAGCTTGTTTTGCCATTTCCAATGCGTGCTGCAGCTGAAGCCCTCGTTCGGCGAGACTGTATCCATAGTTGTTGAGAAGGAGAGCGGACTTTGGATTCTGCTTCAATCCTTCTTCGTATAAACTATCGCTTTGTGGATAACGCTGTAATCCATCCAGTGTTAACGCGAGTGTGCTGAGGGTGTTGAGGTCTTTCGGATTCAGCTCGTACGCTTTCTCTAATGGTTTCACAGCTTCTTCCTGTTTCTCCATTCGTGTGAGTGCAAGTCCCTGCAATAAGTAGAAACGGAAATCGTTCGGAAGCATTTTTTGTGCCTGTTCCATCGTTTCAAGCACTTTGTCATACTTTTCTTGTCCAAATAAGGAATAACCGAAAAACCACCATGCATCGCCGTGATGTTCTTCCAGCTTTGTTACTTGCTCGAAGTAGCTTCCGGCAAGCGAGTCCTTATGCTGGCTTGAAGCGATGGCTCCGAGATACCAATACGGCCGCCAATCAGCAGGAACTTCTTTCTGCAAGTTTTCAAAAAGAATATTCGTTCTTGGAATCAATGTAGAATCATGTTCAGTCAATCCAAAGAACCCGATACCGATCCGTAATTTAATTTCTGTATTTTTTATGCCTTGACTCAAGAGCTTTTCATAAAGATCGATAGCTTTTTGGAATTGCTTCTGGTTTAGATAAACATCGGCGAGTGTCGCAAGAGCCTCCGCATCGGACGAGTCTGCAGCAACCATTGTCTCAAGCAGTGTCTGCGCCTGGTCTAACCTGCCGCCCTTTGTAAAAGCATCAGCGAGCTGCCTCTTGAGCTGTTTATTGCCCGGGTCAAGTTCCAACATCCGCTTATATTTTGTGGCGGCTTCATCATAACGTCCAAGTGAGGAATAAAGCTGTGCACATTGAAAAAGAACTTCCAATTGCCCGTCATTACGGCTCAGCATCTTCTCGTAAATCTCAACTGCTTTCTGAGGTTGCACCGGTTGGAAGAGACGTGCCAGTGTGAACCAACCGGCTGTATAATTTGAATCGATCTTTATGATCTCTTCGTACTCGCGGATAGCTAAATCTGATCGCGATGCCTGAAAATATATAGTTCCAAGATTTTCGCGGTAGGAGATGTTCTGTGGCTCCAACCGAACAGCTTCACCTGCTGTTTCGGCGGCACGATTGAATTTGCTCAGCAGTAAATAATCTCTGGAAATAGCAAAGAAAATTGCGGCATTCGGTTCTGCTTGAAGCGCTTCTTGATATTCAAGAATTGCTTCGGCATAGGAACCTTTTACATCCAGCGCTGCGCCTTCGATAAAATGCTGGAGTGCATGATCATGGCGCATCTCTTGGATTTTGTCGTTTTGCAATGTGTTTGTGCGTTCAGAACGTGTTGTCTGAAACGATTGCTGTGAACTACCGCAGCCGGATAGAAAAAAAATCCCCACGATGGAGGTGAGGAATGAAAATGACTTCAGGGTGTTATTCATCACATATAAATATATTGAAACAGCACGCCACTTACAAGTATTGTAGTGCTTGTTTTGTAACCGGAAAGCATGTACTTTTACTCATAGATGGAAACAGCCCAGACATACGATCTCGCCATTGCTTGGAACTGGGAATATGACCATGGGTTTATTGATCATGTGCACGAGGTTGCCTGCCGGAATGATATTAAGGTATTAGAAATTCGCAATGAAAATGTAGAAGAAATTTTCAATCTGTTGAGAAAAGAAAAAATCCACTTCCGATACTTTCTCGACCGCGCATCCGATGAAGACGAAATGTTTCAACCTTTGGCGTTGTATGTACTAAGACAATTTCGTTCTCATGAAAGGTATGCATTCCATCCCATCAATCCATATGATCTCCGAATCATTGCTGCCGATAAGGCGACGATGCATCTCGAATTTCTTACGCACAACATTGAGGTTCCTTATACCATCATTATCTCCCCGTACAATCATAAAAATGAGGTTGAACTTACGTTGAGCGAGTTGGCAAAGCTCCGTCGACCCTTTATCATCAAGCCAGCAAACACAACCGGGGGTGGTATCGGTGTGGTGATTGGAGCCGAAACCTTGAAAGAAGTTATCGATGCGCGCCAATCCCATAAGAACGATAAATATCTATTGCAGGAGACGATCACACCGACCATCCTTGCTGAGCATCGGGCATGGTTTCGCGTATTCTACGCTTTTGGTGACATTATCCCTTCTTGGTGGAATGATATTACTCACATCTATTCTCCGATACCTGAAGAAGAAGAAAAACGGTTAGGTCTTGGACAACTCCGGACAATCACGGAGCGTATTCACACCATTTGTCAACTTGATTTCTTTTCAACAGAATTAGCTTTTACTTCCGATGGAAGATGTGTTGCAGTAGATTACGTGAATGAAATGTGCGATATGCGCCTTCAATCGCAGTTTTCCGACGGCGTGCCGGATATCATTGTACAACGGATCGTTGCCCGAATGATGGAGTGTGTGAAGTGAAAGAATCTCTGAGATTTATATGAACAATATTCGTGGATGATTTCGGGAAAACCACTTGACTTTCAACGAGTGTATTGATAAATTCTATGAGAAATCCACTATTCATTCGCAATTGGTTGGAGGCTTTATGGGTCTCAATAACTTGATTAGTATTAGTTCTGTACGAAGTCATTCTTGGTTTATCATTCTTGTTCTGTTCACATTCTTGCTGATCGGCTGCGGTGAAAGCGAAGAAACTACAAAGGAAGAGTCTCAAGCAAAAGGAGTAAAGCCGGCAGCGACTGGTGAAAAACAAAAACCGAAGGAGGAAAATCAATCAGATCAAGCATTAACAAGCTTCATTGGAGCTGATACCGAACCGGCTGAAGCGCCACCTCCGGCTACTGCTGCATCATCAACTCAATTAGCACAATATGAAAAGCAAATTGAAGATCTGCGCACTGAGAACACAACTTTGAAACAAAACATTGTGAAGCTTGAACAAGAAAATAGAAGCATCAATGCACGTATGACCGAAGTCGATGCAAAATATGCAGCAGAAAGGCACCGTGCTGACTCGACAGAAGTGCTGAGCAAGACTTCTGAATTAACGTCAAAAGGAGTTGAAGCACCATCAAAATTAGCGCTCAATGAAGAGAAGGCTTTTCCGGTTTCCCAGTCGACGTATGATAAGGCAATGAATGCATTTAAAGCACGCAGGTATGAAAGTGCAGCGAAGGGCTTTGAAGCGATTGGTCGTGGTACCAATGATGACCTTGCGAAACGTGCAACATACTGGTTGGGTGAAACTTATTTTGCGCAGAAAAAGTATGAAGAAGCTTTGCCATTATTTCAGGAAACAATCAAGTTCAAAAATTCCGAAAAGAAAGCCGATGCTCAATTCATGATCGCGCGAACGTATGAAAACCTTGGTAACAAAGCAAAGGCAAAAGCAGCTTATGAAAAAGTTGTAAAGAATTATCCGATGAGCAAGAACGTAAAAGCAGCAAAAGCACGTTGGGCAAAATTATAGTTCATTTTCAACGAGAATAAAGAATAAAACCCGCCAGCTGCAATATGACGGGTTTTTTGTTTTTCAGCATTTCACTGAAATCCCGGTACCTGGGTAGGTTTAGATTTCAAACGTATTAAGAATAAAAAGAATAGAGCTTTTATCATATTCGACGATATGTACTCTTTTGCATCTTCATTATTGATCCCCAGTCGTTTCAGGATACCGGTTGCCGTATCGTCGGCTGTTCTGTAAGCAAGAAATGAAATCGCTGCGCTCATCGGAAGGAATAGCAGCATAATGCGTTTCATAGTTACCCCCTTTCATTGGTTTGAACAATATCCTTGACATTCGTTGTAAATTTGCCTAAGAATTCAATGTACCATGGCAGGTAATATTAGCGTCAATGGTTTTCATCTGAACTGTGGGGAACCCCAATATGCGATCCCAAACAGAAGATAACGCGAAAGCCGTTCTTCAACCGAGACAAAGTTGTATACCGATGGATTGAAGAAGTATTCTGGAAAACTGTTACCATAAAAATCCGATGGAATGATTTTACCAATTAAAAGAATGACAAAATGAAAACAATAATTTGCTTCCTCGTCTCATTTCTTTTCCTCTTTGAAATGGTATACGCTCAAACCTCTTCAAGCCAGGGCTGGTTTTGTCAGTACCCAAAACCGCAGGGCAATACACTATATAGTATTGCGGTGATAGATTCGTCAACGGCAATCGCTGTTGGTGATTTAGGGACGGTTATAAAAACTACTAACGACGGTGCGACCTGGAATGTGCGGCAAAATGTATGCGGCGTTTCTTCTTTTTTATATAACGTTTATTTCCTTGACAAATTACATGGATGGGCATCAGGCGGAAAATATTTGCTTCAAACACAAGACGGCGGAGAAACTTGGAGCACATTGATCGATACAATGTATGGTAACACCGCTGTTTATTTTATCAATCCCGACACGGGTTGGGTTTGCGGCGTAGGGGTCAAGAAGACGACTGATGGTGGAAAGAGCTGGACACAGTTTAGGATTTATACATTGGACGACACGCCGTCGCTCACAGCGATGAGTTTTGTGGATGCTCAGACGGGCTGGGTTGTAGGTTATGGATTCTATGGCAACAGCATATATAAAACCACAAACGGGGGCGACTCTTGGTTTCAACTCACGAATATTAATCCTACTGTATACGGTTCGACTGCTGTACAATTTGTCAATAAAGACACAGGTTGGGTTGTTGGCTTTAATGGCAGTATCATCAAGACTACTGACGGCGGAGGGACATGGCTGCAACAAAGAAAAAATGGATCTGACAATCTCTACGGGGTCCATTTTATCGATGCAAATACGGGATGGGCGGTTGGATGTACAATCAGCGGTGAAGTTGGTCCACCCGGACTTATTCTCATGACCACAGATGGCGGCGGGAGCTGGATAGAGCAGAATTCTGACGCATGGGATAATCTATACTCTGTTGATATTGCCAATGGAGTTGGATGGGTTGTTGGTTGGCAGGGTATGATTTACAAAACGAATAATGCTGGGGGTAATTGGATTTCACAGAGAGATAAAAATTATAATTTTAAATCTATTTATTTCGTTAATGAAAACACAGGCTGGGCGGTTGGTGATAGCGGCATTATACTTTCTACAACGAATGGAGGAGATAATTGGATAAAACAGTTTAGTGCCGATAGTATTATATTTTCATCAGTTTATGCAATTGATAATCAAAATGTCTTTACCGTAGGAACTATAGTTGGAGGAATACCAGCATTAGCTCAAAAAGCAATAATATTAAGAACAACCAATAGCGGACTAACTTGGACAAATAAAACAGACGAAACTATAATTATATTTAATTCAGTTTTTTTTACAAATGACTCTATAGGTTGGATCTCAGGTCCTGGAACTATACTTAAAACAAAAGATAAAGGAACTAATTGGAATAAAATCACTCTAGAACCGAATATGTCCAGCGGAATGATACAATTTATTAATGAGAACATTGGTTGGAGTGGAAAACAATATGATACATGCTTGTGGAAAACAACAGATGGTGGTAAAAATTGGAGTTCGCAATCTATCGATTCTGAACTAGGTCTATTTTCGTTCCACTTTGTTAATTTCAATGTAGGCTGGGTCGTTGGAGAAGACAGAGGATACTGCAATGTCTTTAAAACAACTGATGGTGGAGAGAACTGGACTTCAATCAATAATGTGCCAAAGTCAAATTATTCTTCTGTAAGATTTATTAATGAAAATATTGGATGGATTGCAGGAGGATATCAAATATCGGGTCAATTTAGTTCCACTATAATAAAGACAACCGATGGTGGTAATACTTGGATTAATCAAGATTGTCCTACAACTCAAGAATTATCAAGCTTATTTTTTATCAATGAAAATACAGGATGGGTAGTTGGAGATGGCATATTTAAAACAACCAACGGCGGCGGTGCGGTATCTGTAAAAGAGAATAAGAATTATATTCCGAAACGAATAGAATTATTTCAAAATTATCCTAATCCATTCAATCCGTCAACAACAATCGAATATCAAATCCCCCCATCCCCCTTTTATAAAAAGGGGGAGAGAGGGGGATTCGTAAGTTTGAAAGTGTATGATCTGTTAGGGCGTGAGGTAGCAACTCTGGTGGACGAAAAGAAACCGGCCGGAAAATACACGGTGCGATGGAATGCCGAGAAGTTGTCAAGTGGAGTATATTTTTACAGACTTCGGACAGGAGTATTTTCAGAAACAAAGAAAATGATCTTGATTCGATAGTGTAGTCATGGTCAGCATTTGAATAGATAAAATTCAATTTTAGGATGCACAATATGAAAAAGTATAAACTAATTTCTCATTCGTTATTACCTCTGTCAATAAGGCTTCTTTTTTGAAAGAATAATATTCGTAACTTCTAAAACATTCCGCCAAACGTCAGTGTAATAAATAACCTGCCGAAGTTCTATTCGTAGGTATTTTCGTCCATCCATCGTTGAATTCATCTTCTTCCATCGCTATATTGAATATATGTCTAAAAACTTGACAAAATATGTCTGCCAATCGTGCGGATATGTTTCACCACGGTGGATTGGCAAGTGCCCGAACTGTTCCGAGTGGAATACATTTGTTGAAGAAGTTTCGGCACCGGTAAGAGCTTCGCGCAAGACAGGAGTTACCTCAAAGATTGAACCGGTTTCCTTCGATCAAATTGAGAAGGAAGATGTTCCGCGCATCAAAACGATGTTGAATGAATTTGATCGTGTCCTTGGCGGCGGACTTGTCCCCGGTTCGCTCGTTCTGCTTGGTGGCGACCCAGGTATTGGTAAATCCACACTCATGATGCAACTGGCGATTGCATTGAAGGATCAAGCGGTCTTGTATGTGACCGGTGAAGAATCCGTCCGGCAAATCAAGCTTCGTGCTGAACGGTTGAATGCTATCTCGGCAAAAAATATTTTACTCCTTGCTGAAACCAATCTTGATCTCATTCTGGATGTGATTGATTCCGGCACTCCCGATCTCGTGATCGTGGATTCCATTCAGACCATGTTTCGTCCTGGCCTTGAAAGCGCACCAGGTAGTGTGAGTCAGGTTCGGGAATCTGCCGCTTTACTGCTGCGCCTTGCCAAGACGCGCGGCATTCCGATCTTCCTCGTCGGGCATGTAACAAAAGAAGGTGCTATTGCCGGTCCAAAGGTGATAGAGCATATGGTAGACACGGTTCTGCAATTTGAGGGCGAGGCACATTACGCCTATCGAATTCTGCGTGCGTTGAAAAATCGATTCGGTTCGACGAATGAGATCGGCATTTTTGAAATGCATGATACCGGTTTGCGGGAGGTTCTCAATCCATCAGAAATATTTCTCTCGGAGCGCAACTATGGCACATCCGGTTCCACTGTCGTTGCTAGTATTGAAGGCTCACGCCCCATTCTTGTTGAAGTGCAAGCGCTTGTGACACCGACGAACTATGGAATGCCGCAGCGCACAAGCACTGGTTTTGACTATCGACGCCTGGCATTATTGCTTGCCGTGTTGGAAAAGCGTGTCGGGATGAATCTTGGCCAGCAGGACGTGTTTGTGAATGTCGCTGGAGGCATCCGCATCGACGAGCCGGCAGTGGATTTAGGTATTGCCGCTTCGATCGCATCGAGTCTTCGCGATATTCCTGTCGATTCATCATCTGTTGCAGTGGGTGAAATTGGATTGGGCGGAGAGATCCGCACCATCGGACAAATTGAGAAACGTGTCCATGAAGCGGCGAAGCTCGGTTTCAAACGTATTATTGTTCCACAACATAATTTGAAAACATTCAAACCTAATGGCGAAATCGAGATTATCGGAGTCGATCGTATTGAAAAAGCCATCGAAGCATTGATCGGGTGATATTATTTGAAGTGATTACATGTTCAAATCACAAATTGTAAAATTACACATCATAAAATTCTCATTTTCCAATTTACTCATCTCAAACCTCCAATGACCAAGCTTATTCTTGCCACGCGAAATATTCACAAAGCACGAGAGTTGCAGACGCTGCTCGGTGATCTCGATGTCAATGTGCTCACACTTAATGAGATTTCTACTGAACTTCTATTAAGAGAAGACGGGACGACATTCGAGGCGAATGCATTTCAAAAGGCGCGTACGGTGTATCATCACACAAAACTACTTACATTGGCAGATGATTCCGGCCTGGAAGTATTTTATCTTAACGGCAGACCCGGAGTGTTCTCTGCCCGCTATGCCGGTGAAGAGGCGACGGATGAGATGAATAATCAGAAGCTGCTGACAGAGATGCGCGCAGTGGCGGCACGGCGCAGGAGGGCGCAATTCCGTTCAATACTTGCACTTGTCGGTGATGGTGTGGAAGAAATGACGGAAGGAATTTGTATCGGAATGCTTGGCGAAACGCCCCACGGCACTAATGGATTCGGGTATGATCCAATCTTTATTCCTACCGGGTTTACTAAAACATATGCGGAACTCACTGCTGAAGAAAAGAATTTTATCAGTCACCGTTCACGATCCTTAGCAAAGATGAAAGAGGTTCTGAAAGCCAAGCTCCATTTCTTGACTAAGTGACTGATTCTTGTTATTATTCACGCGGTTATTGTGTCTCGCAGTATGAAGGTACTTTGAATGCCTACACAGGATGAACGCATACGCAGTCTTCAGTCTACTGTATTATTCCATCAGCTGTCGTGCGATGAAGTATTGCAAATAATCAACAAATTCCATGAGGAACGTCACTCGGCAGGTGCGATGCTCTTTGATGCGAATACATCTGGCGATAAAGTATTTGTTATCGAAGAAGGGAAGATCCGGATTTCCCGCGTGACAACTTTTGGCGAGGAGACGACACTCGATATCTTGGGGCGTGGAGAAGTTGTTGGCGAGCTTGTATCGCTCGACGGCCGTACACGTTCTGCACGCGCTTCGTGCATCGAGGATTCGATTCTTCTCTCGTTGACAAAAATTGAATTTGAAGAATTACTCCGTTCAAATCACAAAGTGGCATTCAATCTTCTCCGCGAACTGAGCGCGCGCATCCGGAAGGCAGACGATAATATCGTCAAGAGGCTCGAGGAGCAGCGTCAGGCCAATGAAATACGTTTCAACAAACTTCAACAGCTCATTGAAGCGAGCAAAATCATTAACTCTACACTTGACCTCGATAAATTGCTCGGATTAATTCTTGACTCGGCAGCAAAAAGTATCAATGCCGACCGTGGTACGCTGTACCTTGTCGATGGCATTAAGAAAGAATTGTGGTCGAAAGTGTTGCAGGGTATCAATATGGTTGAAATACGTTTGCCGGTTGGTAAGGGATTGGCGGGATATGTTGCGGAGACGGGCGAGACGATCAACATCCCGGATACGTACGCCGATCCGCGGTTCAATCCTGAAATCGACAAACGCACCGGCTACCATACGCACAATATGCTTTGCATGCCGATGAAGAACAAAGACGGCAAAATCATCGGCGTGTTTCAACTCTTAAATAAGAACCAAGGGTCCTTTAATAGCGAGGACATCTCATTTATTGATGCTTTTTCTGCTCACGCTTCTGTTGCAATCGAGAACGCGCGCATGGCACAGGAGATGGTTCAGAATGAACGTTTGTCTGCTGTCGGACGAATGGCGAGTGTCATTATCCATGATATAAAAAATCCGATGGGCACGCTGCGAGTGTACGCCCAGGTGATGAAAAAGAAATCGGGCAACGAAGAAGCGAATAAGCTTGCAGATGAGATGATCCATCAGGTGGATCGCTTTGTGAATATGACGCAGGAAATATTAGATTTCACGCGCGGAGTGAGCGCCTCGAATTTCAAAGAACTCGAATTCTCCAATGTGATGAACGAGGTGTTGAATTTCATCGAAAAAGATTTAGAGAAGAATAAAATTGCTTTGATAAAGAATACACAGTTTAAAGGCATCGTGCGGTTGGATCAGGATAAAATGGTACGTGTTTTCTATAATATTGCCAGCAACGCGCGCGATGCAATGTCTGAAGGTGGGTCACTCACTGTTGCAACGGTCGACTATGACGGATATGTGCGTATCAATTTTACGGACACGGGCACCGGCATGCCGGAAGAAGTAAAGAACCGTATATTTGAACCGTTTATGTCTTATGGTAAGAAACATGGCACAGGGCTCGGTATGGCCATTGTCAAAAAAGTAATCGATGATCACAATGGAAAGATAGAGATCAACAGCGTGATGGGTACGGGAACCACCATCAGTATCTATCTTCCCATTACAAAAAAATGAGTGAACAGTGTATCATCTTGTTGAATGACTTCGGCGCCTTGTGCGCCGTTTCTTTTACACATCTATCATCTTCAGGAGCACCACGTATGAACTACCAACCCGAACAAGAATTCTCTCGGATACGTATGCGTTTAGCACGCTGGCGAGAAATTCTCTTTTCACAAAAATACCGATTCGATCTCGGCCAATCATTTCTCGTCATTCTCAACTTCACGCTTCTTATCATCACGGCAAGTGATAAACTTATGATCTTCTTCGGCATTCCGCGCCTGCGAGAACTTCTGGTTGTTATTATACCGATGGGTTTTCTTGGCGTGTGGCTCTTTGGTTTCTTTATGGATAAAATTGTCAGAGCCGGACAAATGGCAGAGCGTCAATCGGTACGACGCAGTGAAGTCTGGCAGCATCACCATGAGCAGATGGACCGCGTGGAACAACAACTTGCGGAATTGAGACAATTGATACGAGAGAGCAAAGAATAAGAGAAAAGCCTTCCCCCTGTGTTCTGAGAGGAAGGCTTCCTGTGTAATTTTCTTTCGGATTATCGGGCAATGCCGAGGAGGATCGATAATGCAACCCAGACAATCCACAGCGCAAACGCGACTCCCATACCTGCTCCAGTTTTCTTATCTGAAAGTTTACTCAACCCAATGCCAATGACGGCAGTTTGCCAAATGGAAAAGATATTAAGCGATGCGAACAGCATATGAAGTTTATTCGTGGGATCAAAGCTGCCCAGAAATGCGAGTGCACCGCTGGGTGTTGCTGCCATAGAACCGAGTCCTACCATCATCAATAATGTCACGATGCCGCCCAAGACACCAATCCATGAAGCCATTCCATACATCTCGAGGTGTTTTCCATAGCCGACAGCCGATTTAAGAATAGTCTTATTAGCTAACCACAAGAAAAGCGCTCCGCCGAAATAAAAAGCAGCCATAAAAATTACTCCGGCAATAATACCAACGGCAATCATCATTCCGCCCATGGATTCAGTCCGGGCTTCCGCCTTATCAGCGTCTTCTTGCGTAAGCTTCTTTTCATCAACCATTTTTTGAATAGACTTGCTTTGGATATCTTTCATCTCTGTCTTCAGCGTCTCATTCGTGAAGAGCGTAATAACTGAAACAATGACAATGAGAAGTGTAACGATGAACGGTAAGAGCCATAATGCCGTCGAAGGGGCAGTATTTTTCAAGCTCTGAAATACTTCCGAAGGTGATGCAAAAATATCAGGCAATACTTTTCCCAATGAAGGGGCAGAAGGTAATGGTGATCGATCATCCATAGTAACTCCGTGCAGTTGTTGAAAAAAGAAACTTTGTGGATTGATAAAATGATACGGAATATTTTTGAGAAAGCAAATCTCTTTAAATACTAATAGAATGATGGTCTGGCGAAGAGACTTGGGAGGAAACGGCCGCTGTGGCGATTTAGAGCGATTTTAGGGTTGAAGAAGGAATAACCGGACAGCTCTTTCTGTGAATACATGATGCGCATCCAAGTTCTTCGGTTGGAACAGACGTGAGGCAACGTGGGCAGCGGGTAATGAACGGACTGGTGATTTTGCATCGGCATCTCGGACAAACACGAGCTTCGCGATGGAGTTGTTCATCAAGTGAATAAATAGCTGAGGAAGTGGACGTGAGAGAGGTCATGTCGGTGGTCAAATTAATATTTGTGAGACGAATCCGCCGATGACGAATGCTCCAATCCAAGTTGCGAACCAGATAATGAGCGCCTCCTTTATTCCGCGTTCTTTTAACATCACCATCAATGAAGCGATACATGGAACAAAGAGCGTAATCGTTACGAGAGCAACAACAACTTGATGCGGTGTTAAAGCTAACTCATACAATCCGGCAGCGCCAAAGTCTCGCCGCACAAGCCCCATTACAAATGCAGTCGATGCTTCACGCGGCAGTTGCAGCCATCCGGTGACAATCGGTGCCAACAAGTTTTGCCAAACGACGAGAAGGCCGGTGACTTGCATGATACCAACACCGAGAGCTCCTGCAAAAAACCATGGAGTTGCTTCCTTCATAAATCCATAGGACCGAAACGTTGTTTTCCGAACAATGTTGTCGAGCCGCGGAAGCCGCATAGGCGGTAAATCAAGAAGCAATGGACTGGATTCTCCCGGCAAAAGACGATGCAGAATTGTTCCAATGGCGACAAATACAGCAAAAATTGTAACAGAATAAATGATCATCGCCCCGAATCCGGCTCCTGCCAGCAACGCGGCGACAACTGCAATCTGTGCAGAACAAGGAATCGCAAATTGAAGAATGGTTGTTGCAATAGTTTTTTCCCTTTCGCTGCCGAGGAGACGTGTTGTAATGGTTGCCATTGTCACACAGCCAAAACCGAGTATGAGTGGAATAATAGCACCGCCATTCAATCCGATCGCATTCAGGCTCCTGTCTACCAGCGTAGCTAACCGTGGCAAATAACCGCTGTCTTCCATCAACGAAAGTGCAAGATAAAATGCAATGACAAGCGGCAGCAGCAGGAAGAAAAGATAGGTGACAGTCATGGAAACGACACCGAACTCTCCGACAAGCAATGTACCGAGCCATGAGTTGAATGGGATGAAATGTGTTACCACGCTTCGAATCCATGGTTCCCATATTTCATTACCGAGATGCTTTTCTGTGACATTGACTAAGTCGCTCGCAACGAGTTTTCCAACAAAAAGATAAATAAGATAGAAAGCAACAAGCAGCATCGGGATACCGGTCCAAATATTGACCGCCCAGCGTCCCAACAGTGTGGAAATCCGGGTTCGTATTTTTGTTTCCTTCAGCACATCGTTGACGATGAGGTTGACACGATTACGTCTCTCAATGTAGAGGTCTTCACGCTCATTCCCGGCTTGTATGCCATGTTTTTGCGCTAACGATTCGTCTCCTTCGAGAACGAGCAATGCTTCCGCTTGTGAGCCAACTTCGATCAGCATGGTGTGCAGTTTCGTGTGAAGCTCCTGATCGATTTTCCCATGTTGCGCACTGATAATAGCATCGTCCAGTTGTTCAAATCCTGTCTTCTGCACTGCCGATGTTTGAAACACCGGAACGCCTAGTGAAGCCGAAAGCTGTGTCGTATCGATGGCAATGCCTTCGCGTTCCAACTCATCTTTGAAGTTAAGAATAACAGAGACGCGTTTGCCCATGTCGATCAATTGTTGGGTAAGGAATAGATCACGTTCAAGATGCACCGAGTCGACAACATTGAGAACTGCATCTGCTTCAATGACAACATCGCGTGTGACATTTTCTTCTGCACTGAAGGAAGAAATTCCGTAGACGCCCGGCGTGTCATACATAATGTAATTCTTATACTGGCCTTTGGTTAACTCTACTGTCGTGCCAGGGTAATTCGAAACATCCATATACAATCCGGAAAGAAAATTGAATATAACCGATTTACCGACATTCGGATTCCCGACTAATGCAATTTTTAGATGTTGTGTATCTTCTGCGACTGGCGTGGCTTTGGGATGCTTATGATGGTCGATGTGTTCAGGATGTGAATCTATTTCGCTGATCGGCGTCAAATGCTCAGACATATTTTCTTTTCACTTTTCCCTCAACCTGGTCGGTGTGAGCATATGCAACAAAAATAGATTTTGCCAGTGCCATTCCGATTGCAATTTCACGGCGATTTTTTTCGATCACAACAGTTCCTCCCGGAAGACGTTCGAGGCACCGAATGAATTCACCTTTTAAAATTCCTAACCGGATTAACTGGCTTTTTCCTTTTNNCTCTGTATCAACAATGTACGCAAGAATTTGGTTGCATGAAAACTGGCTTCAATAGAAAGGGAAATGGGTAATCCGAATCGAGATAGTCATTGTAATTTCTCAAATTTGTGATAGAAAATATTAAAAAAAATCTATCGTCTCATGTCCTTGAATCCCCAATATCTTTCATTCATACTGAAATGGGGAGGTCGAAGATCATGAGTTGTATTTCTTATGCCGCAGCATGTTTCACCGGAAATATAATCGATACGCTCAAAGCCAGTAATGCATGAAAAAACACGAGCGTATATCCGGTAGGCAAATCCAGATTGTATGAA
>PMDB01000086.1 GCA_003155495.1 Ignavibacteriota bacterium
CTCCTTTTTTCAATTGATAGATCGCAGGGCGAATATCGCAAGTATAGGTAACCAGCACGTTTTGTTTTAGATTTTTCGCGTTACGGAATTTCGGCATACGGTGCTCTTCGATTTGCGAAAGAATCGTATCACTAACCGTCATTGTGGTACTTGTCGTTACGATCCGGCGTTTTTCTGCTGTGGCACTTGTACCCGGATCTGCAAAGTTATAATAAATCTCCCTTACTTCTCCACTCTTAGGCGTTTTATAATATTGATAATAAAGCGGTGTATTGAGTTTTGTTGTTATGCTAGTTATCGCCTGGTACTTCGAGGAAGCACCGACTCTTGTCAACTTCTTTTCAAAGATTGTTGTTGCACTAGCATTATATCCGGCACGCACAACAAGTGTATCACCATAGATAAATCCGTTTTCCGCAATTGCCTGTGCGAGATCGGCGCGGAAAGTCATATTTACAACGTCCTTACCTGAGAATTGTGGTATTGGAGTGTTTTGCCACCATTTCCAGTAAAGCGTGGTATCATTCATTGCAGGATCGAAAAGAACAAACCGGTTTCCTCTCGGTATTACATCAGGAGCTGCAGAAATATTATTTTCATAGGAAGGACTTGCAGATGAATCATCCGAAATGCCATGTATGACAAATTTATAAAAGATTGTATCTGCTGCGGCGCTTTTCGGGAATTTTATTACTCCTGACCAGAAGTTCGTCCCGTCATATGTGCTCTGGCCATTATTGCCGTGGACTTTTTCTCTGGTAAGGAAAGTTGTATAATTCCAGGATAATGGAGCCATGCTGCCCCGCACACCCAACTTCATTCCCGTTTTGCTGAATCCTTCATTTGACTGCATATTAATGCGAAACCATATAGCCACGCTATCGGCTGAGGGAGTGTAGGGTTTCCAGAATTGAGGCATGGCTCCCCGCCCGTTTGCATACTGAAGAGGAACTGTTGTGTCTTTATTCCCGGTATATGGGCCGAGGTTAAGTCTTCGATTGCCCCCATAGATACCATCCGAGATAGCATTTTCCCATCCTACATCAGTACCTGTAATCGTATCTTTTGAATTTGTAAAAAATTTGTAAGGTGATATCGAAGTATCGCCGCGATTAAGTAAAAACTTCGCTGTTGCTTTCCAATAATCACCACCAATGTTTTTCGCGAATACAGGGCTTAAATTTGTCCAAACGAGCGGCGCCCCGACACCGCTACCGCGAATCTGTACAGTTGATGTAGGTCGCAACGTATCAGGTATTGTGGTCGTATTGATTAGGAATGTCACGGTTACTGTATCCGTAACTGCGGTTCCTTTTTGGTTTTCTGCATTTGCTGCAAATACCCAGAGCATCATGCTCATGAGAATGAAAATGGCAATTCTGGTTCTCATAATTACTCCTCCTATCTTTGTGAAAATGATGTTAGTGATTTTGTTTCAAACAATCTTCTCAAATCCTACGATTGTTTACTTGAAATTTTCTTTTATTTGTATTTGGTACTTATCTCAAGAAAAATTAAAAAGATACCGCTAGAGAAAATGTGTTTAAATTCCCAAATCGACCGAACTGTTGATACGCATAATTTACTTCCACTTCCATAGAACCAGATGAAGCATATTTCAGGCCGCCTCCAAGCGTCAACCCTTCTTCTGAATCTGTCTGGAACAGAGATTTGTACCCGCCACGCAGACTAATAATATTTAAAAATGTTACTTCAGTTCCAAGGTTTACTACTTCAACATTGTCGCTGGGACGAAGTGCATCGCTTTCAATCGTGAGAGTACAAAATTCACTTTTGAGAATATCCATTGCAAGCCCGACGCGGAATAACAATGGAATTGGCCATGGATCAGTATTCAATTTTGCCACATTGAGTTTGTTGGAGCCTGCATTGCTGAGATCGATATCAATTACTTTTTTCAGATCACGGCCATCCATTGTCATATCACCGCCAAAATTTGATATAGACATACCGAGGCGCATATCATGAAATCCAGTAACAAATAACAATCCTATATCAAAGGCGAATGTACTAGCTGATTCATTCCAGATTGACTGGCTGATATATTTTGCAGAGCCTCCGATAGAAAAGCGGTCAGTTAAATTGCGGGAGTATGAAAGTGCTACAGCAAAGTCCTGTGCAGACCACCGCTCCCCCGTTCCATCTGGATTATCTGGAGTTGTGACTTCTTCCTCGCCGTAATCAAGTTGAGTTATACTCAAGCCGAAAGCATTCGTTCCATCAATATTGACCATTGCCCCCAACCATCGCAATTTCGAGCCAACAAGCCAATCCGTTGTTGAAACGAGCACTTCTGTCTTCTGAGCTTGTGAAAATGCACCGGGATTATAGTAAATCGTTCCCACTCCTGACATCGCAGCGACTGATGTTCCACCCATACCCAACGCGCGTGCTCCTACCGGAATGCCTAAGAATTGGGCTGCGGTGGTACCAATTTTAGACTGTGCATGAGATTCTGAATATCCTAATAAGAAAACACATCCGAAGGCTGCGATAGTTCCGAGTGCTTTATAAGTTTTATTCATCATGTTTCGTCTCCGCTCACTTAATAATCGCAAATTTGCCTGTTTTAGTCCCAACTGTTGATTCCACAACATAGAAATAAACCCCGAATGCTATGTCGAGATTCTCTTTTGATTTTAAATTCCACGAGACATGTCCATCTTCGATATTTCCTTCATGTGATAATGTTATTACATGGTCTCCACGCGAAGTGTAAATATAAATTTTTGCTAATGCCGGCAAATGAATGAAGTCTATCCGTCGAAGGCGGCCACTTGTGACGCTGGGAGGCAATGGTGATTCAAGCGACGAAGCTGCTACGTAGGGATTAGGAACAACACGAATTCTTGATAAAGCATCCCGTATCAAGGTATTATCCAACGTTGGTTTCGTTGTCATAAACGTCAGAGTATCACCTTGTTCAAACGGTTTTGAAGTGAAGAAACGTAAAGTATCTTCCTTGTGATATGGTATGAATTGATTATTAGACGAAGAAAAGGTTAATTCCCAGGTGAAGCGATTTGTGCCTCTTGGATCCTTTTCAAATAAGAAAATATCATCGAACGGAGATAGCATGCCAAGTCGTGCCCTAGGATCATGCGAAGTACTAGCATAATAAGTAGGTGTATAACTAAATTTTACGAAGGTTTTTTCAGTCCTGTTATAAATTCTAAAATTCGTCGGTGTCGGATCCAGTCCAAGATCTGTTATCGATGTATCCAGGAACTTAGTCGTATCGAATTGGAATTCATAATCACATGGCTTGGCATATCCAATTGCCAAAGGTGTTGAATCCTCATTTACTAAATTAGTTACTATCATACTAAAATCATAGGCGGGTTTACTACTTATCCATCTCGTTAACGAATCGACCTTCGCAACAGTCCATGCATTGTTGAAAACAAGTTCCACTCCATCGAACACATCAGCATCCTTACTATCACTCGCAAACGGAGTTCCACGGATATATTTGCTCTGATAGACCGGATAATATTGATACTTCATTGTATACTGTCCCGGAGGAAATGTTCCACTCCGTATCCCTTTAATTTGACCGTTCTTAGAGTTCAACTTATATAATGAATCCGGTACAACCAAGCCTTGTGCATTATAGACGGTTATTGTACCCGGAACAAAATTCTTTCGCTGCAACGTGACAACCATCGTATCCAATGAAATAAGAGTATCGATGCGTTCATTTAAATCTCTAACACTATAATTTACTGTTCGGCGATCCCACTCAGTAGAGTCTGCCAGATCTCTAAGTCCATTGTTATTATTGTCGACCCCATCTACTTGTGTATCGAGAAATTCTACACGATAACGATGCCCTGTAGTTTTCGTCTCATCATCCACTTTATAATAAGCATCTCCTGTCCCAACACCAGAAAGATGATCAAGCGGAACTCCATTCGCTGGACGGAGATAATTGAGAGTCTTTGCATTGGGCACAACCACTGTGCAATTCTGGCCAAGGCTTACTGCGCCGCTTGGAGAAATTGAAATATTGATTTTATTCTCAGCGGGAAGTATTTCTAAATATTCATCGCCGTGGTTATAAGCAACCAATGCATAATAGTACGTTCGTCCATTCTGAACAGAACTATCAACACAACTATGCACAATACCATTATCGCTCCCAAGGTAGTATGCAAACCCTGAGATATCATTATAGAGCTCACCTGAAGTATGAAAATATCCTTTAATCCCATCAATTAAATCATATTGTTTTAAAGGCCGGTATCCGGCAGCTGAACCAGATCCATCTGTGATGGTGAGAATATCATTAAAGGTTGGATCTGTAGAGCGATAGAGCTTGTATCCTTCAAACGTTTTAGTTTGAAGAAGAGGATCAATTGTTTCTTCTGCAATCCGGTCCCAGTAAAGTGTTACTTGCTTATCACCCGGAACAGCTGTCAGAGTCGGTAAATCCGGAGGTTGCGGAAATTGATAATTTGCATCATAAATTTTTTGAACAGTTCTTTTATTCTTCAATAAGTCGGCAACATCGACATCATACCCTTGTTGTTTGCCGCCTCCGTACACCAATGCGAGAGAAAATCGCTCGGTTTTCTTCGCCCGGAGCGGGAAATACCCCGAACCGTAAATAAAATCCCCATCTGCGCCATCAACAGGTCTATTATTCTGAATAACATTCGGCACATCAAAGAAACCCGGTGCAAGGTATATCCACATGGTATCCTTATCACCCATCTTGAAATTACCGGCAGGTGTAAAGTAGAAGAAACTTGACAAGCCAATTTGATCGGACTCCTTCACATCTGTTTTATCTACGTGTGGTTCACCTGGAAGTCCAGTATCGTTTCCATTGTCATCATAACCGGATGTTGGCTGGCCATCTCCTTCGCCAAAGTCTCCTGTATTGGAAACACCGTCTCTGCCTATATCATCATGAAGAATATTCCAGTTTTTATTATTGTCGATCCTATCATCGCGCCGTTCATCGATCATACTATACGAGTCATTACCAAGACCTTTGAGATAGTCGATATAGGATACAGGACGGAGCAAATCAAAAAGGACTGTGCCATCCGGTGTTCTTTTTACCTGCCGATAATGTAGATAATAATTTTCATCGATAAGACCATTATAATTATTATCAACACCGTCATACGCATTTGGATTGATTGATCCATCAGTTCGCACATTTCCCTCGCTTACCCAGGTTGTCCCCGGATAAATCCATCGAGTCAATCCACGAGTTGTAATCTGAACCGAATCCGCAGAAGGAATTGTATACACATATCGGCTGTAATCATCCCGGATCAATACAATTTGCATCCCTGCCGTAAGCAGAGTCGAATCAAAACTTGCTGAAGTGAATTTCGGCGCAAGTCTTCCTGTTACAGATGAATCAGCATCTCCATCGTTATCAATTCCATCATAGGGATTACCGGGACTCTCAAGAAATGCATACCCGACAAGCCCAGCGCCGCTGCATGGTGTGGGCTGCCAGAGGGGATCATTCATACATCGGCCATTAATAGCTTTAATATCGCCGGTATACGTTAGATTCTCATTTACATCAAAAAAAGACCAGTCGTCCCGGTACTCGCCGAAATCCTCTGTCGAGGTAACACCAACATACGTCCCAACAAGCATTCCAAATACAGCCCGATCGTAATTTGTAGTACCTGTATTTGTAATTTCATAGAGCCAGAAAATATTATCCTTTGCCAGGAATTGTGCCCATTGCATCGCACGAACTCTCATCAAAAAACCAAGTCCATTCCTACTCGGATTAGTCGAATCAGGTTTGAATGCTATTCCTGAAGGATTATTCCCCGCATTATTGAACCTTTCATCATTATTATCATCCACCACAAAATATGTTTCCAAATCAGCATTTCTTTTGTTTTTACCAAAATAGCCATTCCAAGAACCTGGCCAACCCGGATCGCTAGCATCCTGTGTTTTATCAGGCCAAATCGACGGCCAAGTAGCTTTATCATCGCTCATAGCAACTTTATTTTTTTGCGGATTATAATATCCACCTTCAGGCTCAAACGTCCAGTACTTGCCCGTACGTGGATCAGTATCGGTTAGGAGCGTCGGCCGATTAACTGGACAAGTGACAACTTCATGAAAAACAGAATTGGGAGTCTGGACCCATTGACCGTTCCTGTAGACAGAATCATACTTGACTTCGGCACCTACCAACGGGCTGACATCGCCAAGATATCCATTGTTTGGATATTTCCACGCACCTCGGTGACCTTGTTCTTGCGGCTGACCAATGACACCCCAATTGCCAAACACAGTTTGCACTTGGTTGCCATTCATAATAGCCCACTGTCGATATTGACGCCCGCTTGGTTGTTGAATTTGGGCAACAACGGCTGTATTGTTCAATAGGAAGAGAGAAGAAAAAAGAGCCATTCGAGTTAATGTCTTCATAAATTATAACTCCAGATTCATACCAAATTCAATACGACGCGGTTCGGAATACTTGGTTGCATCCCTAAACCATTGATCAACTGTATTGACATATAATTTAACAGACCTCGCCTGCATCTCATTGATCCAATCATAATCTGCGCGTCCAGTGGACGGGTACACACCATTTTGATTTCGAGTATCAAAGAGATTAAAGATACGCGTGAAAAATACGAGTTTTACAGTACTAAGATTGACTTCATAATATGCTCGAAGATCACAATTAATAGAAGATGGTTTTATTTGACTATTCGTTACCATCGTTGTTCCAGTACTTGGATCCTGAAGCGCGGGTGTATACGGCGCTCCAGAACCATATTGCAAAACAGAACTCATTCCCCAAGAATTCGCAGAATAGTTTAGTGAAACATTCAATGTATGTCGTTGATCCCAATCCAAAGGAACCATTTCAATATCTGGAAGCGCTCCACCTAGTAATGCATTTTTTGCCTGTTGTGGATCGGAAGCAGTTCCTTTTGCAACCTGATAAGTATAATCAACTCGTGCAGTAATTCCACTTGAGAATTTTTTATCTATCGTTAAGACGATACCCTTCACAATTCCAAAATCTTTATTGGAATATTGGGCATATTGTCCTCCTCCATTGACATCGAAAACTGATGTTTGCGTAAGGCCTCGTATATCTCTCATATATGCAGTAGCATCAAATGCAATGTCTTCGGTCAGTTGTTGCTGGACACCAAGTTCAGCGCTCACGGTCTGTTCTGGTTTGAGATCAGGATTCCCCATCGTACCAATAATACCCGATGACAGTTGATTAATTTTAAATCTTGGATTTTCGTAAAGTCTTTCAAAATGCGGAATCTGGAAAAAATGGCCATAAGAGAAGTGAACTATTCCTCTATCCGTAATGGGAAAAGAGACTCCTAATCGCGGGCTTACCGCATACTTTGCGGATGCCTGTTTGTACCAAAATTGCTCACGATCATGAAGAGTCAAAGTACCTCCTTGACTTACATCAAAGTGATCGGATCGTACGGGAGCGTCGATACTTGGATCATTGACTGTATACATATAGTGCAATGGATCACTCGTATCAGGATGTGCATCGTTCAGTACTTTTCCGTCCGGATCAAAATAATCGAATCGGATCCCAATGTTGACGATGACGTTCTTATATTCCATCTTATCCTGGGCATATACAGAAAATTCCTTCGGATAATGTTCATAGTAATCGTGCCCGGGAGACTTAATGTCAGGAATTTCTGTTCTGATATAAGGCCTAAGAATGGTGGGATCAAATCCTGTTTGTGAAAGTGCCGGCTTCAATTCAATATGCTCATTGGTTATATCATGAGAACGATACTCAACACCGAGCTTTACCATATTCATTTCATCCACTTGACTTGTTAGATCAAATTTAATAAGCCCAGTTTGAGTAGACCGATTATCTTTGTTGGGATCAGTACCGCCAGTCATGAAAGTATATGCAGGTGCAATTGACAAGTTAGGATCCACGTAATGCGGACCATAAGGATCAACGACCTCAAGTTGGACATGATCCCCCTGTGCCGTTGTTGAGTCTTTGTATTGTAAATCGTAGAGATAATATTTGTAATTTTTTTTAAAAAATGATCCTCCAATCGTGTAGAACGTACTTGAGCTGAGGCTGTGATTAAATTGAAAAATCACTGTATTGCTCGAATTATATTGATTCCCTACACCATCTGGATTGTAAAAATAGTTTCGCTGATAATTCCCATAAGCATCAAGTCCCTTCGCTTTTGTGTAATCGTAGATATAATTAACGGAAAACTTCATCATGGAAGAAATATGCCACGTTAGTTTTCCCTGTGCATAATTCCGTTCACTCCAGTTCATGGGAACTACTGAACTATCCCCCCTTCCATCAGGAAAGACAGATTCCAACTGGCCATTTGAGCTTAACGTAGGAATATTCCACGGATTAAATCTTCGATATCCTTTTTGCCACCCATCCAAATATACATATCGGCCATTGGCAAAAAAAGTAAGGTCATTCGTAAAAATCGGGCCGCTCAGATTTCCTTCCACATTTCGAATATTAGTTGCTTTGAAACTATTGCCGGGGAAAATACCGTCATTTGATCGAAGAAAGTCGCCGCCATAAATACCTATACCGCCGGTATACTTTGACCCCCCTTCTTTCGAAGTGATATTGATAATACCAGACATTGCTTGTCCATATTCTGCATTAAACGCACCAGATATCACTTGAAGCTCCTGAACCAAGCTTTTATTTACTTCAACAACTTGTCCCCCATTAAATGCATCCGTTACAGGGACACCATCGATCCAGTATGCAACTTCTCCGCTGCGACCACCGCGCAAGCTGCCATTGACAAATCCTGCTTGCAATGAAACGACAGCACCAATTTCTGTCACCGGCAGCGAGGATATTTCTTGCCCGCTCACGATTGCCGTCTTTGCGGTGAGGTCTTTTTGAACGAGCGGTCTTTCAGCAACAACAACAACTTCCTGGCCAACTTGCAGAATCGTCTCGGAGAGTTCAACATCAATAGCGGTGGTCAGATCGCCCATCACGCGTACACCTGTGATTTTTGAAGGCGTGTAACCGATCATCGTCACATTTAAAACATAATCATCGGGAGGGAGATTAATGATGAAGTACTTACCATCAAAATCGGTAGCTCCACCAAATGTAGTTCCTTCGAGTCTTACATTTGCCCCAACAAGTGGATCGCCCGATTTTTTATCTTTTACGACTCCTGCAATCTTTCCTGTTGAGCCACCAAAAGCAAGAGAGACTAGAAAAGATACTGCGAAGAAAGAACTCAACGTATGTGCCAATGCAGTTCTCCTTATTACTAATCCTGTTCCATCAATTTGTAGTTTGAACAACTGTGCGTATAGGTCTTGTTCCTTGCTGGTTCACTTCTCTCGAAGAAATCAGTTCTGACGTTCGACGGACAACAAGTGTTGGAAGAAATGTCCTAAAGATCGGTTCTAATTTCTCATTCTTCATTCGTTCAAAAAGCCGTTGAACTGCTAAGGTCCCCATTTCCGACATGGGCTGCCTCATCGTGGTCAATCCTATATGTCGGGCTAATTCGATATCATCGAAACCAATTAATGCAATGTCTTCCGGACAACGAATACCGGTTTCCTCCATAGCCTGCAAAGCACCGGACGCTTGAATATCACTCGTCACAAAAATGGCAGTGGGTTTTTTCGTACCGAGAGCAAGGAATTGCTTCATCAGTCCGTACCCGTCTTCATGTGTAAATCCATCGAGACGTACAGATGTGCTATGTTTAATCAAACACTGTTCCATAGGAATCTGCGCTTCTTTCAATGCACTTTTGAAACCCTGTAATCGTTCCTGCGCTGGAGTACTCTCAAGATTTGCATTCAGAATTCCAATACGCCTATGTCCCAGAGAAATGAGATGTTTGGTTGCAATGGATGCACCTTTTACGTTTTCCACTGTAAATGAATCGAAATCCGGATGATAGGTGTCAACAAGCACAACAGGAACATGCGAATTCACATATTCATGAGCGAACTTCTTCGGCATTTTTAAGGAAAGAAAAAGCATACCGTCTACTCTGCCTCGCACGGTATTTTTTCTTAACATCCCTTCCACATGTTCCGGATGTGTTACTCCGTGGAGAATCAGGTCATAGTTCGATTCCGCAAGAATTGCTTGAACCGCTTGAAGTATTTCAATAAAGAAAAATGTAGTAAAGTACGGGATGACTGCAAGAATTGAGTTTGTTCGTTTACTGGCTAGACCTCGTGCATAGGGATGAGGGTGATAATTCATCCTGTTCGCAAAGTGAAGAACACGATTTCTTGTCTCTTTGGAAACACTAGGGTGGTTGTTGAACACACGCGAAACAGTCCCTATCCCTACTTTTGCTTTCTTAGCGATATCGTAAATTGTCGGCGGCATGACCTCAATATTCAATTTTCGTGGAAGCGCTTCCAAAAATTCCGAATTTTCTTTTTAAGAGTCAAGCATTATTTCAAATATTTTTAATTATCTCTTGTGAAATCTATATTCTTCTCTGGAAGAACATGCGCCGTAAGAATCAACTATGCAAAAATACGGTTATTCGATAGAAATGGCAGGGATTTTACGATTTTAAAAATCATCGACTCTAAATAATACTTGCTCTATTCTCACCGTTGTTTCTATTGTATTGATCCTAATTATTTTGTTAAAGTTTTATCTTGCCAGGGTTACATCGTCCATAAAGAGTGGTCAGTTCAAACAACCGTTCTGTCATCCATGGCTTAATTTCGTCCCATGTGAACCGCCATTCCCAATTCCCATCGACTGTACCGGGAAAGTTCATTCGCCCATCACTCTTCAATCCGATGATATCTTGCAATGGAATCACCGCCATATCGGCAACCGACTCCAATGAAAGTTTAATCAAGTCCCAGTTCATTTCGTGGCCGTCAGTCTTACAATATCGCCTGACAAAGTCGCGTTCGTGCTCTGTAGCCTTTTCATACCATCCGAGCGAAGTGTCGTTATCGTGTGTACCAGTATACACCACACAATTACGGTCATATGTATGTGGAAGAAAACTGTTTTCCGGTCCGGTTAAGAATGCGAACTGCAATACCTTCATGCCGGGAAACTTGAATCTATCTCTGAGGGCAACCACCTCCGGTGTCATAACGCCAAGGTCTTCAGCGATGATCGGTAGCGTGCCAAGTTCCCGCTTTACTGCTTTGAAAAGATCTTCTCCCGGTCCCTTGACCCATCGGCCGATGCGTGCAGTTTTTTCTTTCGCGGGAATTTCCCAGTATGCCTCGAATCCTCGAAAGTGGTCGATGCGGATTATATTAAACAACTCAAATGCCTTCCTGAAGCGTTCGACCCACCATTGGTACTTTTGTTTCTTCATCACATTCCATCGATACAATGGATTGCCCCAACGTTGTCCATCTTCACTAAAATAATCGGGAGGGACACCTGCTACGATTGTGGGTTTACCATTGTCCTTAAGGTAGAAATCATCTGGGTTCGACCATACATCTGCACTGTGGTGAGCAACGAAGATAGGAATATCGCCGACAAGTTTGATTTTCCGCTCATTGGCATATTTTTTCAAACTTTGCCATTGTCGGGCAAAGCACCATTGTGTGAATTTGTGAAAATTCACTTGCTCTTGCAATTCTTTTCTGGCTTTCTTGAGTACAGCCGGCTTACGATGTACGAGATCATAGTCCCAGGCAGACCATTCACGTCCTCCATACGTTTGGTTCAATGCCTGAAAGAGGGCATAATTCTCCAGCCATGACTTTTCCTTCTCACAATAGATCTCAAATTGTTCGTGCTCTTTCGGATCCCCATGAAGAAAGAACTGGCTTGATGCTTTTAAAATTACATTCATTCGAAATTGCGCAGTGTGTAAATAGTCGACGCGGGAATACGAACCGTTCGGTGTGCCGCCAAGATCATCTTTAGTCAACCAATCGTGCGAGATCAATTCACGGAGGTCGATAAATAATGGGCTTCCCGCGAATGCCGAAAGAGACATATACGGCGAGTTTGCCATCCCTGCCGGACTCAATGGGAGCATTTGCCAGAGAGACTGGTTTGCTGATGACAACCAATCAATAAATTGATATGCCGAAGCACCGAGATCTCCGGACCCAAACGGTCCCGGCAACGATGTTGGATGTAAAAGTATTCCGCAGCTACGAGGAAACTTCATTGATATCCTTTCTACTGAACAAAATATTTATGCAAGAAACGTTCACGAGAAGAGTGACCCGCAGAACGCTTATCACCCGCGATGTTTTTGTTCCTAGATGCTTCAGTGATTTCTTTTTCACATACGTTTCCTTTGCAACGTGTGCAACATATGTAAGCATCCGCACAAAGGCAAGAGCAAATGAAGAAGTATCAAGAATTCAATAAGGAAAATAATTTGAGCCAGATGAATGTTATATTATGACCGCTCGAAAGATGGAAAGACTTATAAAGTATTCTTACCACAGGAATGCATCATTTTTGTGTTTATTCCAAGATGTGAAATGCTACAAAAGATCTTTACAATGTCGGTGTTGGAACACAATAACAGTATCAGAATCAAACATACATCCAGAATAAGTCTCAATTTTATAAAATTATTGATGGAAATCGCCGAAAGGAGCCTCGAATTCTGGACTGAGTTCGGTTAGGTCCCCTCTCGATCCCAACGCGATTGTAGTGTGGCGAGAGATATTCCGTTGCTGATTATTGGGATATTGTTCCTCGTTAAATGAAGACAGGTAACCGTAAGACTGCTTAATGGTTTTTTCAAACTCCCTTTGGCTCCTACCGTGTGTTTTTGTAATGAACAGCCGGCAGTTCTTTCAATACTTTGGCGCTGTACTCGGGAGTAATGTCTCTTTGAGGTTCGGCCAACATTTCATATCCAACCATAAATTTTTTTATCGTTGCAGACCGCAGGAGCGGCGGATAGAAATGCATGTGAACATGCCACTCTGTATGGGTTTTTCCGTCAGTCGGCGCCTGATGCAATCCAGCCGAATATGGGAATGAGGTTTTAAAAAGATTATCGTACTTTTTTGTAAGAACACTCAATGCATTGGCAAAATCTTTTTTTTCTATTATTCTTAACTCAAGGATGTTCGAAATCCTTCTTTTGGAAATAATGATAGTTTCAAAAGGCCAAACTGCCCAAAATGGCACCAGAACAACAAACGATCCATTTTCGTAAACAACTCTTTCTTTCAGACGTAGTTCCAGTTTAAAATAATCTGTTAAGAGATCCCGCCTTTTTTTTATGTGATACGATTTGAATTGCTTCAATTCTTTTAGCGGTTCCATCGGAATACTTTCCTGCGCCCATATTTGTCCATGAGGATGTGGATTACTATTCCCCATGAGAGATCCTTTATTTTCAAATATCTGCACATAGTTGATTCTTGGATGAGAACCTATCGAACGGAATTCATTTTGCCATGCAGCGATCACATTTTCTATCTCGTCTTCCTGCATCTCTGCTAGAGTCAAATCGTGTCGTGGAGTAAAATTGATAACCCTGCAAATTCCTTTTTCCACCTTCATCTGAAGTAAATTATTTTCATTCTTCTTCGCAAGTGGAACGTCTTCAAGCAAGGCAGAGAAATCATTCGTAAAGACAAAGGTGGTTGTATAGAGAGGATTGACATCGCCGTTCGCCCGTTTATTCCCCGGACATAAGTAACAATCCGGTTCATACGAGCGCCTCTGCTCGTTTGGCAATTTCGATATTTCCCCTTGCCAAGGACGATTTGTTCGATGGGGAGATACCAGCAGCCATTCTCCTGTAAGGATATTTTTTCTTCGGTGGGGAATATAAGCCAAATCAGACTGCTTCATTTACCTACACCGTAATGATATTCGTTCCGGAACCTATGGCTGTGACATATGTTTTAAGATCGCGATTGAATTGATGCTTATACTTTTCGGCCACAGTCTGCCGAATTTGCTCAATATGATTTTTCTCAATGAGATTAATCGTGCATCCCCCAAACCCGCCCCCCATCATCCGCGAGCCATAGACGTATGGACTGTCCTTAACCAATTCCACCAAATAATCAAGTTCTGTGCAGCTCACCTCATAGTCGCGGCTCAATCCTTTGTGTGTTCTGTTCATATACACGCCAAAAGCTTTCAAGTTTCCTTGTTCCAGTTCGGTGCACGCACTGAGCACACGATCATTTTCCTCCACGACATATTTACACCTTCGATAGATCGTCGGGTCCATCTTGTCCTTGCATTTTTGTATCATATCAACAGATACATCCCGTAAATGGCGCACATCTGGATAACTTTTTTTTATAATTTCTGCTCCCTCACTGCATTCTTCTCTTCTTCGATTATATTCCGACGATGCCAATGAATGCGAGACACCTGTATCAAAGAGAACAAGGGATATATTGTTGAAAGCAAATGGATAGTATTTGTATTCCAATGAGCGGCAATCAATACGAAGGACGTTGTCTCGTTTACCAAAAATGTTTATGTATTGATCCATAATGCCGCACCGAACACCGACAAATTCATTCTCTGCCTTTTGAGCAAGCTTCACAAGGGAAAGAGCATCAATCTGTAAATCGAACATAGAGTTGAGTGCAAAAGCTAAACCCGCTTCGATTGCTGCAGAGGACGACATCCCTGCGCCAATGGGAATGTCTCCTCCAAAAACACAATTGAATCCTCGTATGCTATACTTCGCTTTGATGAACTGATCCACTACTCCCATTAAATAATTCGGCCACTCCTTTTTTGAGAATTGAAGATTATCTACCGAAAACTCATGCTCATCGTTCATGTCCATCGGATACACATTGCACTGTCGATCACTCCTCGGAGTAATTGCAAAAAATATTGCTTTATCGATAGCCGCCGGAAGGACATACCCCATATTATAATCCGTGTGCTCGCCAATAAGATTCACTCTACCAGGTGAACGAAACAAGAGGGGTTGTACTTTGAATTTTTCTCGAAATAGTGCTGTAACCGATTCAACAAGGATCATATACGTTCACCTTGTTTGCTTTCTCGTTTTCAAATACATCCCGCCACCGAAGACAATCATAAAACCTCCCCACCAAATATTGGGATGCGTTTCAGCTAATACTGTTTTCACATTAGGTGGATTAAGAAATTGATAGATACCGCTGCAAAAGATAAGTCCGCCTATCACCAATAATATCAATCCGACAAAATACCAAATGGGTTTCATTCCTTGTTCAGACATTTTTTTCTCCTTAATTACCAAAACCAAATATTTAACAGAATAAAGATGATCAAAGAAATAATTGCATAAAATTCCGGCCGCTTTATATACGGGATATCCTGATCGAGCTTCTCCTTAGTCAATCCTTTGACCAAACCGACAAGTTCTTCTTTCGATCTCTTTTTTGTCCACAAGCTTACCACAACAGTCACGACAGCGCAAATCAACCATGCCCACCATGCTCGCCAGAAGTTTGCTGCCATGTCGCTCTGAACACTCGACATCGTGATGATGCTTTGTGCAAACCAGTGAAACTTGACAGCTAAATACATGAGGATTGACGAAAGCATCCCTACGACGAGGCCCCAGAACGCACCATTCGGCGTAATCCACCAGATGAACATACCGAGCAGCATGGTTGCAAAGAGCGGAGCATTGACCCACGAAAAAATTGCCTGCATATAATCCATGATGCTGGGAAAACCTTTTGCCCAGTATGCAGTTATTAAGGAAAGAATGACACCGACAACGGTCGACACGCGTCCCATCCAGAGAAGATGTGCATCGGATGCTTTCTTGTTCAAGACGGATTTATAGATGTCATATGTCCATACCGTATTGAATGCACTGATGTTCCCTGCTTGTCCCGCCATAAATCCAGCGAGCAATGCTGTCACTCCTAAGCCAACTAAACCGGGAGGATAGTACCGTGCTATTAAGAGCGGTAACGCTGAATCAAAATTCACCTGCCCTCCATCCTGTAATAATTTGAATCCGCTTTTTGGATCAATCGAAAGAGCAATCGCTATCAAACCTGCAAGGATCACAATAAAGGGTAAAGCCATCTTAAAGAATGATGCAAGAATCGGTGTCATGCGTGCTGAGCGTAAATCCTTTGCCGAGAATGCACGTTGAACGACAAGGAAGTCCGTCGTCCAATATCCAAAAGATAAAACGAAGCCAAGGCCGAGAACAATACCAGCCCAGTGAACGAGCATTCCATTTTGATTCGGATCTGATGAAGATGACCATAAGGTAGTAAAGGAACCCTGCAGGAAGTGGGCATTAATTCGAGCCACAATTTCACTGACACTTCCTATTTCTATTATTCCGAGAATCGAGACAAGAAATAGTCCGAACCAGATCAAGAAAAATTGTACAATTTCTGTAAAGATTGCGGACATTAAGCCGCTCAATGTGACATATCCTGCAACGGTAATTGCCGAAGCCCACATGCTGTAATCCCAGTTCCAGCCGAGAAATGTATGAAGCACAAGTGCCATAGCATAGAGATTAATCCCAGAGACGAGAAGTGTCATTATTGCAAAAGAAATACCATTGAGTACTCGCGTCTTTTCATCAAAACGGAGTTTAAGGTAACCCGGGATAGAATTGATTTTACTGCTATAATAAAACGGCATCATATAGATACCGAGAAAAAGCATTGCAGGAATTGCACCAATCCAATAGAAATGTGCCACAAACATTCCGTACTTGAACGTATTTCCTGTCATACCGAGTAATTCAAGTGCTCCAAGATTCGCTGAAAGAAAAGCAAGCCCCGCAACCCATGTAGAATTCTTCCTTCCAGCAAGAAAAAAATCCTCCTGACTTTTCGTATATCTGCGAAGATACAAACCAATACCAAGGACAAAGCCGAAATAAATGATGATAATTGCCCAATCAATATGTGAAAGTCCAATAGCTTCCATATATTATTTCCTTTT
>PMDB01000104.1 GCA_003155495.1 Ignavibacteriota bacterium
GCCGTAAACAATCGATCACAAAGAAAAAGACCGATGTGTGCTCGTTCAGTTCAGGAATTACGCACCGCTCTACGATGTCAGGCGAGAGCATGATCGGACGTTTCGAATCCTCAATCCATTGGTGATAGTTCCGTTCGACAAATTTGCCAAACTCCGCATTACATTCGCGCTTCTGATCCTGAAGGGTCTGCCGGAGTCCTAATTCAGGATGAGCGTCTAATTCCATGTCCCAATTCGTGACTTTGAGATACAGATCAATCCAATCTTCCTCGGCAAGCGGCGTGTTCAAGGTAAGATTAATGTTTTGAAATTCTTTAATATAGTCGCGTGATACTTGAGCACTAGAAATTTTCTTCGCTTCCAGAATTTTCTTACACGCCATAAGAATCTGGCTGGGATTCACCGGTTTCACTAAATAATCCGTAATCTTGCTGCCGATAGCTTCTTCCATCAAGCTCTCTGTTTCGCTCTTTGTGACCATAACCACTGGAAGTGTCGGAGAAATATTCTTCATTGCCGAAAGAGTCTGCAACCCTCCCATACCTGGCATCATCTCATCGAGAAAGACCAAGTCGTAGCCTTTTATTTTGACCATCTCAACGGCATCCTCGCCGTTTGCTGCCGTATCTACCTGATATCCCTTCTGTTCCAACAACCGCAGATGAGGGCGCAATAAGTCAATTTCATCATCGACCCAAAGTATTTTTTTTGGAGATTCCATTTATTCCTAAAGTAAAGTACCAATTCCACCCACAAGAATCAATGTAAGAGACGTGAGTGAAATATATAATGAGAATAGTTTATTTTTCGTTCGTTGACTTCTTTGACAGATGTTATGTGATAGAACAAGATCTTCATCCATTTCTCAAGAATCCGATTATTTAATAGCAATGTTAATATCCAATCCGCCTTCATTGGTTGTAGAACCGGAAATTGTCGACCCACCTGCATCGGGAGAAAGTTTGGAGTAACGATAATACAATGACGCGGTGACACGTTCGCTCAGAGTGTACCGAATGCGCGGTTCTATTGTCGTAGTGCTTGTTCCGCCCATCGGAAGGCCGTCTTTTTGGAAATCGTTGAAATCATACCGCAGGCTGGTATTATGTGAGTAGCTGTAGGTAATTGAGATATCAATGTTATTCATGAGCGACAGGCCAAAAAATGGAATTTCAAATCCTTGCCGGCTAAACGTTCCGGAGACGGCAATATCCGACCTTGAGTCCTCTCCAACACTCGATGAAGATGGAGTAAGATTGTACGTTGTAGTAGCATTGTACCGGAATGAACTGCTCAGTTTACCTTTTGCGAGGTCCTTGAATGTAATATTCAAACCGATTAATGGAGCAAACCCATACATAACNNTCTGTATAGGTTGATGAATATGAATGATCGAGCGAGACAGACGTTGCAAAACTCTTAAGGAAACTGAAGCTTTCCAATCCACCCCATCTGATGGCCCAATTGGCACGTGGTGCGATCGATCCTAGAATCTTCGTTAACCACGGGAATGCCTCGAGTCCTTGTTCAAATGCTTGTGATAATTTAGCTGCATCGCTGCTTGAATTATTTACGTCTTGCTTCAACGCTACATATTTCTTGTTCACATTTTCAAGATTCGTGTTGAAGAATTTGAACATCAAGAAAGACGGCAGCGAAATATATGACCGATTAATATTTCCACTGACAGTACTATTCGCGTTATAGGGAAGACCGGAGGAGTCTGCATTGCTGGTTTTATTTTCACTATAACCCCAACCGACTTTCCAATTCAGGTCAAGAGTTGCTCCCTCCCATAATGGACGCGAAGTTTGCACAGAAATATTATTGTTCTGTGAATAAGTATCGAGTAAACTAGTACCTAAAGAATCTGAAGCGCGAAGGCCCGGTACAGTGTACCCTGTAATAAACGGGAAAGCTCCTTTTGTTTTTAACACCAGGCGGCCGTTCGGATCCGACATAAGCCCAAGTTGATAGTAAAGCGAAGGACCGTTTTCGATCAGCGATGATTGGAAAAATGGAACACGTGCAAAGAGATTGGCAAACCCATTGCTGCCGCGCACACCGTTGTTTTGTGCTGAATTCGATTGGGTGAAGCTAAAATTGAATTTTTCGAAATCAAATAATGTATTTTTTATCAATATCCGAGTGATATCACTAATCTTCTTCAGGGTGTTATTTGCTCCTTTCCCTGTACCGGTATCCGCCCGTACCGATGCCGGTGTCGAAGGCCAAATGGCTTCGGTAATCGGTTTAAGGTTGACATCCAGTGAGAATGAAGGATTCGCGGACCAGTTTGCACTCTTACCCAATGGACCTAACGAAATCTGATTCGTCCAGGCGTAATTTACGCCGTACCGGAAATTGGGAGTGACTATCTTATCCAGCATGAACACTTTCGGTGTCGTAAGTTTTGTATTAAATATTATTGATTGGCTATAATTCTGGTCAATGCCAAAGTTGATAAGCCGGTCGCTGAAGAATATATCACTGAGAATGTCGTAGAAAGAACGAAGTTTTCCGTTGCGTTCTTCCAAATGGTCAAGTGAACTTGAAACATTCACATTATACCCGACGCCAAGATCGAGCAATCCGCCTTCAAAGAATTGCCAATTGAAGCTCATGGACCGCTGGGCAGACATGCTGTGTGTGGTCGAACTAATTGCCGTCTCTGTGCGTGCTTGTGATATTGACCGGCTCCGGTTGAGTGACGCACCAATATTTAACTGTAGTGGAGTGAAGAATAATTTAAAATTCTTCCAGGGGCGCAGGAGAAAGAAATCACCAAAAATGGAAAAAGGCGTTACATAGTTATTTTTATTGAACTGTGTACCATATTGAAAAATCGCACCCCAATTCCACGCTTCCGAAGATTCGGTTGAAGGATCACGCCTGTGGGATATTGTGTAATTGTATCCAAATGTCATCTTATTGATTGTCTCCGTCACAAGCCAAGTTTTAGCAGGAATATTAAATTTTATAGTCGGCACGGCATATGAATCCGTTATGCTCAGATCCTCCGACTGAAGACGCACATCGTCTGCATTTTTATATTTGTGTGCGCTGGTATCGGAAGGATTGGATGCGTCGGCGACGGCGGCGGCCGCTTTCTCCACTAAAATATCCGTGCCGGGAACATACAGCGGCTTAGTCATCGATTCTGAATGCGAATAACTTACATCGAATACTGAACCAGCCCAAGAATCCGGGAGCAATTTGCCGAAACTGAGAGCAGTTGAGATGTTCCAGCTTCTGCTCGTGCTACGTGAACCAAAAGGGACTTCCAATTGATGAAAGAATGGATTTGTTTCAGTCAAAGAAAATGCAATACTTCCGATATCTGCAAGGGATATTTTTGCATCGAATTTATATGCCCACCCCGGTGTGTCGTCTACATCGGTGAGACGAAGCTCGTTCGCCCACAATTCACCGGTAAGAACGGTGGTCGAATCTCCAATCCCTTTCGGATTTTGAACACCAAGAGAAATGAATTTTATTTGATCCAATCTCGGATTTCCGAGCATCCGATATTTTGCACCCGGTGGCCCGCCGGGCACTGAGATTCCACTATGAGAGACGGTGGCAGTGTCACGCGCCTTAAGGGCAGTCAGATCGGCAAACTTAATAATCACATTGTTTTCCTGCCAACCTTCATGAACTGGTGCACTGTATTCGTAATAATTATATATATCGTCGCCAAAACGAATAAAAAATCGAGCATCGTAGTTGTTTGTATCTGTATATATAAATTTTTGATATCCTTTTACGAAATCGGATTCTGCTTGACCATGAACAAACATCTTGAGCGTTCGATAGTTGAACATATCAAGCGGTTTCTGTTCAAAACTCCTTACAGCTTCTATTTCATTTCCATCACTCAGTTTCTTAACGATCAAATTCAATGATTGCTCGTTTCCAAGAATATTCTGATCCGGGCGTGTAAGATCTTTTTGCTGGGTAACACCGGTAGTCCAAGCATCGTAATTCGGATTGTCCTCAACGTTGACAACACTGATTTCATATGATGAATCTGCTTGATCCCTTTTTACCCATTGATTTCCGACAAGATTGAACTCTACAATGCGGAAGAGTGTTGGCTGACTTGCGCCGGTCACCCATAGACGCACTCCCTCTACGCTGGTCAATGTCGGCTCTCCAATTCTTCGCGTATAATCAGAAAGCGGAATACGAATTTGCTGCCAACCATTTTTTGCCCCCTTCCCGGTAACTAATTTCTGGAACGACTTATTGTTTGTATCGAGTGGTATTTCATATTCAAAATACGCGTTACGCCTATCCAAACTTTTATTTCCATTTAAATCCTCGCCATCAGGCAATAGTCCTTCTGCACTAAGATGATTCCCTTCGGTACCATTGACTTTATCAAACCGAAGAGCGTTTGCCCCTCCGGCAAGAGGAACTCCAATGGGTAATGGCGCCCAATCATCTCCTGATGGATCGGCTGCATACTCAGGATGATTTGGATAACGAGCGATAAAATCTTTATATTTATAATAACTTTGCTCCATTGCATCACTCATTGTATCAAGGCCCCAATCGTAATTGGGATTTAATGTTCCTCTTGGAATATGGTTCGGCACATCCAATCCATCTTCCGTGTGCAATTTCCTATCTCCGAAGATATCTTCACTTATGTATCCAAGATCTATATTAATTTTCGCCACACTATCCTGCTGTCCTAGGATATTTACCCAAAACTCTATAAAAGCAACGTTTTGTTCAATAAGGTTTGTTGAAGTTGTGCCAAGGACATGTTGAATCCCGGCCCAAGATTTTGTATGAGAGCCGGGATCGCTTTTATCCAAACCAATCGTATTTTCAAGATCCATAGAATAATTGAACTCACCGCGTTCGGCTGGACGAAAATAAAAATCCAAAGATGTAACTTGATCTTGTCCTGCAATATCACTTTTCTTTGCCCAAATATCAGGAATAATCACATCGCTAGGAAGAATATTAAACCAGCAGGCGCGTGCTTTGTAATTTATCTTATCCGCGTCTGACATAATACCATTTATGGATTCGCCGGTGAGAATAGAACGGCCGTCAATTCCGCCCGGTGTGTACGAGGTATCAAGATTGGGACTATACCATGGCGCGCTTGCATCTTTCCATCCTAAATATGAAACACCAAGAGGAATAGTCTGTTTGGCACCTTCAAAGTCGTCGATATAGGCAACGCCCTTGCCGCCGTCACTCGGTATAGGGCTTGTGCGAGTATTCGGGTTTGGGAGCATATAAGCCACTTCACCGCCGAAAGAGATCTGTGATAATGCTGTTGTTTTTATACCGGGAAGAAAATTCAGCGCGTTAGTAAGCCAAGGAGCTTCCATGGTAGTACGGCTATCAAGTCCTAACATCATATTACTGATCGGTTCTTCACCCAGACGCACTTTTTCGCTTAACGACTGCTGACTGTATTTCATGACGGTAAAACCAAGCGAAGAACTTTTACCGAGATTAAATTCCCCGCGCGCACCGAGCAATGATTTTGAAGCAAGTTGGAACATATCGTTCGCTTCATATTTGATCTGGATATCCCGGCCCGGTGCTAAATACATTTGATTTTTAATGAACACTTTACCGGAAATATAATCGACTGTATAATCGACACCGGGGGTTAGCTGCTGTCCACCAGAAATCACTTGTACGCTTCCTTCAACAGTATTAAAACCAATTGAGAAACTCGCTGACCCGGCGCCTTTTACATTACCACGCAAATAGTATCTATTTTTTGGGTCATTCTGGGCAGCCCAAGCGCTTGTATCATAGATAGCGCGATAAGACAATGAATCTGAATATGTCTTTATATCTGACGGAGAAAGTGCAGGTTGATGCGCGGTCAAAAACTTTTTAATACTGGAAGCATCAAATGGTTCAACGGTCGGGAAAATAATTTCGCCGTTCACTTGATCAATCGTGACACCTGCACTATAGTCGAACACTTTGTCCGGCGGCGCCTGGCCGCTCGTACCGGAAAAACGATCTAACCCGAATAATTCTAAAAGTCCAACATTTTGCGGTAATACTTCCTTCGTTGCTGTTTGCCCGGGTAATTGATACTCAATATGGAATTCAAAAGAATTCGGGTCGATGCCGGTTACGTAAAGAGAATAGCGGTTCTTCAACTGCAACTTCCACGCAGTCTTCAAATTGTTTTGTAAATATTGAGGGCGAACAAGTTTCATAACAAGTTTTGTAGAATCTGATGGATCTCTTTGTTCCTGTCCGGAGTTACCGATGTACCTCGGGGAATTATCAGGCTTACTGATGACATAATACACTGCAACTGCCTGATTGTCTTGAAGAGATGTTCTCAGAGAAATAATACCCGCATTTTTATTAACATCATATTGGCTTGGGTCAAGTTTAATGAAGAGTCCCTGCTCAATTTCCCCTTGAATCGGATCATAATTTTTGCGGCGGGCAAGAGTATCTATTTGTAAATTTTCCACTATGGCTTGATTCATAAACGCCACAACATTCCGCGCTCCCTGCGGAGGTACCGTTGCTGTCGATGTGACCCATACTTCAATTTCACGAATCAACATGGTGGCTGTTGAACGATTATTGAGATACAAATCTTCATATTTACTAATGTATGATGTGTCGATAAAAAAATGATTCATGGAATAACTTGCCGGGCGAATTTCGATTGGCTTCGCTTCTCCGCCTCCGGAGACGGAAATCTCTTTAACCTGCCCTTTCTTCTGTGTGGCTACCGTTGTTAAGCGCAAAGGCCCTAACTGAAATTTTGCCATGATACCGAACAACGCCGAACCGCCGGAAATAAACGACGAGTTGGTAGGCAATGATACATTTCCTGCTTCTACACTCTGCACAATTTCATCTTCGTACCCCGTGTATTTTACATGGAGTTGGTTCTCATACTCGAACGTGCGCTGTGTATTCCAATCGGCGGCAATATTTAATTTATCCCCGATTTCTCCATTCACAGTCACTTGTATTTGTTGTTTGAAATCGGGCGTACTTTGGCTCTGCCCCAAAGGGTTCGATGTAGCGAGATCATATTTCGTATTGCGAAATCCTGCATGAATGTCGATCGCACCATTCACGCTCAACTTAATAATGTTAGGACCAAAAATGCTGAAGATTGGGTTCTTTGGAATGGGAACCTCAATTTTAGTGATCTGGCCCATCACATCACCCAGCGTAGTTTTCTTATCAGTCTCCAATGAATAAAACTGCGACATCGATTCCCAATTCTGCCGGATTGATTGCTTCAATCGAAGAGATGAATACTCCTCAAAGGGAACATCCGTCGGGATACGCGAGTCGTTTTCGTCCACACTACGCCGCAGCCGATATACCCATCGTGTTGAATCCAATGATGCCTGATATTTTACGACAGGCGGAGCTGAAAGGAATAACAGATGCTCTTTGTGATATGTGCCTTCAACCATTGGTTTATCTTTACGGACATACGTAAATTGGGCAATACGTGCTGAAGAATCTCGTGGTAACGCACGGATTGCTGCTAATTCAGCCGCGAAGTTTGTATCTACTCTTGCACTGACCGTTGTTGTCTGAGATAATGAACGCTTTTGAGCGGCTTTGGCACGTCGAGAAAGCTTTCCAGATGCAAATTGTTGTTGTGATGGTACGGAATCCTGACTTGCAATTGACGGAAACGGCTCGTAGTTCGCCGCAATCGTAAGGTTAGACGCCTCGATTTGTATCTGGCTGCCAAATGCGAGAGCTACCACCGCACTGCTCCACCAGAACATTCGTGTCCGGAAAAATATTTTACACTGAACCACGTGCGCTCAGTTAGTCGTTTATGAATTAAGCCGTAGGCTTATGAGCCTCTGGCTCAAAAGGATAATCGTTTAAAGCCAATTTAGAATGGTCGCAACCGTTCGATATGGCTCCGGGTAGAATTTGAATGGGGGTATTTAAGGAATGTAATGTTCATACTTCTTGCAACCTTTCCTGACAAACACCTACTACGAAAACTTAGCGAAAAGAACTCAAAATTGCAAGCACTCATCAGGTCAAAAATTAAAAGCATTTTACTGCTTACTCAGCTTAAACGTCAGCAGAATCGCTTTCACCTGCTCAAATTCGCCTTCTATTTCTTTTATATTTGCGCTTGTCGAAATCGGTATACCCGAGCGCCCCAGCTCTTCCAGTTTAAAACAAGCTGCGCCAAGTTGTTTTGCACCGAGATTGAGACTGCTTCCTTTGAGCGTGTGTGCCGCGATGGTCAGCATATGATGGTTCTGAGTATCCAACGCCTTTACTATGGTCTGTATCTGCGTCGGTGTTTCGTTTAAATAGATATCGACCAGTTCAATAACAAACTCGAAATCGGTTTCCTGGACCAATTCCTGCAACCGGGTAAGCAGAGGATTGTCAGAGGTGTTTTCAGTTGTTGGCATGGGATTCTCTCGCTAGTTATTTTTTGTGGATTGTTTCATACCATTTTTGCACCATATCCCTGACTTCATCGATAAGAATAGGTTTGCTCATATAATCATTCATTCCAGCTTCGAGACATTTTTCCCGGTCGCCTTGCAAGGTGTGAGCAGTCATTGCAATAATGACCGGTTGGTTTTCATGGGGGACTTCACTTCGAATTCGCTGTGTTGCTTCGTTGCCATCCATCTCCGGCATTTGGACATCCATCAGCACAATATCGTACTTCTTCTGGTGAACAGCCTGTAACGCTTCTTTTCCGTTCGTTGTCACATCTACTTCTTGGCCAAGGATCTTCAAAATGCGCACGATGAGTTTTTGGTTAATCATATTATCTTCCGCTATCAGAATACTCATAGGCGGTATTTTTGAGTGCTCGGTTCGCAGGTCAGACGTTGGCATCGCTGCAGCAACCCCAGACGACGAGGAAAACGAAACAGCCGATTGCTTCAACAATGCAGCAAGCGCATCATAGAAGACACGATGCCTCACTGGTTTTAATACAACCTGAAGTGACCCATCATCTGGCCGGACAATTTGATTACGTTTTGTTCTGGATGCCAAAATCACAAATGCAATATCCTGCTTTCCGCTTGCACTCCGGAACGTTTCCCTTAATTGTACTCCGCTATAATCCATCGAGGTTTGGTCAGCCACGACAATATCGAATTGCTCGCCATTTCTCATGTGAGTAAGAGATTCTTCCACTGTTGCACTCGAATGCACCGAGAATCCCCATTCAACTAGTAAATGTTCCAGCGTTCGCCGGCAAGTCGAGTTATCATCGATAAGAAGCACTTTCTTTTGAGTCTTAAGCTCATAAGTCTCTGACTTAGATATTTTTATCAGTGGTGGAAATAAATTTTGATCTTGCGAATCACCGGGGTATTGAGATAGGACGATAGTAAACCGGAACGTACTTCCTTCTGCGGGCGTGCTTTCCACCCAAATTTGTCCGCCAAGAAGGTCGACTGCACGGAAACAAATGGCAAGTCCAAGTCCAACACCACCATACCTTCTTGTTGAAGAAGAATCGACCTGAGAAAATGGCCTAAAAAGTTTATGGATACGGTCAAATGGAACTCCAATCCCTGTATCACGGACTGTAAACAGAAGTTTAACCTTACCTTCTTTTTCCGATGCCACCGATACAACGATATAAATTTCACCTTGTTCAGTAAATTTTATAGCATTGCTGACTAGATTTACCAAAACTTGACGCAATCTTGTAACATCAACAACAACAATTTGAGGTACCTTTTCATCAATCCGATATACCAGATCGATGTTTTTTTGATCTGCCTGAATAGCATACAGCTCGAAGATTTCCTCAATACAAGTTTCAATACGAAATGGATGTTCTTCCAGTTCGACATCAGGCGATTCAATTTTCGCGAGGTCGAGAATGTCATTGAGTACATTGAGCAATGCATCGCCGCTCAATCGGATGGTTTCCGTATACTCCCGCTGGTCTGGAGTTAGTATCGTATGACACAGTAGATCGATAGTGCCGATAATTCCGTTCATCGGAGTACGAATCTCGTGGCTCATATTAGCAAGAAAGTCGTTTTTCGCTCTGTTGGCGATCTCTACAGCTTCTTTTGCTTGCTGAAGGTCTTCCTGCAATCGTTTGGATTCTGTGATATCCTTCGCCACCACCAGCACGGTACGACGACTGCTGTATTCGAAATCAAACCATGAGAGCTGGACTTCGATGATCGATCCATCTTTGCGGCGATGCCTGCCGTGCGTCGTATTGGATTCTTTTGTCCGAATTGCTTCGAGTGCAGCCTGAAAACTTGGAATGTCTTCCGCAGGTTGAATATCCATGACATTCATCGCAAGAAATTCTTCTTTCGTATATCCATAATGCTGGAGAGCAGTGTTGTTTACTTCGACAACCTGAAATGATTCAAGATCGAATGCCCATATAGGAAGTGGAATGCTTTCAAAGAAAATGCGGAGTCTTTTTTCATTGATATGGAATGAATAATCTGATCTTTTATAGTCAGTAATATCCCGGTACACACAGAGCATCATTTTGTGGTTTTTATATGGTACAAGTGATGACGAGACTAGAAATATTTTCGTTTCGCCGGATTTTGTGCGGATCGCAGTCTCCGATTCCTGTGCCTGACCTGTGGAGAGAAGTTGCTTCTGAGCCTCCTGCGCCTGTTGATATTGGTCATCACTTGGATAGAGAAATCTGTTGAAACCAGATGCATCGTTTACTTCTTTCATCAAATAACCGGTTAACTCTTCCATTCGAGAGTTAAATACTTCGAAGAATCCACTTTCATCGCTGAGCGTGATTCCTTCGCTCACCATGTGAACAACTCTCAGGAATCGCTGTTCACTTTCAGTAACATTTTTATCTTCGACTCCAGTCGTTTTCAAACGAGTAATATTCCGACGTAGATCCAAATGTGAGACCACCAGACGACTCAATTCCTTAAGAGCAAGCCGTTGTTCTTTTTTCAATTTATGGGGTTTCTTATCAAGAACGGAGAGCATGCCAAGCACTTGTCCCTTTGGACTGATAAGGGGTGCTCCGGCATAGAAGCGAACTTTTAGTCCGCGCGTGACCATCGGGAGAGATGCAAAACGGGCATCTTTCTGCGCATCTTCCACAAAAAACAACTCTTTCTTTTCGATAGCTTCCGCACAGAAGGATTCAGCATGAGGTACCTCTTGCACTTTGAATCCCACATTCGATTTGAACCACACTCTCTCTGCATCCACGAAACTGACGAATGCAAAAGGCACATCGCAAATCTGAGCTGCCAGAAATGTCAAAGCATCGAACTCTACTTCCGGGGCTGTATCAAGAATTCCGTACTCTTGGAGATTCCGCAGCCGGGCGTTTTCGTTTGTTCCTTTATTCATGGCGCAATTTCTCTAGCTGTCATTCTTCAGTGCCCCCAAAAAACAATCATCCAGTCTGGTCCGGTGAAGCCGGATTGAATTGGATGAGAGAATCATAATTCAATGCTTAACCACCTTCCGTCTCTTTGATCCTTTGGGCACTAATGAACCTTTGATGCATATGAATGCACCGGTGCTATCTTGCACGGCACCCAAATACCCTACTACCGCAACTGCGTGTCCGGAAGCATTCGCAAGTTTTATTGCATGATCATATACAGTCGCAGTCTTTCGCAATTGTTTCAACATATCATTTTGTTTTCTCTTGGAAGGACCAAGAATATTAACGAGTGCACGTATTACATCCCTGTGCGATTTATATCCCAGCAATTGTGTAAATGCCGGATTGCAATCAGTTACAATGCCATCAGCATCGGCGATGAATTGGCAAATAGGATTTTCATCTATAAATGCTTGATTGCGTTCTTTACTTTGCTGGAGAATATCCTCTATGCGTTTCCTGTCAATAATCTTATCCGTGATATCCATTGCGGTTGCAAGTCTTGCTGGTTTTCCATCATAGTTGGTCATCCCTATTGCGATATCAACCCATCGTTCTTCTCCACTTTTAGTAATAATTTTCACTTCATGATGATTCACCAATCTGCTTCTATTCAATCTGATATGAGCGCTTCCCTGAATCATTTCTCGGAAGTCAGGATGTATGATATCTACGAATCGCAGAGAGAAGAGTTCTTCCTTCGAATAACCCGAGAGTCTTTCCATAACAGGGTTGACATAGAAAAAATTATCTTCGGTGAAAATGAAGATGGCGGACGCAACTGTTTCTGTTAAGGTTCGGAATTTCTCCTCGTTCGACGATAGTCGCTGCGCTGCCTGCTTCTCGTTTGTGATATCTCGTTGCGTGCCCCACACACGAACTAACCGACCTTCATTGACAACACCTATCATGGTGTTCATCAAATATTTCGGACGACCATCTTTATACACATCATAAGACTCAGCATTGATCAGTCGATACTTTGATCGAATAAATAAGCGGAGATATTCGATGTTTGCAGTGTTCGTTGGATCGAGAAAATTCTTCAGTTTTATTCCAAGAATCTGCCTTGCGTCTTCAAAACCGTACATCCGTGCCATGGTATTATTGCATTCCGTCAGACAATCGGTCTCCATGAGGTATTTGATCTGTCGTTCTTCTGATAAATTTATTGGCATGGGTTCGGGAGATTCAAAGCACCAAATGGCTTCCGCGCTTTGTTCCACAAACACACGGAAGCGCTCTTCGCTCATTTGCAAAGCCTCTTGCGCAAGCTTAACTTCGTTGATGTCGGTGAGTGTCCCTTCGAAATAGAGAATGTCACCAAGTTTATTCCGAACGACGCGGGCATTTTCCAATACAGTGATGATCTGACCATCCTTCCGTCTGAGTCTGAACTCAGCGTTCTTCATCCGTTCCCCTTTGATCAGAAGCTCCAGATACCGTCTTCGTTCCTCCGAGTTGACATAGATATCCTTTTCAACATTGAGCAACAACAAGTCGGTCTCTGTTTCATAACCAAGCATTCGAGCTAAAGCCGGATTGGCAGTAAGAATTTCTCCATCCGGTGTGGTTTGATACACGCCGTCCAAAACGTTCTCGATGAGCGACCGATATTTTGCTTCAGAACTGCGAATGACCTGTTCCGCCTTTCTGCGTTCAGTAACGTCGCGCATTACAGCTTGGATAGCGGAATTCCCCTGCCATGAGAACGGTATGGCAGCAACTTCCGCTTCAAACGTTGTCCAGTCGACACGGAAAAATTTTTCTTCTACGATCGGCACATGTTTCCCTTGGTGCGCCATTTGGTGGAATTGATCTCTAATCGTAACACGATAATCCGGATGGACCATATCTATGACTGATCGTCCTACCAATTCATTAGATGATTCGGCGCCGAAAATGTCAATCGCTGCACTATTCACAAAGGCGAATTTACCACCGACAAACACACAAATCGGATCTGGCGAGAGTTCTACAAGCGCGCGGTACCGTTCCTCACTCTCGCGCAAAGATTGTTCAGCTCGCCTCTTCTCGGTGATATCACGCGACACTCCCATAACACCGATCATCTCACCGTTCGCGTTTTGAAGAACAGAAGATGAGAGGAGACTTGGGAACGTTTCACCGTTTTTCCGCCGGTTAAGGACCTCTTGTACATAGCGGCCATTTTCTACTGTCGCCTTGTGAACCTTCATCCCTTCGTCCGGATTAGCGTAGAGTGTGTTCACACGTTTCCCCAGGACTTCTTTTGCTTCATATCCAAATGTTTCTTCCGCCGATGTGTTGAACTCGATAATGGTTCGATTCTTATCGACCGCGATAATCATATCCAGCGAACTGCTAATGATGCTTTGCGCATACTCTTGTGCTGTTTTCAATCTCTCTTCAGTGCGTTTCATCTCAGTAATATCGCGGGACATACCCATGTAGCCAATTTTTTCACCAAGAGAATTTTTCAGCACTGACGATAATAGGAGACTTGGGAACACTTCGCCGTTTTTCTTTTTGTTTAAAACCTCTGTGACTTCGCGCCCTAACTCATCAACTTGCTTATTAACGCGTATCCCTGCTTTAGGATCGGTATAGAGGATATTAATGTGCTTACCGATGACTTCCTCTTTCTTGTAGCCAAACGTTCGTTCTGCTGCTTTATTGAATTCAATAATGTGCCGTTCAAGATCAACTGCGACAACCATGTCCATAGAGCTATCAATAATACTCTGCGCGTAATCCTGCGAGGTTTTTAACGCTTCATGAACACGCTTGCGCTCTGACACATCCTGAAACACCAATACAACTCCAACAGTATTTCCGAGTTCGTCTTTAATAGGAGAAGCACTTTCCTCAATCGGCAATTCTTTTCCCTCTCGCGAAATAAGTGTTGCATGGTACTTGAGAACAGCGGTAATCTTATTCTTCAGGATTTGATCGACAGGATTGATAGAGGATGACTTTGCAAACTTATCTTTTGTCCGGAATACATTCAGTAAATCTTCTCCGACCACTTCGTTCAATTTCCACCCGGTAAGATTTTCAGCAGCGGTGTTCATGAATTTGATCGATCCCCTTGCGTCGATGGAGATGACCGCTTCGCCAATGCTCCTCAGCGTCGTGCCATACCATGTCTCGTTTTCTTCGAATCTTCGTTCCAACTCCTTTCGGTAGAAAGCCATCTCAATCGTGGTTCGGAGTTCACGTTCATCAAACGGTTTGAGGATATACCCAAATGGTTCCGTTTTACTGACACGTTTGAGCGTATCGGAATCTACGTCATCACTCAGGTATACAACAGCTATTCTGTGTTGAGATCGAAGCGCCGATGCTGTTTCGATCCCATCCTTCTCTCCCTTCAAGCGAACATCCATCAACACAAGATCGGGCGAAGTTGCAAGCACCTTCTTCACTGCTTCCTCGCCTGTTGATGCGAACCCGACAACATCGTATCCGAAATTAATCAAACGTTTTTGAAGATTTTTCGCAACAATGTTATCATCTTCGACAATAAGGATTTTTGGATTTGCCATTACGCCCGTGTTCCTTCTTTGTATAAATAAAGAGTGGCACCATTGACACCTGCGTGTTCTAATATCACTTCCCAAGCGCGATACATCATCGCTTGTTCATCCCTTGCCGAGATGAAGTCGCCCTGAAGGAGACTAAAGAGTCGCCATTGACCCTGCATTTGACTCAGCACATTCTGCAGACTTCGTAATTCCACCTGCCTCTGATAGAATAATAAGTTAAGGACTTCTTCGATTTTACGCCAACGCGAATTATTCGCATTGAAAGATAGGAGAAACTGCTGCAAGTTTTTTGCAAGTGATTGTGCAATTTCATGTACTACAGTCCGATTTTCGATTACCTTCAGTTCCTTCAGAACGATGAACCCCCAAGAGAAGGAATTCTACCCATGATTGTTGCAATATAGCTACCATCGCGGGCAAAGGCAACAAGCAAGTGCTTGTAATGAGCGGACATTCTCATTATATTTCCAGTAGATGTTTATTCTTTGGCGACATATCCTCCGGGTGCACATTGGACCCTTTATTTTTTCTGTGGTACTGATGATGTTCATTTTCCTTCTTCAATTCCTTATGAAAAACCTCGATCAATTGACTGGAAAAGGACTCAGCCCGGCAATCATCGCCGAATTGATCACGCTCAACCTTGCATGGATGCTCGTCTTGGCAGTACCGATGGGTGTGCTTGTGGCAACTCTTATGGCATTCGGTGGATTAGCCTCTACCAACCAAGTTACTGCAATGCGGGCAAGCGGTGTAAGTCTTTACAGGATGATTGCACCGGCCGTGGTCGGATCTATTATCGTTTGCTTTCTGCTCATCAGCTTCAATAATGATGTCCTGCCGGACGCCAATCATCGTACGAAGGTTCTAATGAGCGATATTTCTCATAAAAGACCAACGCTCACTCTTGTACCGGGAATGTTCATTCAATTGCTCCAAGGGCATAGTATTCTTGTGCGAAAAACATTCGAACATTCGAACGATCTCGAAGGCGTCACGATCATTGATTATTCCAAACCGATGATGGCGGCTACTATCACGGCACACCGCGGAATAATTTCCTTCTCGACCGATTATCAGAAACTTATTATGGATTTGTTTGATGGTGAAATTCACCAAGTCAATAATCAATTCAAGAACCAGTACCGTGTTATCCGTTTCAAGAAGCATCGGATGGTTATGGAAGCTGAGGGATTCAATTTCCAGCGTCATGAAGCAAGCACTCAGGAACGTGGGGATCGTGAGATGAATGTTCAAATGATGCTACAAAAAGTGGATAGTATCCAGACAGTACAGTCTGCAATCGAACTTGGTTTGCACGAACGAACCGGAAAACACTCCGAAGAAATTCTTGATATGAAGACCTTCCATGAACCGGGTTCGATCTACAATGCACAACTCAATGGAATAAAAGTTGACCGCTCCTTGGAACAAACAATTCGTTATGATCTCTATAGGATCAATGTCTGTAAACGAGAAGCGCGAGAATATTTAGTAGAGATCCATAAAAAATTCGCAATTCCTTTTGCCTGTATTGTGTTCGTGTTTATCGGCGCACCGCTTGGAATTATGTCGCGCCGGGGAACATTCGGGGTTGGCGCAAGTTTAAGTTTGGGATTCTTCTTCTTTTATTGGGCATGCTTGAAGGGCGGCGAGAATCTCTCTGACCGCGGATTTTTTGATCCGTGGATTGGAATGTGGGTTGCAAATATCGTCCTTGGAATCATCGGGTTGTATTTGACATTTCGAACGGCGCGTGAGAATCTTACAATTGACTGGTCCGGTCTCAAACGCTTCGTTCCAAAATCATGGCGTTCAGATAATCCTCCGCCGAGTGAAACTTGAAAATTATCGATCGATATATTGTCCGGCAATTTCTCGTTTCTTTTTTCTTCGGATTGATCGCATTCATACTCATTTTCGTCATCGCCAATATGATGGAGAATCTGGATGATTTTATCGATGCAAATGCGCCATTAAAAGTTATAGTTGAGTATTACATTGCGTTTATTCCGGAAATTATTAAGTTCATGACTCCTATGGCGGTACTTCTTGCTGCGCTCTTCATTACAGGGCGACTATCCAGCCAGAATGAACTCTCCGCTATCAAATCCACCGGCACCAGTTTGTACCGAATCATGTCACCATTTCTTATTGTTGCGCTTATGATCAGTCTTACATCCATTTTTTTTAACGGCTGGGTCGTTCCATATGCCAATCAGAAAAAATTTAACATTGAACGCATGCATTTGAATCGTTCTGTCGCCACGACTAATAGGTACAATATCCTCTTTCAGGAAGGCCTCAGACGCATTGTCTCGATCAACTACTATGATCCACAAGCCAAGTGCGCACGACAAGTTAGTATTCAAGATTTCGATACCATTGACATGACCATCCTTCGACAACGGTACGATGCACTCCAGATGCAATGGATACAACCGCTGGGAGATGATGCCCAGAAAGGAAGCTGGGTGCTGCTTAATGGGACGACACGAAGCTTCAATGATACAACTCAAACGATAGTACGATTCGACAGTTTGAAAGTGGGGAAACTCGCATTGACACCCACCGATATCGAAAAGAAACAACATACACCAGATGAAATGAATTACACAGATTTACGAGAGTTTATTGAGAACCAAAAACGTGCCGGGCAAGATGTTGCACGATGGTTAGTGGAATATCATTTCAAACTAGCTTTCCCTTTTGCAAGCATTATTATGGTTCTGTTCGGTGTCCCGTTTGCAACGAGCAGGCCGCGCACCGGTGCCGCACTGGGATTCGGTATTGCTCTAGCGGTAGCGTTCATTTACCTCATTTTCATGAAAGCGAGTCAGGTATTTGGCTACAACGGCGATCTCAATCCGCTTCTCACAGCATGGCTTTCCAACCTCATTTTTCTTGTGGCAGGTATTGTCAACCTTTTCAGAGTTCAGAAATAGCAGGCGTCGTACCGAGTATTACCTTGCAGGTTTATTGTGAACTATTTATGAAAATAAATCGATACTATAAAATTCTATTTCAAATATTCCAACTTTATAGAGCTTAATAGTTCTCGCGTATTCCGCAGAGCATGGGAAAAAACATAGTGGACCTATTTCGATCTTTCTTTTCGTGCTTGATACTTCTTGAAAACTTGCTCCACTAAGACTGGCAACCGTATGGTATCCATTTCTCCTTTAATGAAATACTCTTCTGCTCCCCACTTGAAGGCTTCTTCAAATATTTCATCCCCTCCATGACTGGTGATAAGAATGACGGGGATATTCATCTTCCTCCCGTACATCCATTGCAACACATTGATGCCGTTTGTTCCTTCCATTTTAAAATCCAACAACACAATATCGAACAAATCCTTCTGCAGACAAGTTAATGCCTCTTCACCTGAATTACTCACTTGAACTAAATAACCATGATCTGTGAGAGATTTTTTTAGGAGGGCAGAATAAGGATGATCGTCGTCTGCCACAAGAACACGAAGCGATTGCGTATCCATACGTGCACCCCGATGCAAGTGGTTGGATGGTAATTTATATTGTAAGTGTACAATAAACCGAAGAAGAAGTCAAACTGCCTACAAACAAATTCATCTGCCCTCGATTGACAATTGAGGGATGTGTTCTTCTGAAGAAGAATCCAAGCATTTCCGTTACACAACAACTTTCAAGAATCATGAAGTGAAAGTGTATTAATCCCTTTCAGATCTATGTTGACGTTCAGAGATTACCTGTTTATAGACTCTCAAAACAAGTGCAGGAAGTTGAGACATATCTGATTTCCCTTTAACAAAGTAATCCTTCGCGCCCCACTTCCATGCTTCGAGGGCAATCTCTTCGGATCCATGGCCTGTAATAATAATGACCGGTGTTTCTATCTTCATTCCATACATCCATTGCAGTACATTCAGACCGCTCGTGCCGGGCATCTTATAATCAAGAAGCACCACGTCATATTTATTTTTCTTCAATAGATCGATAGCGGCATCTCCAGTCTCGCAAGCCTCGGTTGTGTACCCATATGTTTTTAAGGTTTGCGTGAGAACAAGACGGTAGGTCGGTTCATCATCTACAATCAGTACATGCAACATTGGTTCTTCCATGTAAGCTCCAAAAGAATATGAAAATAAATGACTAAACCAAGTTTAATAGATTGTTACGTTGAAAGCAAGTAGAGAAAAATATTAAAAACAATGCAGAGAGTCTGTACTGCCTGTCTCCATCATCTCTGCAGGGCATCCTCCATCTCGACTTTATGTCTGATTTTCTTCTTTTTTCATTGGATTACGAATATGTTATCAGCCGCTCTAAAATATAGGATTTCTAATGAACCAGCTTCCGTTTCGAGTACGTCCTCATCGCCCGTTGGTACAAACGTGAAAAGCGCATCGAGCTTCGGAATGTGACCTGCAAAGTAAGAAAAATCGTTTGTGTTGGAAAATCCTGTTATCATATTTTCTCCCTCATTTCACATAGCAACGTAATACTTCTATATACCAAAAATGAGGTGTTATAGCTAATTCTGTTAGCTGTACCGCCGATGTTCAAATAAGGATCTGAGAATGGATCCCATTCGGGGTCTTCTTTCCAATCGTACTCAATCTCGTTGCTTTGTTGCTTTGCCGTATCATATCCGATAAGATCAGAGATAAAACCCAACTTGTAACGAGGCCACCATTGGCTGAAATGAATTCAAGATTGAAGTGCTGCGATAACCGCCCAAACACTTCGATTGGGCCAAATACATCCAGTGTCTCAAAATCATTGAAGAGAATTGTAACTATAGTTTTCATAGAATATCCGTGATGTATGATGACTCATGTTTAGCAAAAAACACAACGTTGGAGCGAGCTCAAAACGACTCATTTATTGCGGGCGGAAGGGATGAGCGCTGTCCACATTACTTCTATTGCACGTCGTTGTTTTGTATGTCAGTGGCTGTCATGGTCTTTATTCCAGTCATTTAAAACCTTAATCATATGCGGAAGCAATTCTTTCCCTCCTTCTTTTCCGTGGCCAGGAATGACAATTCGACAATCTTGAAATTTGTTCATCACCTTTTTAACAGAAACTGGCCATTCAGACATATTTGCATATCCTGTGAAGCCGGGGTTATTATATTCCAACCCCTTAATCATACAGCCTCCAAACAATATCTTTCTTTTATGAAGATAAACAACCGTGTTATCTATTGTATGAGATTCTCCGGGAAAATATACTTCAAAGACTTCGTCGCCAAGTTTCAACACTAAGCCTTCATGTATAGGAAATGTTTTATTTGGCGGCATCAAATTTAGTACTTTGTAAGAATTGAAGTAATGCTTATTCTCATCGGAAGAAACTGAATTCATAATGAGCATTTTTAATTCCACGCCCTTTTCTTTTACAAGATTCACTGTTAAATCAGGACCATAAACTGGGATGTTTTTGGAAAGCAAGACTTCATCACCCCCAAGATTATCCTGATGAAATCCAGTGACAATTGCCGATATATTAAGAGACCCAAAACTCTTTTCTATCCAATTTAGCAAAGAATCAGTACCGATTATCTCGCACGGTGTGATAATAAGCAATCCTTGCTTGTCGGGTAAAAGAATAAACATACCATTAGAACCCCAAGGGAAATAATGAGTAAACATATAGACACTATCTTGGATTTTTGTAAAAAACAATTCTTCACTTATCTTGGTTTGATTCTTTCTTTGGTCAGACTGGCAATAACTATTTGCTCCATACCCCATTATGATGAGGATAAAAAGAATCTTGATTATTCCCATATTGAATCCTTCTATGACGAAAGACAAGTTTTTAATATAAATAATAGTCATACATCGTTTGTTAAAACAAAGTACTATCCTGCTGTTTTGGCATTAACTGTTTTTATTTTTTCCCTGTTATCTGATAATTTCGTTCTTACCTCCTTTATTGGGATAAACTCCATATGCGCTAAGTGGTCAAAAGTGCGAAAGAACATACGATCACCAAAATCATAACAAAATTTATCAAAAAAACTTTATCAAAACAGGATAAACATATCAGACTAGAAATTTATATGCAATTCGATGACGCGTGATCAACAAAAGATTATCATCTGCTATGAAACAGACAGGGGCGACAAAAATTGTCGCCCCTGTATATCGCTTTTACGATGTTCCAAATCTCAATTTTTATCTACGTTGACGATGTCTCTTTTGGTGCTTTAGGAGTTTTCGGGAATAACCGAATGGCAAGAATCGGTATGAGAAGAACCCCAAGAAGAACAAGCACATAGATCAACCATGATGCCCCAGGCGAGACAATTGAATGCCATTTTTCTACTTTGGCTTCGATTTCCTTTCTTTGTGTATCCGATATTTTGTTAAGCTCAGTGAGAGCCGGCAACCATGCTGCATTCAGATCGGTCAACCAAAGATTTTCATGAAAGTTAGTAAAGAGTTTAAAGCGTGTATCGTTCGTTTCTTCATTCGGATTCTGAATTTGTTCAGAAAGAAATGTAATAAAGTTCGCACTAAACTCTTCACCATTATTAAATTCTTTCACAAAAAATCCCTTCTCCTTGAACAATGTATTCAGTGAACGCCACATCGCGTCGTCAACTTTATCTCCCCACACAGCCAGCATCGAATCAACTGCACTTACCTCGTACTTCCTTGCTTTTCCGTTTATGTAGATCGCAGTAAGTTTCGGCGCAATTCCTGTCCACTGCGATTGGAACCGCTTTTGTTGTCGTACAAGCGCCACCAAATCGCTTCCTTTGAGTTGTGTCGTTTCGAGGAATGTTACGTTGTCCATGATAGAATGCTTCACATTGCCGACAATATTGTGCCGCTCAATTTTGCCCATCAACCCCTGTTTCTCAACATCTTTCATATCACTAACATTCTTATCGTACTGAAGGAAAAGACTATCGGTCAATGCAAAGATAAGTGCATCGCGATCCTGTAATCCTTGGCGTAGTTTCACAATCATATTGTGCAGGGAATCTAACGGAGTGGTAGCATTGAAAAGATCACCGGTGAGCTTTTGAACATTCTGTGTAAGCACCTGAATATCAGCTAAGAGTTTTTCATTCTGCATATTCAACTTCTGAATCTGATCTGAAAGTCCGCGCACAGTTGTCTCTAATTCCGTAATACGAATCACCTGGCTTTCGATAAAACCAAGATCCTTCTGACGCACAAGTAGCTTTCCGCGAAGATGTTCTATTGTCCTATCGTAGCCCTCCGGATAGATGGCTTTATTGAGAAGTGTTTTGCCATCGGCAAATTCTTTTTCCAACGAATCGATCGAAGCGTTAAGTTCTGCGCATTCCTGGACTGAATTTGCTTTATCCACGTTCTTCGAAATAGATTGAGCCGTAGTTTTAAAGAGTTGGACGGTAGTATAATCCGATTTTTGCTGAGCAACAAGTATCAAGCTCGAAAACATTAACAAAGCGACAAGGCAAAGGATGGTCTTCATTTGTTTTCTCCTTCTAGAATGCCCTCTTTCGTCAGCGAAACAGGTGGATTCTCTCCATTCAATAGTTGGATGTATGGAGGCCTTTGGTTGAATGCGGGATTCTCAAGACCGTCTTGTGATACAAGAATTTTGTTTGTGAGTTTTAAACCCCCTTCAATTTGCCCGAACACATAAACATTTTTAAATTTCGATGCCGTTATGAAGTAATAACCCTTCATGTCCCGAATTATTCGCAATGTCACATTCGAAATATTTATCGAGTCCTGGGTCTCATCATAAAGGAGTTCTTTGACATTGAGTGAAAAATAATACTGTTTATCTTCTATCATGCCTTTTTCGTCAACTTTCGATACCGACTCGATGGGCCATGCAAAATCACCCGGCTTAAGGGTAAGAGACGAACAGCCGGCAAGAACGAGGAACGAGAAAAAAATTAGGATGATGATTGCTTTCATACTACCTCCAGGATTCTGGTTCAACGGAAATTTCATCCGAACAATCTGATCTAATGTATTAAAGGATGATGTTGGATTCAAGTGGTGTTATGACTTTTTTTATTATGCCAGCGTGGATGGTACCCGCAGATTTCCAACGGAAATACAGAATGAGTCATACCAAAAGTACATTTTCCTCATTCGTCAATCGATGCAAAGATTCCAGGAAAAACCGAAAATATTTTAAGAATTCCGGGATAAATATGTAATCGAGATATTGTATTAAAAATGTCGGAAACAATAAAATTTGCAAGCGTAGATTCTGAACCGTATGGAAGCGAATGGCAGAAGTATCACTTCTTCTCTTGTGTCTCGATGGACGCTATGACCATGATCGTTGATTCTACTACAACCCGATCACTTTTTGAAAAAAGAGAACGATACAAAGGGCTGCTCGTCAATTCATCGACCCTCACATCTGATGATCCAGGACCTTATCATTCTAACATTCATTTATTGAACGTTCATCTTTTTTTCTACTTCACTTTTTCTTGCTTCCACCAGCGCGTAACCACTTCTTCAATCTTTGTCTTCGCATCACTTTGCTTCCACTTCTCATAGAATTTGATATCGCTACTATCCGGCTCTGGGTCAGGAAAGTCGATTTGTACGCGCATCGGCATCGGGATTGCTTCCCCTACGATAAGTGCTTCTCCTGTGCGAAGGGATGGCAAGACATCAGTGAAACTTGCAAAACTATCCGGCACCAACCGTCTAACGTAGTTCTGATCAAGAGGATTTGTCAAGCGTAAAATCACATAATTGTTGCACTGTGAGAGAATCGTTTCTGAAACCTCAACTGGACGTTGACTCACCACCATACAACTGACGCCGTATTTTCGACCTTCTTTCGCGATACGTTCAACGGTTGTTCTTGCAGCGGCGGTAGTATTGAGAGTGCTCGGCAGATAGTTATGTGCTTCTTCGAATACGAGTAATATAGGAAAGTCGCGTCTGTTAGGATTCCAAAAATTGAAATCGAAAATAATGCGTGCCAGCAGCGACACGATCGTATTTACAACATCGAACGGCACACCACTCAAATCAAGGACCGTCACCTTGGCATTTTCATCGGCGCCAAGAATCTTCGTCAGCAGGTCATTAAATGTGATAGAGCTAATGTACTTCTTTGGTCGAAACATGAATGCGTATCGTGGATCATTCAATTTACCATCGAGACGCACGAGGAACCGCGTAAACTTACCATAGAACGGACCATCTTTTGCTGTTGAACCTGACGTCACTTTTTCTGTATCCAGATATTGCATTTTTGCGCGGATTTCACTGAGATCGTAATAGACCGGTGTGTCGATCGTAATGATCGTTGACATTTCCGGGTTCTTACCTTTCTTCGACATAATGACGAGGTCTTTCAGTACAGTGATCTGACTGGACGCATTTTCATCTTTCTCATCTATAAACATTTCGCGTAGTTCATCAAAGTTCATGAGCCAGTAGGGAAGTTCAAATTCTGCAATGTCGAGGTGGTTGCAATTCCCCTCAAATGCTTTCTGATATTCATTATGGATGTCAAGAATGATGATATTCGTATCTGGATACCTCGAAACCTTCTGCAATATAGAAGCTACGGTGCAAGATTTTCCTGAACCGCTGGAACCAAGCACGGCAATGTGCTTGCCGAAAAATTTATTGGCATCAAGGAATGCCCGTTGGTTTTCGAATAAGGACACTTGACCCACGGAAAATCCGAACCGCTGGTAGACTGCAAAAGCTATAGAAAGATCCACATCTTCCGCAAGATATACAGGCGTATCGGACACCGGAAAGACAGAAACACCGCGTTCATAGCGGCCGCTCTTTACTGTTCCCACCATCGACACATAGAGAATGTACCGCTGCTGGCCTTGCCCGTCGACATCCACATCCTTTTTTTTCAACTCTGATACCAATCCGATCAATACAAGTGTTCCCATGGGAATCAATACATATGTACCAATCTGGCCGATATAGTAGGTTTTTCCATTGATCTCCCTTTTCAGAGTTGTAATTTTTGGATCGAGAAGAATGGAAACAATCGCACTATTTACAGTCGATACAACACCAATATATTTTTGCTCAACCATAACGCAACCTTTCTCTGAACGTTCGACTTCTAACTCACTCGTTTAATGACGACGATCGTTCGGTCGTCTGAATACTCTGCGCCTTCTGAAAAAAGTCCTACATCCTCAATCAACGCTTTGCATATTTCTTGTGCTCCCTTGCTGGCGAGCTGTTTGATGTTATCAGCGAGATGTTTTTCACCATAGGGAGTACCATCAGTACGAAGTGCTTCAGTAATCCCATCTGTGTAAATAACGGCAACATCACCGTTTTTTAACATTGTGCTCTCCACACGATAATTGCCGCGTGGGAATGGACCAAGGATAAGTCCCGTTGGCTCCAAGAGTTCAATAGTATTCTCTTGAGCATGATAAACCATAGGACTATTGTGCCCTGCATTGGCATAAAGCAGTAACCCTTTCGCTCCGTCCGTTAACTCCGCATAGAACATCGAAACAAATTGTTCTTCTGAGAATGAGCGATTCACAATTTTATTGATACCCGACATCAACGTTGCGGTTTTTGTATGATGTGCGATTCCCATTCGCAGTGCTCCAACAACATACAATGCTTGTGCAGCAGCTCGAAAACCCTTACTCGCTGCATCTCCTACAACAATTGTTAGACGATCCTTTGTCTCATCAGAAAAAATATAATCAAAGAAATCTCCACCAACAATACGATCGGGGACAGAAATCCCATAAATATCATAATAGTAAAAATGGAGAAATGGCTCCGGTAAGATACTCTGTTGAATCTCGCGTGCTTTGTCGATATCTTGCTCGAGCAATCGAGCTTTTTGCTCGATGCGTTTATTGCGGAGAACAGCAGTGACTGCCAGACTGATCACATTGAGATTCGGAAGCAGTTCTTGATCGATAAAATCAGAATTGAATGCCAGGACATATTGAAAAACAGATTTATCCCGATAAGGCATTCTATCCCCTATCCCCGTAGCTGAGTACTTGATAATACCTTTTTTTCGAAGATACCGATCCGTCTCGTTAGCAATAATGGAACGTTGTTCGATAAGATGTTGAAACATCGGATACCGCGCAACTTGAATACGATAACCTGAATCAAGGCGGTCAATCTGTCCAATCTGATGAATCACGCGGTACGATTCGGTGGATGGTTCATACTGCCAGAGCCTTCCGCCTTTTAAAAGAATATCTTCAGTCTTCACGATTTCATTCAGAACATGCTTGAGTAAATCTTTCTCCGTTTTGAATTGAACGGAAGCAAAGCTTTCGATAGTACGATATAGACGACGTTGGTTCATACAGCGCTCACCACTGGAGAATCAACTTCTTCCTTGAATACTTTCTCAATCTCTTCTAATCCTTCGGCCCCAAGAATGTATTCAAATTCTTCCCGACAGACATCAAGCACTGTTATCGATCCATCTGGAACGATGCTGCAACATTGCGACCTGTTCGTGAATTCGGGATCATCCGTCGTCAGCATATGTCCATCAATGACCAGTGGAAACGCGACACAATAAAATGGCTTCAGGGCGAACTTATCCATTCCTTCTGCCAATGCCGTTTTCTGTAACGCACAGAGACCTTTACTATCGAGAAACACACACCCGCCGTCTCGCACGGCAGTACCGTCACATCGACCGGATGGGAAATCAATATCATATTCGATATTGTGATCGAACCATTTTTGAACATCATGTTCCTGCTGTGGGTCTAAGTATTGTTTGATTAAATCTGCATGTACAAGAATACGTTCTTTGTCTTTTAAGTCGAGGAGTACTCCTTCGGCACAGCATGTTCCGTTGCAATGACACATCGAACAACCGGGAGAAAAACGCTGCAATAAAATTTCCGGATCGATTCGCAATTCCGAGATATGTTCCAAATTATGTTTTTTAAGAATCTTCAGAGATACCTCAGCCATGTATTTCCTTCTGTCTAATGTAAGTAATCAAATCTGTGCTCACAACTGCCGTCCCGAGCTGCCTCAGCATCATCACTAATTGACCTCGATGGTATGATGAATGATTCACTTTGTGCTGCATTTGCTCATATAAGGGTTATGCGTAAGTATTTCCTTTAAAATCCGAGTAGTGCAATGGTGTATTTAATTTCGCTTCTGTGAGATTCTGCAGGAAATTGACCATCTCACATTGGTACGTATCCCATTGTTTTTTCACGTCTTCTATCGCTGGGAAGTTTTCGATTCTTAACGGTTCGGGTTCCTTTCCTATCCACCGATATAACCAGACTTGGCTGGCAGATAAAATATGTACAAGCGTTCCTTGAATGCCGCCAAAACTGGAATGAAGGTCCATCCTGTACTGATCTCCTGTGAGCGCTGCAATCACTTCGAGCAATTTCAAATCCGCCCAAGTGTCATACTCAAATAATAATTGAATTTCTTTTTTTGTCATTTCTTAATCCTTCTCTTCAACTTTTTTCTTCAATACCGACAGCGTTTGCATCGCTTCCAACGGTGTCATATGTTCGATATCAAGTGTTCGGAGTTCCGCCCGCAGCTTGTCATCCTTCACTTCAAACATTGCCATTTGTACCATTTCGTCTTTCGTCTTTCCTCTCCCATTTATTAATCTTTTGTCTCTCACTACCAACTCAGAGCTTTCTAAATTTTTCAACACCAACTTTGCCCGCTCTGTCACCTCCTCCGGTAAACCGGCCATCTGTGCCACTTGAATTCCGTACGAATGGTCGGCAAAGCCCGGCAGTACTTTATGAAGAAAGATGACCTTATCGCCGTATTCGCGTACATCCACCTTGTAATTTTTAATGCGGGGAAAAACATCAGCAAGTTCGTTTAATTCATGATAGTGTGTCGCAAAGAGAGTTTTGGCGCCGATATGATTGTGTAAATATTCCGTGAGAGCCCAAGCGATACTGATACCATCGAATGTGCTGGTGCCGCGTCCAATCTCATCGAGCAATATTAAACTGCGCTGTGTTGCTGTGTTAACAATATTCGCTGCTTCATGCATCTCTACCAAAAATGTGCTTTCGCCGGAAGCGATATTATCGCTTGCACCCACACGAGTATAAATACGATCCACCATCCCAATGTGTGCGGATGTTACTGGAACAAAACTCCCGATCTGTGCAAGCAAAACAATCAATCCCACTTGACGCAAATAACTTGACTTGCCGCTCATATTCGGACCGGTGATGATAAGAATCTGATCGGATGCAGTATCCAGTAGTGTATGGTTCGGTGTATAATGTTCACCTGGTGGCAGGAGCTTTTCGATGACAGGATGTCTGCCATCTTCGATATCGATTCTAAAAGAATCATCCATCGTCGGACAAACATAATGATTCTCTATCGAAACTTCGGCAAGCGAGACGTAGCAATCCAACATCGCTATGGCATGCGCATTTGTTTGAATTGCACCGATGTACTCGGCGATCATTTGTCGCAGTTCATTGAAGAGACGTGTTTCCAGTGTCAGAATTTTTTCTTCTGCGTGAAGAATCTTCTCCTCATATTCCTTCAACTCTGGCGTCACGAAACGCTCGGCATTCGTCAACGTTTGCTTGCGGATATAATTCACCGGCACTTTATCTTTGTGGGTGTGTGTTATTTCGATGTAGTAACCGAAAACATTATTATAACCAATCTTGAGCGATGAGATACCCGTACGTTCCCGCTCCGATTGCTGATGTTTCGCCACCCAGTCCTTTGCTCCAAATGCCAACAAGCGGATCTCGTCTAATTCTGCATTATACCCTTTCCGAATCACTCCACCATCCACGAGTGTCATTGGCGGATCATCAGCAATGGCTTGCCCAATAGTAGAAACGATATCGGAAAGCGGATCAAGATGATCGTTCAAATTTTTTATGGTTGCACTGGCAAGATTTGAAATTTGAGATTTAAGATTTGGAATTTGTGCCAGCATTGCTTTCAATTGATTCATTTCGCGAGGATTCGCTCTGCCTGTAGCAATTTTCACGATCAACCGTTCAAGATCGCCGACTGGCTCCAATTCTTCACGAGTTTTCCGCCGTGCCAATTCATTCGACACCAATTCTTTTACTGCATTGAGCCGCGCACAGATCGGTTCTAATCGTTTCAACGGACGATTGATCCATTGCTTCAACATCCGACCGCCCATCGGTGTTTGTGTGCGATCGATAATGGAAAAAAGTGTACCATCGGACTGGCCGGAGATACTCGTTGTAATCTCGAGATTGCGCTTCGTTGAAGCATCGAGCATCATGTACTCGCTCACATCATGCGGCACGATCTTTTTGATGTGCGGAATGTTCGCTTTCTGTGTCTCCTCCAAGTAATTCATGATTGCACCTGCCGCTACAATGCCAGTATGCATCTCTTCGATACCAAATCCTTTTAAGGATTGTGTCTTGAAATGATTAATAAGCAGCTCGTATGCATAGTCAGCATTAAACACCCAGTCGTCCACTTTCGTGTATAACACATGGAAGCGTTCACCCAACAGAGTCTTGATCGTTTCCAGATCGCGCTTCTGTACGAGCAATTCCCGCGGCTGAAGGTTGTTTATCTGTTCTGTAAATTGTTTCAATGGAAATTCACTGAGTCCAAATTCACCGGTCGAGACATCAATGAATGCAAAACCGATTGTATCATCGCTCGTCGATAGCGGCGACGATAAAGCGACAGCAGCGAGATAATTGTTCTGCTTTTGTTCCAATACTTTGTCAGAGAACGACACACCAGGCGTAACAACTTCAATCACATCACGCTTGACGATACTTTTAGATAACTTCGGATCTTCTAACTGCTCACAGATGGCGACGCGATACCCGGCGCGAAGAAGTTTGGGAAGATACGTATCAAGCGCGTGATGAGGAAATCCCGCCAGTGGTGTTTCACCGGATATGCCATTTCCACGCTTGGTAAGCACAATACCGAGTACTCTTGATGTAATCTTCGCATCTTCATCAAATGTTTCGAAGAAGTCGCCCATTCTGAAGAGAAGTACCGTGTCTGGATACTTCGCTTTCACCTGCTGGTACTGGCGCATTAATGGTGTGGACATAAAATCAAGTAACCATGCAAAGAAAAAAGGGAAATAAGTAATTCATCAGCATATCTCTAAGTAGTATATAATAATTATTCAAAAACAGTCGAGCCTATTTCCTTCATAATTCATTTTTTATCTCACATTCACTTCGTGCATCCGTCACATTACTTTTCACTTGATCTTCCCCACTCCCCATTTTTTCATCGTCTCAAACATCTTATAGTCAGTCAGGTCGTAGTGGATAGGTGTAACGGAAACGTAATTATTCTGGACGGCTGCTTCGTCAAATTCCAAATCCGTGTCTACTTTTTCCAATCCGCCTGTAAGCCAATAATATTCTCGATTATTCGGATCTCGTCTAAGATCAAACGTATCGTTCCAAACTGCTTTGCCTTGCCGTGTGATGAGCACGCCCTTAATATTTTTCGGTTTGAGTGGTGGCACGTTTACGTTAAGAAGCGTACCCGGCGGAAGCCCGCGTTTACCAATGAGCACTGCTAACTTTCGTGCTAATTGTGCAGGATAACGAAAATCTGCCGGTGCGTATGTTGTTAGCGAGATTGCAATGGATGGAATACCAAGGATAGTTCCTTCTGTTGCCGCTGAAACTGTTCCGGAGTAAATTATGCTGATAGCGGTATTGGAGCCGTGGTTGACGCCAGAAACAACTAAATCCGGTGTACGTTTGAGAACGGCGCGTACCGCAAGTTTTACGCAATCGGCTGGAGTTCCCTGCACAGCATAACCGAAGAATTTTCCGTTCTTCTTGAACTCTTTTACGCGCAGCGGATAATTCATCGTGATCGCATGACCAACAGCACTCTGTTGTTTATCCGGTGCCACGACNNTTACGTTTTGATTTCATATTTATTCAGAGATTGGGAGAACGAAATCCTTCCCTACCTAGAAAGTCGTATACCGGTTTCTGCCGAAATGATAAAATGAGTTAGTAACTTTCTTTTTGTACTGGAAATTTTTCTTCCTTAACATCCTTCACATACCCGCCCACACTTTGGCGGATCGTTTCAGATAAATGTGCATATCGTCGCACAAATCGCGGATGAAAATCCTCATACAATCCCAACATATCTGAAACAACAAGAATCTGTCCATCACAGTGCATCCCAGCACCAATACCAATTGTTGGGATCTTGAGCGACTTTGTTACCTTTGCTGCAAGGGCTGCAGGAATTTTTTCCAGCACAACACTAAACGCTCCGGCTTCTTCTAAAGCCTTTGCGTCTTTGAGCATTTGTTTTGCCTCATCTGGTGTTGCACCGCGCGGAGTGAAGCCACCAAATTGATGAATCGACTGCGGTGTCAATCCGAGATGTCCGATGACCGGGATACCTGCACGCACAGTCATATGCACTAGATTTGCAATACGTTCGCCGCCTTCGAACTTTACGCCCCCGGCGCCGGTTTCTTTCATCACACGCCCCGCATTCCGGAATCCTTCTTCGTCNNACACCGCGCACAACGCTTTTAGCATGATAGATCATTTCATCAAGAGTCACTGGCAGCGTTGTTTCCTGTCCTTGGAATACCATCCCAAGTGAATCGCCTACAAGTATTAAATCGACACCCGCTTGATCCAATAGACGTGCCGTTATATAGTCATACGCCGTTAAACAAGCGATGCGCGTTCCGGCTTTTTTCATCGATGCAATAACTTTTGTTGTGATTTTTTTTGGACCTGATGTAGTGGATGAGTTTTTCATATATTCACCTTTAATTCTTCATCAATGATATTCACAACTTCCGGTGCAATCGACCATGCCTTTTGGAATCCTTGCAGGATTGCTTCTGCAATTTCTTCAAATGCTATCACCCGATTTAAAACGGTCGAAATTTCGGTGGTTTTTTCATTAAGCTCTCTGCGTAATGCATCGCGATCTCCTTCCGATGGAAAATTTAAAAACTCCACCATTCGTTTATGGCCTGGGCCAAGCAGAATAGAACCGTGCTGCAAAACAACTTCTTCACCGTTATCAGTACCATAACGCCGTTGGGCACTGCCGATAAGTTTTTTTCCGTGATATTTTATTTCGTACCGCCCGGTACTAGAGAAACATGCTACTGCCGATGTCGTTCTATAAAGTGATGGAAAATGCGGCTGACTTTTTTCAATGGTAACCAATGCACCAAGCTCCTGCAATCCAGTTACCAGAGCTTTGCTGATATCGTCACAAACAGTAAAAACATTTTTCCCTTTCACCCGCATCACCACGCTGTAAGTGAGTTCTTCTGAATGCAGAATGGCTCTTCCACCGGTGGGACGGCGAACAACATCGATACCAGATGCTGAGGATTTGGCAAGATCAATCTCGTCCATCGACTGATTCCAGCCAAGTGAGATAGCAAACGGCTGCCATGCATATACACGGATAGTGGGATTACCCACACCATTAACAAGTGCCCGCGCAAGAGCTATGTCATACTCCATATTAAAAACACCGGAATGAATTCCGGTGTTTTCGAATCGCCAATTCATCTTTTCTCTAATAATGGCCAGGACCGGGAATGATACCGCGTTTGCTGCCTGCAATGAAATTTAAAATGTTTTGAATCTCCGAAGTTTGTTCCAACTCCTCTTTGATACGGGCAACTGCCTGTGAGACGTTCAATTTTGATTGATATAAGAGAACATATGTTTTCTCAATCAAATCAATCGCTTTGGAAGAAAAACCACGTCGCCGAAGACCGACGGAATTCAATCCTTCAAAGACCAATGGTTCTCGACCGGCACGAACGAATGGCGGAATGTCTTTCGTTATTCGAAACCCGCCTCCGATCATTGTGTGATCTCCGATATGAACGAATTGATGTACCGGCGTCAACCCGCCAATAATCACCCAATTACCGAGAGTCACATGTCCTGCCAACGGGACACTGTTTGCAAGGATGCAATAATCTCCAACAATACAATCATGTGCAACATGCGCATTTGCCATGAACATGCAATTATTCCCAATGACCGTTTTTCCCGTCTCCACCGTGCCACGATTTAGTGTTACATATTCGCGGATGTCACATCGATCACCAACTTTCAGCGTTGTAGGTTCGCCTTTATATTTTAGATCTTGCGGTTGACCGCCGACGACGGCAAATGAAGCAATTCTGCATTCCTTTCCAAGTCGTGTTCCATTTTGGATAATTGCATACGGCGCAACGATTGAGCCATCACCAATGACAACATCATCACTAATGATAGCCGAAGGACCAACGGTAACATTCTCTCCAAGCTGTGCTTTTTTACTCACCAATGCGAGTGGATCAATAACAACGCCCATAAATTTTTCTTCTCTGAATTACTTTGATATTCCCAATGCTTTTGTTTTTCCATCTTCACGATCAACAACTGCAGCAGTAAACTCACCTTCCGCTACAACATTGCCATCTACAAACGCCTGACCGCGAATCTGAATGACTTTTGACCGCCGATTCATAACCTGTACTTCGAGGATGAGTTGATCACCCGGAACCACCGGCTTACGAAACTTAACATTGTTGATTGCCATGAAGAATACTAATTTATTTCCTGGGTTCTCAATACCATTCAACATGAGAACGCCGCCAGTCTGCGCAAGTGCTTCGACGATCAAAACGCCGGGCATGATCGGTTGACCGGGGAAGTGACCTTGGAAGAACGGTTCGTTCATCGTTACGTTCTTCACACCAACGACACGCTCGTCCAATTGGAAATCAATAATTTTATCTATAAGAAGAAACGGATACCGATGCGGCAGAATACGTTGTATAGCGTTGACATCAAAAATGACGCCTTCTTTTTTCTCGTGCTGATATTTACGTACAAGTTTTTTTTGCTGATAGAGCTTCCTTACTTTACGAGCAAACTCTATATTCGCGGCGTGTCCTGGCCGCGCAGCAAGAATCTGCGCTTTGATGGGTGCTCCGATGAGCGCAAGATCACCGATCATGTCAAGCAACTTATGTCGTGCCGGTTCATTGCGATAGTGAAGTTTTTTATCGTTCAACACACCGGAGGAGCCAAGGATCACTGAATGTTCAAGACCAAGTTTATGCGTCAGCTTTCGGAGTTCATCGTCTGAAAGGTCGCGATCTACAATGCAGACTGCATTATCAAGATTCCCACCTTTAATCAGACCCTGATCATATAATATCTCGACTTCGTGAAGGAAACAAAACGTACGTGCCGAAGAGAATTCCGAGACAAATTCTTTTTCAAGATTAAACAATCCTGTATGCTGACTTCCGAGTGCAGGATTGTTATAGTCAATCATCACTGTCAAACGGAAATCATCAGTCGGCAAGGCAACAATTTCCACTCCGCGTTGTGGATCTTGATAATGGATCACTTGGTCGATAATAAGATAATCTTTCGGTGCTTCTTGATCCACTAATCCGGAATCGAGAAGCATATCTACAAAGGGTTTTGCACTGCCGTCACCAATAGGAGGTTCGATGTTGTCAAGCTCGATCAATACATTATCTACTTGCAGACCGGCAATAGCAGCAAGTACATGTTCAACCGTGTGCACACGCGCTCCGTCGATGCCAAGNNGGCGCCGGTTTAAACACCATGGTTGTCGACACTCCCGTATGAAGTCCGACACCGGACATAGTAACGGGCTTCTTGATTGTCATTTGCTGAACAAGCATTCTTTTCCTCTTATTTATTTTTCCAAAAGTTTTCTTTCGAGTTCTGCTACTTTCTTCCGAAGTGCACTGATCTCATGTAACATATCGGGCAGCATCTTCATAGCAATATACACACGCTGTGCTTTGCGTGCTTCATCTACAGGAGTACCAAAATATGACTTTCCCGGTTCTACGATGCTTTTGTGTATTCCCGATTGTGCCATGATCACAGTGCGATCGGCAATCTCGATATGTCCAGCGATACCTACCTGTCCGGCAAGCATGCAATACTTCCCGATTTTTGTGCTTCCACTAATTCCGGTCTGTGCAGCAATAACCGTATGTTCACCAATAACAACGTTGTGCGCGATTTGAACCAGATTGTCTATTTTCACCCCGCAGTGGATGTGCGTATCTCCCATGGTGGCACGATCGATGGTCGTGTTGGCACCAATCTCCACATCGTCATCAATGACAACAATTCCAATCTGAGGGATTTTTTCATATGTTCCGTTCATCTTCGGAGCAAAACCAAACCCATCCGATCCAATCACCGCTCCAGAATGAAGAATAACTCTGTTGCCTATTTTGCATTGATGATAGACTACTACATTGGGATAGATCATGCATTCAGAACCAACTTGCGCGTGATTCCCGATGACGCAGCCAGCTCCAATCTTTGTATTATCTCCAATGATCGCGTGTTCACCAACCACAGCGTGCGAACCAATAGATATATTCTTTCCCATGATCGTGTTCGATGGAACGATGGCTGTCGAATGGATTCCAGAGGTAAATAGCTCCACAGTGGGTGTTAAGCGTCTGAGCACATGCAGAAATGCTACATATGGATCATCCACACGAATAAAGATAAGTGAAGCTCGACCTACATTTTTTTTTAGGTCGAGCTTTCGGGATACAAGTATTGCAGTTGCCTGTGTAGTGCCAAGGTGCTTTTCGTACTTCAGGTTGGCAAGAAACGTTAGGCTGCCGAAATCAGCCTCTTCAATTTTTGCAACACGCTCAATATCCGGCGCACTCTCGATGTTATTTCCAATGACCTCACCACCAAGAAACTCCGCAATCTCATGAATGGTCATAAGTCAGTCTTGCTATTTTCCGCTTGATACTGGCACCTTAAGTTTTATAAATATTTTCTGTGTCAGGTCGTATTTTTCATTTGCGTACATGAGGAGAATGTCACCGCTCTTATCGAAGACATAATCGTATCCTTCTTCCTTCGCCACCTCTTGTACTGCTTTGAAAATGCGATCTTGTACGGGTTTCATCAGTTCATTTTGTTTCTTAAACAATTCACCATTCTGCCCAAAATTTTGATTGCGGAAATCGGCGATCTTCTTGTCCATATCCTGCAATTCACGTTCGGTATCCGCACGGCGCTGTTCGGTCATAATAAGCTTTCGCTTATCATATTCATCAAACTTTTTCTTCCAGTCTTCCTGCATCTTGTTAAGTTCCTGCTGCCAATCGGAAACTAATTTATTAAGTTGCGCCTGGGCATCCACTGCATCCGGAAGCTCTTTCAAAATTGCTTCAGAATTGAAATAGGCAATCTTCATTTGTGCATTCGCCGGCACAAGAAATAACAACATCAGAAAAATAATAATGCTAAAAAGTTTTTTCATATTTTTCTTCTCCCTCTCAAGTTCATTGGGAGACACTATCAATTACTTAGTGTCATTGGACTTCGCGGAAGCCGGAGCTGTCGATCCGCCTGTCTTCAATTGGTCAATCACTTTATAAGTGAGATCAAATTTCGCATCTGCATAAAGAAGATTCGTGGCAGCTTCCAACTTGTCGAATACAAAATTGAATTTGCCTTCCTTTGCCACTCTCTCGATGACTTTCATTACTCGCTCTTGAATAGGTGCAAATTTCTTCTCACGCAGCTTCACGGCTTCGCCTTCACGCTGGTCAAACTTCTGATATTGATAATCACGCGCTCTTTGCTGAAGCTCCTGCAGACTTTTCTCCTTATCGGCTTTTACCTGAGGAGCAAGCAATGCTTGTTTCTTTTGATAATCATCTAATCCTTCTTGAAGTTCTTTGCCCATCCTCTCGAGTTCATCCTGCCAGCCTTTGATGGTGATCTCAAGATCTTTCTTGACTTGTTGGGCTTCGGGAAGCTCACGAAGAATAGTTTCAGAATTGACATAGGCAATCTTGACTGACTGTGCCGTACTCATGGATGCAACAAGCATCACTACAACGGCAAGAAAAATGATTTTTTTCACGGTACCCTCTTTTGTTTAAGTGATTAAATATTCAACTACAGTATCATTTATTTAAAACGATTTACCAAATTGGAAATGGAATTTCCATCCGGGAGCTGCAGCGCCGGGTGTCGATGCGTCATATCCATATCCATAATCAAAGCCGATGAGACCAATCGGATTAACAAGCAATCGAACTCCAAATCCCGCTGAGCGATGTAAATCGAGCATATCCATTTTAGAATGGTCAAGCCATACATTGCCTGCTTCTGCAAAAAACAGCGTATAGATGGGAATAGGATTCAAAGTCAATGCAAATCGTAATTCCGTTGTATATTTCATCATCGCTTTACCACCAACATTGCCATCATATGGACCTATGCTCCTGTCGTCATAACCACGCAGAGGAGTAACAGAAATTTGACCTAGTCCGGTACCGCCCATAAAAAAAAGATCCTGGTACGGAATGTACCCATTCTTTTCAAAGGGAAAAATAAGTCCAATAGTATTGGAACTCATAATCGTTATTCGACCAGAGCTTATAAGAGGAATATACCAATCAGCGTTCAACATATGTTTAAAATATCGCGCTGCTTGGAGTGCACCGCCAAATTTTGGACCGCCGCTAATATCGGTTAACAATGAAAAGTTGGAACCGCGTGCAGGAAAAATTGGGCTATCCGTGCTATTACGGGAAATGACTTGCGAAATACCAAATTGACTAGTCGTCCCTTCTTGATAGTAAGAATCATAAACAGACGATATGCCTAGAGAATGATATGTGTTTTCCTGAACACGCAATGTCCAATCGCCGCGGAAATACATATCAGGCCATTTAAAACGACGGCCGATCCTGATCGATGCTCCACGATAGTGCAAGTCAGCGTATTGCGATTGTTGCGTATCGAAGATATTGAATCCGAACAGTGTCGGTGAGTCGAACATCCACGGCTCCGTAAAGCCAATATTAAACGTCCGATAATAACTGCTTACGCCGAATTGATAATCCAACGACATCGTCTGGCCGGCACCACCGCGAAACGGTTCGCTCAGTGAAAAGTTGTTGAACGAAACTCCGAGACCACCGCTAAACCCAAACGCGCCGCTGTAGCCAACAGACATATTGAATGTATCGCTGGATTTTTCCTCAACAGTATATTCAAGCTCAACGGTTTTATCGTCAATCGGACGGACGTCAGGTTTTAATTTTTCAGGATTAAAGTAATTTAACTGCTGCAGCTGTCGCAGACTTCTTATAATCAATTGCCGGCTGAAGAAATCACCCGGTTTCGTCAATAATTCACGACGAATAACCTTTTCGTACGTCTTTGTATTCCCGGAAATTAAAACGCGGCCTACGCGGAATTGATTCCTTTCATGTACTTGAAGTGCAATGTCAAGACTATCCTCTCCTATGACCTTTATCTGTGGTTCTACTTGAAAATACAAATATCCATTATCTGAATAGAGAGAAGTTACATCCGATTCCTCTTCATTACGCCGCAAATTTTGCTCAAATTTTTCCTGATTAAATACGTCACCCCGTGTAAACCCAAGTCGTGCACTCAGCACATCAGCCGGATATACCGTATTTCCTTCCCAAGAAATATTTCGGACAAAAAACTGCCGCCCTTCAGATAAGTAAATATTGATAGTCAAATATTTTTTAGTTTTATCATAACTCAAGGAATCTGAAAGAATTTCGGCATCTCGGAATCCTTTTTTTCGGTAGAAAGCAAGGACGAGATCTTTGTCTTCAATGTATTTCTTCTTGTCAAATTTGTTGGTCTGCCAAAATTTCCACCAAGACCGTTCGCTTGTCTCCTTCATCTCGCTTTTCAGATCGCCATCGTCATATTGTTTATTGCCATGAAAATGGATATAGTCGACCTTCACTTTNNAATTTGGGCATTAAGATACCCATCGCTATCGTATTGATATTTGAGTAAACGAACAACCGTGGAAAGATCCTGCGATGTAATAATTTGACCTTTGACAAGATTGATTTTTTTAAGAACGTCATCTTCATCCAATTCATCATTTCCGGATACTTCAATGCGCTCTAACCGCGGATTCTCCTTTACTTTTATTAAAAGAAAAACTCCATCCTGAACTCGATTCTCTATAAAGATTTGGACATCGTCAAATAAGCGAAGATTATGCAATCTTTGAATAGCTAATTTCGTTTGCTCGCCTGGAATTGTAATTTCACTTCCGACCTTCAATCCAGTGTTGGCGATGATAGCCGAGGGTTCCCCCGAACGCTGTCCTTCTACATTAATGCCGAGGATTTTATAGACTTCTGGTTTCGGCTGCTGCTGTCCGAATAAAGAATCAGAGGAAACTATTACTATGAAGAAGAGGAGGACGAGTTTATTATTTTGCGACACTTTTCTTAAACCTTTCAATAAGCCGTGCTGGATGACTTTTCTTTAGCGGCTGTAGTTGTTCACTCACCATACCAAACCGACGTTCACGCTTTTGGAAGTCTTCAATTGCTTCATAAAGATGCTTCCGCCGAAAAGCAGGCCAAAATTCATTAGAAATATAAATTTCAGAATATGCTAACTGCCAAAGGAGAAAATTACTGATACGCAGTTCGCCGCTCGTCCGAATCAGCAAATCCGGGTCCGGAATATCCTTTGTCGAGAGGTATGTTCCGATCAGTTCCTCGGTAATATCCCCTTTCTTCAGCACGCCCATATGAATATCATCATACATCCCTTTGATAGCTTTTATAATATCCCATCGACCGCTGTAGCTCAACGCGAGCACAAGGGTCAAGCCGCAATTCTCTCTCATCACTTCCATTGCGTCACGCAATTCATTTGACACATCATCGGGAAGTGTGTTGAATTCTCCAATCACCTGCAACCGAACTTCGTTCTGATGAAGCCTGTCTCGTTCATCACGCAACGCCTTCACTATAAGGCGCATCAGCATAGAAACTTCGTCTTGAGGTCGCTTCCAATTCTCAGTGGAGAATGTGTAGAGTGTGAGATATTTTACTCCAAGCTGCGCGCATACTTCAACTATATCTCGAACAGAATTGACGCCTTCATTATGGCCGGCAATTCTGGGCAGCCCGTTCCGTTTTGCCCAACGTCCGTTTCCATCCATTATAATTGCGATGTGATTCGGTACTATGCCTCCGGCAATGAGTTGTTCTTGATTTTTCTTATCAGCTCCCGTTGCCTTGGCTAACGGCACAATTTCTCCATTT
>PMDB01000007.1 GCA_003155495.1 Ignavibacteriota bacterium
GTGATCATCACAAACGGCCAACTCCCCAACGTCTTGAACTTCCAACTGACCACGCCGTTATCGAGGTTTATGATTGAGTACCCTACGGGCCCTTCGCTCACCTCACCGGTCGAGCGCGTGGCGGCATAGATCGTGTTTCCATCATTCGCAATTTCGTTGTAGTGCGTATGCCCTGCATCAACCATAATCACATTGTCACGCTGGATCACATCCTGCAATTCCGACGTCAGGGTATAGCTGTGCATAAAGATCACGCTCTTGAGACCGGCCTTCGCCGCTTTATCCAGATCGTTGGTCAGCCACGAGTTCTGAGCATCGCTGATACCGCTCATCACGTCCAGAAACACAAAGTGGTACTTATCCGCTGTGAAACTTTGGTAGTTCACTGGCTCTAAATACTGGTTGTAGAGAGTGGTCCCGCCCTTGTGATCGCGTTCGCCCGGAATGGCATACAGCGGCACTTGCAATTGATCCGCTGCTTGCTTGATGAGCTGATACTCACTCTCGGTGTGATTATACGCGTTGTCGCCTGGCAGTAACGCGAAATTCACGCCATTCTTGAGATACTGATTGGTGACTTGGATGATTTCCTTGAAGTTGGCGTAGTTCTTCTGATCACTCGTAGTGATATTCAAGTCACCAAAATGGACCCAACTGACCACGCCAGGATTAAAGATAGTCGTAATCGCACTGAGTGCGCCAGGATTGACCGGGGTCGGACCGGCCGGGTTGGACACTTGCACGGTCTGGGCAGTTGCCACTAAAGTGCTGGAAACGAACATTACGGCGGCAATCACCACAAACGCCAAGAGATACATTGCTTTCGGTTTCATTCTATTATCTCCTGTTTTGATTTTTGGTTCTATATCGCCAGAATGTCCCGGGCCGGCAGATTCTACTTCAGAAATCGTTGTCGTACTTTTGCCACAATCTGGTTATCTGTCATTTTATCAACTGTTTCAAAGCCTACAACCTTTTGATGGAGTTTTCTACTTTCAAGTCTTTTTTTGAGCTCTCGCTTTGTCTCACCGGGACCGAATATCAAAATAGATTCGGCATCACAAATATAATCAATCACTTCATCGTAGTAATTGTTCAGGTGGCCAGTGAAACGCTTGTCCTTATGTTTCTCTGCCGATTTCTTTTGTGTCCCGTTGGAGAACCGGACATTATTTTCCAATTCTGATGATATTCGTTTTATTTCAGCTCCTTCGTCTGCTAAACTAAAAATCACAGCTTTCGTATGGTCAATCCACAACCCCACGTTTCTTTTCATAGACTTCTCCATCTTTCTTATCTCGCATCTTTCAGCTGCTCAGTTTCATGGTGACATGCATAAACTCATCAAGGAATGATATTGATGCTGCTTTGATGCGTTCAATAAAACTATACCTGAAGTATTTTCTTGGCTTTCTCTCTTTGAGTTTCAGCAACCACCAATTGAACACCCTCCGTATTCTGCAGCGATGGAAGCATTCCACCCCCATCGTCCTTGGTTATGGATGCTGGAATGCCTGACGCTTCGAGATGTCCTTTTGCAATTTNNAACGACTACTTGTTTTTCTTCCACGCATTCACCTCATTGCTATTTAGATGTCCATGTTCGCCCACATAGTGACATTGTCATTCACATTTTCAATCAATCACGGATGTGATTCTTCAAAACCTTCTATCGAAGCAGAAATACAGTCAATTCTTAACCTTAAATATTTTTATTTTCCTACGTCTCGTTTCATTCGCTGGCTGTTCACTGAACTGGATCGCACTCTGCGTATTTTGCTTGATATTTGTATAATTGCGCATTTCGGGCTTCATCGTTGTAAGCAAATTTAAAAGCTCTGTTTTTCTTTCTTCTGAGAGAGACCCGTCCTTGCAAATTTTCTCTTCAATATTTTTAATCTCATTCTGTGTCATATAGTTACACCTCCCCTTGGAAATTACATTTCACAACAGGTTTTTGTTTTTTTAACCTTTCGTTTCAGTTCCTTCATCTGCCAAACTAAAAAGAACAGCCTATGTATGATCGATCCACAATTCTAATTCTTTTTTCATAGATTTCACCTTCCTAGTCCATTCTATTATCCATCCGATAATTTGCGTATAGGTCCCCTAATAATTTTCTCCGTGTTTTTCAAGCCACTCTAACATGGTACGGATGCTGCCTGTGGCTAATGCAATACTCGAATCAGCTCCACCGTAATACATGCGGATCGTATCGCCGTCAGGGGCAATAGTGTATCCACATGGAAAGACGACGTCATCCACATCGCCATGCCGTTCGTAGGATTCCTCCGGTCCGAACATCCACTCATTGCTGCGCTTGAGGCAGCGTTCCGGTGCGTGCAAATCAAACAGCGCGAGCCCTAACCGGTAAATTGAGCTGGACGGTGTCTGGCGCACACCATGGTAAATCGTCAGCCAGCCTCGCGGTATTTCGATTGGCGGGGGCGAAAGTCCTATTCTGTTTGCATCCCACCACCCACCCTTCCGGGCTGCGAGCATTAGCTTGTGATTGCCCCAATATCGGAGATCAGGCGAATACGATATCCACATGTTAGCACCCTGAGGACTTACCGGTCGATGGATTAAGGCCCAATGGCCGTCGATGCGACGTGGCAGAAGAGCCGCATCTTTATCATCCGGGTGCATGATCAATCCGCAGCGCTCGAAGGTATTAAAATTTTCGGTGAGCGCCAGGGCTACACCGGGACCATCACGCGTGTAAGCGGTATAGACAACGGCATATTTTTTTAATTCCGGAACATACGTAATACGCGGGTCTTCAATACCCCAGAGTTCTTCAGGGAAGTGTTCAGGATCCGCCATAAATGTTGGGTGTGAATCAATCTGCCAGTTATCTATGCCGTTGGCAGAGCGGGCAGCACAGAGATGTGAATGACCGCGCCGATCCTCTACGCGACACAATAGTAAAGTGGTTCCGTCCGGCAACAAAGTCGCGCCCGGATTAAACACGCTATTAATTGGATATGGCCAATTGGCGGCTGTAAGAATTGGATTCAGAGTATGACGGTGAAAAAGTTCTAAATGCTGATTGTTCGTTTTAATAGTGCCTCCATAGATATATGTGTCTGTTCGGCTAAACGTAATTCCAATAAGGACTGAAGAAATGCGAGGGTAGATTCTGCTCCCTGATTTTGATTTGTCCGGTCCGGATGTAAACCGTCACGGCAACCGCCGGTTGTTGCATCATACAACGGAAGCTTCAAATCATTCCGCCCGAGGAACCACTCAAATGCCCGCCGGGCTTCCTTATTCCAGCGTTTGTCCCCTGTAATTCTGAATGCTTCGAGACACACCGAAACCATCGCCTGTGCTTCAATCGGCTGTTGATCGAAACGGGCACGCTCATTTCCAAATGGATAAAATCCATTCGAACCTATCGGAACAAAATGTCCATTGCCCGCGCGGTGCAGGTCAGCCAACCAATGTAACGACTCCAATCCGGCATCGGTCATAGCATTGTTCGGAATTGATCTGCCGCAGACGAGAAGAGCATGAGACAGAGCCGCATTGCAATACGTAAGTTTTCTTTCAAACCAGCGCCATTCTTCCAAACGATTACTTTCATACAATTTCATAAGCCGGCCTGCCAATTCTTCGGTGACCTGAAGAGCCTTTCGATCGCCGGAATACTTTTGTGAATACTCTGAAATGCCGATAAGTGCAAATGCCCAGGCACGCGGGCTGGTCGTTGTAAGGATGGAAGGAAGGGCTTGCTCAAATAACCATCCCGCCATACTATTGAATGACGGTATCGTAGAATGGCTCAAGACGGTTCCTAATGCCCATAGTGCTCGCCCGTGGCTATCGTCCGAACCTACGTCTTCCGACCACTTACGCTGATAATCCATGTTATTTCGAAAACGCTTATTCTGAGAATTAAATGCATACCCGAGGAAAGCAAAATATCGGGAAGCTAATCCTACGCTCTCGCTGTTCCCTAGTTCATTTAAGAGAATGGTCACTAAAAGCGCACGTGCATTGTCATCAGTTGTATACCCATGAGAATAGTTGGGAACAGTAAAAAGGGCATGTTGCAGAATTCCTGTTTCATCTGTCATAGCTCGTAAGTGATCCATTTTGAGCGGAGGTAATTCACTCGGATATTTATCGAGTGCTTTCGCAATAAATCCCGGTGGGATATAATGACGGCGTTCCGCTCGAGCCCGTACAAAGCTTTCCATGTAGCGTTTCGCCACTTCAGACCAAATCATTGCTCGCCCAAACATATACGCACGCTTGCGCATTGCATGCCGCTCCGCTTCATTGCCCAATAAGTTAATCACTTGTTCAGCCAGGGCTGCGGGATCACGGAAAGGGATAAGCACACCTCGTTTATCGGCAAGCATCTCCTGCGCGTACCAATATGGCGTGGAGATAATCGCTTTACCCGCTCCTAATGTGTACGCGAGGGTTCCGGATACGATCTGTGTCTCGCTAAGATAGGGCGTAATGTATATATCTGCGGCGCCGATGAACTTAATAAGTTCTTCCAGGCTGACAAAGCGGTTGTAAAAGATTACATGACTTTCCACACCCTTCTGCTGGGCTAACCATTGAAGAGAAAGCCGGTACGTTTCACCCTCGTGTTTGATGACGTGGGGATGAGTGGCTCCGACTACGATATAAACACTGTTCGGATAGCGCGCGACTATTTCAGGCATAGCGGAAATAACAGTTTCGATTCCTTTGTTCGCTGAGAGTAACCCAAAACTCAGTAAAACGTTTTTTCCCTCTACGCCAAACAGATCTTTATTGAAACTTGGATCAACAAACGGCACATCAGGAATACCATGCGGAATCAGATCAATCTTTTCCGGCAATACATGATAGATTTTTTGTAGATATTCAGAGCCGCGTTCACTCATAACAACTAGCCTATCCGAAAGAGCAGCAACTTCTTCCAGCACCAACCGCTGATCTGGGGTTGGAGAGTTGAGTATTGTGTGCAATGTTGTAACAATCGGCATTCGCAGATCACGCAACAGTGTCAGGATGTGGCTTCCTGATTTTCCACCGAATATTCCATACTCGAATTGTAGGCATACGAGATCGACATTATTGATATTGAGAAAGTCGGCAGCACGCGTGTACGAATGGATGTCTTTCTCTGTGAGTTCAAAGCGAACCCGGGCTGGATAAGGATAACCGGCTTCGATATCATTGACAGGTAAGGTTATACATGTGGTTTCAGTATATGCCGATGCAACAGCCTCGCATAAATCAGTAGTGAATGTGGCAATGCCGCACTGGCGCGGCAAGTAATTGCCGATGAATGCAATACGGCTGATTATTGAACCATTTTCCATAACACGTCTTTCCTTACCGATTTCATTCATTCCTTGATTTATCATTATCTCACGACATGTGAACTATACAACCCAAGCGTTGAAGTCGCAACATCCTCACAACCTCTTGAGCTTGGATAATATATTGTGCAATTGCCTTTCCGGGAGATATGTTCTGCTGCCTCGGTAATACAGAATCTGAAGTTGTTAATTTCTTCTTCCGGTTTTCTCGCTTTGCGGTCTGCCAAATTTATCCTAAAACATTTACGACAATCATTGGAGCCGTCGTCAGCGAAGAAGACCGTTGAAGAATAGCATAATTGATAAGACTATGAAAAGGAGAAATAAGAAAATTCCTGGAAATAAGTTCTGGTCTACCAACCATGAGACTATGTTTTGTTTTTTCATAGATGTATCATCCTTGTGTTGTTGCTTGATGCATATTGATCGGTGAATATATCCAACCGTCTAATATGAATCATTTTCTTTTCCTTAACGATGCCTTTAATTTCATCTGCCGTTTGTCCGATTTCTTTTTATTGCTCAATGCTTTATGTAACTTTATTAATTTGCTATTGGCATATTTAAGATGTTCAACGATAATTTTATATTCATCCACGCGGTGTCTGGCTTCATCTTTGGCAATTCCGTATTTCTCCTGAAGCTTTCCAACAAGCTCTTCATACTTGCCCAAGATCGCTGACAGTTCATCGTTCATCGTTTTACCCCAATGATAAACGGCTTTCCCTCTTCGTTGCTTCCACTGTCCTTCCATGCGATCCCAGTTCATAGTGTATTCTCCTTAAACACTAGATAATTCAACTTCCATACATGCTGTACGACTAATCATCCACTTTCGAGAATAAAATAGTTCTCTCTCTTTTCTGTAACTCTAGAAAAGAATACTCATGATTTATACAAACGGGAATCGCCCGAAAGGATGAAAAAGGGATTAATTCTTTTTGGAGCTCAATATTTTATCACAGGCTGGGTGAAATCTGCAATACTTCAAGTCTTGCAAAAGGAGCGTACAGAATCAAAAATAGTCTTAAACTTACTTCAAATCTTCTGATATGGGGTTCCATTCTTTCTGTCAAGCGCACCGCGTGCCCCCGCTCTACGAAAGGCCGATTCTGAAAAGTCTCAACCTCTTATTTTCATGAACCCGAGTGGAACCTGTGACCTGCCCCCATATTGTGTGC
>PMDB01000048.1 GCA_003155495.1 Ignavibacteriota bacterium
ATTGATTCCAGATTATTTTTAATTATGATGATATACTACGAAGAAAGCCGAGGATTATCGTCTGAACCGATGGGTTGAGACTACTGAACCAATGGGATAAGACTATGTGAGAAAAAGATCGGAAGGTTGGAAGGAATTGACGTATCCATCATACATCAGAGTTTATCTTCTTTGCCTTTCAGAACAAACCATATAGTCCCGACAATGCCGAACACGAACGCAGAAAGAAGATTCACAGAAGGAGAAATTTCCCAGAGCCAAGCCCCCGCAAAAGCCGCGAGTGCTACAACACTATCTCTGAGCAAATAATAAAAACCGAACATACCTGCCTTCTTACGCTCCGGACAGAGTTCCATGATGAGCGCTTTTCGCGTCGGTTCGCCAAATTCTTTCAATCCGCGAAGAACAAATGCAAACACCAATGCTGCGAAAGAGTGCGAGAGCAAAAGAACGACAGGGAATGCATCGAAAAAAATAAATGTTGTGATGATAAACGGTTTCTTTGCTGTCTTATCTGCGAAGTGTGCGACGGGAATATATATAAGAAGTGCGGTGAGCATTTCAACGGTCGTCAATTCCGCAAATTGAACCGGAGTAATACCAACCCCTTTTATACACCACAGCACAACAAATGCATAGGGAATCTGTTCACAGAAGCGGATGAGAATATCTGAAAAAAGAAGTTGCTTCAACGCGGCGGACATTTCCCTCCAAAGCGCAGCCGGATTTACTTCTGCATGATTCTCAGTTTTTACCTGAACGCTGATCAGCCATTGTTGGATGAGCGTGGATATTACAGCAAGAATAGTAGCAACGATAAAAGCATAGCGAATGCCATCCGTTTCACCATACCACTCAATCAGCACTCCGCCGATAAGCGGTCCAATAATCATAGGCACACGGCGCGTGAGAGAATTGAGTGATACACCCATTGCATGTTTGTTTGCCGGAACACTTCGCGTAACAAGTTCAAGTGTTGCAGGCATCGATATTGCTGTCCAGGAAAGGAAGAAAAATGAACCGATAATCACTGCCTGCCAGTATGGGAAAAAAATGACAATCAGGTAGCCTGCAATGGTCATTGCATTGAAAAGAAACAGTGCGCGTTTATGGCCGAGGCGGTCACTGACGTAACCGCCGAAAAACGAATAGAGAGCATTCGTGAGATTGTTCGCACCGGAAAAAATTCCGATAGAAGCGATACCTCCGCCGAGTGCGAGGAGATAGAGCGGTAGAAACCTCTCTGCTATTCGCTCACCGATTCCGACAAGAATCACCATGAGCAAAAGAACAGCCGTGTTTTTTTGAAGCGCGAGATACTCTGTTATTTTGCGGAACATTAGGCAGATCTCATAGAATAGATATTCGTCATGGCAATCCTATGATCCTCTCTATCAAGATTCAGACCTCTGCTGTCGACAAAAATCTCGGCGGCTTCCGTGATCGCGTCGCTTGCTCGAAGGCGTACGCAAATTTAAGAAGCGTCGGCTCACTCCATTCAAGTCCAAAGAATGAAATCCCAATAGGTAATCCAAAAACAAATCCTGCAGGGACGGTAATGCTCGGATACCCCGCAACAGCAGCGATAGTTGAGCTGCCGCCAAGAAAGTGATCACTATCGATCAGGTCTGTGAGCCAAGCAGGGCTGTCGGTCGGTGCGACGAGCGCGTCCAATTTAAATTTCTTCATCGCTGCATCGATCCCTTCTTTCCGCGACATACGGCGGCATAACTTAAGGGCATCAATGTATTCCTTGTTCGTCAGCGGCCCTTTTGCTTCCGCTTTCAAGAAAAGCTCCTGACCAAAATACGGCATCTCCGATTTTGCATTCTTCTCGTTATAGTCGATGAGTTCCTTCAGTGAATGAACGGGTGAGCTCACACCAAGGCGCGCGAAGTAAGCGTTGAGATCCGCCTTAAGTTCGTACATTAAGACGTCCATTTCAGCATCATCGAATTTTCCTATCGTTGGGATTTCTGCGGGATCAACCAGCACAGCACCCTGCTGTTTGAGAACATTCAGCGCGTCGTTGATGACTCTATCGACACCAGCGTGGAAGCCAAAGTACTTTCGCACTACACCAATTCTTGCTCCTGCCAATCCCTTCGGATTGAGGTATTGAGCATAATCGGTTGAGGATTTTCCCCGGCTGTCAGAGGTTGCTTTGTCTTCTGCGTCGAACCCGGCGAGAACGCCAAGGACGATTGCCGCGTCGCGCACCGTGCGTGCCATTGGCCCGGGAGTATCTTGCGTGTGCGATATCGGGATCACTCCCGTGCGGCTGACGAGTCCGACAGTGGGCTTGATACCCACAATTCCATTGATCGATGACGGGCTAACGATGGATCCGTCAGTCTCCGTTCCCACTGCCGCCGCGCAGAGATTGGCGGAAACAGCTGCGCCCGATCCGGAACTGGAACCCGATGTATTCCGATCCAATGCATACGGATTCTTTGTCAGTCCGCCCCTGCCGCTCCATCCGCTGGTGGAGTGGTTTGAGCGTATGTTCGCCCATTCGCTCAGATTTGTTTTCCCAAGAATCACTGCTCCCGCATTGCGCAGCTGCTGTACGAGGAATGCATCTTTCGGCGGCTTTGCTCCCACTAATGCAAGAGATCCGGCGGTTGTTGCCATCCGATCTGCAGTGTCGATATTGTCTTTGATCAAAATGGGGATTCCATGAAGCGGACTGCGTGCGCCCTTTTCTTTTCGTTCCTTGTCGAGCGCATCGGCAATATCAAGAGCATCGGGATTCAGTTCGATGACACTTCGGAGTTTCGGACCATCCCGATCGATATCTTCAATGCGATCCAGGTACTCTTCAGCAATGGAGCGGGCAGTATATTTTCCCGATGCCATCCCTTCCGCAAGTTCGCTGATGCTCGTCTCTTCCAACTCAAAAGATGAAATGACGATACGAGGCGCTGGAGAAACGGCAGGTTTTTCCGCGAACGCTAAAGCAGGGAGAGCCGCTGCAGCTAAGCTCCCAAGGAAACCCGATTTCACAAAACCTCTTCGGGACAGATTGCCGTCGTCGTTTTTGAATTCTTCAATGTGTTTCATAGCTTCTACCTCCTTGTCGTCTGAATTATATCGTTTTCCATAAAAGTGCTTCGATCGTATACCTTCGTCTAAGTTTATATTCGGAAAGCTACCAATTCATTCTCAGTCTGATAGCCGGAGTGACGATATCTGCCATTTTACTCGCTCCATAAATGTTTGGGTGTATATCGCATCCCCAATCGAAATTCGTAAGAGCACTTTTCCTAATTTCTATAAAGAAGACATCATTGTATCTTCCTCTTATTTTCTTTTGTTGTTCAACGATCTCTTTTACATATGTTACGCATGGTTCTTCAATCATCGGTCCGCAGACACAAAAGATAGTAACCCCTGAATAGAGATATCGTATCCGTTCTACTAATTGAGTGTAAGCACTTTGAAATGTCACCTTATCTGGATGAGGGAGAGTCGAAAAATCATTTGTTCCAAGATTGACGACGACAGCCTGGGGAACCCATGCTTTAAAATTCCATTTTTTTGTTGAATCAAAGAAGCATGTACGATCATATAACGACGGCATAGGATCTATCGATGTCTTGTTGCTATCGCCAAAATTTCTCACGACTCCGCGCCCGGAATATGAAATAATGTGATATTCTGCATTTAAAGCTCTCGCAGTCATCGAAGCGTACGACATACATGCATTTTCTGTTTCAGGGCTAAATGTACAATCTGAACTAGCTCCCTCGACTCCATAACCAGAAGTAATTGAATTACCAATGAACTCAATTCGACGGGACGGCCGTATATCGGGCGGAAGAAGATTTTTTCCTTTGTCAAGGATAAATCCCATAAACATTCCTTTTCCGACAAGAGGCTCCGTTCGTTTTTGAATCATGATGCTGTGTGGGATCGAGTCAGACAATCCATGTGCTACTTCATATACTTTCGTTGTGTCCGTCTTAAGTAAACGTGGCGCATAATTATCAACGATGACCGCATACTCATTTTTTTGATCATTCAATCGAATGGAACAACGAGTCCCTTGAAAACGTGCTTTGATATACACGCCAGCCCAATCGAATGCAATACATTTGGGATTAGTAAAATCGAAGCGCCCCGTATATTGTATATATGAACTGTCAGCATCTATGATACCAGAGCTGATTGGTTCTTGCCTAGTAAGAAAAGAACAACAAGCATTAAAGAGGAATACAAGAATACTGCAAGAAATTGTCTGAAGGAAAATCGACCATTTTATTTTCATAAGAAACACCTCTATTACGCTGAGTAATTACTATTCAGTATTCATTAAATTTTTGTTCCGATTGGTGCAGTAAAATGTTTATCTGCAATATTGCCAGTATTGCGGGTTGCCCGAGGTTCGAAAATTAATACTTCGACTTCTTCATCCGCAACTGTACGATGTTCGATACCGCGATCCACTACTAACATTTCACCTTGTTTTAATTCTACGACATGATCACGAAATTCGACTCGAAAGCTGCCGCGCCAGACAAGAAAGAGTTCATCTTCGATGGTGTGACAATGCCAAACGAATTCACCTTTGAACTTTACGAGCTTCACCTCCTGGCCATTGAGTTCTGCAACAATTTTCGGGCGCCAATACTCGTAGAATAATGCAAATTTCTTGCTGATATCAATCTTCTCTATTGGATTTTCTTCCGGCTTTAGTAGTTCTAAATTCAGTTCATTCATAATATCCTCAATTTATTATCCAGTGCCATATCAATATCTGCAAACCGCGGACACATGTAGCCAACATCATTGAAGCCAGATTTCTGCTCTGGGAATATACTGTGAATCTCCATCGACTTCAATGGTAAGTTTTAAATGTAGACAACAAAAAACGAGAATATATAGTTCAACTCCACATCGACGGCCGATACTTGTAATGAAGTATAAGCTTGTGTAAGATTTTTGACCGCCCCACTGCCTGCGGCAGTTTCCCCTCCTCAAGTGAGGAGGGGATCAAGGGGTGGTGAAGTGCACCCTTAAAATGAGTCACCCTCGCTTTTCTTGGATATATTCCAGCTTATCGTCTGAACTATGTCCCGGAAATACTTGTTAAATTGGCTGTAGCAAGTCCGGAATCGCCGTTGTATTTTGAATTAAAAAAATGGTGATAAAAATGAACGTAAATGAAGAAAACATGTATCAAGCACTGATTGACAAAAATCCGGCTTTTGAAGGTATCTTCGTTGTTGCTGTAAAAACAACGGGCGTTTTTTGCCGTTCAACATGCACAGCCCGTAAACCGAGGCGGGAGAATGTCGAATTCTTCGCCTCCTGCAAAGATGCATTGCGGCACGGGTACAGGCCGTGTAAAATTTGCTCTCCGCTTCAAAAATCCGGCGAGACGCCTGCCGCGATTTCGAAATTGTTGAACGACATAAACCGGAATCCGGTGACGGATATGAACGACGGTGAGCTGCGGCGCAGGGGTATCGAACCCCATTCCGCCCGACGGTGGTTTAAGAAACATCACGGGATGACGTTTCACGCGTATCGTAGGATGATGCGCTTGAATGCCGCTTTCACAAAAATCCGGCTTGGAGAAAAAATAACCAGCGCAGCTTTCGATTCCGGGTACGGTTCGCTGAGCGGTTTTAATGAATATTTCAGATCGGTTGTCGGAGACGCTCCGTCAAATTCAAAATCGAAAACGTTGATTACGATCAAACGCATAGAAACTCCGATCGGACCGATGTATGCGTGCGCGACCGAGAAGGGAATTTGCATGCTCGAATTTACCGACCGGCGAATGCTTGAAACCGAGTTGAAAGAATTGGTAACACACCTGAACGCGGTCATACTTCCGGGTGAAAATTCATTTATTACGAAATTGCGGCAGGAGCTAACCGAGTATTTCGGGAAAACACGGAAATCCTTCACAGTACCACTTCACATGCCGGGCACAGAATTTCAGCAAGCGGTATGGCAGGAATTACAAAAAATTCCTTACGGAACCACCGTCTCCTATAAGAAGCAGGCGAAAGCACTTCATAAACCGGATGCGGTTCGTGCAGTTGCCAATGCGAACGGACGCAACAGAATATCGATTGTCATCCCGTGCCATCGGGTTATCGGTGAAGACGGATCGCTGACCGGATACGGCGGCGGGCTTCCGCGGAAAAAGTGGTTGTTGGATTTCGAAAAAAAACGGGGCTAAATAACTTTTGGCCGCCAATACTCGGAGAATAATTCAAATTTCTTTTTGATATCGATCTTTTCTATTGGATTCCTCATCTTATTCGGATTAGATACACTTTGTCTCTGATTGCACAATAGTCATCGTGAAGGGAAATTCAGAAAAGCATAAATTTTATCGAAGAATTCATATAGAGCTTTTGAGTTTTACAATAGCTTATCCATTTTTGAAATTATTACTTTTATATCTACATCAATTTTTTTAGATAGATGTTTTGCTTTTACTCTTTTTCTAATTCCAGGTTTTTCCTTTATAAAACGTGTTGAATACTTTAGCTTTTCTCGTTCGAAATAGACTATCCGTGAAATAACTAGCCTCCCGCTAAAATCCCCCATTGTGGCCCCACCTCCCATTATCATTTTTTCTCCGTGAATTGTCCAGAATATCTTTAAGCCATTTTCATCAAGTTTATTTAGTAGGTCTTTTTTCCTAACCAATAAACAATTATCGGTGGGATAACAGGTAGCAGGATCAAAACAGATTACTTCATCATTGTTATTTAAAAGTTGACCTTCCTTTTTTGAATACTTTAATCCCAACATCTTAAACAATATTTCTGTTGGCTTAAACATTCTTATTGTTTCTTCTTTTGATGCATCATATTCTTCTTCCCAAAGATAATTAACGGTTGTTAAAGCAACCTTGCCAACGCATTTATCAGTCTTATTGTCTTGGCGAATATTGGACCAATCACTTCCTTGATCATAATCACGTCTGAACGTTGCACAAGCAGGTGACCAATAGTATTCTCTACTAAATATTTCATAATGATTCACTGTTTCGGGTATAAATCCACCCCATAATATTTTATTCTTTGCCCATTTAACTATATTCTTATATTCACTTTTTGTAGTTATATAACCATTGATATTATACCATAAATCCTTATGTGGATAATCCCATTTATTTTCTCCGATATTGGTCTCTTCATTCCATTTTGGAGACATTTTTAAATTTAACCAATTCTGTCCTTTAGGATCTGTAAAAGTTATTAAATTTATTGGATTGGGTATGTTTTTAGTTTTGAAAAGCCAGACTTTATTATCATCATTCCAATCATCATAATCTACTTGATTCCACCAATATTTTTGTTGATTATCTTCTGGATTTCTTTTGATGACTACTGTTGGATCGATATCTCTAACATACGGGTTCCATGGACCTTCATATCTCTTTATTCTAGGATTTCTACTCCATGAATTCTCAATGAACGCGTAGTTATCTGATACCCTTGCTAATAGTTCATAATAAGCGATCCATTGATATTTTTTTCCAATTCTTTCCTCTTTTACATAATGCCTGTCGTAGTGATTCTTTTTCCTTTCTCGATCAAAAGCACCATGCTTTTCTACATCATATCCATATTTCTTAAATATCCAGTCTATCGCTAAATTGCTTAATCCATTAGTATCAATATTTTTCCAATATCTAAAACCACTTTCAAATACATAACGACCAAAATCTCCATACAGCGTACGTTTACTATGCTCAACCGCCATAGAACCTAAAATACTGTTTTGACCCCAATAATAATCTTTAAATGATGGATCCTTATAATTGAATTCATATTTATTTATTTCGCTATTTGAGGGGAATGTACTTGGTAAATCGCTTTTAAATGGTGGGCGTATTTTATCCAGGTCAAAATCAAATTTATGACCAACATATGCTGCATACTCAATTACTCCCCTAGCATAATCCCTTAATAAAATATCAGGTATTACTTCTCCGCTGTTAAAGACTATTTGGAATATACAATCACCTAGTTCTTTTAGGGATTTTATATCAGAAGTTCTCACCGCACAACCGTATGCAACTGCATACAACCTTTGAATAACATAAGGATCATTTACATTATGGAAGGTGTTTATTAATTGAATAAGGACATTAATCCGTTCTTCTAATAAACAAACAAGCGCTTTTGACGCCGAGTCCCTTAATGTTCTGTTGGTGCTTGATAAAAACCAAAACATTGTTTGGCACATCAGACGAATTGATTCATCAGAAATATTCTCTCTTTCTTCCTCTGTCCACCCCCAGTCAATCATTCTTTTTATTGGCGAAACATTATCTGAATAACCCGGGTATCTATCGTGAATAAATTGAGTCCACCAAGAATCTCTATCGGCCATTGAATATTTGAGTAACTGCTTATGTAAATAATCACTGTTATAATAATGGTTTGGTATAGCAGTGACTAATAAAATAGTGTCAATAAAATGATCAAAGAGATGATTTTGCTTAATCACAGTTGAATTAATATACTCTCTGTTCTTGTCTGTGAAATATTCTTTCTTCCTCCAGATAATATTTTCCACAAAAGCTGCTGCTACTGTTTCATAATCTTTGGCATAGTCCGCTAATTCATATAATTCGTAGCCAACTATTTCAGGTAATTGAATAGATAATGCTTCTATGAGTCCTCTTTGAAAGAAACATGCATTCTGATTTTCTAATATTTTATATAACCGTGTCCCGAGTTCAAAGGATTGTTTTGGTTGCTCTTTATCTATATACTTCTCAATAATATAAGACGCTACAAGATGATCGCTAAAACGCTCATATGTAATATACACTCCTTCATAATTTTTATTTTCTTTATCCCAATAAAGATTTCTAGTAAGTAATCCTTCTGAAATCAGATCCAGAAAGAACTGTGCCTTATTAATAATTGTTGCAACCTCAGGCAAGCTTGTGATAAATCCAAAAGCTTCGTCATATTTAAAATGACCATCTTTTGATTCTGCTATACCTTCTGCAATTTGTTTAATAATTTTTTGAATAAGATTTAGTTCAACCGGAATGTTATGTTTTGTAGAAATCGATTCATTAATTGCATCTAAATAAAAATTTAGTATCGTTGAAATACCCTCATACCCATCGGGTATTTCATGCAATCTCTTCTTGAACAATCCTTCACAAAACAATTTCAAGAATAAGGGATTTGAAAATTCTGGATGAAGTAAAGGTATACTGGGTTGATTTATTTCAAAAGCATCAAAAAATAATTTAGAAGCCTCATATTCATGATTTGCAAAGCCTATATGGACGACTTTTATAATCTCTTTATTCTCCTTAAGAGTTTCAGGAATCAAGAGTCTTTCATAGGATGTCCTTATACTAAAGACAACGCCTAAATATGGGAATCGCCTTACTGTGGTAATAAAGCCACCAATGTAATTTTTCCATAATGTTTTTCCCTCTCCCTCATTTATTGCATCGATAAAAAATAATATTCGTGAACCAACGGATTCTGCTTTAGCATTTAAGGCGGACAGAAATACATCTCTTTCACAATTTAAGTGAAGTATCCGTTTTATTTGAGTCCAAGGTTCATCAATATTGAAATGTTGGCCCAGCAACAATATTGTATATTGATTACGTTCCAAACGTTTCTTTGTGATATCAGCCAATAGATGTGATTTTCCAATTCCAGCTTCGCCAGTAAGCAACAGGAAAGGATTGTTAGATAAGTTTACAGTTGTGTCAGTAATAAATTTCTGAAATTCATAGATCTCTTCACTCAATTCAATAAACTTATCTCTCTTGTATCCGTAACCAGGACTATAATTATTATCTTTTTTTGTTCTTTTTCTACTCTTTTCAGAAGCTTCGCTTTGAATATATTGTTCTGTTATTATTTCGATCAATTGCATAGCTTCTTCACAACATTTAGACAAACAATCTTGGTCAATTATACAAACTTCGTTAAAATCTATTGAGTGAAATATTTCTTTGAATTTATTAATCGATGCAATTAATATTTTTGCAGTGCTCTTAACATTATTTTCATTAGCATAAGGTATTGCCTTATTAAATATTTTCAATAGGGCATCAAGATGATTGACAAATTGGGCCTTGAAATTAGTGTCTCTTGCAATGCCCTCAAATATTTTTGCGACCGGTAAGTCAAAATTACATTCCGGTGTATATCGTTTATCAAGGTTTCTAATACTTTCTTCGAGTTTTTCTTTAAACCAGTTTTCCGAGAATTCATCCTTATTAAACCAGTAATAAAGTTTCCCTTCATTTTCCGGTTTGCCTAGTCTGTCAAACAATTCCGAGTTACCCCAATATTCAAACTTTATCTTTCTTCCCTTTTTAGTGGCATATTTCATCCATTCTTTTGTTTTATCATTCCATTTGTGAGTGAGCCATTTTTTCTTATCACCTTTAGGCCCCTGCAAATCTAAAGGTGTGCATATATAATATTTTATTAGTTTCGGATGATTTTTAAATGCTGATTTAAAAGATTTATCTAATTGCTTCCATTGTGCTACACCAATAGAAGAAAAATACTTTGCCTGCCATCCATATTCCTTTCCATTCTTTAAGGTACTATATGCCTCGACGCCCCCATCCGGTGCATCGACCCTCACAAACTTTGATTTGTATTTAATCTTTTCCGCTCTTGCTAACTGACAGACTAATTCTTCAAAGCCATATTTGATATCACCATTAAACGGACGAAGCTTTAGCCACTCAGTATTCATTTTAGTAATCTGTTGATGGTTGGAAGTTTTCAATAAATGTCATCGGCGATCCCCTGTGGTAATTATGGCTGGTTCGGGATTTTTCTTATCATAAATATATCATATTCCGTGTCGGAGGGCAAGGAAAAAGCAAGAGAAGAGAAGATTGTCAAAATCCTTTACCACAATGGAATATTATCTGGGTTGTCTTTTTCGAATGCCCATTTTAAGACATTATTGGAGATGTACTCACGGATATTATCCAATTCCTTATCGCTGCGGATGATGTGGTCGTAATAATTGCGCTGCCAGAAAGGCATCCGTGGTGTGCCACGTATTTCATTGATACGCTTTGTCGTTGCCGATTTGAACCCGCGAACAATTGCGCCAGCCGTATTTGATGGTGACTGAAACATGTTCTGTAGGGGCGTATCGATATACGCCCTGTTGTTGGTTGGATTGTTTTGTGTTTTCTTCTGGGGCGAATGGCAATTCGCCCCTACGGGTATATCGGATCGCAATGTGCTCCTACCTTCATTCAGAACGATAATTCCATGAACGTGATTCGGCATGATAACATATGAATCCAATTGAATATCAGGACGAATATTTGCTGTTCGTAACCATTCTTCGTTTACAATCTTCCCAATTTCATTCAACCGCATTTCACCGTTTATGATTTCTCCTAATATGCATTCGTGGTTATGCGTACAAATGGTTACAAAATATTCACCTGATTGTGAGTAATCATATTCTTTCAGACGAATGGATCTTCGGTGGGGGCGGTTTATTTTTTCCATTGGCGTGGAATGATATGGTACTTATGGCTGGTTCGGGATTTTTCTTATCATAAATATATCATATTCCGGGTCGGAGGGCAAGAACTCTTTGCACTCAAGCCACCACCCCTTTATCTCCTCCTCATTTGAGGAGGGGGTGTTCCGATGTAGTTTAAACGGAACAGGGGCGGTCAATACATAAGTATTTCTTAATGCCATTTTTAAAGATCGCTATTTCTGCCGCCTCTCACGATAAGAACCACAACTGTTCTTACTATCTTGCATGTTAATATTCCAATGTGTACTATTCCCGTGATAGTTATGAGATATCTCATCTTAATAATCCTTTGCCTGCTGATCGCAGCCTGTGACGGCGGTCTCGCACCACCACCTCCATTGGAACTTGGATTTAGCGGCACTGTGCACTTTGCTCCAGGTTCGTGGCCAACGGATAGTCTTATTAATCTCTGGATATTCGCTTCCCAAATTTATCCGCTCGATTCTGCAAAAGTCTATTCAGGTCTGTTTGCAAGTCCCAATACAATCTTTGTATATCCAAGCTTGAGTGGAACTCTTCCCTTTTACATCGATTCACTTTCGTATTCATTTCCCCTCCATTCCGGTACATACAAATACATCGGCGTGATTCGACAGACGAGTTTCGACCTTGCAGGCCAGGGCATAAGAGCACTCCGAGTTGTCGGGTTCTACAAGGATTCAACAGATTCTTCAAAACCCGGCATTGTTAATGTGAATGACAACTATCAGATAAAAGGGATCAACATCGACGTCGATTTTCGGAATCCTCCGCCGCAGCCATTTTGAGAAACTCTTTTCTCCATATTGCTTTTGTCTTCCTCCTTCACATTTCGTATGCTCAGCCGAACTCAGGTTCGATCATGGGAATCGTATTTGATGCGAAAACACAAGAGCCGCTTTCCGGTGTCAATATTCTTCTGCGCGGAACCGTTCGCGGTACAACAACAGACACTCACGGAAAATATCTGCTGGGGGGAATTCCCGCCGGAACGTTCGACATTTCTTTTTCACTCATCGGGTATACAACGCAGACGATCCATCAAATTTCTTTTCAACCCGATACTGCATTGCATCTTGATGTGCCGCTCGCACAAGCTCCTATTCAGACAGAACAAGTCGTTGTCACAGCGAGCCGGCGGGAACAAAGCTTGCGGGATGTTCCTGTGAGTGTTTCGACCGTGACGTCCAAAATGATTGCCGATCGCCTCTCCGTAACGCTCGACGATGCGCTACGTTATGTCCCTGGTGTCAATATGATGTCGGATCAAGTAAACATCCGCGGTTCAACCGGTTACAGCAGAGGCGTCGGAAGCCGTGTGCTGATTCTCATCGACGGACTTCCGTACATCACAGGCGATACCGGTGAAATAAATTGGGAAACATTCCCGATGTTTCAAATCGATCGAATCGAAGTTGTGAAAGGTGCCGGTTCCGCACTCTATGGATCGAGCGCGCTTGGCGGCGTCATCAATGTCATTACGAAAGAAATCGGCGAAACACCCGAGATCCGGTTTCGCCTTTTCTCCGGCATGTACGATAAACCGAGCTACTCCGGATGGAATTGGTATTCCACGCCGCGCTTTAATACCGGAGGATTCTTCAGCTACTCGAACCGTGTCGGTTCTTTCGGATATCTCATAAGCGCCTCCCGGTCGGTAGACGATAGCTATCGTGTGACCGACGTGTACCATCGCTGGGGTGTTTACTCGAAACTTAACTATAATTTTTCACAATCTCAGAGCTTAACGCTCACTGCCAATATCCAGTGGCGTAAACATGGCAATTACTTTTGGTGGAAAAGTTTAAAAGAACCAACCCGGCCTGCAGATGCACAATTGAACGGCGAAGTGAATTCTACACGGGGTAATGTGAGTCTCGCCTATAAAAATATTTTATCCGATCAATTCTTTTACTCGCTGAAAGCAATCTACTTTGGCAATTTCTGGCAAGACGACAGTGCTCAACAAGTCAATAACACATCGGCAGCGCATTTCACTCAATTGGAAGCACAGGCGACGTATACAACTTCATCCGCTCATTTTCTTACATTCGGTCTCGCTGCGAATTACGACCGTGTCAATTCAAATATTTTCGGATCCCATCCCGGCGTCGGAGCTGCTTTCTATGTCCAGGATGAGCTTATGCCTTTTCAATCACTCAAATTGACAGCGGGAATCAGGTACGACTGGCAGAGAGTATGGAAAGAGATATTCGCATCTCCTGCTGCTACTTCCCCATCGCAGTTCAACCCGAAAATAGGATTGGTTTACTCCCCCGGCCCGATAACAACGCTTCGGGCTTCCTATGGCGAAGGATTTCGTTATCCATCCATCAGTGAGCTTTTTACGTCCGTTTCCACGGGAGTCAGCCAGATCAAAATCGTTCCCAACGACAACTTGAAACCGGAGCGCAGCGTTTCATTTGAGATTGGCGGCTCTCAATGGTTAAGTGAACGAGTTTTTCTCGACCTGGCACTCTTTCAAAGTGATTACTATGACCTCATTGAAGCCGGTGTCAATCCGAATCCGCCTATTGAGATACTCTTCAGCAACATAACGCGAGCGAGAATTCGTGGCATGGAATTGGGAATTAAAACAGACTGGTTCGGCCGATTATTATCCACGGACTTCAGCTACACCTACACCGATCCTGTCGACCTTAGCGACAACTCCGTTCTCAAATTCCGTTCGCGGCATTTATTCTATGCATCGCTCGCCGCAAACTACCGTCAGTGGCGAACAGAATTGAATTTCCGCTATGTGAGCAGAGTGGAAGCGATTGATGAAAACCTGGTTCGTCTTGCCCCTATTGTTGATGGAGACCAACGTGTTGCCTGTAATGTTGTGGATGCCGGCGTAACATATAACCTTATCAACGCGGGTCTGCCGATTACCGTTGGATTGACAGTGAAAAATCTGACCAACTATTACTACGTGGAGCTAATAGGCAATCTGGCTCCGCTCCGGACTTATTACTTAAGCGTGGAAGGTGTATGGTAAGATACTTTGTCCACGAATTTTTAGCAAATCCGCAAGCTGAAGCTTGCGACTACCATGTATCTTCGACTTCTTGGTCAATCTTCCTATCACAAAAGTATTATTTTATGTCACATCAGTTACCAGTTTCTTTTATTTCTTTCGCATCAAAATATTTATAAACTCACTGTCAGGCGAGAGAGATACTTGTTTCTCGAAGTCAAATGTATATATCCCAAAATCACCTTTATATTCCCAGTTGCACCAGGCAATATTATTCTCTTCGAATGTCGAAATAATATCGTCATAATATTTCAGCCTTTCAGCCCGGTCGACATGGGGTAGACAGCCAAACTCACCGCAGTACAGCCGAAGGTTTAGTTCCTTAGCTTTTTGTATCGCCGGCAGCAATTCCTCAGAAAGTCTTTTCTTGTCATATATTCCCTTTGTGAGAGCCAACGATTGTACTAATGCGGCGTTGTTTGTATCGACATATTTTTTATAATCGGCATCGGTAATAACCTGTCCGGGATAATGTACTGGCCCTTTGTAATCTTTTGACGGCAGCCAATTTGCAAAATGATGCGTAAAAGCAAGTGGCGAGTACGTATGCATGCTCAGGATAATATTTTTGTCATTTTTTGGCACTTTTAAATATGGGAATGTGCCGGGTATTTGCCACATATTTGAACCTATGATAAGAACACGATTGGGTTCAAGCTTGCGCAGTGCTTTTACCGCTTTATCAATCAATTTGTTCCAATCATCATGGTTCTCGGCTACAGGTTCATTCATCAGTTCATACGCAACCATGGCCACAGGATACTTTTTCAGACGATTTGAAACTTCATTCCAAAGTCTGATAAAATTATCCTGTGCTGCAGAATCTGTCCAGAGAGTGTTTTTTCTCCCCTCGTTCACTGCATTAAAATTATGCGCTTTGAGAATATGGAGGTCCACTACTGCTCTCAAGTTGTACTTTGCGCACCAATCGAGACAATGAGTAAGATAAGCGAATGATTCATCCGACGGTTTACCATCATTGTCCCACATTTCAGCTTCGTCCAGAGGTATTCGTACATGATCGTAGCCTATACTGTCGATGAACTGGATATCCTTTTCGGTGATAAATGTTGCTTTAGGAGACCATCCAAAATTTTGTGAGAGCCAATGGCTCAGATTTACACCGCGTTTCATTTCAAAGCCGGATGGGTTGGATATTTTTTGTTGGCCAAAACAGAATGTTGTCATGAACATAATGAATGAAGCAGTGAGAATCTGCTTTTCAGCAATATGAAATAATTCCATAGTTGATATGTCCTTATGAAAATGGTTGATAGAAAAAAACATTGCTAAAAAATCTTCCCTTTTTAATTATAATTATGAGTATGTGAGTCACCGGTTATCGTCAGCATCAATGATACGCCTCCCGCTCTTCATGCATGTGATGCCTTTTAATTTTTATGATCTGATTTCCACTTCTTTCGCGTCAGGGATAATCCTCCAAACCCGCTTATAATTGCCATGTAGAAACCAAAGTCATACCAAAACCCTGTATTATTTACTTCATAAATTCTTATCGATGGATTGAAAAAACTGATAATCAACGATACCGGGGCAATCCAGCCGTGCCAGATTCCGAAAAACAATCCGGCAGGGTTTTGTCTATAGAACTCTCCTCCACCCGGTACACATGCTGTTATCGTGACAACGATCATTCCAATGAGAATAAAAAGAACAAGGGTGCTTGTCTTCATAATAACTCCATTTTTGAAAATGATTTTATAAAATAATTACTATGCTTCAACTGCTATGCTGGTGGAAAGAGTACAAATTTATTTTGAACGGACAACAGCGATATCATCATACGCATTGACCGCTTCGATACAGATCATGGTCTTATATCCCTGCATTTGAATTTTAAAAACCTTGAACCTCTACTATGTGCTAATATATTTCATGGCACGCCTGATCTTCTTTTTCGAAGAAAAAAAAATATATGCACTGCAATGAAGCTTTGGAAACCTGATGGAACAAAAAAATGTATCAGTTTTATTTGGCGAAAGCAAGAGCGAAATAATACAGATAATAAACTTCAGCGTGTTGTTTATTACATTGACGTTTGGTGGGTTTTTTAGAAGTTACAAATAATGAGTGAGTTATGATTTGGTTATTTGGGCTTATCAATTTAACTTTTTCAAAAAAAATAAAGTTTTTCGCAGAATGGCTTCCATAATAGTCCTCCAGCGTAATGTTTTGAGTATGGTCATTTATTCGTATGTGATCTCCTCCACAATTCAAACGTCAGCCACCATTCAACGGTCTGCCTTTGGTTTTCGTTGCCTTTATAAAATGAATCAATGGCTCTTAATATTTTCGATTGCGAATAATAAGGACACGTATTTATCTCTTGAGCAAGACTATAGAGGTAATCCTTCATATATAGAAGGAACTGTACCGATTCCGGCATCGCGTGATAGGCGGTCATTTCTACACATCTCTCATTCACAAACATGGCTCTGCAGTTTTGTGCCATTATACACTTTTACTAAATTTCCATCCACTCCTCACTCTCTTTTTTGTATATTGAATGAGAAATAATACTTTCTAAGAAGGGTAACGTTTCAGTGTTAAGAAAAATCTTCACAAGAATCAGGGGTATCTTCGTAAAGCCTCTCCCGCCGCCGGCTACAACAACCATCAGAGAATCGAAGCCATCATTTATTGGACAGAAAGGATTCTCACACAATAAGCCGGCAGGTACGCACCATCCGCGCGATATGCGAAAACGCGAAACACGTGCCGAGTATGCGGCACGAAGAGCAAAACTCGCCCAGCGCACACTGCCTCTTCCGCCAGTTGTACCGACAGAACCGTGGAATAGTTTGGTGTTTAAAGTCCCTGTCGTCGACGGCAAAATACGGTTTCATGATTTCGAACTTCCGAACGAGATCATGCACGCAATATACGATCTCACATTTCGCTATTGCACACCTGTGCAGGCAGAAACCCTCGCGAAGTCATTGAGCGGTGAGGATGTAACCGCACAGGCACAGACCGGAACAGGAAAAACCGCCGCGTATCTGATTACCATCTTCAATCACTTTCTTCAACATCCTATCGAAGGAAAACGGCATCACGGTACTCCCAGGGCGTTGATCCTGGCACCAACACGCGAACTGGTGATGCAGATTGAGAGAGATGCGCGTGGACTCGGCAAATATGTCCCTTGCAGCATTCTTGCAATTCTCGGCGGCATGGATTATTCAAAACAGGAGAAGGTACTGAAAAGCGAACCGTGCGACATTCTCATTTGCACACCCGGCCGCCTGATCGATTTCAAAAAGAAAAAATTGGCAGACCTTAGCAAAGTGGAGATCCTCATCCTCGATGAAGCAGACCGAATGCTCGATATGGGTTTCATAGATGCTGTTCGCTCCATCGTGCTGGATACACCACCGAAGTCAAGGCGGCAGACCATGTTCTTTTCAGCGACGATATCATCCATCGTTAAGCGGCTTGCTGAAACATGGACTCGGCAGGCATTCGAAGTGAATATCATGCCGGACGAAGTCGCAGTGGAGAGTGTCGAACAGATTACGTACATCACCACCTATAATCAAAAGGCTGCACTCGTCTATAATGTTATTATGCAAAAGCACCTCGACCGCGTATTGATGTTTGTTAACCGTAAGGATGAAGCCCGCCGCGTTAAAGAGCTGCTCGAGACCTATGGTGTCAGTTGTGCGCTTCTTTCCGGCGACGTGGAACAATCACAGCGCATCCGCCGGTTAGAGCGATTTCGTGAAGGAAAAGTTCGTGTCCTGGTTGCCACGGATGTTGCATCACGAGGACTTCATATCGAGGGTATCTCGCATGTCATCAATTACAATATGCCACAGGATGTGGAAGAATATGTACACCGTATAGGACGTACCGGACGCGCAGGAGCAAACGGTATCTCCATCAACTTTGCCGATGAAGATGACGCGTATAAACTTGTGAAACTGGAAGAATTCTTAGGTAAAAAAATTAAATGCACATATCCGGATGAACATTTAATGGCTCCCATACCTGAACTCCCGCCGCGTCATTCTTCTGAAAAGGAAGAACGCACAGGAGCTCACCGGCGAAGACATTAAATTCGCAGGGTCGTATGTATCGCACCCTTCTTCTGAGTTTGATCATTCAAATTCTGCGAATGGATCAGCATTCGTTTTTTTTAAATCCTACTTGACTTCGTTCATATACATTTTTATTATTCTTGGGAACAATGTGATGATGCCTATGAATATACAGCTCAAAGAAGTACATACCGTACGTGAATTAAGAAAATTTGTATCATTTCAGTATTCATTATACAGCGGCAATAACTATTGGGTCCCTCCTTTGCGTGCCGATGAATTAAAATCACTGAGAGCAGATAAGAATCCTGCGTTTGATTTTTGTGAAGCGACATATTGGCTCGCAATCCACAACGGAAAGATCGTTGGCAGAATTGCGGGGATCATTAATAAAAGATACAATGAGAAGTGGAATACAAAAGCAGCCCGTTTTGGATGGTTCGATTGTATTAATGACACAGAAGTATCCTCTGCACTGTTCAATACCGTGGAACAATGGGCAAGAAGAAACGGCATGGACTCCATGCAGGGCCCGTTAGGCTTTACAGATATGGATGGCGAAGGAACACTCATTGAAGGTTTTGAAGAAGTAAGCACATTGGGTGCAATTTATAATTACCCCTATTATCCGGCCCTCTTGGAACATGCAGGGTATTCAAAAGATATCGACTGGATTGAATATGAAGTGACAATGCATGCAGAAATTCCCGAAACAATAAAAAGAATAGCTGAGATTGCGTTAACGAGGAACCATCTTACCATTCTCAAAGTGAAAAAGGCCAAGGAATTGCTCCCCTATGCGAAAGAAATATTTCATGTTCTGAACGATGCCTATAAAGATCTCTATGGCTTTGTTGAATTGTCGGAGAAACAAATAGATCTGTATGTGAAGCAGTACTTCGGGTTCATTCTTCCGGAGTACGTGCCGATCGTGTTGGATTCTCAGAATCATATTGTTGCTTTTGGAATTGCTATGCCTTCTTTATCCGAAGCATTGCAGAAATGCAACGGCCGTTTGTTTCCAGTCGGATTTATCCACCTGATATGGGCAATGAAACATCAGAAGCGTGTGGATTTGTATCTTACTGCCGTACGTCCCGATATGCAGAATAAAGGGATCAACGCAATTCTTATATACGAAACAAATAAAGTATTTATCAAAAATAAAATTGCAAAAGTTGAGACGAACAGAGAATTGGAAGTAAATGTAAAAGTCCAGGCCCAATGGAAATATTACGAACATCGGCAGCACAAAAGAAGAAGATGTTATAGAAAGGATTTGAAAGAATAGACCTTGAGAACAAGTTGATCAGATGGGTTTCAGGATTATCAGTCGAATATTTTACATCCAGGTAAGTTTTAAGATAGTATCCATTTCAGCCGATATACGAGGATTAGATTCTGAGTCACGTTATACCGTACAACATAATCTCAAAAGCCTCATCGGTATTGACTATTTTTTCCGTTATTTCTCGCATACTCGTAAATCTAGTCCTTCTAAGCAATGTGAAAAAAAAACCTTCAACTTCCCCGCCGAAAACGGCGGGGAAGTTGATTCCTTGGAGATTAAAAGGGTTCACATACAACCTTATATTTAAACCTCGCTCTCCTTACCGGCGTTATTGTACAGTAATAACGCCCACCATCCCTGAATGATATGTGCAATGATAATGATAAGTCCCTGTTGAATCGAAGGTCGTTTGGCTGCTGCTTCCTGCCGGAATGTTCCCCGTGTCCCATTTTCCCGGTGGAACACTTGTGGATGTATGGGCAGTACTGGAATTATTGTTCCATATAACCGTGGTATGTACCGGAACAGTAAGCGATGACGGACTAAATGTATTTCCCGCCATCGATACGGTAACATTCGATGTATTATTGGTTGATGGAGCGGTCGGACTAGAGGAATTGCTCTTGCATCCGCTCACAAATACTAACAGCGTACTTGCTGCTATGACTGAAAAAATAAAAAATAGCTTGTACATAATGAATATCTCCTTTATTTTGTTTTTTTACTCTCCATATTGAACAAACAATAAAGAACATACGTTCCTCTCCAGATAGCATCATCAATCCGATTGAGGAAAGGAAGAATCTTACTTGCTTTCGTAAAATACATCTAATATCTTAGGGCAATTACTGCGCTTTTCACTCTTCCGAAAGGCTGAATTATTATGAAATATTCCCGAATCCTTTCTCTCTTCCTCTTCTCCTTTTTAGTTGCAACGACTGGATTTGCTCTTCCGCGATTCTCCTCGTCAACAAATCTTAAATGCCAAAACTGCCATATCGATCCAAATGGCGGTGGCATGCGCAATTATTATGGAGCGGCTATGTATGGACGAGAGACTCTTCCGGTCCGGGCATGGGCTGATGATTCTACAATGAACAACTTTACAACACGACTGAACGACTTTGTCAGTATCGGTATGGATATGCGGACATTATTCTTCTATCAACAGCAACGGGACTATACTTCATTTACTCAAATGCAAGGAGATCTTTATATCAGCGCAAAACTTGCAAACAATATTCTTCTGTCTGTGACAAAAACTCTCTTTCATGATATTGAATTGTTCGGTATCGCTCAGATTCTTCCGGCAAATGGATACCTGAAAATTGGGAGGTTTACACCAGCCTATGGAACAAGAATCGATGATCATACTGCTTTTATCAGATCAAAGACCGTGTTTCCCCTGTATCGGAGAGATGATACCGGTATCGAAGTAGGAATCTCGCCGGCATCGCTGACTTGGAATGCAGGTGTGTATAATGGTGAAGATGGCAGCGATCCGTCCAACGGCTGGATTAGGCTCGTCACAACAAGAGCAGAAACATTCTTTCGGTTAGAGAACCTGAATTGTTCTCTCGGTGGATCTGCCTGGTATAATAACGGTTTGTTTGGTACTCTTACAATGTTCGGCGGGTTCGCGGGAGCAAGTTATAAAGATGTGACTATCCATGCTGAATTGGATATAAAGAAAGACAAGTCAACCCTCGGGACCAATGAATTCATTTCCTATATTGAAATAAATTATTTGCTCCTGGATGGCGTCGACTTAAAATTAATGTATGATTTCTATGATCCAGACATCGATTATATAACGGGAAGCGAATCGAGGTATAGCATTGGAGCGGAATTTTTCCCATTACCGGGTATTGAATTACGCCCAATGTATCGAATGCTTGCCAAGACACCAGGGAATGTACGACAGAACGAATTTGATTTTCTTGTGCATCTCTTCCTTTAGCATGGCGGAGTACTTATGAATTCCAAACAAAGTTTTTCCATTATTCTTATAATTGCGATCATCATTGTTGTCCTCTATAGCTGCAAAGACATTGGGTCAGAACTTCTTCTTCCGTTGGGATTGTCCGCAAGCAGTACTAACGTGTCTGTCGTAAAAGGAGCTTCCAAACAAATTACATTATCAGGAGGTAAATCACCTTATTCTATCAAAAGACCGCCTAATGCCGCAACGGCTGCTGTATCGCTAGCTTCATCAATTCTTACAATCTCCGGTATCGACACAGGCAGTACAAACACCATCGTGGCTGATAGTAACATACCAATTGCTGATAGTCTGGAGATTATAATTTCAATTCTTGAAACCGTTCCGCTCGTTTCATTCTCAAACCAGATCCAACCAATCTTTAATAGCCAATGCACCGGTTGCCATGGTGGCACCGGAGGTTTGACAATTACCGCAGGTGCGAGCTACAATAATCTGGTCAATGTAAACGCACAATCAAGCTGTCCTTCGCTGAAACGTGTTCTTCCAAATGATGCATCTAATAGTGTGCTCTATAGGAAAGTATCTGGAACTACCTGTGGACAGCAAATGCCGCAAGGCGGGGCTCTGAGTGCAACTGATATCACGTTAATTCGCAATTGGATTAATCAAGGAGCGAATAATAACTGATAATACTTCTACTGTTATTCTTATTAAATAAATCGATTAGATATTTTATTGTTTTCTATTTTTAAATAACCCGGCCCCTATTTCATATCCAAGTGAACCGGGGATGACATGCATATAATCAATTGGGAGTAGCTTATCAATACTATCGAGTGTCGGTGTATCTTCATTGCCTATTAATCTCAGTGAAATCTCGCCCTTTTTTATAACGTTATTCTCGTTTATTTCGAATTCCCCCGGACTCAAACGTACGTTATCCGGTATACCCTTATAATATTTGTTGTTTACCAATACACAATTTTCTATGGAATATTTGGTCGTATTAAAACTATTTTTAATCCAGACATATTTACAATTTGAAACAACATTATTTACAAATTTGAATTCTTTATCAGGCCAAGCAGTCCAAACTGCATGATTTGCTCCATAAATTATGGAGTTTGTTATACCATTCCCTGTCTTTATTCCATTTCCTGAATCCTGAAAAAAAACTACGGTATTTCTTACTTTATAAAAGATGCAGTGATCAATTTTTATTCCATTTCCATGAGCAATGACACCGACCTGAATTTGAGAAATATTAGCATCGCCTACAAACATACATTGCTCTACCAACAAATCGGTTTGGACTTTATTAAACCTTGCAATCGGAAAATATCTGGTGTTGGGATAAAAATAACCATGAAATTTAATCCCTCTGACTGTAACGTGGCTTTCATCGATTAAAAAGCTGACAACAAAATGATAAAAGTCCGGTATTTCTCCTTTTTTTGCTGTACTGGTAATTACCGGCATTTTCTCAGGTATCCATGATGTATCGTCTGGTAAAATACTTGCTTCGATCACAATACGTTTATCTCTCATCTCTTTTTCTGTTACCATTGATACATGATGATCCAGGACGTAAATTCCAGGATTTATTTTCATCGTATAGATATTATTATTACGACTCTTGATAATTTCCGCAGCTTTTTTTATAGAAAAAACAGGCGCTTCTTTAGTCCCTAGATTTTTGTCGTCACCAGTATTACTATCCACATAAACTGCTTGTGCATAAATAGTTAAACGGCAAATAAAAGCCAAAAGGATAATAAATAGCTTCTTTTTCATAAGAATACCTTTTTAGTTTGTATTTATTTGAATTTTACAATCAACGTACAAATCTAGACACCTTTTTACATTCTTCCAATATCATTTTGATTACGGAACTGTCATTTTGTATACTTCAATCTATACTCACCTGGCTTAATCCCCGTATACTTTTTAAAGAAGCGTATGAAGTTCGATATATCAGAAAAATTTAATTCATAGCTGATTTCTTTAATAGATTTATTCGTAAATAATATTTCGCGTTTAATTTCTGTCAGTAATCTTTCTTTTATAATTACTGAAATAGACAAACCAAATACTTTTTTTGAAATCTTATTTAAATGGGCGCGACTGATTTTCAGGAAATCTGCATAGTCTTCAACTCTTTGATATTTCCTTATTTTAACTTCTAACATTTTCTTCAATTGAAGTCCGATATTATTCTGAAAAAGATTGGTGGGGAGGCCATATTGTTTAATATATTCCCTATTAATCCGGATTAAAATATTGTAAAGGATTGAACGTAATAAATGATGGCTATCTTCTTGTAGTTTGGCTAATTCATTGTTTACTGTTTTGCATAAGTCAATTAGAAAACTTAAAAAATTATTTTTACATTCTAATGTGCAAGAAACAGCTGCATTATGAAAAAATTGAAACCGATAAATAAAAAAACTATCCTGAAAAAAGGTTTCAATAAATTCATTCTCAAAAACCAGAAAATAGCCGCTGAAATTTTCGGATAGATTATGCCATTGTCTTACTTGATTAGGCTGAAAGAATATAAGAGATCCTTTACTGAACGGAATAATGTTTTTATCAAGTGAAATCGAGCCTTTCCCATTTATTACAATACAGATTCCATAGAAATCGACAATAAATGGATCTTTTTGGAAAGAATCTTTCGATTTTGAGTACAGGGAACAATCCATCAATAATTCCCTGCCATATTTTCTCTTTATAAAATGTAGTTTTTGTATTTTCAATTCAGATCAATCTAGGTTTATTTGATGATCTTCCGTTGATTACGAATTTTCACAAGCTGTATATAATCATTTAATTTTGCCGATTCCAATTTTACGTTTGCCACATTCTAATTTATAATTAAAACATCGATCGATATATGTCTTTTCCCTTCCTCCAGGTTCCCCGCCCCCGAGCGCGTTGCCTCAAGAAGTCCAGAGTATGTGGAATATATCAGAGCAGAGTTTCCCAATTGAGAGACTTTCACAGGTTTTACCTTGTCGATGTCCGGATAAAGTGCATGTTCCATTCCTGCAACATCTCCCGAGTAAAATCCTTCGGCATAATCTAAAACAGCTTTCCGTATTTCAAGAGAATCCTCAAATGTCCAAGCGGGCAACAAGGCGAGATGAAAAAGCATCCAGAGGAGTAAAACGACCTTTTTCATTCAAAAATTCTTTATAGATAAAATTATAAAATAATTTTATTGAGAAGATGGTGTTTATATTCTTTCAAGAATATTTTTCATATCCTCCGGCAATTCAGAATTGAATTTCACAAATTCTTTTGTCGCGGGATGAATAAAACCGATGGTCTTTGCGTGCAACGCTTGACGTGAGATCACCTTCAGTAATTTTCCCGCTTGTTGAGCCTTCTTCCCTTCTAAGCCATTCCATGTATTACTGCGCCCGTTGTAGGTAGGATCTCCGAAGACGGGATGTCCGATGTGCGCCAGATGCACACGAATCTGGTGCGTGCGTCCGGTCTTCAGATGGAGTCGTACAAGCGAAAGGAATTCGTACTCTTTCATCACCTCGTATTCCGTAATTGCAGATTTTCCATCTTCTGTTACTGCTACTTTTTTTCGATCACGCTTACTTCGTCCAAGATTCGCATCGATGGTTCCTTTCGGTGACTTGAATCGCCCCCAGACAACAGCCCAATATTCGCGGTCAATCGTACGCTTTGAAAACTGTTTTGCAAGGAAAGCATGCACTGCATCGGTCTTCGCAATCACCATCAAACCTGTCGTATCTTTATCAAGCCGGTGCACAATCCCGGGCCGCATTTCAGCGTTAATCTTCGAAAGATGATTGCAATGAAATAAAAGCGCATTGACGAGGGTGCCTGTATAATGTGTGTATGCCGGATGTGTCACCATTCCCGCTGGTTTATTCACAACCAATAGATCTTCATCTTCATACACAATGTCGAGAGGAATATTTTCTGCCAATGCATCAGGGCGCGGCGGGCGTGGAAATGTCATATCGATGACATCGTTAGGATTAAGCTGGTAACTGGACCTGATGATCTTGCCGTTCACCAATACCATGCCAGCTTCGATAGCCTGCTGAACTTTGCTGCGCGTTGCGTTTTCTATGTGATGTGTGAGATAGACATCAATGCGTTTACGGTGTTCACCTGCGGGAACGACAATGCGGGCGTGTTCTCGTTCTTCTATTCTTCCATCAGAGGATGGATGTGAAGGCATAGCATGTGTACTTATGATGGATTCACCGATGAACTCTGCATTTCACTTTTTGATTCACTCAGGTTATCTTGCGCAGAATTTTGGTTAGGAAATATTTTTGCACCCTCTGTGGCCACAATAACAGGTTTGTCTACATTTGTAAATTTCTTGTGAAAGAGCAGCATCAAAACGATGCCCGTAGATACAGAAACATCCGCCACATTAAACACTGCAAAGCGGTCCATATGGATTCCAAGAAAATTAATATGGAAGAAATTCATATCGATGAAATCGACAACTTTCCCATAGAGCAATGGCGCCTCTCCAAAGATAACACCGTAGAAGCTCCGATCAATGAGATTCCCAATTGCTCCGCCAAGAATCATTGCCAACGTGAGACGAATAATGAACGCCTCATTTCGAACTCGATAGATATAGTAGAAAATTCCAATACTTGCGATCATAGAGAAGATCGTAAGAAACAACCGCCCGCCAATTTCTATCCCAAATGCCATTCCAGGATTTTCTACAAATGTTAGACGAAGGAAATCGCCGATCACGGGAATACTTTGCCCAATCTGCATTCCCTGGTGATAAAAATCGAACAAAGGGAGGGAAAATCCTTTTACGAACAGTTTGGTAATTTGATCAAGAATGACAATACCGAGAGTAACAAAAAGAACACGCAAAAAGAACCTCAATTCATTCAGATTGGAGATTGAAAATATTCAATCGATGATTTAGTATAGTACAAATTCAGCAGCCAGAGTCATACATTGAAACACAAACGATCAACCAATAACTACTATATTTTATTTCCGCCTATTTTTGTTTTGCAATCGATGCACTGATGAGCATGGGGCACCGCTTCGAGCCGCTCTTTATCCATGAGAGTTCCACATTCTGTACAAAATCCATAAGTCCCGTTTTCAATCCGTTTTAACGCATCGTCGAGATAATTGAGAAATTTCCCTTCGCGTGATGCAAAGAGAAATGTCTTTTCGCGTTCCATTGCATCTGTACCTTGTTCCATGTGCGAAGAGTATGTCGAATTCTCAATTTCGTACTGTCCGGTAGTTACATCCATCATCGTTGATTTCAAAGATTCCAGTTCTTCAAGAATTTCTTTGCGTTTCTCTAGAATGATAGTCTTGAAATGTTCAAGATCCCTTTTGCCGTATCCTTTCTTGGATATGATCTTTGGAGCGGCAGTCTTTGTTTTCATTTTCTTTTTGTCGATTTTATGTTTCAATGCTGCACGCTTGATTGTCTTTTTTGCTGGGGACTTCTTTACAACTTTCTTCTTCGCCATAACTCTCCTACGATTATAAGTGCATCAATATATACTAATTTTTCTCAACTGCAATTGCGCTCGGTTCACCATTGATATCTTCGTTTTTTGCGCCTTGCTTCAAAGCATCGGCATTCGATATAGGTTTTAATTCGACTGCTAACGTCTCTTGCTGGACATACTGGACCATCCGCTCTAGCGCTTTTGCCAATCGTTCCGACGAAGCGTGCACAATCCGAATTCTGTCGGTCACTTCAAAGCCGGAATCTTTCCGTAAATTTTGTACACGATTCACAAACTCGCGTGCAAGCCCTTCATCGATGAGTTCATCCGTGAGAGCCGTATCGAGCGCAATAGTGATCTGTCCATCCGTTTCTACCATCCAACCTTGAATATCTTCGTGCAGAATTTCTACATCGGATGAGTCGATGGTGTATTCTGTTCCGTTGACGTTCAACATCAACGTACCTTGCGATTGCAACTTGCTCATTTCTTCAGATGTCAGATCTCGCAGCCGTGTAGCAATCGGCTGAACCGATTTACCAAACTTTGGTCCCAAGGTCTTAAAATTCGGTTTAGATTTTTTCTTGATGAGCGCAGACTCATCTGCAATGTATTCGATTTGTTTAACGTTGACCTCTTCAAGGATGACATTTTCCATCTGTTCAATTTCTCGTCGGTCTACTTCAGATTTGACCGGTAAGATAATCTTCTGCAACGGCTGGCGTACCTTTAAATTTGATTTCATCCGCATTGCACGCACCAATCCGACGATTTTGATTGCATACTCCATCCGATGCTCAAGCTCCGGATACATGATGCTCGCATCTGCTTTTGGCATTTCTTCCAAATGAACAGACTCCGACATCGATTTATTCCCCAATATGAGATTTCGATACAGCTCATCAGCGAGGAACGGCGCGAAGGGAGCAATAAGTTTGCTGATCATCAATAAACATTCATGAAGCGTTTGGTACGCCGCGGTTTTGTCTTTTCCGTTCTCACTCTTCCAAAAACGACGGCGATTACGGCGGACGTACCAATTAGAAAGTTGGTCGATCGTGAAATCGCTGACTGCTCGTGCAGCACGCGTCACGTCGTATCCATCGAGCGACTGGAGATATGTTTTGAGCAATGTATTCAACTCCGATAGAATCCATTGATCGATTTCTTGTCGTTCACTGATCGGAATTTTTGGTTCCGTGTTATCATATTTATCTACATTGGCATAGAGGGCGAAGAAGGAATATGTGTTTGTCAATGTACTGAAGAATTTTCGCTGAACTTCACCGATACCTTCTTCATCAAATAATGTCGTCCTCCACACCGGACTTTGCGAGATCAAATACCAACGCACGGTATCGGCACCGTACTTCTTCATCAACGCAAACGGGTCAACAGTATTCCCTTTCGTCTTCGACATTTTCTGACCGGTCTTATCGAGAATAAGTTCGTTGACAAGTACGTTTTTGTATGCCGGCTTATCGAATAAAAATGTTCCAATGGAATGCAATGTATAAAACCAACCGCGTGTTTGATCAATCCCTTCTGAAATAAAGTCGGCTGGATACGCCTTCTCGAATACTTCTTTGTTCTCAAACGGATAATGCCATTGTGCAAACGGCATCGAACCGGAATCGAACCAGACATCAATGAGTTCTGGTGTACGGTTCATGGTGCCGCTGCAATCGCACATAAATGTGACACTATCGACATACGGTTTATGAAGATCAAGCGGTTCCGGCACATTCTTGCCTTTCTGGAATTCCTCAACACTGCCGACACATTTTTGTTTGCCACACTTCTCGCAAAGCCAAATAGGCAGCGGTGTTCCCCAGAAACGGTCTCTCGAAATCGCCCAATCTTTATTATCCTCAAGCCAGTTGCCGAAACGACCGGCACCAACTTCCGGCGGAATCCAGTTGATCTGTTTATTCAGCTCGATCATCCGTTTGGCATAATCCGTAGTGCGGATATACCACGACTCGCGCGCATAGTACAACAGCGGTGATGAACATCGCCAGCAATGCGGGTAACTATGGAGGTGCTGCTCTTTTTTATAAAGGATGTTGCGACGGCGAAGGTTCTGAATGATTTCGAGATCGGCATCCTTCACAAACATTCCGGCAAAATCCGTTACTTCGGAATTGAATGCTCCCGATTTGTTCACAGGATGAATTGTGGGTAACCCATACTTGCGTCCGACCTGATAATCGTCTTCCCCATACGCTGGAGCCATATGGACAATACCGGAGCCATCTTCGGTGGTGACAAAATCGGCAAGCACAACATACCATCCTTTTTCCTTAACCGGATGGTACGAGAACATCCGTTCGTATTCTTTGCCGGCAAGTGTGGCTCCTTTGAACTCTTCTAGAACCACATGTTCATCACCTAATACGGAAAGACGCGCTTTCGCGAGAATATACTTCTCGCCCTTATGTTCCGCCTTCACATAGTCTACTTCAGGATGAACAGCAATAGCAACGTTCGAGATTAATGTCCATGGTGTCGTCGTCCATACAAGGAAGTATGTATTCTCTTCCCCTTTGACTTTTAACTTGATATAGATCGATGGATCTTTGACGTCTTTATAACCAAGTGAAACCTCATGTGAAGACAATGGCGTTTCACACCGCGGGCAGTATGGTTGAATTTTATATCCTTTGTAGATGAGTCCCTTGTCAAAGTACTGCTTCAGCGCCCACCAAATGGACTCGATATAGTTATTATCGAAAGTAACATACGGGTGCTGAAGATCGACCCAATACCCCATCATGCGGGTCAAATCTTCCCAATCGGTCTTGTACTTCCAAACCGACTTCTTGCATTCTTCATTAAACTTCGCAATACCGTACGCAACAATATCATCTTTACGTTTGAAACCAAGTNNGTCGGCGGACCTTCATAGAAAGTAAATTCCGGCTTTCCTTCGCGTGTCGAGATACTCTTCTTGAAAATATCGTTCGCTTCCCAAAACTTCAGAATTTCAGATTCAAGTTCGTGATAATTCAGTTTGTCTGTTAATTGTTTATACATCTTTTTATTTGCGATTGAGTGATTGTGCGATTTGGTTGCGCCAGAGGCGCATCCGCCTTCGGCGGAGATCTTGTAGTTTAGTGATTTGAGATTTCGTATGAGAGATTATAGAAAGTAATTTTTTCTCCAAGACCCAATCTCAAATCCCGAATCAATTCTGTATTCTTTTCACAACTTCTTTCATAATCGACGTCATTTTTGGTTCGGCTTTCATAGCAACTTTTAGAATCTCTTCTAAGAGCGCTGGTTTCAATGCATCTGGAAAACATTCATCCGTAAGTATGGAAAATCCTAAAACCTTCATTCCCATATGCACTGCTACAATATCTTCAGGTACGGTGGACATACCGACTGCATCCGCCCCGATTATCCGGAGGAAACGGTACTCAGCTCTGGTCTCCAGATTCGGACCAGGCATTGCCACATATACACCTTTTTGTGTTCGAATCTTCAAATCAAGAGCAGCTTGCTCGGCAAGGGCTATAAGTTCTTTGCTGTATGCTTCCGACATATCCGGAAAACGCGGGCCAAGCTCATCATCATTCGGGCCGATCAGCGGATTGTCACCCAGTAAATTGATGTGATCACTCATAATCATCACATCACCTTTTTGAAAAAGCGGATTCAGTGCGCCAGCAGCATTAGATATAAGAAGGCTTTCCACGCCAAGAAACTTCATGACCCGCACAGGAAATGTGACTTGCTTCAGATTATATCCTTCGTACATATGGAAGCGTCCTTGCATCGCTACGATTTTCTTACCGGAGAGCGTTCCAAAAATCAATTTGCCATGGTGCGATTCAACCGTCGAAACAGGAAAATGTGGAATTTTCCCGTACTCGATCATGATTTCCTTCTTGATCTCTTTCACCAATCCACCAAGACCTGTACCAAGGATAATCCCAATCCCGGGCTTCATATCCGTCTTGGTTCGGATAAACTTTATTGCTTCGTCAATCTTTTGTCGTAATTCAGTCATGTTATTTTCACGTGTTCGGGAGCAGGGCTCAGTTTTCAACAGGATTCAAATCATCACTTCGTAGAGAATTGACCTCTACAGTCTTTTTAAAATTTCATCTATTTCCAAACGTTCCTTCCCTGTCCCTTTGGATGGATCCTTTTTATTTCCATCTTCATCGATATCAAGAGCACGTATCAAATTCAATTCGGACGAAAGCAGCACTTTTAATTTACTCAGAACACTTTCCTTTCGTGCTTTGAGCTGCGAGATCTCTTCCTTCACATGGGCAAAATCGAGTCGAGCTTTTTCCACAATTTGCGACGCCTTGACTTCTGCTTCTTTCACTATGATTTCCGCTTCACGTTTTGAGTTCTCAATGGATTTACCGCTCGTTTCCTGTGCCTGCATAAATGTTTGCTGGAGTGATCGCTCAATGTTTTTATAGTCGGAAAGCTGTGTTTCCAACTCAATAATTTTGTCCTTTTGCTCTCTGTTTTCGTGAATGAGATCCTCCAGCTCATTGGATACCATTTCTAAAAATGTCTCTACTTCAATGGTATCATACCCTCTCATTGTTTTCTTGAACTGCTGACGTTTAATTTCTAGCGGTGTAATCTTCATGCTCGTCCCTTTCAATTCACGTTCTTTACACGTCTGCCAAATATCGCCGTTCCTATCCGGACAATTGTGGAACCTTCTTCTATGGCAACTTCAAAGTCGTGTGTCATACCCATCGATAAGTGCTGCATTTGGACATTCTCAACTCCCTCAGATACAATCTCTCTTTTCAACTCTACCAATTGTCGAAAAGACTGTCGAGAATCATGAGCGTCATCCGAAAAAGGCCCCATCGTCATCAATCCGCAAACCCGAAGATATTGAAGCTGCGACAATTCCTTGAGTAGTGCGATTGTTTTCTTCGGTGGAACACCATATTTTGTCGCTTCGTCGGTTGTGTGGACTTCCACCAATACATCCTGAACCCGCTTGAACCGTTCAGCTCGCCTGCTGATTTCCTTGCCAAGACTTATGTCGTCAACTGAGTGAATGAGATGTATATACTCAGCAATGTATTTGACCTTGTTTGATTGCAGATGACCGATGAAATGCCAGTGAAGCAGATTCTTTGCCAACACTTGGCGTTTTTCCTGTAATTCCTGTACATAATTCTCACCGAAATCTATATACCCGGCACCGACGGCTTCCTGAATAGCCTCTACCGGAAATGTCTTAGAAACTGCGACAAGCTGGATGTCTTCTGATCGACGCCCACACTTTTCGCAGGTTTGTTCGATGCGTTTTCGCAGATTTTTGAGATTTTCAGCAATCATTCAGTTCCAGCGAGTAATAAATATACTTCAACTCACCGCTAAAATCAAATAGAAATATCGAATTAAAGAGCTTTTTTGCATTCCTTGACTTCCACTCGTTTATTTCTTTTATTTAAAGCGGATATATTCATGGTGGAGTAAGCTGTGCCAGATTTTGATCGTAATAATGATGACAATATTGGTCCGAAGCCGAATAAGCGTTCGGAGGATGATGTTCGGCGATTCCGCGAGTCACTGCGAAATGGCGGTAAAGACATNNGCATTGACATATGCCGATCGGCTTCTCTCGTTTGAACCTTTTAATGCTGATGCATGGCAACGGAAAGGAATGATTCTCAATAACCTCTTTCGATATAACGAAGCACTTGATTGTTTCGATAAGGCTTTGGGCCTCAACCCTACGGATCCTGAGGCGTACATTAATAGAGGTATTACATTAGATAATCTGAATCGAATTTCAGAATCGATGGCATCATTCGATAAAGCTCTCGAACTCGACTCGTCCCATGAAGACGCCTTGTTACACAAAGGCATAACACTTGAAAAACTTGAGCGTTTTGTGGAGGCTGAATCGATATTCCATCACGTTCTTCAGATTGACCCGGAACATATCGATGCTTGGTACGAACTCGGTTATTGTTACGATTACCTTGATAAACCTGCTGAGTCCATACGTTGCTATGATGAACACCTCAACCGCGACCCATATAATTATAATGCATGGTATAACAAAGGTATCGTCCATAACAGAGTCGGGCAATTTACGAAAGCTATCGAGAGCTATGAATATTCTCTTGCAATTAAGGAAGACTTCTCGGCAGCTTGGTTCAATATGGGCAATGCATATGCAAATCTGGGGCGGCTCCAGGATGCAATTCGCTGCTTTAAAACAACATTGACCTATGAATTAAAAGATGTCGCAGCTCTGCATAATCTCGGAAACGCCTACGAAGAACTGAACGATTTCCACGAGGCGCTTTCCTGTTATTCATCTGCTATCGAGATTGACAGCCAACATCATGAATCCTTTTTTGGCATCGGATGCTGTCATGATGCAATGGGCCACATTGAGCAAGCGTATACCGCCTACAGGAAAGCGACAGATATTCATCCAGAGTATGCCGAATATTGGTACGCCTGCGGAGATGCTCTTTACAATCTTGGAAAAATCGGCGAATGTATCGAGTGTTACCGGAAAGTTATCACTTTGGATCCGAAGGACTCCGAGATTTGGTTCGACCTCGGTGACACCTTAGGTGAGAAGGGAATGTATTCCGAGGCATTAACAGCTTTACGAGAATGCACGAAACTTGATCCAAAATTTGCACCGGCATATTTCAGCCGCGGAAAAGTATTGATATCGATGAATTTAAAGGAAGAGGCATCAAACGAGTTTTTCATTGCTTTCAATCTGGTGCCAGAGTTAAAAAAAGAATTTGAGCAATTATTCCCGAATCTCACCGCTGATCGGTTGTTTGCGCATCTCTTTGGGAAACAGTAGCATTCTTTCCACGTCTCAGCTGATTTCTATGGTTTTTGTAATTCGATCCACTCAGGACATTCCACAATGAAGTACTTCGCAGTTATTGGCCATCCCATCGGACACTCTCTTTCTCCTTTAATGCACAATACAGCATTCAAGTTGCTCCATTTGGATTGTCAATACGAAGCACTTGAGATCGATCCGACTTCCTTAAAAAACGCCATTGAACGCTTCAGAGATCAGAAATGGGGCGGGTTCAACGTGACCGTTCCACATAAAGAAGCAATTATCACTCTCATAGATGAAGTCGTCCCAGAAGCACTTGCAGTCGGCGCTGTGAATACTGTCGTGAATCGAAATAACAAATTAATTGGATATAACACAGACGTTATAGGTGTTGAAAGATCGCTTCGCCTCGAACGAGAAAAAATCGAGGGTAAAATGTGTACCATTATGGGTTCTGGTGGTGCGGCTCGTTCAGTGGCGCACGTACTTATTCATAATATCAAACCTAAGGCGATTACTTTCTCAGTTCTATTTCCCGAACAAGCTCATGCGATTATTAAAAGCCTTGGCAGCAACAATGTCCAGTTCAATGTTATCCATAGTACTGACGCGGCTCTTGAAACTGCAATCAAGAACTCCACACTCATCGTTAATGCAACCACGGTTGGAATGTTCCCTCATGTGCTTGACTCTCCACTTCCAACTCAACATTGGTTATCAAATAAGCATATTGTCTTCGACCTTATTTATCGTCCATTGAAGACCCGTCTTCTGAACGAAGCTCAAGCCGCCGGTGCAAAAACTATCGATGGACTTGGAATGTTCATTCATCAAGGAGCTGCATCATTTCAACTCTGGACAGGGATGGAAATGCCTCTTGATCAAATACGGCAGGTTCTTGAAACAAAGTTGACATCAGACGATGAATGAATGAATTCGCGAGAACCTGAAAAACCGCTGCGCTTTCATATTTCCGGCTTCTGTAAGTGAGCTATTTATTGAATTTTTGTTTTTTTGCTGGAAAACTCGTTGACTCTCTAACACTTTTTCCGTATTTTAGAATGTTAATTTATAACTGGTCTTAGCAATTGAGGAAAACAATGTACGCAGTCGTAGAAATTGCCGGAACACAAGTGAAGGTTTCTCCTTCAGATAAAGTATTTGTACCGAAAATATCATCAGAAGTCGGTTCAACAATAAAGTTTGATAAAGTCATTTTGACTGGCGATGATAAGAAAGCCAGTGTAGGCAGTCCATACGTTCAAGGAGCTTTTGTCGAGGCAAAAGTTTTGCGACATGTCAAAGATGAGACGGTGATCGTGCTCAAGAAGAAAAAACGAAAAGGCTATAGAGTTCGTAATGGACATCGCCAGCAGTATACGGAAATTGAAATAATAAATCTTGCTTAAACAGGAGAGGTTGTATGGCTCATAAAAAAGGCGGTGGAAGTTCTAAGAACGGCCGCGATAGTAATGCTCAACGCCTCGGAGTGAAACGCTTCGGTGGTCAATTAGTTCTCGCAGGAAATATTCTTGTACGGCAGCGAGGAACAAAATTTCATCCAGGTATCAATGTCGGTATTGGTAGCGATGACACGCTTTTTGCACTTGCTACCGGTATTGTAAAATTCGAGCGGTATGGCAAAACAAAGCAGCGCATAAGTATCGTGCAACCTGCATAACACAGAATACATGGTTTATTGAAGAAGCCTCCCAGTGGGAGGCTTTTTTTTCAGTTAAAAATCTTTGTTTTTGTCTCCACAAGGCGGCGGGGAACACTCTCTATGAAATCATAGTTATACCAGCCGTTCGTATATTTTTCAAGATCGGAGATTATTATGAAAATTACCGTTATTGGCGCAGGCAATGTCGGGTCAACAATAGCTGAACGCATTGTTGACCAGGAACTCGCCAATGAAGTTGTCCTTGTTGATGTGGTCGAAGGTATGCCGCAAGGTAAAGGATTGGATATGAGCGCCTCCGCTCCTATCCAAGGTTCTGATACAAAAGTCATAGGAACCAACTCCTACGAACCGACTGAGAATTCTGATATTATTTTTATTACAGCTGGGATTGCACGAAAACCTGGAATGAGCCGTGATGATCTGCAAACAACAAATGCTCAAATTGTTAAATCTTGCACAGAACAAGCAGTGAAAGTTTCTCCCAACGCTATCATTATTGTAGTCTCAAATCCGCTTGATGTTATGACATACGTTGCCCTTAGGACAAGCGGTTTTGAACGGAACAGAGTGATAGGCATGGCGGGTATTCTGGATTCATCTCGCTTTCGTAAGTTTATTTCCATGGAACTCAATGTCTCCGTTGAAGACATTAGTACATTTGTTCTCGGCAGTCATGGGGATTCCATGGTGCTTTTGCCTCGTTGTTCTTCAGTTTCTGGAATTCCTCTTCCTGAATTGATGGATAAAGAAACTATTGAGCGATTGGTTCAACATACGCGCGATGGCGGTATAGAGATTGTGAATCTCCTGAAAACCGGCAGTGCCTATTATGCTCCCTCCGCTTCAGCCGTTCAGATGGTCGAAGCTATTGTCAAGGATAAAAAACGCATTCTTCCTTGTGCCGTATTTCTCCAAGGAGAATATGGTATACATAATACTGTTCTCGGTGTACCTATTAAACTTGGTAGAAAAGGAATGGAGCAAATTATCCAAATCAAGCTTACCCCCGACGAACAGGCAGCTCTCAATAAATCAGCCGAAGATATTAAAACGGATATGAATAAGGTCATGGTTTAATTCCTTTCGTTCCATAGCATTTACCTCAATCCCGCTGAGAACTTTGAGAATATTTCAAGATCCTTCTTTTGTACGATTCCTGACATTTTTGATCAGAGCCAAAAACCTGATATAGTAACAATTTTCTTCTGAAGATTGCTTCTTATAGATTCATTTATTATACTGCTTTCGTTCTAAGACATCGAAAAAAGTTTTATCTAAATTTTACATCAAACCACAAACCATTCACATCACTTGAGGAGGTCGCTTTGAGACTTTATTCTCAACATCTATTAGGGATTATTGTCCTTTCTGTGTTGGTAGTTTGTATCGCTCTCGGTGGGGGATTTCAATTGAATGAGGTTGGCGCACGCGCAATGGCACAAGGAGGTGCATTCGCCGCCAGAGCCGACGATCCATCCGCAATCTATTTTAATCCAGCAGGATTGAGTTTTCAGGGCTCATCTATATACCTTGGAACGACATTTATTATGCCCAAGGTGACTTTTTACGGCCCGTCAAATCTTTCACTCAACGATGAGACAAAGATGGTGGATCAAACATTCACTCCGATTAATATTTACGGAACTTACGAGCTAAACGATAATATTCATATCGGCCTGGGAGTGACTAATCCATATGGATTAGGGACAGAATGGCCTGCAAATTGGATCGGGCAATCCATCGCACAAAAGATTGACCTTACAACTTACTTCATCACACCTACAATCGCTTATAAAGTCAATGACCAACTCTCGATAGGCGCCGGACTTAATTATGTGACCGGTAAGGTTACGATGAAGATCGGACTTGCTAACTTCCCATTTGATGCACCTCTTCCAATAGTCAATCTCGATTTAAGCGCAACCGGTATCGGTTTTAATGCCGGACTCATTTATAAATTCATTCCAGATTTGTCATTAGGTATTTCTTATCGCAGTTCTGTTAAGCTTGATGCAAGCGGTTCTGCAAAATTTGATCCAAACTATACAGTATTGGCACTTCCCAATGGCGATGCCACTGCCACAATTACATTACCGGCGACAGGATTCATTGGGGTTGCATACAAAGCCATGAAGAATCTTGAAGTAGAAGCTGATTACCAATATGTCGGCTGGTCATCCTATAAAGAATTAGCAATCGGATTTAAGGCAGACCCAACAAAAAATGAAGTCTTACCAAAAAATTATCAGGACACATATATTTTACGATTTGGTGCAGAATACACCATGGATAATATTCAATTACGAGCCGGATATCTCTATGACCATTCGCCTGTATTAACAGAATATGTAGAGCCTATGCTTCCAGATGCTAACCGCAATGGGTATAACATCGGTATCGGATATAAGATTTGCGAAAATTGGAGAGTGGATGCAGCATGCTTCTTCTTGAAATTTGACCAACGTAAAGCAGAGAATACCGTTCCAACTATCGCCTTCGATGGTACTTACAATATGACGGCAACTCTTATCGGTATCAACATTGGTTACACTTTCTAAGATGACAATCATTATGCATCCATCAAAAACATGAATTGGAGATAGACAATGAAACAATATATAGTTCTCTTTATCACTTTCGCTGCGTTGATTGCCGCGCTCCTGAATGGCTGCACGGACTCGGCGCCTACAGCGCCTGTTATCGGGCTCGGTAACTCGACTGTTACAAAATATGTATCTATCGGCAACAGCTTAACAGCAGGTTATCAGTCCGCCGGATTATATAAATCGGCACAACTCTATAGTTACCCGAATCTCATTGCACAACAATTAACTAAAGCCGGGGCAACTATAGGGACATTTGAACAACCTTATTGGCCAGATCCAGGTATACCAGATCAATCAACAGGAAAAGCCTCCCGATATGTTATTTACGGCTGGTCAGGCGGAACCCCGCTTATTGGCCCGATTGGAGAAACGGTAATCGCTGGTGCACCCGAAAACGCTGCAACGGTTTTAAGGCCTTATGATAATTTAGGAATCCCAGGTATACCACTTGCAGGTTTTATGGATACAACCGGAACATATCAATCTTCTCCTCTAGGATCTCGTGGCATTTTGCGTTGGGATAACCCGGGATCGCCATTTCCAAAAAGTGTATTCTTTCAAGCAGCAGCATTACATCCGGATCTTGTAACATTCTGGCTTGGTGCAAATGACGTATTAGGATTCGCTGTCAGCGGCGGTTATTCTCCAAATGCACCGACAAATCCAGCAATATTTAGCGCTCTTTATACACAAGCACTCGATGCACTGCGTAACACACTGCCAAACGCAAAAATCGTGGTCGGAAACATTCCAAATGTTACTTCTGTTCCCTTCTTTACAACTGTAAATCCTCTTCTTGCACCGCACATTCCGGGGCCATATTACTTGCGCTATCAAAGACACGGCACACTTGGAATGGCTTTTGATTCTACAAAATTGACCGAAACGAATGCGCCTTTAGTAACATTAAAAGGGCAAGCATATGCTGCTTTATTAGGCATGCCGACCGGTCAATTCTGGCGTGATGCGGCAGCTTTACAGGGAAAAACGATCGCGGAATTGTATCCTGCGTTAGCTGGAGCCGGCATTGATACAACTAAACCATTTGGTTTTCACCCGCAAAACCCATGGCCGGATGCTTTGATTCTCGATGCTGATGAAATTGCATCGGCGACAACTGCGGTAAATAATTTCAACAGTACTATTGCATCTGTTGCAGCTGCGAAGGGTGCAGCGGTGGTAAATTTCAACAGCTTTTTTAATAATGTGAAAGTGAACGGNNGCAAACGAATATATCAAAGTGATCAATGCTTCTTTTGGAATGAACGTTCCATTGGTCAATATTAGTGCTCTGCCGAAGCTGTCCGCTCCTCTTGCTAAAGGCGGGAACGGAAAGATCGACCCTGTGCTTCCATTTGGAGCGTTCAATTCATTAGATTTGCTGTTCAGCCCGTCTGTTCGATAACATATTTTATCCGGGCAGTTCTTCTATAAGCAAAAAAACCCGTTTCCATCATCGAGACGGGTTTTTCTTTTCCAACATACCCTAGCCAATTTAAATCTGTTTGTGGAGTTTCACTTTCATTTCTACAACCGACCCAGACTTAAGCTGTTTAACGGTAATCGAATCCATCAATGAACGTATTAAAAACACCCCACGCCCATTCTCTTTCAGCAAGTTTTTCTCCTCGCGAGGATCTTGCAAACTTTCCGGATCAAACCCCTTGCCTTCATCTTTCACACGGATAGTGAGAAATTGTCTGTCTGCAATGCATCGGATAGCAACCTTTTTATTGGGATCGGACTTATTCCCATGGATCATTGCATTATTTACTGCTTCGGTGCAGGATACCAACAAACGATACATCGTTCCATCGTCCAAATCGAGTTTTTTACTGACCTGCTGTAGAAAATTTTCAATACATCCAATTTCTTTTGGATTGCTCTGACAGATCATTTCAAAAACAGTCCTGCCATATTTCTTTTTTTTCTTTGGTTTCGTATATGACTTCATTCTATCTCCTCATCTACAGAATGAACCCAACTTGTATAGAAAGATTTGAAATAGTTGCTTTGGTCGTACCATTATTTTTTTGTTCTTCCCTCCATCCACTCAAAGTGATTTTCTCGGTACTCGATCCCCACCACTCTATGAAAACAGTGGGTCCCAAAGCTTCAATTCCTTGAGTAAAGATTCGCTGATTATTTTGGTATTTGTAACGATCTTGACCAAAGTATCGGAATCCGAATCCCACTTTCAATCCCATGGTAGATGACCAAATAATCTCCGGCCACAAATTCTTTTCCATAAAATATTCTTCCGGCTTCTCCTTAAACTCTTCCCACTTGAGTGTTCCTCGTTCAAAGATACGCAAGCTTCCTGAAAAGTTACACTCAATTTTTTCGCTCAGTCGCAGAACAGTAGAATCTGACCACATTGCCTGCCTGTACGAGAAGCTTCGTATCGATGCACTTTGTTGTTCATAGTCGCTTATTGTGTAGTTTGCCAGTACTTCGGCTCGTGCAACCGTTCGGAACCATGAAGAAGGCATATATTCAACACTTGGCGATAATCGAATGACACGGTTCCAATTGTTATTTGCGCTTTGTTCCTGAAAGATATATACCAAATGGAAGAGTGTGAGATCTGCTGTCAGTGTCAACAACAAGTGAGATGATAAACGATGGAGCATATCTAAGCCGGACGTAATAAGCAATTCGTCGCGATCATCGGTATTCGAAACATCCGGAGTATCATATCGAAGAATACTAACCGACGACACCAAGCGAATGTTGTCATTTCGGGTCACGTCGGCGTTGAAAGCAGTCGATAACATCGTGCGTTGTGCTGTATTCTCTAATTTGTTCGCTTGAGCGCGTAGTTGTTCAATGTTGAGTACTGGAGCATCCGGCACAGAATATTGCTCGTCTTTCTCGGAATATAGAAGTTTAATATCTGCATTAAGCCAATCGAACGGTGACCATAACAGAGAAACTGCACCAAAGAATTCCATTTCTTGGATACGAGAATCGGTCAGCGATGCAGGATTTAGATTATCCTTGAATCTATAGCCCCGGTCAATCAATCGGTTCGATAATCCGAATGAAGTATTCAGTGAGAAATTCCGATCTAAGCCATACTTTGTTTGGTTCATAATTTCAAACGCATCTGCATCACGGCGAAATATATTATGTTGCACGCCTAATGAATTTTGATAGGACGAAGAAAGTCCCGTGTAGAACTCACTTCTTTGTGTACCGTAATTTATTTCAAGTGAATCGCTAACACCGCCACCAAAGTCACGCAAGAGAATAAGTTTGGCGTCTCCTGTTCGGGGATTGCGGCGGCCAAGAAAAGACTGATTCCATGAGGATTGAAGTGAAGCATCAAACTCATCGAGCTTTACTCGATGAGCATCGAAACCCATCTTGTAGGCAAATCCCTGATCACTTTCTTCCTCCTGAGAATTCAACTCATATCCTCCGGATACTTCACCTTTCACATTTCCTGTAGGAAGGTACTCGAAACCGGCGAGTACTTGATGCTGTGCCATCCGACCAAGATCAATAACCCGATTATCCGCAAGAACATTGGATACATTTTTCAGTTGAAGGTTCCACTCTTCCGAAAGCCGTGCATTTAAAGAAATGTATCCTTGATACTCATCCTGAATTGCATTTTGGTCAGATTTAACAAGACGAGATCGAATATGCTGGTGAATTTCGGCATTCCAAATCTGACCATGCATTTCTTTTTGGAAATCTCCACTCCACACATAGGTGTTCAACACACGAGTAAAACTCAGTGATGATAGTTGAAGACTGTCTGCCCTTGGCAAAGGAAAGGGATGAATAATTTCCTGAGCGTTCATCATCTTGCAGAAAAACAACCATTCGCATCCAATGAAGAATAAACAAAGGAGTGTTTGTGAATTTTTAACCGCAGACACCACTCGTCAGATCCATAGTTGTTCACGAGACATTTGATGAAATCCCCTGCAAGAGAGGCGTGGTGCCACTGGAACCGAGCCGGGATGTGAACCGTATACAGGATTTTGCAAAAGCTTTATTGGGATCGTAATACAAAAAAGCAACAGTGTCGAATCACCGGCATCATCTAAAAACACTTTCACGTTCACACCTCGGCTTTTTCTCCTGTTACCGGAATGTAGATATCCTTCTTCACACCAACTTCTTTCAGTTTAGAAGATAATTTCTCTGCTTGAGTAATTTCACCATGGACAAGGAATATTTTTTTCAGCTGCATTTGATCCGCAACTTGAATATATTTCACCAGTTCATCTTGATCTGCGTGCGCCGAGAAAGAGTTGAGTACTACCACTTCTGCGTTCAACTTATGCACTTCACCGAAGATACTTAATTCCGGTCGTTTTTCTACTATCCGTCGTCCAAGCGTGTGTTCTGCCATAAACCCGACGATAAGGATCGTATTCTTTGGATTCTCTATGTTGTTGGCAAGATGATGAACAATTCTTCCCCCTTCGCACATTCCGGATGCCGAAATAATCACACATGACGATTGAAGTGAATTCAATTTCTTCGATTCGTCTACCGACCGTACGTATATAAGCCGGTTGAAGCCGAACGGATCTTCGTTCGCATGCAAGTGAGTAAGCATCTCCTCATCGAAGCACTCGGCGTGCAGCCGAAAGATGTCGCTTGCATTCACTGCGAGCGGACTATCAACGTAGATCGGAATAACCGGCAATCTGCCCTCATCAAAAAGTTCAGACAAAAGATAGACAATCTCCTGCGTTCTGCCAACGCTGAACGAAGGTATGATCACCTTTCCGCCGCGGTCAGATGTTTGCTTAATAACTTGACAGAGCGAATCCTTCATTCCGATTATCGGATCGTGCAGTTTTCCCCCGTATGTACTTTCGGAAATCAGCACATCGACGCTGCCAATTGGTTGTGGATCTTTAATGATGGGTGCATTTTTTCTTCCCAAATCACCAGTGAAGCCGATTTTTTTTCGCATGCCGTTCTCTTCCACTTCAAGCACCGTTACTGCAGAACCAAGAATATGTCCGGCATCGAGATATGTTGCCCTAACACCGTTGGCTATCTGTATTGATTGTTCGTAATTGATGCTGATGAACTGCGACATTGCAGTCGTGACATCCATAACAGTATATAGAGGCTGAACAAGCGGTTCGTTTTTTTTTTGATGTTTTTTATTTACAAACTCGATATCACGTTCTTGGATGTAGGCACTGTCGTACAACATAATATTGCATAGGTCGCGTGTTGCCCCGGTGGCATATATAGGGCCGCGGAATCCATTCTTCACCAGATTCGGAAGATTCCCGGCATGATCGATATGTGCATGCGAGAGCATAACCGCATCAATATCGGATGCATTGAATGGGAAATTTCGATTGCGTTCATACGCTTCCGACCGTTTTCCTTGAAACATGCCGCAGTCGA
>PMDB01000023.1 GCA_003155495.1 Ignavibacteriota bacterium
CTATCGTTATAGTCGATAATTATATTGAAAAATTGGATCAGGGTATGACCCCGTTTAATGCTGGAACAAAAAGCGTGACTCAACTTTTCAGCTCCGTGCTTTCCGCTACGCTTATCATCATAGCATGTTTTCTGCCGATGCCATTATTTATGAGCGGTACTGGTGGTGAATTTACACGATCGCTTCCAATAACCATTACGTACGCACTCCTTATATCATTGTTGCTTTCGGTTTCGGTAATACCGTTGTTAAGTTACACATTCATTAAAACAGGTATAAAAGGAAATTCATTAAACAAAGGGAAAGCGACATTTCTCGATAGACTTCAGAATTTTTATAACGAACTTCTGGAGAAGGCGTTTAAAAGGAAAAAACTGGTCGTCCTTGCAGGTGGTCTTTCGTTCATCATAGGACTTGTATTGATTGCGGTTACTCCGCAGCAGTCATTCCCAAAACTTGAAAGGAATCAGTTTGCAGTGGAAGTATTTCTGCCCATCGGAAGTTCTCTGCAGAAAACAGATTCTGTTATGACAGATCTTGAAGGAATACTTCAAAAAGACCCGCGCGTTCAGGTCGTGACGTCATTCATTGGAACAAGCTCACCACGTTTTAATGCTCTCTATGCACCCAATTTTCCTGCAAAGAGTTATGGTCAATTGGTTGTGGTAACGAAATCGAACAAGGCTACTGTTGAGATTCTTGATGAGTACAGTAAAAAAATGGAGGGAAAATATCCCCTTGCCAATATAAAATGGAAGCAATTGGCGTTCGAAATATTCAAGGCTCCAATTGAGATCCGTATTTCGGGAGATAGCATCCAGACCATCAAACAGACAGCAAATTGTGTCTCTGATATTATGCGGCAGTTCAAGGATGTCGAGTTTATACGCACCGATTATGAACAGCCGCTGCAATCTGCCGATCTCGTCGTAAAAAAAGATGAAGCGGCCCGGCTTGGTTATTCGAATTCGCTTCTGGCTTATTCGCTGATGGTTGGAACCAAAGGATTCCCGATCTCGACCGTTTGGGAAGGAGATTATCCCGTTGACGTGAAGTTAAAAATCAATAAGAAGACCAAATCCAGTCCCAGCGATATCATGAACCAATATGTAACCTCTCCATTTATGTTTTCCTCTGTTCCTGTTCGTCAGTTGACAACGATAAGACCAGGTTGGACAGAAGGAGAGATTGTGCGACGTAACGGAGTACGAACTATAACTGTTTTCGCCGAAATAAAAAGAGGAAAACTGCCTGCAACGATATTTAGTAAAATCAAACCTCTTGTTGATAAAATGGATTTGCCTCCTGGTGTTTCTATTGAATACGGCGGCGATTATCAAATGACGCAGGAAAATATTACACCGTTTTACTATTCACTGATTGTAAGTATTATTGCTATTTTTCTCATCTTGATGTTTCAGTTTAAAAATATCAAAACATCACTTCTCATTATGGTTACGCTCCCGCTAAGTGTATTTGGCGCCGCGTTTGGAGTGTTTGTAACAGGATATCCATTCGGAACAACTGCCTTTATTGGATTAATTGGTTTATTTGGAATTGTTGTACGTAACGGTGTAATATTTGTTTCGTATGCAGAAGAACTTCGTCACGAGCATGGGCATTCATTGGAAGAGGCGGCGATCTCCGCCGGGAAGAGAAGAATGCGTCCAATATTTCTCACTTCAGCCGCGGCTGCAGTAGGCGTTATACCGATGATTGCTAGCGGTTCTTCGCTGTGGGGGCCGCTTGGTGCTGTAATATGTTTCGGGTTGCTTTTTGCACTTGTGCTCTCACTGCTGGTGTTACCAGTGCTCTACTATTTATTCCATAGAAAAGATTTTGATAAAGTTGAAGAAAGCAAAATAACATGAAAAAATATGTATTCGCAATGTCCATACTGATAGGTGCAAATATTGCAATTGCGCAAAAGGCTTTGACACTGGAAGAGAGTAAGCAACTTGCATTGCAAAATAATTGCGCAATAAAGAATGGTGCCTTGGAAATCGAAGCTTCCCGGCAAACGCGCAAAGCGGCGGTAACAAAATATTTTCCATCTATCAGTGCGAGTGGTGCTCTGTTTGAATCCCAGAAGAATATGATGGAAATATCAACGCATGGTGGCAATCTTCCTGTGTATGATGGAAAAGACCTCGCTGGTCTATCGACAGCAACGCAATTTGCATATATGCCGAGTTCAACCATGGGACTGATGAAGTCCGGTACATTTGGAATGATCACTGCCACGCAACCTATTTTTACAGGCGGAAGAATCTGGAATGGAAACAGATTGGCAGGGCTGGGCGAAGATGTAAGTGAATATAAAAACAAACTTGCACAAAATGAAGTATTGCTCAAAACGGAAGAGCAATATTGGCTTGTCGTGTCGCTGAGTGAAAAGCAGAAAACAATTCAAACGTATGAAGAATTATTAAATAGGCTGCTGGCGCAAGTGAAAGATGCATTTGCTTCAGGGATTGTATCAAGAAATGATCTGCTGAAGGTAAAAGTAAAGCGCAGTGAAGTGCTTCTTAATAAATCCAAATTGGAAAATGGAAAGAAACTTGCAACGATGGCGTTTTGCCAGTATATCGGCATCCCGTACGATTCGACTCTGGTGCTCGCAGATACGTTGTCTGTCGCTGATCTTCCACAATCATTCTATGTCGACCACGCAGAAGCATTGAAAAACAGATCGGAATATAATCTTTTACAGGCATCAGTGCGCGCTGAAGAATTGCAAAGCAATATGAAACTTGGCGAATACCTGCCTCAAGTTGCCGTTGGTGTCAGCGGAATATATATGAAGCTTGATGATAGTAAAGATAGAACATTGGGAATGGCATTTGGGACAGTCTCTATTCCTATCTCTGGCTGGTGGGAAGCATCGCATTCATTATCGGAACGAAACGTAAAAGAAGAAATTGCGAAAAATAGTTTGAAGGATAATTCTGAACTGCTTCTTTTGCAAATGCAAAAAGCGTGGCAGGATTTCTCTGATGCGTACAAACAGGTATTGCTGAGCGAAGAAGCGAAGGCACAGACGGAAGAAAATCTGAAGGTTAATCAAGATAGTTACAACAACGGCATGATCTCGGTTGCCGATTTATTGGAAGCGCAGGCGTTGCAGCAGCAGATGAATGATCAACTCATAGATGCCAAGGCCATCTATCGAAGCAAACAGATCACCTATTTGCAGGTAACAGGAAGATAGTTGACTGTATGTGTCATGTTTGCACAAGTTTGAAATCGTGGGTTCGAAGCATGGAACTCATCTGAATTCAGCCTGATCATTGAAGCTCCTTTTAGCGATTTTCAATGAAAAACAGGGAATCGCACTCTATTGACTGCCAACGAGTAGGCGTAAAATGTATCTGTAATCCCGCCTTTTGTATACGTCCTCTCNNATAAAAGGAGAAGAAATGCAAAAACGCAAATTAGGAAAGAACGGATTGGAAGTCTCTGCTCTCGGGCTTGGCTGCATGGGTATGAGTTACGCTTATGGCGAGATACCCGGCAAAAAAGAAATGATCTCTTTGATTCAAAAAGCTGTTGAAGACGGTGTGACGTTTTTCGATACTGCCGAAATGTACGGACCGTTCACTAATGAAGAACTCGTGGGCGAAGCGTTAGCTCCCTACCGCGATCAAGTTGTGATTGCCACCAAATTCGGTATTAAGATGCAGGATGGAAAACAGGTGCAGGACAGCCGTCCCGAGCAGATCAGAAAATCCATAGAGGGTTCGCTGAAACGCCTGAACACTGAATTTATAGATTTATACTATCAGCATCGAGTGGATACTGCCGTTCCGATTGAGGATGTAGCAGGCACTATAAAAGATTTGATCCGGGAAGGTAAAATAAAACATTGGGGACTGTCCGAAGCGGGAGTAAAGACCATTCGCCGCGCACACGCTGTACAGCCTCTGACAGCTATTCAAAGCGAATATTCTCTCTGGTGGAGACGCCCGGAAGAAGAATTGGTGCCAACACTGGAGGAACTCGGCATCGGGTTCGTAACGTTTAGTCCTTTGGGAAAAGGTTTCCTTACAGGAAGTTTTAATAAAGATTCTAAATTCGGCAAATCGGATTTTCGCAATATCGTTCCCCGGTTTACTCCCGAGGCGCTCGAAGCGAATCAGGTCCTAGTGGATCTCCTGAAGAAGGTGGCAGAACAAAAGAACGCAACACCCGGTCAAATTGCACTTGCATGGCTGCTGGCACAAAAACCGTGGGTCGTACCGATTCCCGGAACAACAAAGCTAAATCGTCTTGAAGAAAACATCGGAGCTGCAAAAGTTACATTGACTTCAAAAGAATTGAGCGAGATTCAATTGGCGCTTGGCAAAATCAAAGTTATGGGCGACCGCTATCCGGAAGAGCTGGAAAAAAGAACAGGACTATAAAAAGAAAAGAGCTGTTATGAATACATTAGAATATCAAAATGTAATTTTCCCGAAAGGTGAGAAAACGTCCCCCGATTACTTTACTGGAACTGCATGGCTGAAGATGCTTGTGCCGCAAGACGAGACGGGAAGTTATGCAATAGGGAATGTTGTCTTCGAACCGGGCTGCAGGAACAACTGGCATACACATCCGGCTGGACAAATCCTGCTTGTTACCGACGGCAAAGGCTATTATCAGGAAAGAGGGAAACCCGCAAGGCTACTCACGAAAGGCGATGTCGTCGTTATCCCGTCTCATATCGAACACTGGCATGGCGCTGCGCACGACAGCAGTCTTACTCATATCGTTATTACTAATAACACGGAGCAAGGGGCTGTGAAATGGCTGTCACCAGTGACCGACGAAGAATACAAGAGTGTTAACAGCGATTAAATGTTTAAACGAAGTGATACCGGAGTAAAAATTATGCAAACGGTTCTATTAAACAATGGTGTAGAAATGCCCTTATTAGGGTTTGGCGTTTTTCAGGTAACGAATCCGGGCGAATGTGAAAATGCTGTTGTTGAAGCGATACACACCGGTTATCGTCTGATTGATACTGCTGCTTCCTATGGGAACGAATTGGAAGTTGGCAATGCGATTAAAAGAAGTGGTGCAGCAAGGGAAGAATTGTTTATTACTACAAAACTTTGGATTCAGGATACAGGATACGAAAGCACGAAGAAGGCTTTTGAAAAATCATTGCAGAGGTTACAATTAGAGTATTTGGATCTGTATCTGATCCATCAACCCTATGGAGATATTTATGGTTCCTGGCGAGCGATGGAAGAATTGTATCGTGAAGGCAGGATCAAGGCCATCGGTGTCAGCAACTTCCAGCCGGATCGGGTCATGGATTTGATCCTTCATAACAACGTAGTTCCTGCAGTAAACCAGATCGAAACACATCCCTTCAATCAGCAAATTGAAACTCAAAAATTCTTGCAAGAAAACAATATTCAGATTGAATCCTGGGGACCATTTGCTGAAGGTAAAAACAATATTTTCCACAATGAGCTGCTTCTTTCTATTGCAGGAAAATACAAGAAATCCGTTGCACAGGTTATCCTTCGCTGGCTGACCCAAAGAAAAATTGTTGCTATTCCAAAATCAGTTCGATCCGAACGAATTGCAGAGAATTTTAATATATTCGATTTTGAACTCAGCACTGAAGATATGGACGCGATTGCTGCGCTTGATACAAAGAAAAGCCTGTTCTTCGACCATCGCGATCCGGCAATGGTGAAGTGGTTAGGCACTAGAAAACTTGATATCTAAAATAAAAAGGATGGAAATGAAAAACATAAAAGCATACGGAACGAAGGCGGCAAATGCGCCGTTAGTTTCACTGAATATCAACCGAAGAGATGTTAGACCAACCGATGTGGAAATAGAGATACTCTTTTGCGGTGTTTGTCACTCGGACTTGCACACCGCCCGCAATGATTGGGGAGGCACTGCCTATCCCGTTGTGCCCGGGCATGAAATCATCGGTCGAGTTATTCAAGTCGGAGGAAATGTTTCTCGCTTTAAAGTTGGCGATAATGTTGGTGTCGGCTGTATGGTCGATTCCTGCCAGCATTGCGCTTCCTGCGAAAAAGGAGATGAACAGTACTGTGAACATGGAGCAACGTTCACCTACAACAGCATCGATCCTCATGATAAGATGCCAACCTATGGTGGATACTCGGAGAAAATCGTTGTATCAGAAAAATTCGTACTGAAGATTCCAGACGGATTGGATCTGAAAGGTGCAGCGCCGTTACTGTGTGCCGGAATTACCACCTGGTCTCCGCTTCAGCATTGGAAGGTGGGCAAAAGTAGCAATGTAGCGGTGATAGGACTTGGCGGACTTGGACATATGGCGCTCAAACTGGCAAAAGCTATGGGAGCAGATGTTGCTCTCTTTACGCGTTCAACTAACAAGGTGCAGGATGCACGTCGCTTGGGTGCTGACCAAGTCGTGCTTTCCACCGATGCAGCGCAGATGGTTTCTATGAAAGGTCAATTTGACCTGATCATCGATACTGTCCCCAACGTCCATAATGTGAATCCGTATATTCCGACGCTCGCAATAAACGGCACGCTCGTGCTCGTCGGATATCTCGGCGGACTGGATCCAATACTGAACACAGTTCCAATGATCATGGGTCGAAAGTCCGTTGCTGGTTCCGTTATTGGCGGCATTCCTGCAACGCAAGAGATGCTCGATTTTTGCGGCAAGCACGGCATCACATCGGACATCGAAGTGATCAAGATTCAGGATATCAATAATGCCTACGAGCGCCTTTTAAAGAGCGATGTGAAATACTGGTTTGTCATTGATATGGCGTCACTGAAAGTCTGATCCGGAATCATCAGAAAAACAGACAGTGAAATAAAAAATGTAATTATTCTAAGCGCCAGCGATTCTTCCCTTAGCATGCTCGACTGGTGAGGCTGCCATCGATCACTTCTCTTCCAGTGCAGTCTTTTTTCACCTGACCTAAATCTTTTCTACGAAGACAGGTCATTCCTTTGCCGGCTCATAATAAAGAGTTACTGCACCACTGCCAAATGGTTTTGTTTTTAAGAGTTTAAGATTAATTCTATTCTTGACGTTTTTAAATAATGTTAAGCCTCTTCCTAAAATAATTGGCTGAACACAGAGCTGGTATTCATCAATGAGGTCAAGCTGCGTTAAGGCGACTATTAAACTTGGGCTGCCGNNTCTTCTTTCACGACTTCCTTTTTCAATTTTGTGTTTTTCCAATCAACATTTTTCAATGTGCGGGAAAAAACAATCTTTGAAATATTGTCTATGAGTACTGCAAATTCATCTTCTGGTTTGTTACCGGTAGGATTTTTTACGATTGCTGGCCAATAACTTTCCATAAGTTGATANNCCGTCAAGTGTCATATTGATTGCTGCAATGAGTTTTCTCATTGTATTTCTCCTTAGGCTCCAATAGTACCTGTCTTCACTTTTCCAGCTCGTTTGTAATGCGCAATAATAACTCCATGTGGCGTAACAATACTCTCTTGTAATGTAAACGCTGCCGGAATCGTTCCTTTGTCATTGTTATCATTGTCAAAAAACTTTTTCCCCTTACCAAGAGTCAAGGGGTGGATTTTGAGTCTGAGTTCGTCTACAAGGTCATTCTTCAGGAGCAGGTGAACGAGTTCACCGCTGCCCCAAACCTGAATGTCAGAGCCTTTTGAGTGTTTGAGCTTTTTGATATCTGCAAGGTTTTTTAGTACAACAGAGTTTTTCCATCCGGTCACGAGCGAGTCCGACTTTTTCAAGCGTTTGGAAAACACGTATTTTGTGCC
>PMDB01000016.1 GCA_003155495.1 Ignavibacteriota bacterium
CCGGCTTTATCATGACGATATCAGCACCCTCGATGATGTCTTGTTCCACTTCGTGAAGTGCTTCATCTCCATTCGCAGGATCCATCTGGTGTGATCGGCGGTCGCCGAACTTTGGCGTGCTCTCGGCAGCATCGCGAAATGGCCCATAAAAACCGGACGCATATTTTGCCGAGTATGACATAATCGGGATGTTGAGATACTTGTTTGCATCCAAAATATTCCGGATTGCTTTCACTCTGCCATCAAACATGTCTGATGGTGCAATGATGTCTGCACCGGCCTGTGCGTGTGTCAATGCTTCTTTTGCCAGCAGCTCAAGAGAGGCGTCGTTGACAATCTCATTGCCCTGAACAATTCCGCAGTGACCATGAGAAGTGTATTCACATAAACAAACATCTGTAACGACTAACAGATCGGGGATTTCCTTCTTGAGTGCTCGCACAGCAGTTTGGATGATTCCGTTCTCATTGTAGGCATCGCTGCCCATTTCGTCTTTATGCTCAGGAATGCCAAACAGAATCACTGCCGGAATGCCAAGTGCTTTTACGCCTGCACATTCTCGAATCAGCTCATCTACCGAGAGTTGAAAGACTTCCGGCATCGAACCAACTTCTTTACGAAATTTCTTTCCGGGAACTACGAAGAGAGGAAGAATGAAATCGTTGAGTGAAAGCTCTGTCTCGCGTACCAAAGAGCGGAGTGCTTCTGTCATTCGTGTGCGGCGGAGGCGGCGGAATGGATCTGAGGATGTTTCGTTGGAATAACCAATAGTGAGTTTTGATTCATTCATAAGAGCACCATCTTTTTAATGCTATTGAGTGTATGTCTGTCATAATATAGGTGAACGAATAGAGAAGGTCAAACTTTTCATTCGCGTGTGTTTCTTCGCATAGAAGATACTCAAACCCGGAGTTGATTTTATTTGTTCCCATTTCACCAACGCTTCTTCAGAAATGCAACAAGATTTTCGTTGAAGTCTTTAGGATTCTCCAGATTGCTCATATGACCGGCATTAGATAGGATGTGTAATTCCGATCCGGCAATTGCTTTGTGCATTCTTTGCGCACAGGAAGGTGGTGTCCGTAGGTCATGTTCTCCAACGATGATACACGTTGGGACATTGAGAGAAGAAAGACTCTGCGTTGTGTCGGTGCGGGAGGCAAGAGCAAGCAACGTTCCGCAAATGCCAAGGGTTGAATTTGCACAAATGAGTTCTTTGATAAACTTGATAGCTCCTGGATTTTTTTCGAATGTCTTTGGCCAAAAAACGGCTTTTACAAACTCCTCGGCGAACGCTGAAACACCTGCCGACTTCACAGTTATTATTGAACTTGTGCGTTTTATTTTTTCCTCGTTTGTGTCAGTTTCGCTCTTAGTATCGCATAGTACTAATCCTTTGATCCTCTTCGGATATCTCTCGATAGCGCGGAGTGCAATGTATCCTCCCATGGAAAGACCGCAGAGTACTGCTTTTTCTATGCCGAGGTGGTCGAGCAAGTCGATCAAGTCGTCGACAAACAATTCTATAGTGAATTGACCGTCACCTATATCGCTGGAACCATGACCGCGCACATCATATGCGATGGCATGGATGTCGTTGGGCAGCTCATGCATTTGCGGTTCCCACATCTTGTGATTGAATGGAAACCCATGGATAAATACAAGCGGTAAACCTTGTGATGATCCGTGTTTGATGTAATTGATCACTATATCATTGATGAGTGTTTTCATCTCCCTCGTTCTTTTTTCTGGTTTAGAAAATCATAGACATCCGTAAGGATTATTGAATGTAGGCTTTTGAATCCACCAATATTTCTCCAGAATTGCGATAACTTCAATTTATATTAGTAAATTTTTTTATTCTTTTACACTCCTAATACAATAATATTTGATTTAATTTTGGGAACTTTTTCCATATATGATACGTTCTTATATTTGAATTACTTGCCGCTCCCCAACGGCGGGTAGTTCGATAGCCTCCCTAACCCCGGCGTCTGGTAGTGCGTCGGGGTTTTTTTTCTTCAATTCAAACTTGTTATGAATGAAAATAATTGTGGATTGTTTGCTTAAGAAATCATAAGTAGGCTGAATAATTTTTCAATTTCCTCAGAGGTCAACTCGCGGTGCTCACCAGGATGTAATTCTTTGAGAGTGAGGAAAGTTATCGATGTACGCATAAGCCGTAAGGTGGGATGTCCTACTGCTGCTGTCATTTTTCTTACTTGCCGATTGCGCCCTTCTCGTAGCGTTATTTCCAGGCATGTTGTTGGAACGTTTTTTCTGAATCGAATTGGCACGTCACGCATAGGGAAGACCGGTTCTTGATCAAACAACCGCACAATCGCTGGTTTAGTGCGTTTTGCTTCAATAACAACTCCGCTGCTTAACCGTGCGAGGTCGTCATCATCTGGTATGCCTTCGATTTGAACAAGATATGTTCTTTCATGTTCGAATTTCGGATCAGTCAGGCGATGGTTGACTGCAGTATCGTTTGTGAGGAAAAGAAGGCCTTCGCTGTCGGCATCTAATCTTCCTGCAGCATATACATCTTTTGGAAATGGACCGAAATCGCAGAGAGCCTTGTGATTTTTTCCTTGAGTGAACTGAGACACGACACCATATGGCTTGTAAAAGAGGATATATGATTTCACTGTTTAGATAGAATGTTCGCAGATGATAGATTGCACGAATAGCAAGAATAGAAATCCCCCGGTTTATGCCGAGGGATTTCATTCTCAGAAATAAATATAACTATTTCGTATCGATGATTTCTTCGCCGTGTTCTTTCAGTTGATCGTCTCCAATATCTTTCGCGGCCTCAACAAAGAAAAGCTCTTCTTTGTTTTTATTAAACTTTGCACGTACCACACTGCCGTGCATGTATGTTCCTTTCAAGATTTCTTCGGCAAGTGGATCTTCAATATACTTCATCACTGCTCGACGGAGCGGACGGGCGCCAAAAGCTGGATCATAACCTTTTTCAGCGAGGAAATCTTTTGCTTCCTGTGTCAGCTCGATGGAAATTCCCATCGACATCATTCGGCCGAAGAGGTCTTTCGCGGCAATATCGATAATTTTGTAAATATGTGAACGTTCAAGCTGATGGAAAATGAGTGTATCATCAACTCTATTGAGGAATTCAGGATTGAAAACCCTCTTCAATGCATCTTCGATGCCGGATTTCATCGCTTTATATTTATCTTCCTGCGTGTTCGTGCCGAAACCCAATCCGCCTGTAACTTTGATATCACGCGAACCGAGGTTTGATGTCATGATTAAGATAGTGTTCTTAAAATCAACACGGCGACCGAGACTGTCGGTAAGGAGGCCGTCATCCAACACCTGTAATAAGATGTTGAATACATCCGGGTGAGCCTTTTCGATTTCATCTAACAGAACCACAGAATATGGCTTCCGACGAACCTTCTCGGTAAGCTGGCCGCCTTCCTCGTATCCGACATAACCCGGAGGCGCACCAACAAGGCGCGAAACTGCAAATTTCTCCATATATTCGCTCATATCGATGCGAATCAGAGCTTCATCCGAATCGAAAAGATATCGGGCAAGAGCCTTTGCCATTTCGGTCTTTCCAACGCCAGTTGGACCAAGGAAGATAAAGGAACCGATAGGACGCTTTGGATCTTTCAATCCGGCTCGAGCACGTCGTATTGCTTTTGTGAGCTTCCCAATGGCTTCTTCTTGTCCAACAACCATCTCTCCAAGTGCTTCTTCCATCTTCAGCAGTTTTTCAGATTCACTCTGCGCAACTTTCTGCACAGGAATATTGGTCATCATCGAAACAACCGCTGCACAATCCTCTTCGTTCACGTCATACACGGTGTCACGAGCTTTCAATTCCCATTCTCGTTTTGCAATTTCTAAGTCGCTCAATAGTTTCTTTTCCAGATCACGCAGACGTGCGGCTTCCTCAAAGTTCTGATTTTTTACAACTTGATTTTTTGATTGTCGAATCTTTTCAATTTCTTCTTCAAGTTGAAGAATCTCTTTTGGCACTTTAATATTTGCGAGGTGTACACGTGCACCTGCTTCGTCCATGACATCAATGGCCTTATCTGGCAGGTAGCGGTCGGTGATATATCGATCACTTAAACGAACTGCCGCGTCAACTGCTTTTTCGCTGTAAAGAACACCATGGTGCTCTTCGTACTTATGCTTAATGTTTTGGAGAATCTTCGTCGTTTCATCAACAGTGGTAGGGTCCACCATAATTTTCTGGAAACGGCGGTCAAGAGCACCATCTTTCTCTATGTATTGCCGATACTCGTCCAGTGTGGTTGCACCGATGCACTGGAGATCGCCCCGAGCCAACGCCGGTTTGAACATATTTGATGCATCAAGGGAGCCGCTTGCACCGCCGGCACCAACGATCGTATGCAACTCATCAATGAAAAGGATAACATCTTTTGCTTTTTCCAGTTCATTCATCACTGCTTTCATCCGCTCTTCAAACTGACCGCGATATTTCGTGCCAGCAACCAGGGCAGCAAGGTCCAGTGTAACAACTCGCTTATCGTGCAGAACACGTGATACTTTCTTCTGAACGATACGAAGAGCTAATCCTTCTGCAATTGCGGATTTACCAACACCAGGTTCACCGATGAGTACAGGATTATTCTTCTTGCGTCGGCTTAGTACCTGTGCAACACGTTCAATTTCTTTTTCCCGCCCTACGATGGGATCGAGTTTGTCTTCAATTGCCATTTTGGTAAGATCGCGTCCAAAGTTGTCTAACACCGGAGTCTTGGAGCGATCCTGTTTCTTTTCTGTCGAAGCATGCGGCTGACCGGGAGGCGATGAAGGCTTGCCGGAGACTATATTGTCTAATTCGTTTCGAACTACATCATAGTGCACATTATACTGGTGCATAATCTGTGCGGCGATGTTGTCATCATCACGGAGAAGTGAGAGCAATAAATGCTCGGTTCCGATGACATCGGATTTGTAAAGCTTTGCCTCGAGATATGTAATTTTGAGGACTTTTTCGGCCTGCTTGGTCAGAGGTATGTTACCGATTGTGAGAGTTCCACCCGAAGTCCGAACGGTATCCTCAACCGACTTCTTTAGTTTATAGAGATCGACGCCGAGATTGCGAAGAATCTTGACGGCAATGCCTTCGCCTTCTCGGATAATACCTAAGAGAAGATGTTCTGTGCCGATATAATCATGTCCAAGCCTTAGTGCTTCTTCGCGGCTTAGTCGGATTACATCTTGTACTCTATTTGAAAAATTTCCTTCCATAGTTCCTTCCCCTTAATGACGGAACGAATCCATCAATAAGGACGTCTGACTTCTTACTTAGTAAACCCAATATATGCTATTAAAGTTTCCATAGTCAATATAACCATTTTTACAGGGGCAGTCAAGAAACTTGACTTTGTGCCCTCCACCATACGATTCATTACTCTTTTAGATGCTTTTTTTTGACTATCGTTCCAAAAAAGGTTAAATTTACAGTCATACTCATTTGACAATTACAGAAATGGAGAAATTGTGCCGTTAGCC
>PMDB01000088.1 GCA_003155495.1 Ignavibacteriota bacterium
CGTCTGCCACCAGGGCAATGGCAAAAGTCCCGGGAGACCTACGAACGTCAGGATGGTGCCCGTGAGCGCATCGGCTGCGAGGGCAAACAAAAAAGTATTGCTGGGCAGCGTCGCCCAGAACCAGTGGCGTTCTCGAGCAGACACGATGGAGAATACGGCAAAGTAAAGCAGCATAAGAAAGCTGAAGGTGTNNAGAGGGCATTGTTGTTGGTTGCTAAGCCAAAATGCAACCAACCGATCCATAATAGCAGGAGCGTTTCAGCAACCATCGCGACTCCAAGCACCACGGATACTGCGATGAAGCCGCCGATGTTCCATGTTTCCGGTTTTTTGGATGGCCGAACGTGGTCGGTGGCAAGGGAGATCTTTGCGAAGTCCGTCATAAAAACCAGCAGGAGCATCGCAAAGGCGGAGACAACGAATTTACCAGTCACAACGAAAGCGATTGCCACGAAAGCAGCTTTCAATATTGTCCGGCTGATCTTGTTGATGATNNTCCACGTCAGAATGCGTTGGTAAATAGTCCGTCCCTGCTCGACCAGCGCCACGATGTTCGTCAACCCCGGTTCGGTAAGGACAACGCCCGCGGCACCTTTGGCGACATCAGTCGCACTGCTGACGGCGATACCGACTTCAGCTTGGCGCAACGCAGGCGCATCGTTGACGCCATCGCCAGTCATGCCGGTCACGTGTCCCGCGGCTTGCAAGTGTTGCACCACGATGTACTTGTCCTCTGGATACACCTCAGCGAAACCATCGGCATCCGCCAACAAGTCAACTGCCTCGTTGCCAGCTTTTGCGCTCGTGGCCTTTAGATCTGCCACGCGTCGGATGTTGGGCAATCCAACTCCACGTGCGATTTCACTCGCGACTGCTAACGCATCGCCGGTGAGCATTTTTACCGGAACACCCAAGTCCCGGAGTTCTGCGATAAGTTGTTTGGCATCCGGCCGGAGTGGATCATAGAGCGTCACCAATCCGAGCAATGCGCAGGTGCCTGTCTCGGGGCCGCGCGCCACCGCCAGCGTCCGATATCCCTTTAGTGCCGATTCGCTGACCCGCGCTTCCAACGCATCGATCGCTGGGGGCTGAAATCCACAGGTTTCGGCGATAGTTCGCACGGCGCCTTTCATCACGCGCAACCGCTGTCCGTTCTGTTCGACCACGGCTTCTGTCCGCCGATTTTTCGCATCGAACGGTGCGAAGGAAATGGGTGCGATCTTGGGAAGGTTGTCGAAGATATGCCGTTCCTTTGCCGCAGCCAAGAACGCGAGGTCAATCGGATCTTGATTGGCTTCTTGGGACGCCAGAGCACCGGCGAATAACACATCGGCTTCCGTCGCGCGTTCAAGCGGAATCACACTGGTGACGGCTAGTTGGTTCATCGTGATTGTGCCCGTTTTGTCCACGCAGAGCACGTCCATTGTTGCGGCATCCTCGGCAGCGCTGAGGCGTGTGACTAACACACCGCGCTTCGCTAACTCCTTCGATCCGACAGCCATACTGACTGTGAACATAACGGGGAGAGCGACTGGTACCGCGCTCATCAATAGAATGAGCATGAGCGGAATCATCTCCAGAAGCGGCGCGCCATGGATCAGAGACAGAACGATCACCACGGCGAGCAGCGCGCCGACGATGACGAAGAGCCATCGAACGACCTTTGCCACTACTGCTTCAATGTGGAGTTTCGGTCGCGCTTGCTGAACCAACTCGGTGGTGCGTCCAAAGTAAGTCTTCGCCCCGGTCAGCATGACGACGCCATTGCCTTCACCGCGGCGGACGACAGACCCCGACGAGAGTATGTCGCCGGGCGCTTTGTCAACATCCTTCGACTCACCAGTGAGAGCTGATTGGTCAACACTCAACCCTCCGGCGAGGAGTTTCACATCCGCTGGGATAATGTCACCAGGACGCACGCGGACGATGTCACCTGGGACCAATTCTCGGGCAGGAATGACCTGCCAGCTTGTATCTCGCAGCACTCTCGCACTCACCTGTAACCTTCGCCGCAGTGTTTCGACAACGCCAGCGGCTCGGTGCTCTTGCATAAAGCTCAACACGGCATTGACGACCAGCAGTGCACCAACCACAATGAGATCAGAGTATTTTCCGAGCACCGCCGACAGCACCATGATCAACTCGAGCATCCACGCCGATAGACCCCAGAACTTGCCGAGAAACAGGAGGACCGGATGCCCTTTTTTTTCAGCCACTTCATTGAAGCCGTTATCCTTTCGGCGGATGTCCACCTCTGGGTGCGTGAGTCCGGTGTCGGGGTTCACGTGAAGTGTTGCGAGCGTGTCGGGAACCGACGCGGAAGCGATGTCAGGGGGTTTGGTATTTACTGGTTTCGAGGACGGGCTCTCCACTCCAGGTTTCTTTATGGCCGTTTGCATAGTTGCTATTCTCTGCGGCGTCGACAGGATTTAGAAATATTTTCCTGCTTTGCCTAGACTCCATAATTGGACTAAAAAAACTTCGCTATTTATTGTTCCCAAACTAAACCTGCATATCCTTGAACAACTTTTCCACCTATTTTGTTCTGCATCAAAGCAACTGCTTCATCACCGGTACAATGGCAGGGAATGATTGTATCGACATTCCATTCCTGCAATGCCTGACAGGTCGCTTCAAGACGCTGATGTGAGGCATGCGCAAGATGAAAGCCTCCGATGATAGCAGAGATCTTCTCTTGACCGCTGATTCGGCGGACATGATTCACGGTTTTGATCAACCCCGAATGGCAGCAGCCGGTGATGATGACGAGTCCACGATCACTTTGAATCCACATAGCCATATCGTCTTCAAGAGGATCCGGACGCGTTCCTTCCAAATCAAGAAAAAACGGTCCGCTTGTATCCTCAAGTGAATGTATCTTAGGAATGGGGCCTGATAACCCGATATTGTTATAAATTCGTTGTGGATGAGCAACCCGGATGGCTTGCTCTGCAGGCAAACTTAGAATCGCTGTCCTAGCTTCTTTGGGAATTGAAATGTCTTTGGGCGTTGTGCCATCCCGTATAACGTATCGAGTATTAACCGCTTGAGAATGGCAATATATTTTTATGCCCGGATTTTGTTCTTATACATGAACCAAGTTGCCGGTGTGGTCGTAGTGTCCATGACTGAGAATCAATGCTTCAGCAAGGGAGAGGTTGCATCCAAGTGCGGTGGAGTTATGAATGAAAGCTTTGCCCTGCCCTGTATCAAATAATATTTTATGATCAGAGACTTCGATCCATATAGAAAAACCATGCTCCTTCATCAAACCAGCTTCCGCCTTATTATCAACTAGAATGCTGATCTGAACATTATCTATTTTCATTAATTATTAATCTCCATAGAATTATCACTTTTTTCACATAGAAAAGAATAAATACTTTTACCAATAATAGCAATTCAAACCCGTCAACCAAGCTTCTCCCGCTGCTTGACATTTGCAGACAAGACCTGTATATTAATAATGAGCATTTGCTCATAACTAACATAGACAACGAAGGATTTCTTTTGGCTCGACCCAAACGTTTGCGAAGACTTGCCTTTTCACCTCCAGCACACTCTTTTCACCCTGCTGACGAAGAACGATGCCTCATGCAGAAGGAACTTATTGTTTTAACAATGGATGAATTCGAGTCCTTGCGGCTTGCAGACCTGGAATGTCATTCTCAGGAGGAGGCTGCAAAAAAGATGGGCATTTCACGCCCAACATTCGGCAGAATTATAGAATCTGCAAGATCAAAAGTTGCTCGTGCTCTTGTAGAGGGCTGCAGAATAGAAATTACCGGTGGGTCATTTAAGTTTGGTAGGGGCAAACACCTGCAGTGTCCGCGTTGCAGACGGCGGCAATCAAGAGACTTAGGCGAGCGGGAACACGTAGATTGCAGACGCTGTTGCCAGCCGCTCCAAAACAGCGACAAACCACAGCCCAAAAAATTGTAATAACTATGAATATTCACAAAATCAATAATAAGGAGTAGTAAAATGGATTTCAAAAATTTAGTAATTGCAATAGCCACAGATGATGGCACAACAGTAAGTTCACACTTTGGCCGTGCTCGTTTTTATGAAGTACTGAACTTCTCTGATGGGAAAGTAACCAAACGGGAGCGGCGCGAAAAAGCCGGTCACCATTCCTTTGGATCGGCAGAAGGAGAACATGAACACCATAGCGGGGAAGCGTCTGATCATCGTCATCAAACCATGGTCTCACCTGTTCTGGATTGTCAGGCAGTGATTGTCCGTGGAATGGGTCAAGGTGCTGTCGAACATCTTCGCCGGTCGAATCTTCTTCCCGTTCTCACAGGACTTCATACTATCGAAGAAGTCATTGGAGCAGTCGCAGCTGGATCGCTCGATAACGACCCACAGCGCATTCATCAGCATCACGGTCAGCATTGAAGTGTAAAGAATAAATGGGCTTTTTGATAAGACAACTGAATCTATTATTCAAGACTTAGAGAAACATGTTCATTCCCAGTCAGGTATTTTTCACTAAAGGTGTGGGCCGCCATAAAGATTATCTGCAGTCGTTTGAACTTGCTCTGCGAGATGCAGGTGTAGAAATGTGCAACTTGGTTTCAGTCTCGAGTATTCTTCCCCCGGGGTGTTGCCGCATTCCTGTTGCCGATGGAGTAAAAAAATTATCCGCTGGTAACATTACATTCGTTGTTATGGCGCGTAATGCCACAAATGAACCCAATCGTCTCATCGCGGCTTCCATCGGCGCGGCAGTTCCGGCAGAAGCAACTCAATACGGATATCTTTCAGAACACCACCCTCATGGCGAGACCGATGAGAAGTGCGGTGAATATGCAGAAGACTTAGCGGCCACAATGTTGGCATCGACATTGGGTGTGGAGTTCGACCCTAACACAGCATGGGATGAACGAGAGAAAATTTATAAGATGTCCGGAAAAATCGTTAGGACATTTAATGTTACACAATCTGCCGAGGGTGACAAGGAGGGCAGGTGGACTTCCGTCGTAGCTATGGCAGTTCTCCTCCCATAAATTCAGGAGCGAAGAAATATGAAAGATGATAACAACGCGGTATTCCACTCGACATGCTTCGCTTGCGGTGCAGGAAATAAACACGGCCTGCACTTGGAATTCAAAGATGGTCCGAATGGCTGTAGCTGCGACGTTTCGATCCCTTCGCATTTTCAGAGCTATGAAGGTATTGTTCATGGAGGCATTGTCGCAACCATGCTCGATGCCGCTATGGTGCACAGCCTCCGGGGACAGTGTGGAGATGCTCCTATGACCTGCAGGCTCGAGGTGAAATACCTTCGTGCAGTGCCTCCCGGTGAGAATATAACAGTTAACGCCCGGAGGAGAGGCAAACGAGGTAAAATTATGCTTGCTGATGCAGAACTTCTCTGCTCGGGTATCTGCTATGCACGGGCGCGAGGTGCATTTACGATTGCAGAAAGATAAACCGCCAAGCGGGTGCGTGTCTTTAACATCATAATCTTTTATAACTGGCAGATAATAAATTCACGACACTTACTTATTGGAAAGGTCAAGAATAATAATAATGGACGCACAAGAAAAACAAATAGCATTTGAAGAAGAAGCAAAACGAATTTCAAACACCGTGTCAAAAATAAAACACCGCATTGCTGTGTTTAGCGGTAAAGGCGGAGTTGGAAAAACAACTGTCGCTGTCAATCTCGCATACGGATTTCATCTGAAAGGATTCTCGACAGGAATTCTCGATGCAGACATAACTGGTCCCAATGTGCCTAAAATGCTCGGCGTGGATGAGGATCCTATTGTTTTGAACGATTACATGATCCCCTTTGAAAAACATGGTGTAAAAATGATTTCCATGGCCGGTCTATTGAAGAAAGGACAGCCGCTGATCTGGAGAGGGCCAATGCGCTCTAAGGTCATCAATCAGTTTTTAGCCGATGTTGTATGGGAAGAGCTTGATTATCTGATTGCAGATCTTCCACCCGGCACGGGAGATGAAATACTTTCAATAGCCCAACAAATGAAACCCGATTTTGCCGTCATCGTTACAACGCCGCAACAAGTTTCTGTTATCGATGCGGAACGCGCTGTGAACATGGCAAGAGAATTAAAAATCCCCTTTATCGGTATTGTAGAAAACATGTCCACCTTGCTTTGTCCGCATTGCAGAAAAGAGATCGGTCTTTTTGGAAAAGGAGGAGGGCAAGAATTAGCGAAAGAAATGAATATTCAATTTCTTGGCTCTATCCCAATTGATACAGATATCTGTGCTCTCAGCGATAATGGTACTCCATTTATTTTGGAGAAACCGGATTCTGAAGCATCTAAAGCGTGCAAGTCTATTGTCGATTTCATTACAACGCAACTCAATAAACAATCATAGGCAATTTCTAAGCCTAATCGAAATGGAATATGTCCGAAAGGATAATAAAGAAGATTTTGAATCATTTATTCATTTTCTGCATCATACTCCATGTATCTCATGGAGAGGGCAATCAACATACAATATTTGAAAGGAGCAAGTAACATGAAACACTTCAGAGTTATCTTTACCATTCTAACCATGTTCATGGTTATTGTTACAGCAGAATCGTTGGCACAGCAAGGAAAACAATGGAAGGGCGCTGGTGGTTGGAGAGCCGATTCAGCATCTATGAGATTATACAATCCGAAAACAGTGGAAACCGTTACAGGTGAAATTATTGCTATTGATACATTGAAACCTGCAAAAGGGATGTCCTATGGTGTGCATCTCATGCTTAAAACAGATAAGGAGAGTGTTTCTGTTCACCTCGGACCCGGATGGTATCTTGAAAAGCAGGATATAAAAATCGAACTGAAAGATAAAGTAGTGATCAAGGGTTCGCGGATCACGTTTGAAGGTAAGCCTGCTATCATCGCTGCCGAAGTGAAAAAAGGAGATGGCATATTGAAACTTCGAGATGAAAATAGAATTCCAGTTTGGAGCGGCCGGCGCCGGAAATAGTATCAAGCAGGATCATAAAATATAATTAAAGGAGATCCACATGGAAACAACAAATCAACCCGTTTCTATGCCGCGCATCGGCGATAAAGCCCCGGCATTTAAGGCAGTCACAACACAGGGAGAAATAAACTTTCCGGAACAATATTCCGGAAGCTGGGTCATTCTCTTCAGCCATCCAGCAGACTTCACACCGGTCTGCACATCTGAATTTATGACCTTTGCATCTATGGAAGACAAGTTTGCGCAAGCAAACTGCAAACTCGTCGGTCTATCGGTCGATGGATTATACAGCCATATCGCATGGCTGAGAACCATCAAAGAAAAAATCGAATACAAGGGAATGAAAGACGTAGAGGTCAAGTTCCCCTTGATCGAAGATATCACGATGGAAGTCGCGAAGAAGTACGGCATGATACAGCCAGGCGAAAGCAACACCAAAGCTGTCCGCGCTGTCTTCGTAATCGATCCCAAAGGCATGATTCGCGCCATCATTTATTATCCGCTCAGCCTTGGTCGTAATTTCGACGAACTCTACCGTGTTATTATTGCACTGCAAACGGCAGATGCATTTTCAGTTGCTACTCCAGCTGATTGGCGTCCCGGCGACGAGGTTATTGTGCCTACTGCCGGTTCTTGCGGCGTTGCAAAAGAACGCATGGAGAAAAAACAGGAAGATGTAAAATGCTACGACTGGTTCTTCTGCACGAAGAAATTGGACAAGGAAAAGGTCTTTAGCACGATCTTGAAGAAGTAAGACATCTTACAATGAACCAACCTCTCAAGATGTGAACCATGGGGTTGGTTCTTTTCTTTCTTTTCCTCTGTTATCCGCCCCCTGTTTCTTTACCTGATCTCTTTGTATCTTCTACAAATATGAAAATAGAACAAATTCAGAATATTAATAACGAATCGGAACTGGTTCACAAGGCGCAAAAGGGAGATCAACGCGCGTTCTCGTTGCTGGTAAAGAAATACGAATCGACGGTTTACAGTTTTGCCTACAAAGTGTGTCGCAATGAGGAGAAGGCAGCAGAGACACTGCAAGATACTTTTGTGAATGTCTATCGCAAACTCGATCAGTTCAACGGAAAAGCAAAGTTCAGCACGTGGCTCTATCAGATCGTCACAAACAACTGTCTCATGAAAAGAAGACAGAGCAAGCTAGATAAGTCTTCTGTTTCGATAGAATCACATGGCGGTGGACAGGCAGAATCAGAACTTCAAGGCGATGGAGCACCGTCTCAGCCGCTTGTTTCGTTGACACAGACGCCGCAGGATGAAGTGGTGAATAAGGAACTCCGCGAGCATCTCGACAAAGCTATTCTGAAACTCCCAATGGAGCAGAGGATTGTTTTCATCTTACGCGATGTTGAAGGACGATCCTCGGAAGAAGCCGCCAAGATTCTCAAGGTTTCTGTTCCGGCGGTAAAATCTCGGCTCCGTCGGGCACGCGTGTTCCTACGCGAGCAATTACAGGAGTATATGGAAGCATGAAAAAGAAATCTATAAACAAATTGCATTGTAACGAAGTAGCAAAGTATGTCTGCGAGAATCTGGATGAACATTTGAATTCTCGAAAATGCCGCGCAATTAAAAAGCATCTTCAAACCTGTCCGAAGTGCACTAAACAGCTTGATTCACTTAAGAAAACCGTATTCCTCTATCGAAATTGCCCTGCTCCAGGCATTTCAGCACAAACCCACAAGAAATTAATGGCTGGTTTGTCATTGATGATAACAAGGAAATAATCCTCTTCTATTATAGTCGTAATACTCCGGTCAATTTCCACTTCTAGTAATTCTTTTTCTTTCAGATGAACCCTTTTTACCTAATTCTGTATCCTATTACTGAACGCTTGAATGAGAAATATGGATTCTTAAATAATTTGAAAATTATACTATGGCACTTACAATAAATCCTAATTTATGTCCGCAGAATCATCGTTGTCCCATCATTAGAGTTTGTCCTATGGAAGCGATATCTCAAGATTGCAAAGGTTTGCCCGTTATTGATGATAGTAAATGTGCAGAATGTATGGATTGCGTCAGTTCTTGCCCAATGCAGGCTGTGCAACAGAATTAAAAAAGCTTCCCATATACTGTGACGAATTGATTGTAGACTTCAAGTTTGTTCCTTTTTACGTTCCCTCATTGTCAAGATTAATCCCATGCCGGCACCATACGCTGTGCTTATCCATGGATTGTTTGAAATCGGACATGTTCCGGAACGGCACCCTACAAAATAATAGTACGCAAAACCACCTAAAGCCCCGATGAGAGAAAACAATATCCGTTTTCGCCAAATCGAACCGATGAAAAATTCCTTAAGTCGAAGGATGCTTTGGCTCATTGAGCTACAACTGATTGAAGGGTGAAAGGTATCAAGTCGCTGTCAATAATCCTTTTCAGTTCCTTTTTTGGTAAGGCACCCATTGCCATCTTTGGTTCTCCGGTGACCGGAATAAATAGCAGTGAAGGAATGCTTTGAATACCAAACATACCTGCGAGTTCTTGCTCTTCGTCGGTATTTACTTTATAAAAATTCACTTTTCCTTCATATTCTTTGGAAAGTTCATCGATGATTGGTCCCACCATGCGGCACGGTCCGCACCATGGTGCCCAAAAGTCCACGAGTGCTGGAAGATTTCCCTCATATTTCCACTCTTTGTTCTTATCAAAATTAAAGACCTTATCCCGGAAAGATTCTTTATTGAGATGTTCTGACATGGTTATTCTCCTTATATCAAATGCGAGTTTTTGTTATCCTTTACTGATGAGATGTTTAGGATGGGAAAACGGTTCAGCATGTTCTCATAAAATATTCTCGAGGTTCCTGAATCCTTTTTTTATCCCATTGCATCCTATCTATAAATCATTTACATACAAAAAAGGAGCGTTATCATGAAACAAAATATGGGTACCATCGACAAAATAGTTCGCGTTCTTGTCGCTATTGTAATAGCTGTTCTGTACTTCACGGATCAAATCACCGGTACGGCAGCCATCATTCTTGGCATCTTCGCCGTGATCTTCTTATTAACAAGCGCAATCGGGTTCTGCCCGTTGTATCTGCCGCTGAAACTTTCGACGATAAAGAAGAAAGATGCTTAAAGGAAGCAATATGCAGCATCGACTTATAATCGGAAACGTGTTGAAGGGAATTGGAATCCTTGGAATCAATCTCTTTCTTCTGGGAAGCCCAAGGAGCTATTATCTGTTGATAGGTTCAGTGGTTACACTCTTTCTTGGTGTTACTGATTTCGGCAGGCAATGTCCTTTGATCCTTTCCGCTTGGCATCTTTTATATCGGATGAAATCAAAGAGGCATTCTCAAATTCTATGAGGTATTGACTGGTTCTTGTTTTTATTGTGATTCTCCTGTTTATTAATAGGAGAATATTCACTAGCAATAAAAAAAGGACTCGATGGTATGAGTAATATTTTTGCGTATATACTCTTAGGTTTGGCCACTGGAATTCTCAGCGGACTTGTAGGAATAGGCGGCGGCATCTTGATTGTTCCCGCACTGGTTTTTCTTTTTGGATTCTCACAACAGCAGGCGCAAGGAACAACGCTTGCGCTTCTCGTTCCTCCAATCGGAATACTTGCGGCATGGACATACTATCAACATGGCTTTGTCAATTTACAAGCCGCGCTTTTTATTGCGGCTGGATTCATCGCTGGCAGTTTTTATGGTGCTCGCTTTGTAACAGGAATTCCCAATCCCATTCTGGGAAAAATATTTGGTGTATTTCTTGTCTTGGTTGGAATGAAGATGATCTTTGGAAAGTAAACGAAAAATGATACGCAATGAAGAGCTAATCAATGGGCAACAATTTCGGCAACTCAATCAGACACGACAATCTGAACTTATCGCGAAACATTGCTCCGGCATTGAGAAACGCATTCGCGATGCACGATCTAAAGAAGAAGCAGAAAAGATTGCGAGCAATGCTTGCAGCAAGTTCGAGAGTGGATGCACGAGCAGCATAGTCCGTATGGCACTTGCACAATATATACAAGATAAAGTGATGTACTATTGGGGTAAGAAATAATGTTATTCAATGAGCGATATGCATGAACGCAGATATAATGGAGAGATAGAACGTCTTCGAGTACCGCAAAGGGTTACTCTGTTCGAAATAGGTCGAGTTGTTGACCTCTGCCTCGAAGGAATTCATGTCAATAGTGTGCTTGATGTTGGCACTGGCAGCGGCATATTTGCAGAAGCATTTTCAAAAAGAGACATGAATGTGACGGGGATTGATCCGAATCCAGAAATGCTGAAAGCAGCTAAAGAATTTGTGCCGATGGGAACATTTCTGCAGGGAACTGTTGAAGGGATACCATCGGAAGATAAATCATTCGATCTCGTATTCTTAGGCCATGTCCTGCACGAGTCCGACAATCTCATCAAAGCACTTTCTGAATCCAATCGCGTCGCAAAACAAAAAGTCTGCGTCCTTGAATGGCCATACAAAGAAGAAGAAAGCGGTCCACCTTTAAAGCATCGTCTCAAAACCGAAGATATTCTTGCCGCTGCAAAGCAAGTGGGATTCTCTTCGATGGAAACAATTCAACTACAGCATATGGTGCTGTTAATGTTTGCTGTCCGATGATTGCTTTGTTAGGATCTCGGAATATACAAGTGTAACTGCATTTGCCATTTTCGTTCATTCCTATTTTTTATAAAACTCAAATCCGTTTCTCCACTTCTGCGTATAATCCAATATCTATTTGCTAAAATTAGCAATATTGCCTATGTTTATGCGGCATAATAGTTGCTAATTATAAATGTAGCTATGAGAACCGAGACAAAAGAATCCACAATCTATTCCATTGGTGAAGTTGCCAAATTGCTTGGGGTATCAGTCCAAATACTCCGGTTATACGAAGAACGTGGATTGGTTCTTATACAAAAAAGTGCAGGTAATCAGCGCATCTACACAGAAGATGATATTGAACGTATCCGATGTATTCGCAACGCCATCAACGAACAGAAAATCAGTATGGAAGGTATTCGCAAGATTCATTCATTGATACCTTGCTGGGAAATGGTGAGTTGTCCTCCCAAAAAGCGAAATGAATGTCCCGCATACGGCTCACACGATGCGGGATGCTGGACCTTTGAGCAAAAAAACACCGATTGTGCAACACGCAACTGCCGCTCCTGCAAAGTGTATCAGCTTTCATCCGATTGCGGGAATATTAAGAAACTGATTCAACGATCACTCAGCCTCTCTGAGTGTAAAGATTCTTCCTCTTAAACAAGGAATCCAATCACATGAAAAAAACGATTATCAGCGTCGGGCTCGGTGTTCTTGTGCTTTCGTTGACGGTCATGTTGACTCTGACTGATCATGGCACACCCACGACGCCGCTTTCAACCCTGCGCATGAAATACCGTCAGAAAGAAACCCCCTCTGTCGATCACATGCAATTTACACAACTCAAAAAACATTTTTCCACACCGCAGGAAGTCACTTCTGCCTGTATCGCTTGCCATAATGAACGCCATAAAGAAGTGATGCAGTCCAGTCATTGGAACTGGGAGCGGCAGGAATACGTGGAAGGAAAAGGTATTCGCACGCTCGGCAAGAAAAACATACTGAACAATTTTTGTATTGGTATTTCCGGAAACGAACAAAGCTGCAACAAATGCCATATTGGGTACGGTTGGGGAGATGAAAAATTTGACTTTAAGAATCCTCTGAATGTCGACTGCCTCGCATGCCACGATAATAGCAACACATACATAAAAGCGGTTGGCGGAGCCGGTATGCCCGATGCTTCGGTGAATTTAACAAATGTTGCTCAGCATGTGGGGAAGCCCATGCGTGTGAATTGCGGCACATGCCATTTCTTCGGCGGTGGCGGCAATAATGTGAAGCACGGTGATCTTGAAAAAGCGTTATTCGATCCTACGCGCGATGTCGATGTGCATATGGCATCGGACGGAGAAGATATGCAGTGTGTGGATTGCCATACTGCGCGTAAGCATCAGATGCTCGGCAAGATGTATTCCGTTTCTTCAATGAATCGCAATCGTGTGGAATGCGAGCAATGCCATACAGCGCTGCCTCATTCAGATGATATTCTAAACAAACATACATTGAAGGTTGCCTGCCAGACCTGTCACATCCCGGAATATGCCAAAGTAAACCCGACAAAACTTTATTGGGATTGGTCAACCGCAGGAAAACTGAAGAATGGACAACCATATGAGGAAATGGATTCCAATGGAACAGATGTCTATATGTCAATAAAAGGATCATTTGTATGGGGAAAGAATTTGAAACCGGACTATATTTGGTTTAACGGAACGGCTTCACACTATTTGATCGGGGATACAATAGATCCTTCCAAACCCGTAAAGATTAATGCGCTTTATGGCAACTATGACGACCCCGACTCGAAGATCGTGCCGGTGAAAATACATCGTGCGAACCAAATTTATGACACGCAATATAAATATCTCATTCAACCGAAAACCGTTTCAACAAAAGAGGGCGATGGTGGATATTGGAAAGAGTTCGATTGGAACAGGGCATCTGAAGAAGGTATGAAAATAATTGATCTTCCCTATAGCGGCAAATACGGTTTCGTTGAAACTGAAATGACTTGGCCGGTGAATCACATGATTTCACCGAAAAACAAAACCGTGCCGTGTGCAGATTGCCACAAACGCAATAATGGGCGAATCGCTTCTCTTACTGGATTCTACATCCCCGGAAGAGATTATACTTCCTGGGTAGAATATCTTGGCACGGGGTTAATTCTGGTCACGTTTGCTGGTGTGCTGATTCATGGCGGTGTACGCATAGCAGCTTCAAGAAAGCAGAAGGAGAAAAGCACATGAAACGCGAATACGTCTATAAGGGATTCGAGCGCTTCTGGCACTGGATGCAAGCACTGTTGATTATATTTCTCGGGTTCACAGGGTTTGAAATTCATGGCAGCATCCATTTTTTTGGTTTCGAACAGGCAGTAAAATTACACAACGTTGCTGCGATGACATTTCTGGTCTTGATTGTTTTTGCCATCTTCTGGCATGTCACAACGGGTGAATGGAGACAATACTTGCCTACACGAAAGAACCTACGAGCACAGATGGAGTATTACATTTTTGGGATATTTCGCAATGCACCGCATCCTACAAAGAAAACAGTACTGAGCAAATTGAATCCTCTGCAAAAACTTGTCTATGCCGGATTGAAAGTTATTGTCATACCATTGATGGTTTCCAGCGGGCTCGTGTATATGTTTTACCGATATCCACAGCGATACGAAGTCATCAGTCTGAATATTGCAGGGTTAAAAGTGGTAGCAACGCTTCATACACTCGGTGCTTTTTTACTCGTGACGTTCTTTATCGCACATATATACCTGATCACAACTGGAAGCACGATTACATCGAACTTGAAAGCAATGCTTACCGGATATGAAGATTTGACTGGTGACGAACAATCACCATCTAAGAAATCGAATGAGAGTCATTGAGGAGATAATTATGAAAACAAAGTATATGAATCCGTATCTTGCCGGCTTTTTTTTGGGACTTGTGTTGCTGGCAGCAATTTTTGTAACTGGCCGTGGTCTCGGTGCCAGTGGAGCAATCAAAAGCATTGTCATCGCAGCAGTTGATGGTGTTGCTCCTGCCCATGCCGAACAGTCATTGTTCTATGGATCGTACGTCGGTGCGGGAAAAGACAATCCCCTAAAATCATGGATTGTTTTTGAAATTGCAGGTGTCCTGATTGGAGGATTCTTGTCCGGTTTGATCTCTGGAAGATTGAAATTTGTGAGTGAAGGCGGTCCGCGCATTAGTGTTCGATCGCGTTGGATATTCGCGGCGATTGGTGGCGCATTATTTGGAATAGGCGCTCAGTTTGCTCGTGGATGCACCAGCGGTGCCGCGCTTACCGGTATGGCCGTGCTTTCGACAGCCGGCTTCGTTACAATGATGGCAATTTTTGGATCCGGATATATGATTGCCTTTTTCTTCCGTAAGTTGTGGATATAGGAGAAACGACCATGGGACCATTCGTACCTGAACTTATTTCCGATCAATTAAATTTGATTGTTGCGCTGCTTATCGGCATTGCCTTCGGTTTTGTCTTGGAGCAAGCCGGTTTTTCCTCTTCGCGCCGATTGGCAGGAGTATTCTACGGTTATGATTTCACCGTACTGCGCGTATTCTTCACCGCAGCTGTGACAGCAATGAGTGGTAGTTTACTGCTGGCATATTTCGGTTACCTTGATCTTCAATCCGTTTATGTGAACCCGACATGGTTAATACCAGCAATTGTTGGCGGAGTGATCATGGGATTTGGATTTATTATTGGCGGCTATTGTCCCGGTACATCAGTTTGCGCTGCAGCCATCGGAAAGATCGATGCTATGTTCTTTATCGGCGGAGGAATTCTTGGTGTCTTTGCATTCGGTGAACTCTATCCCCTCTATCATACTTTTTATGAATCGACAGCACTGGGGCCGATCAAAGTATTTGATTCGCTTGGCATCTCACAGGGATTATTTGCGTTCATTCTTATTGCCGTCGCAGTCGGTGCCTTTACTATAACAACGATAATAGAAAAAAGAGCGAATAAATCTTCTGCCCCTTCATTGGAATTCAAACTATTAAAGCATAAAATTGCCGGAGCCGGTATTATCATGCTGGGTGTTATGTTTGTTTTCATGCCATCCCGTCAAGCACACTTGACGGAAAAAGTGCAGAGCGCATCATATGGCGCATCACATAGTGTGAAGATTATATCGCCGGATGATCTCGCATACCGCATTATTGATAAAGAAAACGGCGTCCAAGTTGTTGATATGCGATTGCCGGAACAATTTTCAGCGCTCGCCTTACCCGGCTCAGTGAATGTGCAGTTAAAAGATCTGTTTGGAAAAGAATTAACTCCGATTCTTTCTGATCGGCGCGTGGTCAAAGTAGTCATTGGACAAAATGAAGACGATAGTAAAACCGCAGCATTTCTCTTACAAGAATTAGGATATGAGAATGTCGCGATGCTTCAGGGCGGATTAGAGAATTTCCAACATACCATCCTGATGCCAAAAATAGCAATCACTGGCAGTCGGTGGGATGTAGATGTGAATAATTTTCGTACCAATGCATCTACTACAATTTCACAGATGATTGCTAATGCGAAGAATAAGCAGCCAAAAATTGCAAAACAAGAAAAGAAGATTCAGGGGGGATGTTAAAGGCACAACCTAACCTAAATAACTTTATTTTATTAATTTTTATCGAAGTTCAATGTCGTGTGTTGTAGCGGGGTCAAGAAAAAAAAGAGGCCGAATCTTTTCAGAATCGGCCTTTCGAGTAGCGGGGGTCCGCCACTGTACGCAGGGAAAGATTCAGCTTCCTGCTTTTCCGCTTGAAATAAGCACTTCTAATTGGGAAGAGTCTTCATTTTCATTTAAAAATAAGTCCCGCCATCCTTTTCGGCTTATAGAATTGCCAAATAATAGTATTCAATCGTCTGCCGGGATTTCCTTTATTACTGAAATATATTTAGACTGACAATGGAGGACAGAATATGGTTCACACGATCCTTCATGCAATATTTATTAATATTGGATAATAATATATTTCTCGTTAATCACAGACCTAATAATACAATTGAAAACCTTCATCTATTCAATAATGTTAATTCTTATATCTTCTTTCATCTTTGGCTGTCCTCCAAATCATGAAGAACCGATGCTGACTAACCTGTCGGTTACATCCAGGAGTGAACACTTGGTCATGGGAAATCCAAGCGATGCGGTTGATAGTGTTCCATATTCATATAATTATTTAAAGATGAGATCGGAGTATGTTGTTTGCTACAATTGCGATCGTGGAATCCCCGGTTGGGCAGCCTGGAACTTGGATAAAGCTTGGCTTTGCAATGTTCCCCGGAAAAATACATTCCGCCCGGTAAGTGCATGTTCGGAGGGTTGATACCACGTAAAGAAATCAAGCCACATTTGAAATCACTTATTTTCTATTTACCTTGATTCANNGCCATTACCTTACTGCAAAGTGTTTTTATAGAAAAAGATGATGGAGTATAGTTGAACATTCATCGGCTTTTCATTATAAGCGCATTATTGACGAGTTACAATTTGTCAAGCGCTCAATATCCTCTCCCGATTGATAGTTTGAACCTTGAATTGTCGAATACAAGAAATGTCGGCGATTCTGTTCGTATCCTNNGGGTCAAGGGTGACGTCCAAAAAGCCGAAGAGTTGTACTTGGAAGAATTACATATCGGCAATCAGTATCATCTATCGTTGAGAATCGCGTGGGCGCATTATAATCTCTCGGGTGTTCTGGCGAAACATGGGAGGTTGCAAGAAGCGAAAGATCATGCATTAAACAGTCGTAGAGAATTTTTACAACTTTCGCAAATGCGATGGGTCGTTGACAGGGATCAATTTCTGGCCAAAATAACTCAGGTGGACAAGAGCAGGAACAGGTATAACGACACCGCCATTGCCGATATCCAGTTGGCATTACAACTGGAAAAAGACCGCAGGAGGATCAACGATTATTATTTTTCACTCATTAACTTATACGATCGGCAGGGAAATAAGAAGCAGTCTATGCATTATGCGATGATCGCCCTGGAAACCGCCGAACAGGACAAGGACACGAGTGTAATTATTTCTACGTGTTATAGAATCGGAAATTACCTGAGAGATTATCAGCATAACTATGAAGTCGCCCTTTTATACTACGAAAAGATATTGGAATTATGCAAACAGTTGAAGAATGCCGGGCAAGAGACCGCAGCGGTTTTGAATGATATGGGCGACGTCTATAAGCTTATGGGAGAGAATTCCTACGCGCTGTCCCTGTACCGCGAAAGTCTCGCCCTCGCAGAGCAGATCCAGCACAGGCATTCGAGATCGAATGCCTATAAGAACATCGGAAAAATATTTTATGTAAACGGAGAATATGCGCAAGCGCTGAAATATCTCGAACAGAGTTATGCCATTGGCTGCGATAAATGTCCGCAGATAGCCTTTCATTCCGTTCTTATCGATATCGGTAATGTCTACATGCGCCTGGGCAATTATTCGCAGGCCCTTACGTCCTATAGAAAAAGTTTGGCTCTGGCCGATTCTTCAAACGCCAAATATGAGCGCGCTGTATCCTGCTTTGCGCTCGGCGACTTCTATGCTCGATTAAAAAATTCCGGACAATCACTCGCTTATTACCGGCAGGCAGAGGATTTGGCAGTCGGCGCAAGGGCTTTACCCCTCCAGCGGGATATCGCGGCAAGTTTAAGCAATGCCTACAAAAGTCAAAATGATTATCATCGAGCTTATGAATATTTAGTGCTGGCGGATAAGCTCACGGATAGCATCAAAACTAGTACTGCAGCGGAAAATCTCTCCCGTCTGGAAAGCAAGTTTGAATTCCAGAAACTGACCGCACAGAAAGAGCTTGAACTGCAGCAAAATCGTGTCAAAGCGGATGCGGAGATTAGCCGCCAGGCGCAGCAGAAATACTTTTTCATCGCTGCGTTCCTTCTTGTAACGGTTTTCGGTGTGGTTCTCTATTTCGGTTTCAGGCGCAAGAAAAGAGACAGCATTATTCTTGCTGAGCAAAAAAAGCAAATCGAGGAAATGGCGAAACGTGTTCATGAAGCAGATCAAAAGAAACTGAATTTCTTTTCTAATATATCGCATGAGCTGAGAACTCCTCTGACACTCATTCTCGGTCCGATAGAAAAACTAGTGAAGGATTTCTCTTCGGATCAAAGCAAGATCCTGTTGCTTCAGATTGTCAGGAGGAACACGTTACAATTATACAACCTGATCAACCAATTGCTCGACATTCGAAAATTGGATACGGGTGACACGAAATTAAAAGTTTCCATGGGTGATATTGCGGAATATTGCAAAGGAATATGCTCAACGTTCGTCCATGTGGCCGATACAAATAATATTCAATTCTCTTTTACCGCATCGCCGGAAAAGATCATCGGCTGGTTTGATAAGGGTATTATTGAAAAAGTGTTGAACAATTTGCTGTCGAACGCGTTCAAATATACCGGCAGAAACGGGCAAATCCATGTCTGTGTTTCATGTTTCTCCCCGCTTGGCCCGGATACACAAAAAATAAACATTGTTGTTCGGGACAACGGCCGGGGCATCCCTTCTGACCATATTCAATACGTCTTCGATAGATACTATCAGGTGGAGAATACCAATACGGGTTTCAATACGGGTACCGGGATCGGACTTGCCTATGCAAAGGAACTTGTGGGATTGCATAAGGGTGAGATCGACGCGCAAAGTGAACCTGGCTGTGGAACTACATTCACCGTGACTATCCCGATTCATAAGTCCTATTTTGTTCCCGATGAAAGTATAGCGGCGGAAGATACCGATAAAATATCGACGACTTCGGAAATACAACAGAAATATCTGGAGCAAATTATTGCGGATCATGCGATCGATATTCAGGCAGCGGACAAGGATGGGACAGATGAAAATAAAAAAGTAATGTTGATTGTTGAGGATAATGAGGATGTACGCACCTATATCAAAGGCGGCTTCGCGGGACAATTTGAAATCCATGAAGCCGAGGATGGAGTGCAGGGATTCAAATCGGCGGCTAAATACATTCCGGATATTATTGTAAGCGATATTATGATGCCGGGTATGAATGGCCTGGAATTTTGCCGAAAGCTGAAAGGGAATTTACACACGAGCCATATTCCGGTACTTATTCTTACGGCAAAAGCCGGCGAAGAGAATGAACTGACGGGATTTCGTGCAGGAGCGGATGATTATTTAATGAAGCCGTTTAGTTTTGAAATATTGGAGGCAAGAGTAAACAGACTTATAGAATCCAAGAAAATCCTGCGACAATATTTTACAAAAGAGTACCTGCTTCGTCCCGGTAAAATTCAACCATCTACATCATTGGAAGATGAGTTTGTCCGGAAAGCTGTAAAGATAGTGGAAGATAATATTGCAAATCCT
>PMDB01000025.1 GCA_003155495.1 Ignavibacteriota bacterium
TCTTGAGATACTTATTGCCGTCTTTACTAGATCGATGATGCACAGAGCGGTTTGAATTATCGGCAGCAGGAACAAGTCTACAGTAAGAGACGAAATGTTTGTCGGAGTCGAAACGTTCTATGCCGTCGATCTCTANNAGAGATTTCTCCAGAGCAAGGATCTGGTCTGAGAAGGTATCGCGTGTGTGTTCTAAGACGGCGAGTTGAAAGCGATAAGGATCCGGAACGGAGCCATTAAATTTGGCTTGAATGCTTTTGAGATGGCGCAAGGTATCGGAGCGTTGCTGAACTAGCCGTAAACGGACGCGCATAGTATCACGTAGACCACGCAGATCACGGCTTATTTTGTGCGCACGAGGGATTAGTCCTTGCCGTAAGAGTATAGCAGGAGTTTGCGAATCGACTTTATCTGTTTTAACTTTAGCATAGCTGATGGCTTTAAGGTATTTGGCATGAGCTAATACAAGCTCGATACCGTTATCCTGAAGCAGATCGTTGAGCCAGTACCAGCCGGTTGTAGACTCAACGACAGCTTGATGAGAGCCTGGCAGAGAGTGGAAGTAATCAAGAACGAGTTCAGAAATATTTTCTACTCGTTTTTGCTTGATGACAGCACCGGTGTCATCGATAGTTGTCATATAACAATTATCTGAGTGTAAATCTATACCAGAGTAATACATGGGAATCTCCTTTGATTGTGGATATTGCTGACCTAGACAATTATCAATTTACATAATCGGGAGATTCCTTTTTGGTAATATCCAGCGGCTCAAGCTAACCGGATGAGCGTTGGTGTATTTTGCATGGCTAATGGTGGGTTTCGGTTTTTATTATTAAGTTGATTGTACCTCATAACTTTAGTGCAAATTAATTTTGTTGTCAGCATGAAATCCAGTTTCGTTCGGTACACTTTGGAAGTTATCAGTGCGGCAGCTCCCGTTTTATGGGATCCTCGATTCGACCACAATTTGATTGGATAACATCAAATTTGTTGAATCGGGATTAGCCGCCATCCGTTAGGCAACCCAAACTTCAATTTTTTGAGATAATAAAAATCTACTTTTAATTACATAAGGAGAATCTATGGCTCTCGATATTAAGCGAGTCGAATACTACAACATATCAATTAAGGGTCAAATTACCGATACGTCAAAATTAATATCTACAATTGTTGGTGCTGGTGTCGACTTCCATGCTTTTAAGGCAATTCCTCTGGGGCCCAATCGGACACAATTCACTCTCTTTGCGAAAGACAGCTCAAAGATGACTGACGGAGCTAAAAAATCAGGATTGAATTTAGAGGGCCCTTACTCAGCCCTCTTGATTAAGGGTGATGAAAAATCGGGAGCTCTGGCTGATATCTATAAAAAATTATCTCAGGCAGGGATTCAAGTTGACGAGGCAAGTGGAATTGCCGATATAAATGCAGGTTACGGCGTCATTCTCTACCTCAAGCAGGAAGACTGTGGTAAGGCTGTGACTGCTTTGGAAATGTGAAATCTTTAAGTCAGGATCTACAAATACAATAAAAGGGCTGCCTAACCATGCGCTAAGCTGGCGGAATGAGCGCACTGCAAAATTCATGGCTGGCATAGGTTTAGTGCAGAATTGAAAGTTATCAGAATGAACTTGTTTCGTTGGTTGCAAGTTTGCAGTGCCGCATCCCGATTTATCGGGAGCCGGTCCGATAGGTTGCGTTTTGAAATAGTTATGCAAAATATAAATTAAGGAGATTTGAATGACAAAAATTGGAATAATCATTTGTGGACGATATATAACCTGTGGCGGAGGCAAATGTCTGAGAGCATTAAAAGAACATGCCGGAAGTTTTGCAAAGTATCCCAAAGAGGAAGTATTAGAATTAGTTGGATTCTCAAATTGTGGTGGCTGCCCAGGTGGAAATATAGAATATGTCCCCGAAGAAATGATTAAAAATGGTGCAGAGGTGATCCATTTTGCAACAGATTTTGTTGTTGGATATCCTCCATGTCAATATATAAATCAATTTAAAGAGTTCGTTGAGAATCGTTATAAAATTCCTGTCGTGATTGGCACACATCCAATACCATTAAAGTATTATGACGTTCATAATAAACTTTCTTTTTGGACCTCAATGAAAATGGATAAAACATGCGGACATTTATTGGCAGAGGACAAAGAAATTATGACATCATATGATTAGCGGCATTTGTTCTTGAGTATTCGAATTCGCAGACGTAACTAGAAAAAATATTAGCAACCAAGAAATCGGCAAAACGCAACCTAACCAGGCGCTCCCCTCTAGAAAACAGAGGGACAGGCAAGCTCGGCTTGTCCAGAAGAATGCATCACTCGAAGAGTGATACTTAATCTCACAGCGCGCACTGCGTTAAGCATGGCTTGCATAGGTTCTGTGTAAATTTGAAAGTTATCATAATGAACTCGTTTCGTTGGGTGCATGTTGCAAATTTGCAGTGCCGCAGCTTATTTATCCCGTGCTTTTTACGGGAGCGCTCATCCGTTAGGCGGTGCAAGAAGTTCACCCTCAATATTTTATTATAGATTTTCTTAAATGGTCGATAAAACTATTGCAGAACATTACAAATGGGGTCAGAATTGCAGTGGTTGGCATCTTGTCAAATCAGATTCAATGAGTGTTATTCAAGAGTCTATGCCACCACAAACATTTGAGGTTCGTCATAAGCATTCCAAGTCTCAGCAATTCTTTTTTGTTTTATCAGGCGAGGCAACAATCGAGGTTGATGGTAAAAAACATTTTCTTCAATCAGAACAAGGATTGGAAATTACTCCTGGCACTGTTCATCAGGTTCTTAACAACTCAAATAAGGATTTGCATTTTCTAGTTATTTCCTGTCCTCCAAGTCATGGAGATCGGATTTATGTTTAAAAAGTATTTCGGCTTGCACCGCCTAACCAGGCGCTCCCCTCTAAAAAACAGAGGGACAGGCAAGCTGACGGAATGAGCGCCCCGTTGAAAGGCACGGGGTAAACGGGTACGTTAAGCATGGCTTGTATAGGCTTAGTACAGAATTGAAAGTGAAGTGAATGAACTACAGAAGAGGAAACACGCTACGCGCGTTACAGTTATGGGGCTCCGCTTGTTTTGTGTATTTTGAAAGTATTCAGCGTGGCAGCTTAGCCGCCATCGTTAGGTTGCGTTTTGAAATGAGTGTATTAGTTAGCAACTCAGCAATATATTCCACATCACGTTTTCGTGTCAGTGGTGGATATAAGAGAAAATAATCAAATGGGGCGACCAACCATTTATATGTATAGAGAGTCCAAAGAGTTTAGATTTCTTTTCAAATGCCAGAAAACATAAAATATAAAAGCAAAAGGGAATATTTTATGAATTTCATTCCAACTATTATTACAAAATATATTTCCATAATCTTTGCTATCATGCTTTTTAGTTATGCTTTAAAAGCACAGGAACAGATTACAAATGGCACGCAAGTGCTGATGAAAGAGAATTCGAATACTGCCCATTTCAAAACTTTGAGTGGCAAAGAGATAACCAGGACAGAAATGGATAAATATTTAACAACCCAAATGGATTCAATTGGATTGCCCGGAATGTCCATAGCCATAATCAATGATGCAAAAATAATCTACTATCGAACTTTAGGCGTAATTAATGTTGACACAAAAGAAAAAGTGTCGGAAGAAACACTCTTTGATGCAGGTTCTATGACTAAAACGGCTTTTACCTATCTTGTAATGAAAATGGTAGAGCAGGGAATATTGAATTTGGATCAACCTCTTTATACTTATTTACCGTATCCTGATATTGCATATGACGAACGTTGCAAATTAATAACAGCTCGCATGGTTCTATGTCATACATCTGGCTTTCCCAATTGGAGGATCATGAATACGGATAATAAATTGGATATTAAATTTACGCCTGGAATCCAGTTTCTCTCTTCAGGAGAGGGTTTTGAATATTTAGCAAATGTTGTAGCTCATCTGAAAAATATTCAAAAAAATGACCTTCAGGCTTTATTTGAGAAAGAAGTTTCTACACCTCTGGGGATGCAATACGCCTACTATATCTGGAATGATTATGTTGCTAAACATCAGGCCACAGGACATGTTGACGGTAAAATTTCTTGGGGATGGGGTTTAAATGCCAACAAACCGGATTTTGGTGCCGCCTATAGCCTCCAGACAGAAGCAATCAGTTATGCCAAATTTATTATTGCAATGATGAAGGAAGAAGGATTGAAAAAAGAGACTTATGATGAAATGTTAAAAGCCCATGTTAAAATTCCTTCCAGAACCGATAGTAGTTCGTATTGTCTTGGTATAGAAATGAAACCCACAAGGTTTGGTAATGAATACATGCATGATGGCTATAATAGAAATTTTTATTCCGCTTTTATGTTCAATAAAGAACAAAATTTCGGATATGTATTTTTCATCAACTGTAATAAAGGATTTGATTTTAATAAAAGATTGGAGGAGTTTCTTAAAGAATAAAGATAAAACGCAACCTAACCAGGCGCTCCCCGATAGAAAACATCGGGGCAGGCAAGCTCGGCTTGTCCAGAAGAATGAATCACGTGAAGTGTGATACTAATTATAAATGAGCGCCCCGTTGAAAAACACGGGGTAAATGGGTACGTTAAGCATGGCGAGCATAGGTCAGTACAAAATTAAAAGAACCAGCATGAACTATAGAAATAGAAACACGCTACGCGTGTTACAGCATCGGAAGGATATCTGTGCAGCTATTGATATCCCGCATTACGGGATATTATTTATACACGGGCTCCGCCTGTTTTGTGCATGTTGCAAATTTGCAGCGCGGCATCCCGATTTATCGAATGCCCATCCATTAGGCAGCATATTCACCAACAAAAGGATCAGAACATGAATGACGAGATTCAAAAAGAACCCCAAAACTGGAAGTGGGGAATATTTTATTACAACCCGAGCGATTCCAGATATTTTGTTCCTAAAAGTGTAGGAATTGGATGGACTATAAATTGTGCGCGGCCCGTTTCTTATGTGCTTCTTATAGCATTGATTCTACTTGTGGTTTTTATAAGGAAACTTTTTTAATTATTCATAAATGCTGCCTAACCAGGCGCTCCCGCCCAATAAGACGGCGGGCAAGCAAGCTCGGCTTATCCAGATTAATTCATCGCGCACACCGCGATTCAAATTATGAATGAGCTCACTGCAAAATTCATGGCGGACATAGATCAGTACAAAATTGAAGGAACCAGCATGAACTATAGAAATAGTAACACGCTACGCGTATTACAGTTACAGGGCTCCGCCTGTTTTGAGCATGTTGCAAATTATCAGCGCCGCATCTCGATTTATCGGGAGTCGGTCCGTTAGGCCGCCAAATAGCGCATGAAAATTACAAACATCGTTCGTTCATCATCAATGTCACTAAGAGGAAATAGAAGGTAGTATGAAGCGAATTCAACTTCTTGTCAAAAGCTTTGCAGGTATATTCTTCTTTATCTTAATCCTGTTTATAAGCGCAGGCCGAATAGATTATTATCAAGGCTGGATTTATTCAGCAATGAGTCTTTTGGGATTGTTGATGAATTTTGCTCCATCAAACGTAGATACTGAACTTCTTAATGAGCGGTCGAAGCCTCCCATAGACGCTAAGCATTGGGATAAGCTCATTTTAAAACTGTCCGCTTTAACTACTATAATCGCGTACGTCATTGCTGGATTGGACTCGGGCCGTTATCAATGGTCTCCACATTTACAATGGGGTATTTGCCTTTTGGGAATCGTTCTTATGTTTATTGGACAGCTTCTCTTTCTGATAGCCAAGAAGAAAAACAGATTCTTTTCAAGCGTAATGCGAATCCAAAATGATAGAGGACACACTGTTTGTGAGACCGGTCCTTACAGATTCGTACGTCACCCGGGATATTTAGGAATGATAATTTCATGGATCGGATTTCCATTGCTACTTGGTTCCGTTTGGAGTATAATTCCAATCGTTTTGGCCATTATCCTGCTATTAGTAAGAACAAGCCTTGAAGACAGAACACTGATTAAGGGATTAACAGGATATAGCCAATATATCCAAAAAACGCGCTATAAATTAGTTCCGGGGATATGGTAATATTCACTTTTTCTTAATCACATGTAGAAGCGATCGGGTTCTTACTCATGGGTCAGGCAGCCTAACCAGGCGCTCCCGCCCACCAGCCCGCTGCGCGTTCTGGCGGGAAAGATGGCGGGCAGGCAAGCTGACGGAATGAGCGCATTGCGTTAGAAAGTCCGCCTGTATTAAAAATCTAACTTCGGCGAACAGGTAAACCCACCTGCATTTTCAATTTTCACCTACATCCATTCGGGACTTCAGTGAACAAGTCGGCGCATAGACCGACGTTCAGGTTCACTATAATTAGCATGGCGAATATAGGTTTAGTATATTTTATGAGCCAGAGGTTGCTTACGCTCCAAAGCTTCAGCGACGGAGCACTTATGAGCCTTCGGCAGGTCGGCAGGGGGGCACGTCGTTTGTGTCATAATCGGAACACTTCGCACATGCCCTTTGTGCGATGGTGGGAGTGAACTCATGGATATTTGGTTAACATTGGGAAAACCTTAGAGGTTAGATGGAAATGGAAAAAGAGAATACAGCAACACTCCTCATCGTCGATGACAGCCCGACGCAATTGCTTATACTTCGGAATCTACTTGAGAAAAATGGTTACAATGTCGAGGGTGCAGTAGATGGTGAGAATGCCCTTTCTTGTGCTCGAAATGGTAAACCAGATCTCATCATCAGTGATATTTTCATGCCAAAGATGAACGGTTATGAACTGTGTCAAGCTCTCAAGCAGGACTCTCGTCTCAGGTCAATACCGGTCATATTGCTCACCACGATGTCTGCTTCCGAGAGTATCGTGAAAGCGCTTAATACCGGTGCCGATTATTTTGTCCCGAAACCATATGATGAAAAGTACCTCATTTCAAAAATAAAATCTATTCTAGCTACAAAAGCTTTGAGCGAAAATTATGATCACAAAGAAACAATGGAAGTGGTAGTAGATGGTGTACCGCATACAATTACTTCAAGCCGCCATCAGATCTTGAATCTGCTTTTATCCACATACGATGCCGTGGTTCAGAAGAATAATGAACTCGATGAGGCGCAGAAGGAGCTCCGCGAGATGCAAAATCAATTGATCGAGAGTCAACGCCTTTCGGCGATTGCAGAAGTTGTTAGTGCTATATGCCACGAAATTAATAATCCCCTCACAGCAGTCATGGTGCCTCTGCAGTCCCGTTTACGGCATGACCTGCCGGATAATTATAGAAAGGATTTTGAAGGATGGCTGGCAATGCTTAAAAGAATATCGGTTGTCGTTAAGAAGTTAGCTGAGTTAAAGGTATCCCAAACGACTTCAGCCGGGGGAGATTTCAAGATGATTGATCTTTCATAGAAAAAATATTCCTCTACTGGAAGCGGATGCGCCTCAAACGCAGAAGAACAAACAACGGTGAATGTTTAAGAAGATAGAACTTCTGTTGCGCACTGCAGAGGTTTATAGTCAAGGATAGAGGGCGAATTTGTATTCCAGAAAGTATGTAGATCGGTAACAGTAATTTCCGAGCAACAGTCATGGTAATAATTTGAGTTCCGCATTTCTTCGTGTCCTAATGGATAAGTTCGAAAGCTTATAGTATTGTTCCTCGAAACCTAAGGATGAATTTATTTGTGAAATCTAGATTCTTCTTCCTGTCTATTGTTTTATTTTTTGAAACTAATCATGTCAGTGCGCAACTTGGTTCGGCTATTATTTATCTGAAAAATGATTCTATACTGCATGTTTTTATAAACTCTGTGTCTCAGCGTGCATTCCTTGATCCCCATGGGGAAGGAATACCATATAAAGCAATCGATTCGCTTTTAACACCTGATAGTACGATAGCATATCAACTGCAAGACATAATTCCAAAATTACGAGTCGAACGGCGAGTGAATATTTATTTTTGTGATTTCTCGCCGATGGTTCCTTTGCAAAAAGGAACTCTCAAGAAAAATACAATTATTCCTCCACTGGATCTTTCCGATGTAATTGCAGAGTCGGATGCAGCCAGAAATCCGCTCGAAAATAAAAATTATGGGATCGAGATCAATCCTATTTGGCTTCTGGCAAGTATTCCTGGATCGCATCTAATAATTGATGGAGGATTTTCGTTGTTTAATGTGGATCGCAAAGCAGAAGTAACATTTCAGACTGAATACAAAAGTGATAAGGAATCCCAATTTATTTTATGGAATCAGGATTTGGTGTACCGACATTACGGCGGAGGAGATCAAGGTGGTTTCTATATCTCAGGAGGTATTCGTTATATGTATATTCATGCTCAAAGAATTGCAGAATATTATTCTTTGACGGAACAAAGTCTTCATCCCAATCTCCTGTCAAAATATTTTACTAATAGAAATGTCGGTTTGATGATAGGTTTTGGATATAGACATTTTTCTCATTCAGGTTTTTATTACGGCTTTGGTTTTGAATTGGGAATATATTTTTTGAACCATGATTCCATGCTCAATGGGGCCGGTTTTGCTGATATCGGAATGATCGTCGATGTTGAAATACTAAAAATTGGGATTGCATTTTAAAATGCTACCTGCCGTTTCCAATTCCTTTTCCCGTTAGCATTGAGATTAGCTCTTTTTTGTTTACCACGAATTATTTCCCGTGTTCTTGCCGATGTTCATTCTTGCGCTTGTACTCAAGGTATATAATCGTGAATAAGTAAAAATTTGGGACGGGAAAATTTATTTGAGCGCTGAATTTTATGAGAAGCCGAGCTACCGGCAGGAGTTATATTGCTGAAAGCGATTTCATTCCGTCTACAGAGTCCACAGGTACCGAGCGCGATTCTGCTATTTGTTTCATAATTGTCAAACGTATGTTATCGCGCAGGGTAGAAACATCTTGCATGGTCATAGAAGAAGTGTCGACAGGAGGCAGGACTTTCAAAAAAATGTTCGATGGCTTGCCGAATTTCCAGCTGTTCTTCGGAATACAATCGCGCGAGCCTTCGATGACGAGCGGCAGGATTGATACTTTGGCTTTGATGGCAAGGTGAAATGCTCCATTGGTGAATTGCCGCACACGCCCGTCAAGTGTGCGTGTGCCTTCAGGAAAAATCATCACAGAACATTTTTGTTCAAGCACTCGCTGGGCTTTCATGAGCGCTAACGCGCCGCTGCGAGGATTTTTTCGATCAACGGAAATATCACCCGAAAGCCGCATCATCCATCCTACCACCGGAATCTTAAATAATTCCTCTTTTGCCATCCATTTCATTTCCCAGGGTAAGTTGCTGATTAATGGAATATCTGCCATTGATTGATGGTTGCAGACAACTACATACGGCTTTCTTGGATTTGAAATGGTTTCTCCTGAGATGTGGAGCTTCCATGCAGGATTGACCATTGTGATCATATTTCCAATCTTTCTGAACAGATAACCGGTTCTATATAATACCGGATCGTAGTCAAAAATACGGCTCAGAAGAATCAGGATGAACCATAAAAAAACAAGAATGCAAAAAGAAAACCAGATATAGAGAGAACGTATCATAGTTTTAAAGTTTTATCTGAAGAATAGATCTATCCACCGATAAGAATTCCTGCAAGAAAATATAACAAACTTTTTCTTTTATTCCCTTTTATACTGTAAGCGTCTATAGTAGTTTTTGGGGGAAGGATTACTGCAGCTGTTCAACCAATGGACACGCCCGTTGATATCCCATAGAACAAGTATGGCGTGCATCGGCAAGTGCATCGATCTTCTTTCCCTTTGCCATATAATTGAGTGCACGATTGTAATATGCCTCCAAGTTATTCAGATCCAGTTTTATCATTGTATTAACAATAGAGTAGTATTTGCCATAAAGGGATTTTCATAATGTCTCCCGATTTCTTTTGTTCATGTCATGTATACTATAAAATTAGTAAAAAAGCCAAACGCTTAACATGAAACCCGAAGGGTTGTATCGTAGAGAACCGGATCGAAAAAGTATTGCATAGTGGAAAAAACCTGACTACGGAATAATATCCCGATTTTGATGAAGGTTTTATCGATGAAATTTATTACTCGTACGGTAGTTCTTCTTTCGCTTGTGAGTCTTTGTACCGATATTGCCGGTGAGATGCTCTATCCTGTCATGCCGATGTATCTTACGAGCATCGGTTTTTCTGTCGTGCGCATAGGACTTTTGGAAGGTATTACGGAAGCGACCACCGGATTGAGTAAAGGGTATTTTGGTAGTCTTTCGGATGTAATAGGAAAACGAAAAAGATTTGTCCAATGTGGCTACTCCCTCAGTGCAATTCCCAAGCCGATGATGGCGGTCTTGTCATTTCCAATCTGGATATTTGGTGTACACACACTCGATCGGTTGGGGAGTGGATATCCAATATTGTTCTGAAGAGCGATGTTGCAGCTGCGATCGGATTCTATACTGGCATGCAAAGTATCTGCACATTGATTGCCAGCAGTGTGGCGGGATGGCTGTGGTATGCATTTTAGCCGGCGATGATATTTGGCATTTCGTCTGTTGGGGTAATTCACACGACCTTCTGTTTCCTTACAGGATCTTGGGACCTGCATTAATGAGTTATTCTGAGTTTTCATTATTTTTACTGGGATACTTGATCAGGAAAATTCTTCTTGCCGTTGTTCTCAAACTCTTCTATCTTGAATCAAAATACATTGCCGTTCAGTTGATAGCACGGAATATATTTTATATTTCGATTGTCATTCAAAAGGAAGAAATATGCTTCTTCATCACCACTTCGTACGCATCGCTAAAAAATTTGAAAACAAAACGGCAATTATTGACCGTACGACAGGAAAGAATTTCAGCTACGGAAAAGCGCTCATTGCTTCGCTCATTCTGGCGGATAAGTTCAGGAAATTCGAAGAAGGTTTTATCGGTATTATGATACCAACTTCTGCCGGCTGTGCGCTTTCTATACTTGGAGCGCTTATGAGCGGCCGAACACCGGTGATGGTCAACTATTCCACCGGTGCCGCACAAAACTGCGAGTATATCCAGAAGAAATGCGCATTTAAAACTATCATCACATCGAAAGCGCTCCTTGAAAAGATTAATTGTTCACGAGTTCCTGGTATGATCTTTATTGAAGACATTTTGGCGAATGTATCTATTCTCGATAAAATCAAAGCAGCACTCCGTGCGAAACTTCCCGTGGAACGGCTTCTGAAAAAAATCCATGGCGGCGAGGAAGATGATAATGTCGTCGTTCTTTTTACGAGCGGAAGTGAAAAAGACCCTAAGGCGGTTCTTTTAACACATCGGAATATCTCTGCTAATCTTGTCGGTATTTCCGAGGTGTTTGATCTTAACGCTGAAGACATATTTCTTGCCAACCTTCCATTGTTCCATGTGTTTGGGTTGACGGCAAACTTATGGCTGCCATTGTATTATGGGATGACGATTGTGACGTATGCGAATCCATTGGAATTCAAAAATATTTGCGATATCATCCGCGAAGAAAAAATTACATTTGTTGTGGGCACGCCGATATTCATGTGGGGATATTTGAGAAAATCTGCGCCGGGGGATTTTGCCACATGCCGTATCATGCTGACGGGTGCGGATAAAACACCGGACTCACTTCGGGAGGAATTTCTTCATAAACACAATATTACTCTACTGGAAGGATACGGCTGTACTGAGACAAGTCCTGTGATTAGTGTGAATTCTCCTGCTGCCAATCGGGCTGGAAGTGTGGGACAACCATTACACAATGTAAAGGTGCGTGTTGAGAATTATGAGACAGGTGAGGAATGTGGTGTTGGTGAAATTGGGAAAATACTCGTGAAGGGCAAAAATATCATGAAGGGATATTTCGATGATTTTGAAGCGACAACACTCAGTATCCGCCACGGGTGGTATGATACTGGCGATATGGGGTATCAGGATGCAGAAGGATACCTTTGGCATGTTGGCCGGTTAAAACGGTTTATGAAAATAGGCGGCGAGATGGTGTCACTAATCCGGGTGGAAAATGTGCTGGAGCATCTTCTACCGGAAGAAATTTCATGCTGTGTTGTGGAGGTGCCGGATTCTGTGCGTGGAGCAAAGATTGTCGCAGCCATTACACGGAAAATTGATGAAAAGATGATTCTGAAAAAAATGTCCGAAGAATTACCGAATATCGCTTTGCCGAAGCACTTCGTGGTGATTGAAGATCTTCCAAAGATGGGAAACGGCAAGATCGACTTCCGCCGCATTACTGAAATGGTACGGGATATGCTACAAAGGGGATAGAGATTGCAGACTGAACAATCTGATATGCGAGGTACAGCGGCTGATTGGAGCAAATACGATAATCAAACCAGTTTACTGGAGAGACACGGAATAGCTGCTTAGTGGGATTTCCTTTACTTCGTTCGAAAGTTTCAGATTCTGTGAATGGACAATTGATTCATATTGATGGTGGCTCACCATGGTGTGTTTGATGGAAAATGGAGTAGATTGGGTTCGGTTATTTTATTGGAATTTCTTTATTTTGCGAAACTGCTATTTCAGCAATTTCCAGTAGTAGCAGGAGAATTGTTGAATTGTGGGTTCTTGACACAGAGACCGAAAAAGTGTATTATCGTAGTATGAAAACGGAGATAATTCTATACAAATCATTTACTCACCAATAAAATATAAAATCGTATGCCTGAATATCGTATCGATGGTGTGACGCTTTCGGGGAAGGCAGTTTCTGGGTCAATCACTGCTGACAATAGAACCATTGCTAAAACGAAAGCAGCAGAGCTCTCTCGTGACAAGAAATTCAAAGTGACGGGAATTCACGAACGGCTTACGTTCATCTATCGCGTTCAAAAGGGAAACGATAAAGCGATTGATGGTGAACAAAAAGCCTTCACTTCTGATGAAGTCCGAATAGCTTTAGAGAAGATGGGGTTTCGCGTCCTTTACGTGCGAAAAAAATTATTTGGTACCAAACTCCATGCAGCTCCCACAGTTGATGTCATCACTTTTGTACGGGTGAGTACAGATTTAATGAGGCAAAAACTTCCATTCAATGAAGTGATGCAATTGCTTATTAATGACATCCCCAATGCAACTCTTCGTGAATCAATTAAGGAAATTAATGCGGAATTGAAACAGGGAAAAGACAGCGAAAAAGTTTTCATGAAACAGGCACCGGTGATCGGCAAGTTTACCGCGCAAATGCTTGGCTTAGCCTCAAAGAGCGGTAATATGGTGGAGATCTATGAGAGCGCTGCAAAGTTCATGGAACGCAATGCAGAATTTAAAAGGAACCTCAAGAGTGCACTTATAACACCATTGATTACATTGTTCGTCTTGTTCCTCGCCTGTTTGTTCTATGTCGCGTACATATTTCCCAAAACAGCGGAAATGTTTGTGAAATTTCACATTAAACTTCCTCCTATGACTGCCGCAACACTAAAAATGAGCGATTGGCTGATGGGCAACGCTCTTGTTCTAACCATTCTCTTTACTGTTCCATTAATTGTTCTATTTTATTATGCAAGAACAGAAAGAGGAAAATTCTTGATGGATCAATACCTTATCAAAATTCCGGTGATTGGTTCTATGTTGCACAAAACCGCAATCGAAATATTCTGCCGTGTGTTTTACGCGCTCTACAGCGGATCGGGTGAAAACATCGAAATTATCCGAATGGCAGCAGAGGCATGCGGTAACAGATATATGGAACATCAGATTAAAACGATAGCGATACCGATGATGCTCGAACGCGGCAAAGGCTTGACGGAAGCGTTTGAGGCAACGGGTGTGTTCACCAGAACGGCTCTTTCTAGATTTAGTTCCGGCGCTGAGACGGGCACAGTGAAAGCGACTGCTCTTCAGTTGGCAGAGTACTACGAAAAAGAAACATCCTATCGTATGAAAAACGCCATCGAAGTTATTCAATTATCAGTGTCGATGATCATGATGGTTGTGCTTACTGCGTTGACTCTCGTCTCTTCGGAAACAGCATTGGTAAAGCCTGAAAATCCGCATATGCTCTTACCAATACATTTTTTACTTCCTTAGAAATAGTATAAGATATGCGGAGAGCGTTATGAAGGAAAGAGGAATGGAACCATGGCCGAAATAGACATAACTGATAAAATCGGTTACACGCTCCTCAAGAAGGGAATTATCGACTTTGAGACGCTCGAGAAGTCCCTCAAAATGAAGGATTCCGAGGAAAACAGGAAAAATCGAAAAAATCTTGGGCAAATCCTTGTAACAGAATTTGGGGCAGATCACGATGCGGTATTTCGCGAAGTGGCAAATCTCTATGCTTTCCGCGAAGTCTTTCTAGGGGACGAAAAAGTTGATGATGCGCGGATCGCTTTTATAAAGAAATATATCGATCAGCTTTCAGATCAGCAGCGCGAGATGATGATCCAATCAAAGATGCTGCCGTTCAAATTTGACGACCGCCAGCCGGACAAACTTATTATTATCGCAGCAGATCCTACTGATCGCAATCTACCTGTCGTGGCTCGCAGTTTCAATGTGAAGAAGTACGAAATTTGTTATGTGCGCTTAAAAGAACTCCAGTCGTTAATGGATAAAGTAGCACCCGCCCAGAACGAGTTCCTCAAGCTTCTTGATGATAATAAAATCACAGTTGGCGAAAGTGGTGAAGGTGAGGAAGAGCTGGATGAGCAGGCTCTTGAAGCAGAAATTAACAAGAGCGCTCTCGTTAATTTGTTCGAAGGATGTCTTGTGGAAGCTGTTCGGCGCGGCGTGAGTGACGTTCACGTCGTTGCAGCAGAGGGAAATCGGACTAATTTCTTATTTCGTGTGGATGGTGACCTGCAAGTCTGGCACATTCAGGAAAGCACCGTTCCCGAGGCGGTGCTCGCGGTAATCAAGGATCGTACGAAAAATGTAGATCGGTTTGAGCGTGAAATGACTCAAGACGGATTCATACAACGTGTTATTGACGGGCATCAACTCCGGTTCCGTGTTTCAATCATGCCAATTGTAACTACGGAATTCAAACACAAGTTTGAGAGTGTTGTTATCCGCGTACTGGATGATCGCAAAGTTATCACTGATTTAGAAAAATTAGGATTACAGGGTCCGGCACGTCAATTCTTTTATAAAGCTATTAATAAACCTCAGGGAATAATCATTCTCACAGGTCCGACTGGATCCGGGAAATCAACTACATTGATTGCAGCATTGTATCAGGTTATTGATCCTACTGTAAATGTGCTGACGATTGAAGAACCGGTGGAGTATATTATCAAAGGTGCGCGTCAATTAAAAATTGGCCCTAAGATGGGATTTGAAGAGGCCATTCGTGGAATTTTACGTCACGATCCAGATATCGTTCTTGTCGGTGAAATGCGTGATAAAATTACCGCTGATACTGCTATTAAAATGGCAAATACAGGTCATTTGGTTTTTTCGACATTGCATACAAATGATGCCCCCAGTGCAATTGCACGTTTGTTTAAAATGGGTATTGAACCATTCCTGCTTGCATATGCTATCAACGTCATTGTCGCCCAGCGGCTTATTCGTACACTATGCAACGTATGCAAGAAACCAATGGATAACAACGAAAAGAAAGATCTCTTGAAATTTGGCCTTACCGAAGAAGATCTTGCTACCCATACTTTTTATACAGCAATCGGATGCGAAAAATGTAGCGGCGGATATAAAGGACGCGCTGCAATTCATGAGGCTCTATACTTTACCAAGCCAATTAAGGATATTATTCTGAATGCAGGCGATAAAGTTGACGAGAATGCCATCCGTGAGCAAGCAATGAAGGATGGGATGTGGACATTACGACGATCTGGAATTGAGAGAATGAAAGAGGGGAATACAACACTCGAAGAAGTCGTCTCAAACACAACTGAAGAAGATTAACCGTTCTGATAACGAAGAAAATAGGGCAAAATAGGTAATAATCAAGCCGATAGAGAAAAATCTCAACCGCCTTTCTATTTATATCCCTTTGTTTCAGGAAGAAGAATTTTAGGTGACGTGGGACACGTAAATGGAGTCAGCATAGGAGGATGGGGTTAACACTTAAAAAAATCCTTTTCATCATTTGCTTTTTTAATTGGAGTTCCTTATTATCTATCCGGTTATGGAAATGAAAGATACTGAAAAAACATTGAACTTTAGTTGTCCGGTTCCATAAGAGAATTCAATTCATGGCAGCGCAAGCCAAAATTCCGACGCCAGATATACCATCCATTATTGCTGTATCATCAGATTTGCCGCCTGTCATTACTGAGGGGCAAAGAATTCTGAAAGAGATGGCAAGTCAATTCCCAAAAACAGTTACAGGGCTTGAGCGGCAGATGATGATTAGCGATATCATGACGCGGACTGATGAAACAACGAAAATGAAGCTGTTGGCTCTGGTTAATCATTTTCTCATTCGTATGTTCACGATCAACGCTTCCGATATTGATATGGGAGGATATGGTTCGCAAGGCTATATCTGGTATCGAGTGTATGGTTCAAAAAAATCAGATCCATCGCTTGGAAAATATTCACAGGACGAAATTAATATTCTTATCCAAAGCATTGTTGGAGAGCGTCAAAGAGCATTTCTATTTGAGAATAGAAATCTTGACTTCTCTCATATGCTTTATATGGAAAGTTCAGATTTCAGAAGGTTCCGTGCGGACGCATATTTCGACTTGGATCAGCTTGCACTGAATATGCGCGCAATCAATAACACACTTCGTCCCTATAAAGGATTGGAACTGCACTCAAATGTCACAAAAGTGCTTAGTCTAGCACATACGAAGGAGGGGCTCTGCCTCGTCACAGGTATAACCGGATCGGGGAAGAGTTGCACACTGGATTCCATTATCGATGCTAACAATCATAGTGTAGAAGGACATGTTGTTATTATTGCTTCACCTATTGAATTTGTTCATAAATCAGATAAATGCATCATCAGGCATAGAGAAGTTGGCAGAGATGTCCTTTCCTTTAGAGATGGTGCAGTGCAGGCATTACGTCAAGACCCGGATATTATTATGGTCGGAGAGTTGCGAGATGCCGACACAATTTTAGCAGCATTGGAAATTACGGATTCTGGTCACAAGGTCTTTTCTACATTACATACGGCATCGGCAGTTGAAAGTATCGACCGTATCATCGGCGAGACGCCGCCGATCGAGCAGGAACGAGTACGGAATCGTTTGGCAGAGACACTACGATGCGTTATTTCACAAAAACTTATTCCCAGTTTAGATGGCAAACGCATACTCGCGAAGGAAGTAATGCTTGGAACTCCCTCGGTGTATGCCGCCATCAAGAATAATAATGTAAGCGAGATATATCAAATGATCGCAGAAGGCACGGAACTTGGAATGATCACCATGGAACAGGACTTAAAACGCCTGTACTTGCAGAAAAAGATTTCGATGGAAAATGCTATGAACTATGCGAATAACAAACGGCGTCTTCAACAACTTTTACAATTACAAACAACAGATTCAGGTTCTAGTCGTGTAGGTGCTACTGGGATATAGGTCTCGTAGCCTATGACAATTTCTTAAATAATAACGAGCGAGGAAATACCAACTCATGCCTATTAAAGCAGGAGAAGGAAAAACAGCGGTCGCCTTATTTGTGGACGGACTAGAATGTAAGTTCGTACGCCTATCTGCCAAAGGGAATAAGGTAACGCTAAGAGATTTTAAAACCGTTGCTTTGGCACGAAAATTTGAAGAAAAGCAAACCAGTGCGGCAGCCGGTGAAGGCCCATCATTTGGCGATATTTCATCAGGAGATTCTTTATCGTCTGAAGGGGCGCTTGAATCTTCAAGTGAAGAAGGCAATACAAATGCATCCGTATTACTTGGCCTATTAAACGAAGTTGGCTCTCCAAGGAAATATTTACTTTCCTACGCTATCTCTGAGCCGGCGGTAACCTATCAAGAGTTTGAGGGAGACTTTGGGTTAAAAGGGGATAAACTTAAGAAAAAGATCTCTCAAGAACTTTCAATGATGCGTGCTTCTGCACCTGCGATAGATGCGATAGATGTCATCCCAGCGGCTTCAGGTGGCATACTCTCAATCATCCGTGAAGATGGTCTTCATGTTTATGATCTTCTTACGGAGGTCAAACCGTTTATGGGCGGACGTGTTCCTAATATTAGGCTGATTGATAGCGCAGACGCAGTTATGATGGAAATGGTACGTACACAGTACGAACCTCAAGAAGAAGAGGTTTCGGTTCTCGTTTATGTTGGACATGATTTCAGTCGTTTGATTTTTATGCAGGGTCAAAACTATCTTCACTTTGCCCCTATTATTAGTGAAGGATATGAGTCGCCCAATATTGAGAATACAATCTACAGTCGCATATTACTCGAGCAAGATAATATTGCATTGACGCGCATTGATCGAATTTTACTGGCAGGTGAAAGCCATAAAGTGAATTTGTTNNCTTGTGGAATATATGAAAGCCCCTACTCTCGATATCGGTGAATTCGAGGGCTCTATTGGTGAGGCAGTGTCAGAGTATGCCATTCCGATTATAACAGCATGGCGTACACTTCAACCCACCCTTCCCGGTTTTTATAATATCAACCTCGTTCCGCATTTTATTTTGGAAGGCCAACGAACATTAGCGCTGGGTTTGCCTGGCTGGTCAGTGGCTCTTCTTATCTCCTTTGTGATTCCATTCTTCGTTGTTCTGATTACAGGACGTGAAGCTGAAATTAGACGAGCTAAAGAGGAGCTTACGCAGAAGCGGCAAAAACTGGGTGAACTGGACGTTTTTCGTCAGAGAAGAGCGGCATTGACAGAGGATATTAACCGGTATAGTAATGCAACTACTGTCTATGATTCTATCGCTCCGGGGAGTGATCGGTGGAGCCGAATTTTGCATTATCTTGCAAATAGTATAGAGGATCTGAATTCCCTGTGGATCTACAGTCTGAGACCTGATGACAGAAATTCGCAGAATATCATTATCTCAGGCAGGTGCATCTATCGCGCACGCATACCGCGCATTGCAAGCATCTTTGAAACAGCGACATTGAGGGAGGTACGCACCATCACAATACGCAAAAAAATATTATATGAATTTGACATTGTTATTGAAAAGGTTGATAAATATGATATTCCCGAACCCAATTTTACAAGATAAGGGGGCGAGAGAACCGTGACTAATAAAGTTAGAAATACACTTGTTCTTAGTGCTGTCTTACTTCTTTTTGTTATCATCGGTATGGCATGGTGGTGGTGGTGGCAGCCACGTCAGTTAAAAAAAATTGATAAAGAAGTCCAAGCAATCAACAAGGAATTGGAGGACTTGCCGGGGTTAACGGATGAGGTTCAACGTTTGACGACTCAATTTCAGGATGTCAAGCGGCGATACGACTCTCGAAGTAAGGAGATACCCCAGTTTGATATATCTTCACAAACGTATGAGTATATGAGTCGCGGCATCGATGAGGCCGGGTTCTTGAAGTTCGATATGAAATTTTTAGGAACAAATGAAAAATTAAGCTGGGGGTACAACGCCTATAAGTTAGATCTTGGCGAGGCGCAGTTCGAGAATCTTTTTAAGTTTGTGTACTTTCTCGAAAACGGACAACGATTGTATAAAATTTCTTCGATGAAGCTGGAACAAAAAGAAGCAATTGATCAGGATACAAAAGAAGTCACAAAGTGGATTGCATTTGATATGGAAATCCATGCATATTTTGTTCGAAATATTCCTGAACTTGCCACATCATTAGCAGCCAAGTCTCTGACGATGATTGTATCTCCGTACGATCCTTTCCGGAACATGATCACTCAAACTCTCTCTACAGAGGCTCCTCTTGGTGAAGTGGATGCGGATAAAGTGGATATTAAAGCAGTCTTGCCGGGAAAAGCATTTGTGCTTGCAAATAGTACGCTTATCGTTTTGCATCTTGGCGATAAAGTGTGGCGCGGAAATGTTACACGCGTTAGTCCAGGGGAAAGCGCTGTGGAGTTTACTCTTGACGAAGGCGGAATTACCCGAAAATTAACAAAGAAAATAATGTTTGATAAACAAACGAGGTAACTATGAGAGTACGCTCTTTATTATTTCTTTTTCTGATTATCGTTGCGATTGCACAGCTTGTAGAAGCACAGACTGAACAATCGATTGAACGCAAAGCAAAGGGAAAAGTTGTCAATCAGGACGAACTGGTTTCATTTAAGTCGGATGTCCCATATACGAAAGCGATACAATCGCTCGGAGAATTGAGTAAAAAACTCGATGGAAGATTGGTTATTGACCGATCACCTTTGCAAGGGAAAGATAAAACCATTGGGATTAATATTGAATCGATGTACTGGAAGGATGCATTAGAACTTATTCTCAGGAGTAATCAACTGTGGTACATCGACTATCCGGAATATATGGAAATTGCTTCATTCGAGGAAATCGGTAAAAAGCAAGGTGAACAAGCGCAGAATCCTTCTAGAGATATTTCCCAAAACCCATCGTCAAGCTCTGGTCCTATGATTATGCCGCCACAGGCCGCTGCGGCTGTTGATTCCAGCGAGTATTATTCAAAAATGCGCGATATTTCTATCTCATGCGTGTTCTTTGATATGAATAGAACAAAGTTGTTAGAGGATGGGATGGATTTTTCTATTTTCCGCGGAAGTAATTTGAATCTCGGAGTGAATATTTTCGGAGCTACCGTACCAGCAGTTACAAGCACAGCTTTACCTACGAGTAGGCTCACAAATGAATTCATGGGAGCAACCATACATCCAACCGGAAATAACCTTGGTGTAACCATTGATGCAGCACTCAAGATGTTTGAAGCCGAGCAGCTTGGCGAAGTGATTTCAAATTCTAAGATTCCAGTCCGTTCAGGGTTAAGCAGCACACTTCAAGTGGGAGATGATTTCTCCGTGTTGGAAAAGGATTTTTCTGGAAACACGGTGCAAAAATTTTACCCAACGGGAACAATTCTTAACATTAGACCGCGAATTTTCAAAGTTGGAGATATGGAATTTATTGATGTTCAGTACAAAGTTGAAAAAAGTACTTTTGAAGCGAGCACAATTACAACTATTATTCATAAGACTTCTACATCTGGCTCTTTGACACTCCTGAACGGTGAGGAAAGTTATATCGGTGGGATGTATTCCAATTCGGATGTAATCATTCGACAGGGAGTACCTTTGCTGAAAGATTTACCGTGGTGGGTATTTGGACTTCGCTATATCTTTGGATATGACTCGAAGAATTCTACGAAACGGGAACTTATTGTTATTCTCAAAGCAGAAATACTTCCATCGTTGGAAGATCGTGCGATAAAACCACAGACAGTAAAAAATATTATTAAGGAATCAACGGAAGAGATGGATAAAGACCTCAAACGCAGATTAGATAAATAAGCCTAATAAATGAAATTCTATTGTACAGGATTCATTTCCTGAGGAGTATCTTATGAGTTTTCGTGCCAATGTACTTAATGTATCTATTGTTATACTACTGTTGATTGCAGGATGTAAGAATAATCCCACTGAACCAGTAACTGCTCCTTCGTCATCAATCACAGGGACGGTACTTCGGGCATCAGATACCACACGCATTCAAGGTGCTAAAGTTGAGGATATAGGGAAAATTGGCGCAACAGCCTTTACAGATAGTGTAGGAACTTTTACTCTCTCCTTGGGTGTCCTGACCTCGAATTATAGCACAACATTGGTAACGTCAGCGGGTGGATACGTTAATGACACTACAACCATAGAAGTTGATGCAGGGAAGAATCAATCTGTTACTATTCATTTGAAACAATATACTATTAGCCCAGGTTCGACTGTGACAGGTCGAGCGGCCAGCATTGGATTAGTACTTCAGAGTGATAAATCACTTTCCGTTCGAAATGCTGGAGGGACAGAGAAAGCTTTGCTTACATTTTCTGTTCTGGATTCACTTGGCTTCGCGATTACATTACAGAGAGCGGTGATGGTTCGATTCACGATCATCGGAGGTCCGGTTGGTGGGGAATTTCTTCTGCCGGACAGCATTATGACAAATGCGAGTGGACTTGCGTCCACGGTGATAACATCCGGTACGAAATCACGTGTGTTACAGGTTGTTGCTTCTGCAGTCGTGCTTGGAACAACAATTAGTTCTTCACCGGCTCAATTAACAATCTCCGGCGGTTTGCCGGATTCCGCACGTTCAACAATGTGGACGAGCTCGACAAATTACCCCGGTATTGGTGGTTTTGCAGATTTACTGGGAACAGTCTCTGTGATGCTGGTTGATCAGTATGGTAATCCGGTTCAGCCCGGCAATCTAACTTATTTCGAAACCACGGGCGGTTCGATTGATGCAATAGGTGTAACAGATGCCACAGGACTGGCGAAGGTTAATATTTATGGAGGGGGAAAACCAGCGGTTGCTGGAATTGATACTATAAAGGTGACCGTGAATAAAGCAAATGGATCATTCAGTAAGTATATTGCGGTAACCTTTTCTGGGACTCCACGTATTAGGGTAACCAATGTTCCTAACGATTCTATTAATATATTTGATGGAACCGGACAGACGCTTGATCTTATTATTGATGATGTCAATGGTAATCCTCTTGCAGCTGGCAATAAAATCTCGGTTATTACTGGAGGACTTGCAGGGAGTGGAGTAAAACTGAGTGGCGATGTGGGTGCCTCAACACCGGATACACGGAACACGTCCCAAACATCCTATAAAATCCGGGTTGACGATGGCACAGCCGAAGGTGGTATCAGCGGTCCGTTCAGTCTTCAAATAATGGTGAGTGGCCCCAATGGGACAACATCAAAATTCATTTATGGTACATTGCAACCTCCGCAAGCGATCATCCCGCCTCGGGCATCAGCAAAACTACCGGCACAAATTGCATTTGTGAGTGTCTCAACAACAGATATTTATGTTACGGGAACAGGGTCTACAGAGAATTCAGTCATTACATATGAAGTTCGCGATTCACTGGGAATGTTGATTGGAACAAATCCTCGAGCATTTGCACAATTTTCTCTACAGTTTTTCCCGAATACATTTACAAATGTCGGCACATCGCCTACTTTGATTTCAACCTCTGATAGCACGGACGATAACGCAGCATTACGTGTTTCGGTTCGCAGCGGCACTCAAGCGGGAGTTATTCAAGTGTATTCGCAGATAGATCTTGGTGGAGGAAAACAAGTTATATCTCAACCTGTTAAGATATCGGTTCATGCAGGATTTCCAGATCAAGGTCATTTCACATTAAGTGCCGGATATTACAACTATCCCGGTCTTGAGATGTTAGAATTGCCGTATATTTGGCAAGTCCATGTTGTTGATCAATATAGCAACCCTGTTCTTCTCGGTACAGCGGTCTATTTCAACACAACACATGGTTCTATCGGAACAGGTAAGAGCGGAAGTAGTATCGGCGTGACGGATATTGATGGATTTGTTACTCAAACTGTGTGGTCTGATAAGCCATTGCCTGTGGAAAATAATGTGCTTCCAGGTTATGGCCCTGGTTTATCATGGATTTATGCCCGCACGTTAGGAGCATCTGCAACATGGGTTAAGGATTCTGTTCTAGTGGTATGGACAGGTCAGCCTATAATTTCTAATCTGACTGGACCGACGACATTTACCATCCCTAATGGAGGATCTGAAGGTCCTTGGACATTTACAATCGCCGATAAATACGGACATCCAATGTCCAAAGGAACAACAATTAGCGTCTCTGGCACCGGCCTAACGATTGACGGTGATGCAGTCGACTTGATAATGCGTGACACACCGCCAGATCAGAAAACATTTACAGTCCCTGAAGGATCAGGGATCACTACTTTTACCATTATTGCTTCTGATGCTGATCCTAAGACTACTGCTTCCCCGCCTAACAAATCGGTAATTACCCTTACTATCAATCATCCTGTGTATGGTGAGTACAAACAAGTTCTGGCAGTTGGGACTGTGGAATGATATAATCATTGCAAGAAACAAACGAAAAAGCTCCGATTGAGGAATTCTTAATCGGAGCTTTTTTTATCTGGCGTCACCTTCCACAGATTTTTGCGTTGATTGTGACGATTACGAACTTGTTCGATTTGAAATAATGGAAGCAGGTTTGGGAAGATGACGGTCGTTTCGGATACTCAATCAACGATAAACAAACCGTCTTCCGATTGTTGCCGTAGAATCACATTGAACTTTAAAAAGTAATGCTTCAAACGGTTGGCTCAGCGCAACGCTTTGTAGTTTGCCTTAATGGTCTTCTCAATTATTTTTTCTGAGTGTGCAGTGGAAATAAATGCTGCTTCAAACTGCGAGGGTGGAAGATAAATTCCTTGTTCTAACATCGAGTTAAAATATGTAGAGAATTTTGCTGTGTCGGAGGTTTTTGCCGAGTCATAATCGGTGACGGGCTTTGAGGTGAAGAAGAGTGTACACATCGAACCAACGCGATTGAATGAATGCTCAAGACCAAGTTTGTTAAGATTACATCGTATCCCTTCCTCAAGCTGAGCTGATCGTTGTTCTAGTTGTTTGTAGATCATCTTGTTGGCATGGAGAATCCGCAGCATCGTCAATCCTGCCGCCATCGCAAGAGGATTCCCGGAGAGAGTGCCCGCTTGATACATAGGTCCTGCCGGGGCAACCATCTGCATAATTTCTTTTTTTCCACCGAATGCACCTACGGGAAGTCCGCCTCCGATAATTTTTCCAAGTGTTGTCAGGTCAGGTCGTACACCATAGAGCGCTTGTGCTCCGCCTAATGCAACGCGAAAACCGGTCATCACTTCATCAAAAATGAGCAGTGCTTTAAATTCATTGCAGAGAGACCGCAGTCCTTGCAGAAATCCATCCATAGGTGGCACGCATCCCATATTGCCGGCAACTGGTTCTACAATGATTGCGGCAATCTGATTTTTGTTCCGTTCCATTGCTGTACGCACAGACGTGAGGTCGTTGAACCTTGCCGTCACTGTATTCATGGCAATCGTAGAAGGAATGCCGGGGCTGTCAGGAACGCCCAATGTCATTGCACCTGAGCCGGCTTTGATGAGAAAAGAATCACCATGGCCGTGGTAGCATCCTTCGAACTTGATGATCATATCCTTGCCTGTATAAGCACGCGCTAATCGTATAGCACTCATCGTTGCTTCTGTACCGGAGTTCACCATACGTACCATCTCGATAGATGGGATGAGTTTGGTGATGAGTTCTGCCATCTTGATCTCAAGACCTGTTGGCGCGCCAAAGCTGGTGCCGCGTTTTAATGCACTCCGTATTGCTTTGGTAATAGCAGGATTCGTGTGACCGAGAATCATTGGTCCCCATGAACCTACGTAGTCGATATATTTGTTTCTGTCCTCATCCCACACGTACGCCGCGCTGGCCCGTTTGATAAAGATAGGTGTACGTCCAACCGCCTTGAAAGCTCGCACCGGAGAATTTACGCCGCCGGGAATGATGGTTTGCGCTTTGGTAAATAGCTTGTTGGATTTTGTCGATTTAAAACGACGTCTCAAAATCCGTTGTTGCATGTTTTACTTCTTCCTTTAATATTTCTTTTCTTTCATCAATTTTGCTGCATCCTTTGCAAAGTAGGTGAGAATGATATCTGCACCTGCGCGCTTAATACTCGTCAGCACTTCCATCATAACTCGCGGTTCATCAATCCAGCCATTGCGGCCTGCCGCTTTGATCATGGAGTACTCACCGCTGACGTTGTATGCCGCTGTCGGCATCTGAAACGTATCCTTCACTCTGCGAATGATGTCGAGGTACGGCATCGCGGGTTTGACCATGACGATATCGGCTCCCTCGTCGATATCGGCCTGCACTTCGCGGAGGGCTTCGTTGGAGTTTGCGGGATCCATCTGATGCGAGCGCCGGTCGCCGAATTTCGGCGTGCTTTCCGCCGCCTCCCTGAACGGACCGTAGAATCCCGAGGCGTATTTCGCCGCGTACGACATGATCGGCATGTTGGGGAAATCGTGTTCATCGAGGCCGCGCCTGATGGCGCCGACCCGGCCGTCGAACATGTCCGACGGGGCCACCATGTCCGCCCCTGCCTCCGCATGCGAGACCGCTTCGCGGACGAGGAGTTCGACCGATTCATCGTTCACGATTTCACCATCCCTGACGATCCCGCAATGACCGTGTGAGGTGTATTCGCAGAGGCACACGTCCGTGATGAGGAAAAGTCCGGGAACCTCCTTCTTGACCGCCCGGAGCGCCTCCTGGACGACGCCGTGTTCGTCGTACGCGCCGGAACCGACTTCGTCCTTTTCAGCGGGTATGCCGAAGAATATCACCGCGGGAATCCCCAGCGCATGCACGTCGGCGCATTCGCGGACGATCTGATCCACGGACATCTGGAAGACGCCGGGCATCGACGAGATCTCCTTTTTCACGTTCGATCCCGGTACGACGAAGAGCGGCAGTATGAAATCCTCGGGGCCGAGATGCGTTTCGCGGACCATCGACCGGAGCGCCGGCGTCATGCGGAGCCTGCGGAGCCGGGACACCGGGAACGACGCGACGTTTGGCTCAACGATGTTCATGATTGCACCTTCACGCTTGTGAATGATCTCCCTCACGAAGGGACGCCGATAGCGGTCCGGCGGACGGCACGCCGTTCTCGCCGGCGATCCGCCGGGCGAGGCTTTCCCCGGCCGTCAGGCAGTCTCCCACGGCGATCCCTCCCCTGTAGTTCCCGCCGAGATAGAGCCCGCGCATACACGACTCGAATTCCCCGAGTTCCGCCATGAGGGCGAGATGCCCCAGCGTGTACTGCGGGATGGCCTTCTGCCAGCGCACGATCTTCGCGTACACGGGATCCCCCCTGACCCCCATGAGCGTACGGAGCTCCGCCGAGACCATGCGTGCGAGCTCGCCGTCGTCACGTTCCGCGAGCGACGGCTGCCGCGAGCCCCCCACGAACGTCGTCAGCGCAACATGTCCCTCCGGGGCCCTCCCCGGAAAAAGTGCGGAGGTCCAGATCGTCCCGAGGATGTTCCTCTTCTCCCGCTCGGGGACGAGAAACCCGAATCCGTCCAGAGGCCGTCCCATTGACGCGGAGGGGAACCCGAGGAAGACCTCCGTGACAGGAGGATAGAAAATCCGGCCGAGTGCCTCTGCAAGGGGCGCGGAAAACGGACGGATCAGCTCCCCGGCGGCATACGCGGGCACGGCAAGGACGACCGCGGAAGCTTCGAGCGACTCCTCCCTCCCGCCGCGCCTGTAGCGCACGACGAACCCCCGGCCCCCTTCCGGCGGCTCCTTCCGCTCCACCGACGTGACAGCGGATCCCAGCCTCATATCGAGTCCGGGGAGCCGCGCGAGCGCGTCCGGAAAGATCTGCATACCGTTCCTGAACGAGAACATCCGCGCGCGATCCTTCGCCTTCTCCGCTCTTTTTCGCCGCTCCCCCGCGCCCTGCACCATCC
>PMDB01000014.1:0-36588 GCA_003155495.1 Ignavibacteriota bacterium
TGATTATTGCAGCGATTTCAAGCAAAGATGCAGTCCCGTGTTCTGGAAACGGTAAGCAGCGTGTTTTTTCTATAAGTCTCTGCTTCGTTTTTAGCATAATCGAATCTTTCGGAGCATGAAGAAGAAGCGTTTGATATGACGTATTCGAACTAAGATATTCTCCTATCAATAAAGCTTGTTCAGTTGAAATTCTTCTTTCAGAGTCATTCGCAGAAAGATTGAATATAATATAAGGGAGTCCTTTATTCCCGGAAAGCAAACGCGGTTGAAGGTTGTGTTTCGTCCAATACGCTTGGATGACCTCTCCTGTCTTACGATCAATGATGATATCATACGATAATTGATCCGGGTTTAGGCGGACATTGAACACCATTTTGATGATCGATGCAAGAGTTTCAACCATGTGATTATGTTGACGAGTGAGTCTTAGGAGGATGTTGAAATAGAATCTGTATTTCGCATCCCCCTGCCCTATCTTTATTCCATTGGGTGCGACCAGATTAGCGAGAATTCCTCCACTCGTTGTTCTATTAAAAACAAGATTGAGGACAACATCATACTGTTCTTTCCGTGCACGTTTGATTTCCTTCCACATCTGCCACCAAGAAGAAGAAAGGATGTGAATTGTGTCGACATTGTGATTGTTCTGAATGATTTCTGAGTTGGCTTTACTCGCGAAGACTCCGATTCGCAAGTGAGGATAAACTTCCTTCAAACCCTTAAAGATAGGTGTCGTGACAATCATATCTCCAATTCGGTCATACCGTAAGATGAGAACGCTTTTAATAGATCGGATATCAATAGGTATATTTTTTTCAGTGTTGCGGAATATCCCTCGAAGGACTGGATAGACAATGTGATGTCTCCACCAATATTCTAATTTTTTGATCATTCTTTTATTTTGGTTCTGATACGCCTATTTCAGCTTCTTTACGTGATCGCCGAATAAGTCTTTCTAAAGCATCTTGAACTTGAGTAACTGGAATCATCGATAGATCATCTACATCTGTTACGATACATTCATAATCAGTCCCATAAGGTTCCCAGATGCGTATCGTTTTGTTTGATTGAACATAAAGTACAACAGCTCCGACTTTAAAGGCAGATGCTAAATGTACAGCAGCTGTATCTGGAGTAACTAAGAATGACAATCGTTTAATAAAGGCAGCGAATTGATCAAACGATGATGTTACCGGCGAGAGAACGACACGCTGATTAGATTCGGCTATCATTTGGGCGCGCCGCTCGTCAGATGGTTGATAGAGTACCAATGATGTATATTCTGGATACATGTTTCTCAAGTGATTCAGAAGTCCCTTGAAGTTCTCGACACCCCAAAATCGTACATTACTACCGGCAGAAATATTTACACCGATGATGGGATGAGAGAATATGTTATTTTTCCGCATAAAACGATCGACGAATTCCTCAGACTCAAAGGATGTATAGTATCGAACAGTAAGTATTTCTTCACGAGGATTAATGTTAAAGGGGATCAGTAATTGTGCGATCCTATCGATAATATGTGTCTCACAACGCGAAAGCATAGGCACGATAATATCATAGACAAATCTATTATCCTTGTCAATTCCTACATTCCATTTTGCGTTGATCAGTAAACAGAGAACAGTTGAAGTAGTCGAGGGATTATCCATCAGATCGATAACAAAGTCATAGTGTTCGTTTCTCAACGCTCTGATTAAGGAAATGATTCTTCCTATTTTCTTTCTGTACATCCAACGTGTATGAATCAGTGGATCATTTTCCAGAACAAAATAGTTTCTTTCACTCAAGAGCACATCTAGTATCGCGCGGGGGTAATGTTTTTTAAGAACTCCAAGCAAAGGTGTCGAAATCAGAACGTCACCGATCCTGTCTTGACGGATAAAAAGAAACCTGCAAGTATTAAAATCAATGTTGCTTTGAAGAGCATTGTTTCGCCGGAACAATCGCCCGAGCAATTGAATCAGCATCCGGCGAAACCAGCGTTCGATACGTTTTTGAACTGGATCTTTCATGAAACAGAATTGTCGGCAAATTGAAGAGAATGCAAGCGCCGGTACAATCCGCTTTCTATGCTGAGAAGCTCCTCATGTGTTCCAACTTCCACAATTCTGCCCGAATCTATGACAACAATGCGGTCACAATGTGCAATCGTTGATAACCGGTGAGCAATAATAAATGAAGTTCTTCCTTCCATGAGCCGATCGAGGGCTTCTTGTACCATGAGTTCTGATTCCGTGTCGAGTGCAGACGTTGCTTCATCCAACAAAAGGATTCTCGGATTACGAAGAATCGCACGGGCAATCGCAATTCTTTGTCTCTGACCACCCGAAAGCTGAAGTCCTCGTTCACCTACTTCAGTATCGTAACCCTTTTCTAATTTTTCAATAAACACATGTGCATTGGCAGCCTTTGCCGCTTCAATAACTTCGTCGTGCTGCGCTTCGAGTCTGCCATAACGAATATTCTCAAAGATTGTACCTGAGAATAGTATGACATCTTGTGGCACAATCGCAATTTGACTCCTGAGCCCGAAGAGATCGATATCCTGAATATTCATCCCATCAACAAAGATAGCACCTTCGGACAATTCATAGAACCGTGGGATCAGGTTGACCAATGTACTTTTTCCTCCGCCGCTCGGTCCCACAAGTGCTACTTTTTCACCTGAAGCAACAATCAGATTGACCTCTTTAAGCGCTTGAATATCTCCAGCATAAGCAAATGATACGTTCCGAAATTCAACAGTACCTTCTTTAATTATGAGTGATGGAGCAGAGATCCTATTCGTTTCTATTGGAAGATCAAGTATTTCAAAAATATATCCTGCAGAAACGAGTGTCTTTTGAATCCTCGCTGCACCCTCACCTAATGCTTTTACCGGTTGTCTCAAATTGACTATTAAAAATATAAATAAGATCATCATATCTATTGCCATCGCTCCAGTGATAAAAAGATATCCACAAAAGATCACGAGTAATAATACAGCAGTTGTATTGAACAGTTCATTGGTCGAACTTAAGAGTGCAATAGCACGTACAATTTTCATCGAAAAATGATAATTACTGCCGACTTTATTTCTGAATACCCTCTTTTCCTCCTCTTCCCTTGTGAAAGATTTAACAATACGTACCGCAGCGATTCGCTCCTGTAAAAATGCCGAAATATCTGCTAGAGTATTTGTGATATCATGACTGTGTTTTCGAATTCGATCACCATACCTCCTCGAAATCTCTCCTGAAAGAGAAAATATAATTATTGTAACAATAGCTAATTTCCAATTTGTTATAAAGACCGCAGTGGCAAAAAATAATGTATAAACAAGATTTTGTGCTATTTCTATGATCTGAATTAAAGATTGTTCAAGATTGAACACATCGTTTGTAATTCGCGACATAATATAGCCCGTCTTATTCTCGTCAAAATAACGCACAGGCAAAGCAATGATTCGATTGAAGAGATCAACGCGGAATCGTACTAATATTTTTTGCTGCACAGAACTCATGACGTATTCGCGAATGTATACAAATGTCACTTTCATGAGTACAACAATGAATGCGACAATTGCAAATCTATAAATAAACTGGAAGCTTTCATCATTTCCATGAATCGTGGTTGAATAAAAAATATAATCAAACACTTTCATAACAACAGGAACAAGAATCTCCTGACCTGATCGCACTTGTAAACTAATTGATTGAAGAACATCAATAAGGCGTGAAGCTAAAAATGCGTAAGATATTTCGGATAAACTCATAATGGCGACAGCTATAAGTCCAGCTACAATTCGCCATTTATATATTTTAAAATATTTCAGAAGCCGAAGAAAGGTTTTTAATGGACTCATACTATTGGTAACTTACTATTATTTCATCCGATTCGCAATTTATGACTCATCACGCTTATGACACAGTTCCATTTAATGTTTATTCTTTTTCTGTATGATCGAAATATTCTAAAATCTTCTTTCCGACTGCTTCGCCAACAATTTCTGCAAGTTGTTCCTCTGTGGCAAACTTTACACCTTGCACAGAACCGAATGCTTCAAGCAATTCCCCTGCACGCTTCTTTCCTACACCTTTGATCAAATCTAACTCTGTCTGAAGTATTCGTTTTGAACGCACCACTCGATGATATGTTATGGCAAAACGATGCGCTTCATCCCTGATTTGTTGCAGTAGCCGCAGGCCAGATGATGTTCGGGGCAGCTGAATAGGTTCACTTTGATGGGGCAAGAACACCTCTTCAAGCTTTTTCGCCAATCCGAGTATGGGTAGCGTATTCAATCCTAAAGAACCCAATACTTCCACCGCACTCGAAAGCTGCCCTTTACCTCCATCAACCATAATTAAATTTGGGATTTCATCATTTTCTCGAAGAAGTCTCTCATACCTGCGCTTCACCACTTCCTGCATGCTCGCGAAATCATTTTGTCCTTCAACGGAATGTATTTTGAATTTCCGATATTCGCTTTTCTTCGGCTTGCCATCCATAAAGACCACCATGGAGGCAACGGTATCTGTTTCTTGAATATTAGATATATCGAAACACTCGATTCTTCGTGGAAGAGAAGGAAGTCGAAGATCTCTTTGAAGCGCCACGAGCGAATGAGGGACAATATCTCCGCGTTTGAGTTTTGTCAATTCCATTTCATCTAACCAGAACTGTGCGTTGGTGCGCACAAGTGCTACGAGTTTTGCCTTGTCTCCTGTCTTTGGGATTTCGACGTTGACCTCATGACCGCTCTGTTTCCGGAGCCATTCTTTAATAATACCTTTGTTCTCCAGCTCATCAGATAACAACAAATCAGGCGGAATATCCTCTTGATCAAGGTAGTACCGTTCAAGAACTGCTTCAAGGAGATCACTAAAATATTTTCCGGCAATATTAGAAAGATAGATATGCTGACTCCCGATCGTTTTTCCATCGCGAACCTTAAAGACGACCGCACATGCATCATCCTCTTTGGATACAAGTGCAACAATATCCCGATCCGCTTCAGTTGCATCGACAATTTTCTGCCTCTCCGAATACACCTTGAGTGCATTGATGCGGTTACGAACAGATGCGGCTTCTTCATACTTTGTCGCTTCTGAAAGCATATCCATTTCCTTCTTCAATACCTCTGTCACGCCTTTAGTCTTTCCGCGAAGCACTTGTGCGGCCTGATCAATCAATACATTGTAATGCCCTCGTGTCACATATCCTTCACATGGTCCTTCACATTTTTTAATATGATAATCGAGACACACTTTGAATTTATTCTGTGAAATAGAAGATTCAGCGAGATCATAATTACAGCTTCGGATCAAAAATATATCACGTATAGTCTTCAGTGCACTCCGCATCGCTTTCACGTCGGTGTATGGCCCGAAGTAACGATATCCAGGGATCTTTCTTCTCGTAACGAACACTCGAGGATACATTTCTTTCGTAAGAGCAATAAAGGGATAACTTTTATCGTCTTTGAGTACGACATTATAACGCGGCTTCAGCTGTTTGATAAGATTGGCTTCAAGAATGAGCGCTTCAATTTCGCTGTCGGTGACAGTGAGTTCTACATCAACAATCTTGGCAACCATTGCATCGATCCGCGTGTCAGGTACTCGTGATCTGTGGAAGTACTGGCGAACTCGATTACGTAAATTCTGTGCTTTTCCAATATAAATAACTTTTCCATCGTTGTTCTTGAATTGGTACACACCAGGTTTTGCCGGAAGAGCATCAAGCTTTTCGACCAAGGAAAGATCTTTAACAGCGAGTGTGAATGTTGCCTCATTCACTGGATTCACCATAATTTACCGCTATGTATTTCATAAAAATCATATTACGAACTCAAGTGTACCTCTGATTTTTTTTATGTTTCACTCATTTTGCGGCGGTAGACGGCAACGAGATCACCAATGGTAGCAACTGCAACGCCAATGAGAACAATCGTTGAGCCTATGTATGCTGTTGATGTAAATCCTTCTCCCATCATAATCACACCAATGAATACTGCTATCACTGGAGTGATAAATGCAGACAGAGACAGGATAACAGCTTCTATGTGCTTGACTAACCAGAAGTAAATAACAAATGTAACGACGGTACAAAAAATGGAAAGATAAACGAGCGACCCTATTGCTTTTATGTCGAATAGAACTGTGGAATAATCCTCAATACCAACGCTGATAGCAAACAGAATTATTGCGCTCAATAGCATTGGCCAAAAGTTGAGCACTACCGGATGCATTTGCTTGGCGAATCGTCGTAAAGCAATCAATCCAAAGGCTTGGATAATTGCTCCAATGATGAGTGCAATCATCCCTAAAAGAGTTGTACTGCTCACATCTGAAAGACCATTGTTGAAGATGACAACCACTCCAAGGAACCCGAGAACCATACCCACGACGCGTTGAGGCGTCATTCGTTCATCAGGAAGAAAGAAATATGAGAAGATTGTAACCCAAAGTGGGAACGTAGCGAAAAGAACGGACGCAAGCCCTGAGTTCACCCGGATTTGAGCCCAGTAAATCAACACAAAAGGGATGGTGAACGATGTACTGCAAAGAATGAACACCAGCTTCCAGAAGTTCTTATCGGTCGGAACACCTAAGCGCCTCACAATGATGACCAGCCCAAGAATAATACTTGCGATGAAAAACCTAATTCCTAGCGAGAGAAATGGCGGAATAGTTTCAAGACCGAGCTTTACCGCTGCCCATGATGAACCCCAGAGAAGACAAATGACAAGAAACCCGGAATAGATTCTTAAACGCACCGACATCTATACAACTCTTTCAATCTTAACTATGATAACCGAGTTGACGAATGATCGTCTCATTTTCACGCCACTTTTCACGTACCTTCACATGAAGCTCAAGAAATACCTCCTGCTGCAAAAAGTTTTCAATTTCCCTGCGTGCCTCAGTACCGATTTCCTTAAGCGCCTCTCCTTTTTTACCTATGACGATACCTTTTTGTGAATCGCGTTCAACAATAATATCTGCATTGATGAGTGTCTTGCCTGTTTCACGTTCCTTGAATTCACGAATCTCTACTGCTGTAGAATAGGGAATTTCTTCCCGGAACTTCTCAAAAAGTTTTTCCCTGATAAACTCCGCAACAAAGAACCGTTCAGGATATTCACTCACAATATCTTTAGGATAGAATGCTTCATGTTCTGGTAAATATTGAATAATCGTTTTTAGAATTGCATCAAGATTGTCTCGTTTGAGAGCAGAGATGGGAATAATTTCCTTGAATTGTTTTTCCTGAGCAAATGTCTGGATGATGGGCAGTAATTCTACTTTGTTTGCTTTGTCTACCTTGTTGATGACCAGAAATACAGGTTTGGTTTTGCACAGCGGCAGAACGCGCATACTTACTTCTTCCGGCAGTTTCGTCTTTCGCGATGCATCAGCCATCACAAGAATAATATCTGCATCTGCGAGTGCGCTTTCAGCGTGTTTGACCATCTCTTTGTGCAGAAGATATTTCGGCTTGAGCAGTCCGGGTGTATCTAAAAAAATAATTTGTGCATCTTCTCGACTGAGAATTCCCAAAACACGCTGACGCGTTGTCTGCGGTTTGTTCGTTACAATCGAAATCTTTTGATCTAGAAACGCATTGAGAAGTGTCGATTTTCCGACGTTGGGCTCACCCACAATTGCAACATACCCGGCTTTATATTTTGTTTTAATTTCTTCCATTTTTTAAGACAAAAAAGCGTTCCGTCTTTCCATGACAGAACGCCCAGAATAATTTTCCTAATGTTACTTACACTATGCGCGCAGCGATGCCGATTCCTCACACAGCTTCTTCGCCGGATTCTTCTGTCCGAATGCGAATGACGTCCTCTATCGGTAATATAAATAATTTTCCATCACCCACTTGCCCTGTTTTCGCAACTTTGATGATTGTTGCAATCACTATTTCCAGCATATCATCTTTTACTACGATTTCAATTTTAGCCTTCGGTAAAAAGTCTACATTGTATTCTGAGCCACGATAAACCTCTGTGTGCCCCTTTTGTCGACCATATCCTTTTACTTCCGTCAAAGTCATACCTTTTACGCCAATCTCGGAAAGTGCTTCGCGTAAATCATCCACTTTAAATGGTCGGAGGATCGCTTCTATCTTCTTCATTATATTTTGCTCCAAATATAATGCTACTTAACCGCCATGACAATTTTTATATTTTTTGCCGCTGCCGCAAGGACATGGATCGTTTCTCCCAATCTTCGGACCAACACGTATTTGTTGAACCCGCGGAGCACTCGTTTGTTGTGCTCTTTGTGGCCCATCTGATGAGGAAACAGGTTCTTTATTTGCAGCAAATCCGGCTCCTGCCGCAGAATCGTGTGTCAGCACCATATCTTCTCGCCGCATGGGGCGACGTGCTCTTTGCGTAGGAAGCTGCTCAGGATGTTCAGGATAAAGCTTCAGTACCAAATTGAGAACGTCGGTCGCAATCAGGTCCATTAACTCCATAAACATCTTAAACGCTTCACCTTTGTATTCAACTAAAGGATCTTTTTGTCCATATCCTCTCAAGTGAATACCTTCTTTCAAGTCGTCCATCTCGCGCAAGTGGTCGCGCCATTTTACATCGATCACTTGCAGCATCGCCATCTTTTCAAGTGTCGACATAAGATCCGAACCTATTTGTTCCTCCTTCCGTTTATAAAATTCTTGAGTCACCCTGATAATTTCATCTGCGATACCCCTTTCACCTAATGTCTGGAACTGCTCTGGTGTGAGACTGAGATCTGCAAGAAAACGTGCCCGTACTTCATTTCGAAGCCCTTCAATATCTCCTTCCGGAAAATACACTTCTACAAGCTTATCAATGGCATCACGCATCATATCGAATATGTCATCCCGCAGATGCTCCCCCAGCAATGCGTGTCGACGTCTGGCATAAATGACTTCGCGCTGCTGGTTCATGACATTGTCATATTCTAAGAGCCGTTTCCGAATACCGTAGTTATTTTCTTCAACTTTTTTTTGCGCTCGTTCAACTGAGCGCGTAATCATCGGATGCTGAATCACTTCACCTTCCTTCAATCCCATCCGATCCATGATCTTTGCAATGCGTTCACTTCCGAATAAACGCATGAGATCATCTTCGAGAGAAAGATAAAAAAGCGAGGATCCTGGATCGCCCTGACGGCCCGCACGGCCACGAAGTTGTCGATCGATGCGCCGGGCCTCATGTCGTTCAGTTCCAATAATATGTAATCCACCGTTGTCTCTCACTCCCGGGCCTAATTTGATATCTGTTCCACGGCCAGCCATATTCGTCGAGATGGTGACGGCGCCCGGTAATCCAGCGTTCCCTACGACCTCTGCCTCTCGTTGGTGTTGTTTCGCATTCAAGACATTATGTGGAATGCCTTTCCGCTTGAGCATCCGACTAATCGTTTCTGAAACATCTACACTTGTCGTTCCAACTAGTACGGGCCTTTGAATGGCACGCATCTTTTCAATTTCAGCAATCACTGCGTTGTATTTTTCACGTCTCGTCTTGAATACTTGATCATCCTTATCATCGCGCACCATCGGCTTGTTTGTCGGAATGACAACAACATCAAGTTTGTAGATGTCATAAAATTCCGCGGCTTCTGTTTCCGCAGTTCCTGTCATACCGGCGAGCTTTTTGTACATTCTGAAATAATTTTGAAGCGTAACCGTTGCAAGAGTCTGAGTATCACGTTCTACCTTAACACCTTCTTTTGCCTCAATAGCTTGATGAAGCCCTTCTGAGTAACGCCTACCTGAGAGTAGACGACCTGTGAATTCATCCACAATCATGATCTTACCATCTTCTGATACGACGTATTCAACATCTTTTTCGTACAGACTATACGCTTTGAGAAGTTGATGGATCGTATGGATACGGTCATTTCGTTCGGCAAACAGTTTATTTGCTTCGTCTTTCCTTTTCTGTTTCTCATCAATGGAAATAGTTGCATCACCTTCTATCATACTCAATTCTGTACCAATATCCGGGATGACAAATAGATCTTTATTGTTTCCAGGATATCCTTGAGCAAGAAACTCACGTCCTTTTTCCGTGAGATCGATAAGATGCGATTTTTCATCCGTGCTGAAATAGAGTTCATCATCGACCTCGTGCATTCGCGCACTTTGATCCTGCATATACTCACGCTCTGTTTTTTGCATAAGTATCTTATTGGATGGCTCGGAAAGGAGTTTCATCAACTTCTTATTCTTCGGCAACCCCCTCTGAGCGCGTAGTAATTGAACTCCGGCTTCATCCATCCGTCCCTGTGTTAAGTACGTTTCTGCTTCAGAAGTAATTTTCGCAACATAGTTTTGCTGTGCTCTGACCAATCGGTCAACATACGGTTTCATTTCATCGAACTTATGGTCTTCACTTGCCACCGGTCCGCTGATAATGAGAGGTGTTCGCGCTTCGTCAATCAAAACCGAATCCACTTCATCCACAATCGCGTAGTTGTAGGGACGTTGAACCATTTCGTCGGCACTCACCACCATATTGTCACGCAAGTAATCAAATCCAAATTCATTATTCGTACCGTAGGTAATATCAGCGGCATATTGAATCCGCCGTTGGTGAGGATCCATATTTTGCAAGATACAAGCGACTTTCAATCCTAAAAACTCAAATACTTTACCCATCCACAGACTATCGCGGAGTGCAAGATAATCGTTTACGGTAACGATATGTACACCTCGTCCAGTAAGCGCGTTGAGATATGTAGGCAGCGTGGCTACAAGCGTTTTCCCTTCACCAGTGGTCATTTCTGCGATCTTGCCTTTATGCAGCACAACGCCACCCATTAATTGAACGTCAAACGGTACCATGTCCCAAACAATCTTCGTACCGGCAACATCCCATGACTGCCCTACCAATCGACGGCAGGCATCCTTAACAACGGCAAATGCTTCCGGAAGGATTTCATTCAACACTTCCTCAATTTGCCCATCAAGCTGCTTGTTGAGTTCATCTATCTTTGTATAGAGACCTTCACGTTCTTCAAATAAGTCTGATTGTTTCAGTGTATCTTTCGCCTGGGCTATCTCATCTTCAGTGGTTTTTATGTACTCTTGAATTCTCTGGCGAAATTCTGTTGTTTTGTTACGAAGTTCTTCATCAGTAAGTGCTTCCAACGGAGCCATGTATTGATTGATCTCCTCAACCATGGGATAGAGATCTTGCACATCACGTTCGTGCTTTGAACCAAAGAGATTTTTAAGAAATTGTAGCATGCTTTAACCTTGATAATTACACAAGTTTCGGTGAAAATATACCCTTTTTTCGATGAGATTGCAATGTAAGCAAACCAATATACCTATGGATTTTCAAAAATTGTCTTCCTTCAAAAGCATTCTCTTGGAAATACTTTAGAATTGAACATCTAATTGCATACTCAAGAGTGATTGAGTATTCCCTTCTATTTCATCAAGACCAGAGCCAGTAGACGTAACGTCATCTTTGATAGTCTGAGAATATTTTGCGGCGATATCGACTTTTGAAAAGATGTTATATCGGAGGATAAAATACCATCGTAAGCCGCGGCCGTACAGTGCCGGATTAGATGATGAACGTGGGAGGTCGTCTTCGTACTCATACATCCGTGAATCATATGAATCCGTCTCGAAGATACCAACCCTTGCTCGAAGTGCCAGTGATTGTAACAATGTCCATATAATAGTTTGTGAGAGCAGTAAACCTTGTTCCGATTTCTTCATCCCTGCGTACGTTACTTTTGCCCACTCTATTCTGTTCGCTAAACGAACAGAAGATGACGAGATCAATTTGCTCGTCAGCTGATAATTTTCCTGAATGCGGGAAATAATTTGTTTCATCATTCTGCCGTACAAATCGTACTCATCTATTGCAGATGGCGATTCTTTTCTCTTGAAGCGAAACGCAAGTTCGTACTTATTTGATATTTGACATTCTGCAAGCGCAAGGAAATCGTTGCCGTGTGATGAAGCGGGAATCAACTGGGTGGCTTGAGGATGATCAAATTGATCATAGTACGTTGAGATCCAGACCCAATCAATCGGTTGTATCCTTACTCCAACGTACACACCATTTTCGTTTTGAACATCCTTGCCGGATTCACCAAATGCATTCCCGTGAATACTCTGAAATTCGGACGGATATTTTCTTGCTACCAATGAAAGTGAAAGCGACGTTATCGGTTCATAGGTCATACCGCCAATCATAGCAATTTCATGTGACCGATCCTCAGCAAGTTCTGTGAATAGATCCACCTTTCGGTTTGTGTATGAAATATCCATTCCCTGCATCCACAGCTGGGGAGTCGTCTCATTATTTCCATTCTTCAATATTAAAGGATTTTTAAAATGTGTTCGATATACCGTTCCGCCGAGCTTTAATCCATCAAAAAGATGTGCAACTGCACGACAACCGATCATGGTCTCGCGAGTCGATTTTTGTTTGTGTAATTCATTCTCTGTTCGGAATAATCCGCTTTGGTCGATACTCGATATTTGACCGAGTGAATCTATCGTCGCATTGACTGATTTATTCGAATAGAACATCAGGAACTGTATGCAGCTGAATTCCAGAGACGCTGCGATTCCCTGATGGAAAGAATTTTCATCGGTTGAGAGGTATGGATGAATTCCGCTGCCATTTTTGCGTGTAGGAGCAATGACATCGCTCCCTTTTGAAAATGCACCTGCACGCCAGAAGATTAATCCCTCTGCTGCCTCGACTTGATAATTACCAATAATCAACTGTGTTAATAATGCTGGTACATATATGTATCCAAAACCGCTTGAAAAACCTGTGAGACTTCGTTCACCAGGATCTTTTTCCATTAAGGCTCCGACCTCAAGTGTTGATATTTCTGAAGTCAGCGGAGATTCTTTGTTACCAACCGCTATGCGGAATTTGTCGAGAATTTTAATGGGCGAGCCTGGATACGCATTATTCATAAATCCTTTCCGTTTTTCTATTTCGGTCGAAACTCTGCTAAGGAACACTCCTGCCATGATCGATCTTTCCTCCATCTTCGTTATCCTCACATACGGTCGAATGAAAGAAAGCATCTCCGGCGTTATTCCCTCGACGGTTATCAGTTCATCCAGCGAAGTAAATTGTGAGAGTTTTCGTCTAGCAACAATTCGAGATGCGACCACATTTGTCATGGCAGGAATACGATGAAGTTCCTCTAATGGCGCCGTGTTAAGATTGAGCGGGTTATCTTCAAGTTGCGCAGCTTCGTCAACAGCCGAAGAATTTTCTTCATCTTCGGTTCCTGTCTCAAACAGTTTCTCCCATGGAACATCTTCTGAAGCTTTCGAAGTATCCACTGATTGCAACTCTTGTGCGCTAAGTGCAACTGGGACACCGAAGACTAAGAAATAAAAGAATGAGCAACGCATGCTTTATTTATCGTCGAGAATGAATGAAATTTCGATCTGATGAGTCCAGCCAAGATCAAGGTTACTATAGCCTGCATATCCAATTTCAAAAATAGAATATTTCACGGATATTCCCGCTGAATACTTCTCCGGATTATTCGACACTCCTGCATGAAACGCCAGCACCTCAAACACTTTTTGTTCAATACCCCATTTTATACTTGCAGGATAACGGATATCTTTTTCCATCTCCAATGATAACAGTAAATCATCAAGCGGAGACCAGCAAGTGCCAAGAGTAACCAGTTGTGGCATTTTCTCACCCATCCTTCCAACAGTTGCCCCCATCATGTTGTTGAAATTGAAGCCAATCTTCACAGTCTTGAGTGCATATGCAAGGATCCCGCCATTGAGTATGATATTTTGTGTACTGCCATATCGAACAATATCGAGACGATGAAGATTAAGGCTTAATCCTCCTGAAATGTTCTGATCAAGCCTTGCTGCGAAAGCTATTCCAACTTCGGTTTCCTTATATAAATCATAACCGAATTTCTCCGCTTTCAATGCAAACGTCGCAAAGGAGAATGGCACAGCAGCTGCAAGAGCTGTTGTCCGCAATTCAGGTAGGCCGAATTGATTGGGAATGATAAAAGCAGAGCATTGAATACCAGTGACTTGCGTAAGGCCAGCTGGATTGTAATTGACTGCCCAAAGATTATCTGAGACTGCGACGAATGCATTCGCCATCCCAATCGCCTTTATGCCTCGGCCATTATTTTCCATTGAATGAAGATATAAAGTACCTGCCAGCATGCAGATGAGGGATACAGAACCTATCCTTTTCCCTTGCTGAGGCAATAGAAATTGGCTATATTTCCTATACACAATCATGGAATGAGTCTCCTATGAAACGAATATTTGTTTTTATGTTCACTCTCGTGCTCATCAGAACACCCTTTCTTGTCTCGCAAGAGCTCGACTGTAAAGTGACAATCAATATAGAAAGCATTCAATCTTCTCAGCGAGATTATCTTCGCAATTTTACATCCGACATTGAACGCTATTTGAACAACACACGTTTCACCATTGAAGATCTCAATGGAGAAAAAATCTCTTGCAATATGGAAATCTTCTTCAAAAGCGGGACAAGCGATAATCGTTATCAAGTACAAATTGTCATCGCCAGTCAGCGTCCTGTCTATATCAAAGATGAAATATCAAATCGCACAACACCTGTTTTAAGAATAGCTGATAACAATTGGGAATTCACCTACATGCCCAACCAACCGATGCATCATGATGAAATGATTTTCGAGCCGTTAACCGGTTTTCTTGATTTTTATGCGTATCTCATTATTGGATATGATTTGGAAACATATATTCCTATGTCCGGAAATTTATGTTTTCAAAAAGCATTAAATATTGTCCGACTTGCAGCGAATTCCTCCGCGAGTGCCGACTGGAAACAATCTTCTGCCAGCTATAGCAAGTTCGGCATTTCGGATGAATTAACGAATATGAAATATGATTCTTTCCGTAGTGCGCTCAATAACTATCATTATGACGGAATTGATTTGCTCGCTACGGAACAGAAAAAGGCGCAAGACAATATACTAAATGCACTTGAATCTATCAACGATGTACGAAATCGGCAAAATCGGACCAGCATCATTGTGAAGCAGTTTTTTGATGCAAAATTCAGAGAAATCGCAGAAGTATTCCAGACCTACCCTGACCGAAGTGTCTACGATAGACTTTCAAACTACGACGAAGAACATCGATCCACCTACCAAGAAACGAAGACAAAACCTTAAAAACACTTTGTCGCTATCGTACAATCCGAACGGACTGTATGGTATCACCGATTTGGAGATTGTCGGCAACCTCCATCCCTTTCACCACTTTCGCGAATATCGTGTAGCGTCCATCAAGATGCGGTGTAGAAATATGCGTAATGAAAAATTGACATCCTTCCGTGTCTTTTCCTGCACTTGCCATACCACAGCTCCCGCGTTTATAATTTACTAATGACACTTCTGTACGCATCGTGTATCCGGGTCCACCCCAGCCGTCACCTCGAGGGTCTCCCCCTTGGACTACAAAGTTCGGAATAACGCGATGGAAACATAAACTATCATAATAATCGTTCTTGATCAATTTCACAAAGTCTAACACCGTGAACGTTGCATGCTCTTTCATCAATTCTACGATGATGACGCCTTTATTTGTAGCAATACGAACTTTTTGATCCGGTAGAATGCTTTCGAGAAGATTCCAGTCTTCTTCTGTTCTCTTGGGAATTGAATACTGTGCCAACCGAGCTGAATAATTCTTACCAGTCAATCGATGCAATGAAGCAGCAGCCTCTGCGGCAACTGCATGATCCGGATCAGATAATACATTTTCAAGAAACGGAACGGCGCGCAAGGTGTCCATAGTTTCTAATGCTTGAATGATCGATTGCTTTGCTTCTGCATTGCCCGGATTTTTGAGACTATCAAATGCCATTATGAATGCATCAATAATCTCGCCGTTAAGTCCATGATCCTTATTGTTTTTCCATATGACAGTATCGGCAAAGAGATTGGCTATGACAGTGGTGAGGCCTATATCTCTCTTCACCAACGCAATGTTCGCATCCTCGAAAACGTCACGAAGCAAATTGAATTCGGCTGTTGAATCGAAATCAAGATTTTTCTTCGCAACCGAAATAAGCATTGGTTTCACAAAGTCCCATGCTGCCATTGCTACTCGTACTGACTCATGATTGAGATGAGCAAGGAGAATACTCAAATGCTCGCGAGTGATCTGTTGTGCAATTCCTTCAAGCAGTTTTGCCTTCAGCCGTGGTGTCACTCGCGTGTCAGCAATCCAACTATGGAATTGATTTAATTCCTCCGGAAAATGTTTCCCCAACGTTACAAGTGCTTCTCCGCGTACAGCTTCGTTTTCTCCTGACTGCGCGGCGGCATATCCGCATATTGTCTGCCGTATTGAATCGATTTCGTTTGACTGACTCATGATTTTCGATGGCATGAGTGCAAGCGCTTGCAATGCCGAGATCTTTACATGATCATTCTTCATTCCAAGATATTGAGGGTACTTCATGAGAACATTTTTATCCTCTGCAGCCAGCGAAGTACGCGCACGAACAATCTGCACCCATACATGCCAATCATTCGTCTTTTGTTCTGTCCGTTCTAATATATCTAAGATTTCTACAGCGTTTTTCGACTTTGATCGTGACAACAGCGTTGCCAAATGCATCCGAATCATAGGATCAGAATCTTTCGATAATCGAATGAGTCTGTCCTTTTCCTTAGAGATTTCCAAATCAATTAAACCATGCGGCGCAGATCTCCATAGTGCAAAGAGCGCAGCAGAACGGACATTCGATGATTTGTTCTGTGCCATATCGAAACATTTCCGGATTGATCGTTCTGTTTTGATCTGGCGAATTGCAAATCGAGCAATGCACAATGCAATATCTTTCACCGGAAATAACTGTGGTTTCATCGCATCAAGATTGAGAACTGAATCTAAACTTCGTAATGAACTGCTCTTTCCGATTGCTTCTAATATTCGCGAAAGAACCATTGCATTCTTTTCTTTCGAGACAGTAGAAAGCAGTGCTTCATCCGCCTGTTGGGAGCCGATCTGCCCCAATGCGAACGCAGCCGCTGCGCGAACTTTGTTCCTGGTATCTTTCATTGAGATCGTAAGTGCTTCAATGCTCGCGGGATTCTGAATATTTGCCAATGCAATTGCAGCACGATATCGAAGCCTCGCATTCCTATCTCTAAGATAAGACACCAGTTTTCCCTCCCCTAAAGAACGTTGATCCTGTAACTGGAGTATCTCCCGTTCCTTTGGAGAAATAAGCTGAGCGAGTTGAATCGAATAAACACCCACGATGAGTGCAAAACAAAAAATTTTCCTCATTGTGATCACTCCTTATTCGCTTAATAAATCTTTTCTACTACAACCAGCAAACCATTGCCGATAGAATGCGGCAGTAAATAATTCTCAATCATGAGCACTAGTTGAATTGGAATAGACTACCTCAGAATACCCTGCGGGTTAATAAACCCGAAAAAGAATAAATTTTCATTCCTTCATCACTCATCCAATCCAAACAGATGCATTGTATTTTCCGTTGTCACTCGCGCTACTTCTTCTTCCGTGATATGAAACGCTTCTGCTATCTTCCGCCCGATAAACACGATATTTGCTGGCTCGTTTCGTTTTCCCCGGAGAGGAACCGGTGTCATATAAGGAGAGTCCGTTTCGAGAAGAATATTATGAACTCCGATCTGTTTCACGATCTCAATGATTTCTGATTTCTTAAATGTCACTATTCCTGGATATGAGACATAAAATCCGAGCCCGCGCACATATTCTGCTTCTTCTGCAGTCCCTGGAAAACAATGAAATACTCCACGCCGAGGTGTCGTTCTGGTCTCTTTCCAATCGGGATGAGTTTTTACTGCTTTTTGGACAATTGCGAATGCATCCTGTATCGATTCACGTGTATGCACAACGATTGGCAGATTTCGCCGTACGGCAATTTTTATCTGTTCTGCAAAGATTTCTTCCTGCCGATCTTTGGGAGAAAAGTCATAATGGTAATCCAAACCTATCTCACCGATGGCTACCACTTTCGGATGGTTGCCCAGTTCTTCAATTTCCCCAAAATCCTTATCCGTCGCTTTAGTAGCTTCATGCGGATGGACACCGATACAAGCAAAAATATTCTCATGCTGCTCAGCCAGTAAGACCGCTTCTCGGCTGGTCTTCAAATCAATTCCGGGTACGATGCAAATTTTCACACCTGCGTCCTTTGCGCGAGTCAGAACGGTCTCAAGATCTCTTTGGTAATCTTCGTAGAAGAGGTGGGCGTGAGAATCGATATACTGATACATCATAGTCTGTATCCTCTGGGCAATGTGTCGATGAAATTGTACGTTAATCTTTCATTTGATTCAATATGCGATGATAACAGAGATGCATAATTTAACGTTGGAATTCTTGGCTCTCTTGTGTATATTTACTCCGAGTTTTAAAGATAGAGAACCGGTGAACCAACGATAGGCAGTGTGACCAGAGAAGAGAAACGTGATCGACGCATTTACCGACAAGCGTATGTGCGTTCGCTCTTTGATGCTATTGCGTACCGGTACGATTTTCTGAATCATACACTCAGTTCGGGCATAGATATACTTTGGCGACGGCGAGCCGTTCGGATGCTCCAAGAATTACACCCAAGACGAATACTCGATGTCGCTACCGGCACAGCAGATCTGGCAATCGAAACGGCTTGGCTCAATCCGGAGCGAGTCATCGGTATAGATATTTCAACGAAGATGCTTGAAATTGCCCAAGCTAAAATTATTAAGAAGAACCTTGAAGATATTATTGCACTTGAATCCGGCGAAGCAGAACTTCTTCGATTTGAAACTGGATCGTTCGATGTAGTTATGACAGCATTTGGAGTGCGAAATTTTGAGAATCTTGAACTCGGGCTACGTGAATTCTACCGCGTGCTTCGCAGCGGCGGAACAACAATGATACTCGAATTTTCAAAGCCGAATCGGTCGCCGGTGAAACAGTTCTATCAGTTCTATTCTCGATATATCCTTCCCTTGCTGGGAGGTCTTATTTCAAGGAATCGTTCGGCGTATGAGTATCTTCCGAGCACGATCACTGAGTTTCCGGACGGCGAAGAATTTTGCAAATGCCTGATAAGTGCCGGGTTCTCAAGTGCCACATGGTATCCGCAAACCTTCGGCATAGCATCCATCTATATGGCAGTGAAAGTGTAGACAAGCAAAGTATGAGCGACAAAATTATCAGAATTGGCCATAGCCCTGATCCGGATGATGCATTTATGTTTTATGGCCTCTCCTCCGGGAAAGTGAAACTCGACGGCATCATTATTGATCATATACTTGAGGATATTCAATCCTTGAATATGCGTGCTTTAAAGGGCGAACTGGAAGTGACCGCCATCTCTGCTCATGCGTATCCTTCTACCGCTGATAAATATTGGATTATGGCAACAGGCGCCAGTATGGGCGAAGGATACGGGCCAGTTCTCATTTCAAAAATTTATAATTCGTTGGAAGAACTCAAAGGCAAAAAGATTGCAACACCGGGAAGACTCACAACAGCATCGCTCATTTTCAAAATCTTCACGGATGGATTGGAGAATGTAGATATCCCTTTTGATCAGACTATGGAGCGTGTCGAGTCGCGCGAGTTTGCGGCCGGTGTATTAATTCACGAGGGACAAATTACATACGCCGATCAAGGCTTTAATAAGATCATCGACTTCGGTGAGTTGTGGAAATCGCGATTTGCTGATTTGTCGCTGCCTTTGGGGCTCGATGTTGTACGGAAAGACCTTGGTAAAGTATTGGCTCGCACACTTTCCGTTGGCTTGAAACAAAGTATTCATTACGGGTACACGCATCAATCGGAAGCAATCCCGTACGCATTGCAATATGGGCGCGGAATCGACATTGCGATTGGCGAACGCTTTGTGAAAATGTATGTCAACGAATTAACGATAGATATGGGAGAACGCGGTAAGAAAGCTCTTGAAACACTCTTTCACCTCGGTGCAGAACGAAAATTGATAGCCCCTGTGGGTACTATCGAATTGTTTTAGCAATGATTGGGCTCTTCAAAATATTTGACGCACACGCTCACTTCTACTCCAACTCCTTCTTTAAGTTTTTAATAAAGCAGAAGCCGAACCGAGCAGATATCAATGCTGAACTTCGGAATTTAGCAGCCAAGGGGCATATTGAAATCCCCGGCGAAGATCCGGAACAGCTTGCCAAACGGTGGATCGATATCATGGACAAATGGAAGTTGGAAAGGTTGATGCTCTTCGGTAGTATTCCCGGTGATGAAGAATCCGTCGTCAAAGCAGTCCAGGCATTTCCTACTCGTTTTACCGGAATGTTTGCAGTCGATCCTAACTCAAATGTGTTGATGGAAAATGCCACCAAGCGAATGAAAGAAGACAAGCTCAAGGGCGTCTTGCTCTATCCTTCGTTGTACAACATTAGTGTCAACGACGAATGGCTTTATCCGCTCTACAATCTCATCCAGGAATGCAAAGGTATCATCTTTGTTCACTTCGGCAAACTCATTATGCGTCCGCGCGACTATGCAGGCATTCCTCCGATGACGAACGATGAATTCTCAAATCCCAAAGATCTTATTCCGGTTGCAAAAATGTTTTCAGGTATTAAGTTCATTATTCCAAATTTCGGCGCAGGAAAGTTGGCTGAGACAATATTGACCGGTCAAGAATGTAAAAACGTTTACGTTGACACTGCCGGTTCAAACTCATGGATCGCCGAACATACGGATAAACTGGATATGCGCCGTGTGTTTCAGAAATTCTTAGATATCTTTACGGCAAACAGGATATTGTTCGGATCGGATTCTGGATTGCTGCCGCGGGGATACCGGTATGATATCATTGATAACCAATTAAAGTTGGTACAGGAAATGCGCTTACCGATAGCTGACATTAAAAAGATTTTCTACGAAAACATGGCAGGATTGGTAGATAACGGATAGAATTTGCTCCGTCTGTTCAGAAGATGACCGTAGCAATATCTCCTGCAAAGCTTTTTACTCTTCGGCAAAATTCTTTATCGAGTCGTAGTATTTCACGATCGCTTTTGCTTTGTTCTTACCAAACGAAAGCCAATGCCACGTTATCTCAGGGTTTGGATTATCTACAGTCGGGATGCGGATGATTGGTTTGCCTTGATATTCACCTTTGACGGGTCGTGCTTCTTGTTTATTTTCATCTTCCATATGCTCCTCCGCTATTTTAATTTTCCTGTTATACTGTGGCCGAGGTCGTCAACTACGAATTTCTGCAAACCGCGAACAATCACCATATCATTCGGGAGGGCTATAATATTTTATAGCGGTCTTCCCGAATTGCACATAGCACTTCCTGAGTGTATCTCCCTCGGAAATACAAAAAAGATTAAAATAAAAAAAATACAGAGTGGCTAGTACTTAGAACGGTTTCCACCGCCGCCTTTACCGCCGTGTCCACGGTCGTTCGATTTTCGGTCGGCCATCGGTCGGGCTTCGTTCACCACTATCTTACGACCCTTGAGTTCTTTATCATTCAATCCGGCAACAGCCGCCTGTGCTTCCGCTTGTACCCCCATCTCCACAAATCCGAACCCCTTCGCTGTCCCTGTAAATTTGTCTTTTATAAGGGTAACAGATTCAACTGCCCCGAACGCTGCAAATTCCTTTCGCAATTCGTCTTCCGAAATATCGCGAGCTAAATTGCCGACATACATTTTCATGGTGTTTCTCCTTTGAGGACTTTGTTATTATATACTAGTATTAGATACGTGAGAGATACAAGTGATTTTCTCTATAGGTGTTATCTTGAGTTTTTTCTGGCAGGAAGCTATTGAATATTATACTTATCCTTTGGGGTATCTTTCTACACATAGGATACTATATATTTTCATCATTTCCTACTGTAGACCAATCTTCAAAAGAATGTCCGGACGATGTGTTAAAGCCAAGTAAGCTATAATTCATATCTTTATGTGGCAAATTACCCCTTCTTGAATATAAACATTGATGATTTTAAAATAATTCCATGTACTTAAGGATACTGGTTCGTGCATCTTGCCGAGTCTTATATCGATGAATATATATTCGGTTTTCAGCGTATTTAAGAAGATTTTGAAAACGGCCTAAACGTAAAGGTTTCCAGTTCGATGATCGAGGAAATAGATTCACCTGAATATATAAATAAATGCTAAAAATATGAGTAGTATAATAAAGGCATAGATGAATAATTTTATCGTCTTTTTTATGAAAAAATAAACCATGATCCCTAATATACATGCAGCAAAAATCATATAATGCTTGTTCGATAAGATTACATCGATAAGACCACTCATATTTCAACTCCTGTTCATGGACCTATAGCCGAGATTGTTGACCTTGACGTTCATAAATCCACGATCAATGATCTCGACCGCAATGATTCCATTTACTTTTTTACGTCATGCAGTTTTATATATTCGATAGTTTTTTCAGGTGACGACATACCCGGTAATTTCATCCATTCTTTATATTTTTCTGCCAACTGATTTTCTTTTCCTGGGTCTATCGCAGCAGATGTCATATCAATAAAATATTGACGCATGGATAGAACCATTTCTTTATCGCCCGCCTGACCATGTCCAGGAACAATTTTGCTGTATCCCCAGCGGCTCAGAATGATATCCAACACATGTATCCATTGAGAGACTCTTGCCCCGCTCTCTTCCTTTAACACCGGATTGACCCGATTGAAAATCAAATCTCCCGTAAACAAGACATTATGGTTTGACAGATAGACAACGAGATCATTGAATGTATGGGCTTGCCCAAGATTATAGAGGTACACTTTCTCATTGCCAAGATCGAGCAGCAGACTGTCCTTCACAAAATCCGTCGGTTGATTTTCTGCGTCGATATTTTTTTGAAGAAATTCTTTTTCATAACTCCCGATATAGATCCTGCTGCCCTTGAAGAATTTGTTTCCCTTTACGTGGTCTCCGTGATAATGAGTGTTGATCACTATAATCGGTTTTTGGCCCGCTTTCTCCTTGGCGAATTCGTACAGGTTTTCAGAACTGCCCATCATTTTCGTATCGATGACAACCACCGCACTATCGCCTATTATGATTCCGCTATTACCGCCGCCTCCAAGCATGAGTGTGAGGCTTTGATCAAGCCGGACAATATCTTTCTGTGTCATCATGCGAGCCATCGGATAGAATAGAATGATTGCACCAATGATTATAACAAGCAATCCTATTCCCATGCCGATAAATATTTTCTTCTTCATGGTTTTACCTTTCTTTTTTTTCTGTTTCTATCTTCCTAATTCTTCATATCTACACACATTTGTAGCCGACGTCGTCCCGTCCACCAGCTTGTCGGGCAACCAGAGGCCCGTAACTGTTACACGCAAAGCGTGTATCAATATTTCAAATTTACTAACGACGACACTGGCCTCGGGATTCTGCCGTTCTGCTTCAACTTTATTTTTCGGCTCCCTGGAGAACAGACATAGCACGATCGATGTCTTCGACATCGAGGATGACGGCTGCATCCTTCTGTCCTTTGCCGACGGTGCTATAGCAGTAATCGATGTTGATCCCGGCGGCTCCGAGACGCGAGACAACAATTGCGAACGAGCCAGGTTTGTTGTCCAGGTGAAGCCGGAGTATTTCACGTTGCTCAACCTGATAGTTGCTTTTTCTCAGTACTTTTGCAGCGAGATCAACATCTGAAACAGAAAGTTTCGCAGTATCTTGAAAAAGTCCGATGGCTTCGATATTAATTTTCTCCCTGCCAAGACATCCGAGAAGCTCTCCCAGTGCGCCGGGTCTATTCTCAACGACAACAAAGAGTTCTGTAATTTTCTCCATAATCACATCCTCCTATGATGAAATAGATTATAAAAACTTGTCATTTCTCGTATACCTCAAAATCTCAATAACCGAAGTCTCTGTAGCCTTACTATTTTGGGGTTCCTTCAAACCGCGACCATCGGTCGCGGCTATAATGTTTTTGATTTTGTAGAGACGTGATTTATCACGTCCTCTTCCATAAGGATTTTCCATCTACAATTTTTATCTCTTTCTTTTTACCCACCATCTTATATTACCTGCCATGCTTACGCGTTGTGTGTGTCCCTATGATTTATATTGGGATGGTGAGGCATCTGCTAAGAAGTTATGCAAAAGGAATGGAAATCTCAACGGTAAGAAGTCTAAATAGCTTACGCCGACATTTGTGAAAAACGTATTATACAAATCCCGGTTCACAAAATAATCTGCTAACCAATATTTTCTTGTAATAATTCTGATTTTACAGATTGCCCGCCTGACCGTCGGGCAGGTTTCGTCATTCATCGCGCTTCACGTGATACTTGTTTAAAGGGCATGACGTGCCCTACAGGTTCAATCTCAAAGAAAACGGCACATATACTATTACAGTTTTAATTTTAGAAAGATTCCCGCCCGTGCGTGCCATCATTTGGGCAGGTTGCCATGGGAATGGCATTCCCTTCTTTTTTCCTTTTTTCTCTCCTTCTTTTACGTAAGCCTGCGAAATCGAGAGATTTAGATTCGATAAAGCAAAGTGAATTCCAATCCGTTCGTATATCCCGCTCCAAATAAAAAACTCAATGCATCCATGATATGACTTCAACCTTGCGATAACACATTTCGATTTCGCATGTGTGTCTTTCTGCCACTTTCTATGCACATTCAAAGTAAATGGCGATAATTATATTTTTTGAATAAGTGAGTAATTAAACTAAGATACCCTCTTATGCGGGTATGACTGAACAGAAATGTGTGTGACAAGTAATGCGCGAGGTAAAAAATTCTAGCGCCTAATCTTTAATCCAAGTGAGATGCCATATTCCGGAATTTCATGATGTTCACCGTAGCGGCCGGCAAGAGACAGGGTATAGTTTGCTTGCAAGGGGAATTCCAGACTAGTTCCAAATCCCCAATTTTGGTAAATTCCTGCGTTGGCTCCCATCCAAAGACGTGTGCCATTCTGTGCTATAGGTGTCCCCATTCCTATCCGGAAAAGTCCTTTGCCCGTAGCGTAAGGAATTTCATCCAAACATTTGATTTCAAAAAAGGTTCTTTCTAAATATCCTATTCGTAAACCTGTTGTTCCAAGAGAAAAGAATCCATTGTCATAAGCAAAGTCCGGATAGCCAAAAATCAATAATTGCTCGTTAGAAGGTATCGCACTTATACTCGCTCCTAATCTCCAAGGAGATTTGAATTTCTGCGTTACACGAAAGCCTGCATCATAAAAATGTGAAGTATGCTCGCCGCTGCAATCTTCATATGTATATTGTCCACTTCCTGCACCGATGTGCCATTCAGTATAGGAAGAGTCCTGTGGAGCAAAACCAAAGATGTAAGGCGCTAAAAAGCATAGTATGGAAAAACGTTTCCACATTCCTTGATCCGTCTGTTGATGAAGTTATGCTGAAGCAGATTTTTCTTCCACTTTGAGAATTTCGTACAGGGTTGTACGTTGCGCTGGAATAAATCCAGACTCCCATATCAGGTTCCTGCACTCTTCAGCACTAGTTGTATTAATGAAATTAGCAGCTGCATGAACATTCTCTTCAAGCAATGTGCCGCCAAAATCATCAGCACCAAAGTGTAAAGCAATCTGGCCGATCTTCTTCCCCTCTGAGAACCACGACGCCTGGATATGCTGAAAATTGTCTAAATAAACGCGTGAGAATGCGATCATCTGCAGATACCGCGTAAAGAGGTAGCATAATGCGGAATAATCTTCTCTAATGGCGTGTTACCGGGCTTAAATGACCACGGAATGAAGGCAGTGAACCCACCGGTCTCATCCTGCAGCTGTCGGATAACCTCGAGATGCTCAACGATATCCTCATCTGTCTCAAGATGTCCGTACATCATTGTTGCCGTTGTTTTAAATCCGATATTCTGTGCAATGCGCATAACATTCAGCCAATCGGCGGAAGTGCCTTTTTTACTGCTGATCTTCTTCTTGACGCGGTCCGAGAGAATTTCGGCACCACCGCCGGGAATAGACCGCAATCCTTTTTCCCACAATTTCTCCAGTACTCTACGAATCGATAAGCCGGAGACTTGCGACATCGCAATAATTTCCGATGTGGAAAAGAAATGCGGATAGATCTCCGGGACTTCCTTCACTGTGCGTTCAACAAGTTCCAGATAATATTCAAATGGAATTGTCGGGTCAACTCCGCCCTGGAGAAGCACTGTCGTGATTCCGTGCGACACCGCTTCCTTAAATTTCTGAATCAATAGATCGCTCGACAGCCGGTACGCACCTACTTCGCCTGGATGCCGGTAGAATGCGCAGAAGATACAATCGATGTTGCAGACATTTGAATAATTCGGATTGGTATCGAGTAAATAAGATACCCATTGATTCGGATTTCATTCGCTATGTCACCGAGATCCAATAACTCCGCATTCCTCACAAGGAACAATCCTTCTTCCCGCGAGATACGAACGCCTTCCCGAACCTTCTGATAAATTTCTTCCAGCGTCATAGAACACGTCCTATAAATGTATTTGACATCCTGCGGCTTTGAGTTCTTTCAACAATCCCAAGCTTGCTTCTTCCAACTTGATAACAATCGGTTTCGCAAGCACACCCGGCACGTTTTTGGGAAAATTAACATCCGACATATGGAGAACACAGACTCGATTCTTTCCCAGTTTCCCGACGAAATGACCAATCTCGAACATTGCATATGTGAGGTCATCCGAATTGACAACAAAAAATGCAAATTTCACCCCGGCATCTATTTGAAGTGTTTCGAGGGACAGCATCTGTCCGTGCTGACGTTCAAGATTGATTTCTTCTAATCCGACTTCTCTGAGAAATTGCAGTAATTGAGCATACAAGGGATCATCCGCTTCTCCTATCACATACACTTTGCTGGGCTGTGCAGCTGCTTGCGGCTGTTGAGGAGGATGGGCCGGTGTTGTTGCAGGAGCCGATTGAACTGCTACCGGTTTTGGCGGTGGTTTCAATACCCGAACTCCTCCGGTGTCTATTGTCGTCTGAACTGTCGGTGTCGGAAGATCCATGACCGGAGCAGCCGGAGCCGATGCAAGCTCGGGAGAAGCTTTAACTTTTTCGTACAGTTCACGCATACAATTGAAAATCAATTGGGCGGACGGTTGAAAAAAGAATCCTCCGTTTTTATCGCCAAGAATTTTTTGTTTGTACGGGAATCCAATCGGTCCGGAAGACTCGATCGCTTCCAAACATGCTTTACGCCAATCCAGATATTTATTCTGTAATCGTGCATTATACCCGGACGCCTCGAATCCTCCTTGAGGTGCTAATTGAGTTCCGCTGGTTATTAGCTCTTCACATTTTTTTAGTAATTGTTCCGGCATAGCTCTTCCTGCGAATACTATCTCTTTCCTTATAGTGGAAGTCTAGGATGATGGTACACATGCTCTAATTTTTCAATTTCCAAAAGCAGTTCTTGAAATTCTTCTATCGCCGCTCGTTCCCTGACGCCCATGCGGAAGTTGAAACCGGCGAGATAGTCCACCGATTCTTCGTTCGTAAGATTAATCCGCTTTGCAGGCAATTGTCCTACCGATGCATAATCTCCTTCAGCGCGTGCAAGTGACTGCTGGATAATTCCACATAATTCATCTCTCTGTTCTATGGGCATGGATTTCTGTACCGCCCAGATTGCAAATACAAACGGCAAGTTCGTATAAGGTTGTACGCTTCGCTGGAATAAACCCCGACTCCTTTATTAGGTCATTGCATTCTTCTGTATTCGTCGTATTCACAAAGTTTGTAGCCGCACAATAACTTTCAGATCTATACTGCATCTATACGCGTCATACCTTTGAGTTGTTTGATCTATTATCCGATAAAAAGTCCCACAGCGAGTAAAATCGGTGTTGTCAAATTGATAACTACGTTTAAGCCCATTGAGGGAATCAGGGAAGGGATATTTTCAGCGTTTTGGTATGCACCCCGATAGGCTTTCCAAGCAGGGATAACTGTTAAGAGAGCAAGCAGGCTATAGCGAGGCAATAAAACAAAAATCACACCGATCACTACCGAAACATACGCAAGCAGCAAGAAGACGCCATATAGTACAGCGCTAGCTTGCCGCCCCATAGTAATCGGAAAATGTTTTCGTCCGATGCTTTTATCAGCATCCACATCAGGAAATTGATTGAGCAACAGCAAGTCGCTCACAAGAAACATAGGAACAAGAGATGCAACGAAAGATATCCAGCTGTATGAACCTGTCAAACAGAAGTGTGTCCCCATAACCATGAGAATACCGAAACCCAATCCCGGTGCTATTAAACAAAGGATCGGATTATATGCCCACCAAATAGTATATGTTACCAATAAGATCAGTCCGATGATGCCAAGCGGCAACAAGAGGTAGCCTCGCAGCCATATGAAATAAAATCCCACTACCGCAGTAATAATAAAAGTGATTATGGCAAGATAAAGAATGTTTTTCTTCATTTCCGGATGTGCCTGCAGAGTGCCACTGCCGCCGCTGAAGGGTGTGCGTTGAGTTTTAGTGTCAAGTCCGCTTTTGAAATCAAAATATTCGTTAAATGCGTTTGCGCTAATATGACTTGCGAGTGCGCCAAGAATAATTATGAAGACCTGGATCCAGCTTATTGCATGTGTTTGCCAGAAGGCCGTTCCCGCACCCACAGCAACACACGCAGGTGCCAGGATCAAAAACGGTACCCGCATAGGGCCAAGCAGTGATTTCATTTTGCTCATGCAATACTCCTCTATAAGATTGATTTTACCACTCTATCATAATGCCTAACCATAGTGTTCAGGCACAACGCTTTACTTCACAGTCGCTCCTGTAGATATTTCCGATTGCACACCAACGAGTGTTAATGTACCGGATTCATTGCTAGCAGCAAGAATCATGCCTTGCGACTCTTGCCCCATGAGCTTCGCAGGTTGGAGGTTCGCGACAACAACGATCAACTTTCCGATTAAATCCTCCGGTTTGTAATGCTGTGCGATGCCTGCAACCACTTGACGCCTTTCGTTTCCAATTTCAACTTGCAGCTTTAAAAGCTTTTCAGACTTGGGTACTTTTTCTGCTTCGATAACTCGTCCGATGCGAAGATCAATCTTTTTAAAATCATCAATCGTGATCGTAGGTTTCAGCGGAGAAATCGGAACGGCTTCAGGAGTGTCCCCACCTTCGAGGAATCTCACAATCTCGTCGATCTGCTTATCCTCAATTTTGGCTATGAGAATTTCCGGTTTGTTAAGCTGGTGTCCTTCTTTGATTCGGAATTCAGCTGCAGAATCCCATCCATCGACTCTCAACGGAATATTGAGATTGAGGAGTTTCCATATTTTTTCAGAAGTTGCAGGTACCACAGGTTCCAACAAAATTGCAAGAGATCGCACTATTTGGATAGCAACATGAAGAGTCGTTGAGCAGCGTTCCGGACTCGATTTCAGTGTCTTCCATGGCTCGCTGTCATTAAAATACTTGTTCGCGGCGCGGGAGAGATTCATCACTTCCATCAACCCTTCGCGAAAGCTGTAATGTTCAAACAACTCACCAATCTTAGACGGTGCTTGTTTTACTGCTGCAAGAACTTCTTCGTCAAGCTTATTAAGCGTACCGAGCTTCGGTACGGTACCTCCGAAATTCTTATCTATGAACGCAATCGTGCGATTAACAAAGTTCCCGGTAATGTCTGCCAATTCATTATTGATGCGTGCTTGAAAATCTTTCAAATAAAAATCACTGTCGCGGGTTTCAGGCAGATTGACAGCGAGAGCATACCGCAGCATATCCGCCGAAAAGAATTTCAGAAATTCTTGAACATCAATTCCCCATCCGCGGCTCTTGGAAAACTTCTGACCTTCAAAATTAAGAAATTCGTTTGCGGGTACATTTTCCGGCAGCACATACTGATTGGTATTGCCGTCATTCCAAGCCATCAGCATTGACGGAAAAACGATGCAATGAAACACAACATTGTCCTTGCCGATAAATGCAACGTACTTTGTGTCTTCATCCTGCCAATATTCCTTCCACGCTTCCGGTTTTCCGTGAGTTGCCGCCCATTCTTTGGCAGATGAAATATACCCGAGCACCGCATCGAACCAGACATAAATCACTTTATCTTCATATCCGGCAACCGGCACGTGTACACCCCAGTTCAGATCGCGTGTCACCGCACGATCCTTCAATCCATCTTTGAACCATCCTTCGCAATACCGAAGAACATTGTCTTTCCAGCCATCTCTTTTGTCTCGTTCAGCGATGTACGATTCCAATCGTGGCTGATAATTCCCGAGCGGAAAGTACCAATGTGTTGTTTCCCTCACAACCGGGGTCGTTCCGCACAACTTGCACTTTGGATCAATGAGTTCAGTCTGATCCAGCCACGTACCGCAATTCTCGCATTGATCACCACGCGCCTGCGTTGATTTACATTTTGGGCAAGTACCTTCAACATAACGGTCGGCAAGAAACATGGCATCTTTTAAACAATACAACTGTTGTTCCTTCTTATCGATCACAATACTGCGTTTGTGGAATTCCCTAAAAAAATCTTTTGCTGTTTCGTGATGCAATGGAAGCGATGTACGCGAGTAATTATCAAAACTCATTTCGAACGCTTCGAATGCCGCCTTATTGGCTGGATGGTAGCGGTCGATAATGCTCTTTGGCGTCGTCTTTTCTTTTTCCGCTGAAACGGTAATGGCGACACCGTGCTCATCGGAGCCGCAGAGGAAGAGAACATCACGCTTCTTCATGCGTTGATAACGGGCATAGATATCTGCTGGCAAATAGGCGCCTGCAAGATGACCAAGGTGCAGATATCCGTTTGCATACGGCAATGCTGCTGTTATAAGGATTCGTTTGAAAGGAGACTTCATACTGATGGTGCTTCCGTTATAAATTCCCGTAAATCAATTGCTAACGTCGTTAGAATAAGATGAAGGTAGACATTTTTGTCTAGATGAGCAATCGCCTTCTCGACAGCCTGAATGCAGGCTATGAGATTTGCATGGTTAAATTTCGCAACAAAATTATCCATACTTTTCTTTTCGTCGTCGAGCAATGGCGCTTGCGCGTTCTGCTGCAGAAGGAGCGCATCACGCAGCCATGACTGGAGAAGTTTCAGCCATCGCTCAATACCTGGACGATCAGAAGACGATGCAAGTTCGTCTATTGCATCGATGAGCGCCGCTTTATTCTTGCTAAGTACCAGGCGCAAGAATTCGACGACATCTTTTCGCTCTTCAATCATGTTTAATGAACTAAGTCGCCTTGCATTCCCATAGCTTCCGTGGGAAAGTTGTGCAGCAAGCCGGGCAATCGAATGATCAACTTCTTCTTTGCTAATGAGAGCATTTTCAATTTCCGCATCCTGCAACGAATTGCACTGGAGTAATTGACAGCGAGAAATGATCGTTGGCAACAGCTGGTCTTTTACTGATGTGGTCAAAAGGAGAATTATTCCTGGTAGTGGTTCTTCCAAAGTCTTTAAAAGTGAATTACTTGCCTCTGCATTCATCATATCTGCGTTGAGAATGACAAATATTTTTTTCCCTTCTTCCGTCCGGCTCAGAGAAGCCTCATGCTTGATATCCCTAACACTATTAATTTTGATAAAGTTCGCTTTTTGCACTTCGATACGATGGTACGGGTCTTTTGCTTTCCATTGGATCTGCTCCCGCACATCAGCAACCTGCGCTTCGGTTAGAACGGTGATCGGATCATCTCCAGTTTTTTCACTTTTTCCGGAAGGAAGCGCGAATACCAGCTTGGTATTAGGATGCTGAAATGTATCCATCCGTCTACAATTTTTGCATGTACCGCAAGCTTCTGTGCTCCCGGTCTCACAGGTTATTGCTTTTGCGAATTCGATTGCCAGGGCATCCTTTCCGATTCCCTCTGGCCCATAAAAAAGATACGCATGAGCAATTCGATGATTTTGCAGAGTTTGCTTTAGCTGCGTTTTGATGCGTTCTTGGCCTATAATTGACGACCAACTCATACTTGATGTATCTTAGAATGTGTGCCCTACTCCAAGTTGGAGAATACCGTTTTTGACTGTTTCTGAAAAAAAACCTTTTTGTGTGACCCATCTTCTTGTTTCGGGAGCGTCAGGATCATACAATTTCATACCGAAGTCAATGCGGATGGGTCCTGCAATCGTGTTATATCTCACTCCAAGTCCAAATGCCATTGCAATTTCACTCAGACGCATCTTTTGTGGTTCTGCCCAGAGATTACCGAAATCATAAAAGAAAACGAAAGAAATTTTTTTGAAATCGATGAACCAAAATGTACCGGCTTCATTAAGGGGATTCCATCGTGCTTCGATGGTTCCCTCCAACATTGCATCCCCTCCCAGATTTCTTAGGGAAACTGGCATTGTACCAAGCGTTCTTGCCCTCCAGCCACGCACATCTCCACTCCCTCCTGAATAAAACCGTTGTGAAAGCGGTATATCTTTCAANNAAGATGCAAGCTGCCAAATGTTCGTGGAAAAAAGCCGCCTTCTTCAATTGAGATAGATTGAAAGAAACCCGCTGACGGGTAAAAAATATCATTGCGTTTATCGCGTTGTAAGGTGATAGTAATAAATGAATTGAATTGTTTTATAAAGCCCAATCTTTGATTGATTGTATCCTGTAGGGTCGCGACTTTTTTGGGATCGCTCAGCTGAATATTCCAATCGATAAAAAGTTTTGTATAAGTCGCTGTCTGTGATTGAGTCCCAAGACGAAAGCTCAGAGTTGGATTATAATACGTAGTCTGTTTATCAAGCATAGCAGAAAATGCGCCGCTGATACTTGTTTTGTTATTAATGAAATAGGGTTGAATAAGCTGTGTTGTAAACTCTGCTCTTGAAACGAGCGAACTGTCCCGCAAAGCGGCAGTGTTAAAAAGCGATAGATATTGTATCGATTGGAGATTGAGTCGGAGACGGATAGAAAAGTTCCGCGCACCTCCAAAAAAGTTTCTGTGATTATATCCAATACCAAACAGAACGTTAAATGCATTATTTTCGTCGTTCACGCCGATTTCCGGTGTCAACTCTTGAAACGGTCGAGTGCGTACAAAAACTCGTACAGGAATGATGGTTATCTCGGACAAGGTATCCGGAAGAGCATTCTCAATTTTTGTCGCTTCGAAAACGCCAAGTCTGTTGAGATTTCTCTCACTCTCTATTTTCTTCTGTTCACCGTAGTATTCCCCTTCTGTAAAATCGAGATGCCTGAGCACAATGGTGGAATCTATGCGTTGTGGCGAAGTAGTATCCTGTTCAACAGAAATAGTACCGAACGTATAACGCCTCTCTGGATTGAAGACAAACACCAGAGTAAAATTATCCGTTGAAGAATAATGGCGAGCATCGACAGCAACAAGCTTCACGTTCACATACCCATTATTTACAAATACTCTGATGATACGACGGGATTCTTCTTCAACCTTATTTTGGATATAGGGTTGACCCACCTCAATCTGTTTATTCGAAGTAAGTTCGTTCATAACCTCCGGCGAAAGATTCTCAAATCCTTGATAGACAATCGTATCGATCAATGACCGTCTCCCCTCTTTAATTGAGAAAGTGAGTAACACCAATTCTTTTTCGGGCCTGACGATGATACTTGTATCAATTTGAGAATGAATAAAACCGTTGTCCTGATAAAATCGTTTGACCTGATGAAAATCGGCAGAAAAAATGATTGGGTCAAAATATTCGGGCTTCTGACCGCCTAATATTTCTTTATCGAACCGGTGATATATCCATTTCCAGACTCCCCATGGAGTTTCATGTGTATTCATGACATTGAGAAGCTGATCGTCTTTCAATGTTTCGTTTCCTTCAAAACGAAGCTGACCGACCTCATATTTCTGTGCCGCAGCTTGCGCCAATACCGGTACCGAACAGAGAATACTGAGGAGTATGGTTAATATAAAATTTTGCATAAGAAATCAGCAATAAAAAAACCCAGCAGGAAAGTGCTGGGCTTCATTCAATACAAATAATCCCGAGGTACCCTGATAAAAAAACGAATGCCGTAATTCTAATACTCTTTCTCGTCCTCAAAGAAATAGTCTTCGTCAGTTGGATAATCAGACCAGATTTCCTCAATACTCTCATAGGGCTCATCCGAATCCTCAAGCTCTTCCAAATTTTGGATAACTTGACTCGGAGCGCCCGTCCGCATCGCGTAGTCGGTCAACTCTTCCTTTGTGGCAGGCCAAGGAGCGTCATCTAAATATGTTGCCAGCTCGATGGTCCAAATCATCGTCGGTTCAATCCTTTTAAAAAAAATATCATGAATTAATTCTGGAAATCGCTAGCATGAACATCATCAAAAAAATAATCTATCGGATTCTGTGCCACTCCGTTCACTCGAACTTCATAGTGAAGATGCGGGGCACTCGAAAGTCCTGAATTTCCGCAGCGCGCAACGAGTTCACCGCGTTTCACTCGTTGTCCCTCATGCACGAGAATCTTCGAGAGATGTCCGTACCGCGTCTTCAATGAAAAACCATGATTAATCTCAAGGGTTAGTCCATATCCACCTTGGTGCCCGGTGAATTCTATTGTGCCTTCTGCTGCTGCATAAATTGGAGTACCCACCTCATTGTCGATATCTATTCCTTCATGCGGACGAACGATATGCAAAATAGGATGAAAACGCATTCCAAATCCATTCTTATTATAAAATCCGTCCATCGGTTTGATAGCTGGAAGATGAGAGAAGCGCACTTTATTCTTTTCGTATGCACTTTCAATTTCTTCATAGCTCGATGCTTGGAGATGCAACTCATGATCTGCTTGCTCGGCAGTTGAACGCAAATTATTGAGAAGTGAATTTACGCTTATGGAAGATGTAAAATCAATTCGTGATTCAATGCCGCCTGTTCCAGCTTTCCGCATATCTTCATCTAATTTTGGCAAATCTGCATGCAGCCGCATTTCATTTCCTTTGTCCCCTAAAAGGTTCAACTGCTTCTGAATGCCGTTCAATTGATGCGTAAGAAATTGCAATTGATTCTGTAATACTCTATTCTCATTGATTAAAGCAGTCTGTTGAATGAATCCCAATCCAAGAACATCACCATAGTGGTGGTTAATAGCAATGAGAGACCAGAGCATACAACCGCCCATCAGAAGCCCCATTACTATAAGGCGGGTTCTAGCCCATCGAACCTCATGGAAAGTCAATGACTTCATTGAAAATTTATAGAGCTTAGTTTTTCTCATGTATTTCAAAATTTATCAGTGAACGAACACGTCACCAAGCTTGCACTAACCACTGGCTGAAAATAGGCAATTATCAATTCTTTGTCAAGAATCAGCATCACGTTATTCAAAATCGTGGTGAAAATAGTTAATAGTCCTCTTTCCCTTCATTTTTTCGGCAATTGTAGAATCAAGACGCTTCTTAAATTCCTGCGCTGAATCATATCCATATTGTTTAAGGAGATAATCCAACGCAATCACTTCGACAATAACAGTGATATTTTTACCAGGAAAAATCGGTAATTTGATATGGGGAAGATTAACTCCCAGGACAGGAATGTATTCATGATCTAAGCCTGTTCGTGTGTATTCCACATCACTCTTCCATTCCTGCAATTCTACAATGACTTCAACGCGTTTTTGAAAACGAATTGCCTGAATGCCAAAGATAGAACGGACATCAATCAATCCGAGACCACGAATTTCCATATAATTCCTTACAACATCCGAACCTGCGCCCAACAAAATTCCTTCTCCCTTGCGAGAGACCATGACCACATCATCTGCAACAAGCCGATGTCCTCGCTCGATGAGATCCAACGCTATTTCACTTTTTCCGATACCTGAACGCCCCGTAATTAACACTCCAATGCCATAGACGTCCATAAAGGAGCCGTGCAAAACAGTTTGAGGCGCAAAATGGTCGTCAAGAAAATCACTGAGAAAATAGACAAACTTTGTAGTTTCCAACGGCGTCAAGATAACTGATACGCGATGTTCTGTTGCAATGGCAATAAGTTCGTCGTCAAGCTTGTTTTCGCTTGTAACAAAAACACAAGGTAAATCAAACTGAAAAATTGTCTGAAATGCTTTAACCCTTTCGGCAAAGGTCAAGTGATTGAGATAGCGGACCTCTGTATTGCCAAAAATCTGCACGCGATCGTAGGTGAATAACTCCACATATCCTGCAAGCGCTAATCCAGGCCTGTGAATATTTTTATCCGTGATCTCCCTTTCAAATCCAACATCACCATTGACTGTCTCTAATGTGAGCCGCTTCTTGAGGACTTCGAACAGAGAACCAACGGTAATATTATTATTCTGTGTTTCTTTCATATTTTCCAGCGCCATCGTCCCGTCTCCCCGGTTGATTATTCTTTTTCACGTATTTTTCTTACACCTTTTTTATCTTTTGTATGAAGTTTATCTTTGTATTTTTTTAAACGAGTTTTTATTTTTGCAAGTGCTAAGTCGATAGACTTTTCAAACTCTTCACTCTTACCTACACCGGTTAGGACTGCACCATAGACTGTCAGAGATAATTCTGCGATCTTCACACTATTCC
>PMDB01000014.1:36620-54270 GCA_003155495.1 Ignavibacteriota bacterium
TTTGGATGTGATTCCTCATAGACCTTTTTCATGCGCGTAGTTGAAACATGGGTGTATACCTGTGTGGTAGATAAACTTTCGTGTCCTAACAATTCTTTCACAGCGCGTATATCTGCTCCATGATTAAGCAAGTGCGTTGCAAATGTATGACGCAGAACATGGGGGCTCTTTTTTTCGATCTCCGAAACCGCTTCAATGTACTTCCGAACAATTCGACCAACTGCCTGAGGATACAATTTCCGCCCTTTTCCGGTTACAAACAGAAACTGCTCGTTGTGTGTTCTCTGCGATGTCAATAAAAAATCTCTTCTTGTTGCAAGGTATTCATTGATTACTGATAATGCTTTTTTTCCAACAGGCACAAAACGCTCTTTGCGTCCTTTTCCCTTTACTTTGACCAGCCCTTCCTCCTGCTTTAGATCGTTCAACGTAAGATTAATCAATTCACTGAGGCGGATACCAGTATTGTAAAACAATTCTATAATGGCCAGATCTCTTTTTTGATTTGGTCCGGTTTGATCTGAAGATAAAAGAAGTTTGCGCATCGATAGTTCATCCAAAAACATTGGCAATCTCTTTCCCACTTTCGGCGTGATAAGTACTAACGCTGGATTACCCTCTACGATTTTGTGTCTCCGCAGATATTTAAAAAAAGATCGCAGCGATGCAATTTTTCTGGCAACACTCCTATGGCCAAAACCTTCATCAAGTAGAAAACCAATAAATGCTCTTAACGAATCTTTATGTACTTGGTCAAATGATTCTATCTTTTCGTTTCGAAGATATTGAATCAAACTCATTAAGTCTGTTTCGTACGAAAGGATCGTATGAGCAGAATAATTCCGTTCTGTTTCTAAATATTCGAGAAAACCTCTGACAATCTTCTCCATAGTCTATTCCTTCCCGTTACCCTTGTATCTCTTACGCTGAAGCGGCGACTCCTATCTGATCCACTTCCTGCTTACATGCCGGACAAACCATGTATTCACCTTTTGTCTGGGAGTATTTCGCCACAACATATTCGTTGCCGCAGGACGTGCATGCTTGAGCGACAGGTTTGTCCCAAGAAGCAAAATCACAGTTGGGGTATTTCGAACATCCATAAAATGTTCGCTTGCCCTTCTTTGTCTTCCGCTCGATAAGATCGCCCTCTTTACATTTCGGACATTTGATACCCATAGAAATGGGTTTTGTATTTTTGCAAGTAGGATAATTTGAACATCCGAGAAAAGCTCCGAATCGTCCTCCCTTTACCACCATATCACCGTCACAAAGGTCACACTTCCCGCCTACAACATGTTGATGTTTCTCTACGTCTTCGGCAAGCGGTTTTGTATTCTTGCATCCCGGATACCCTGTGCACGCCATGAATCTTCCGTTCCGTCCCCACTTTGTCACCATCGGCTTTCCGCACAACTCGCATATTTCTCCCGTCGTTTCCTGCATGGATTTTTTAATGGTGGCTGCTAAACCTGAAGCTTTCTCCACTGCATGATGAAAGGGGCCATAAAAATCTTTCATGACATTCAAATATTCTTGTTTACCGGATGCAATCGTATCTAACTCCTCCTCCATTTTTGCTGTAAACTTTACATTGAATATTTCAGGGAAATGACTGACGAGTAATTTATTCACCTGCATACCAAGTTCAGAAGCGTACAACTTTCGGTCTTTCTGTTCAACATATTTTCGATCAACCACTGTTGTAACAATCATTGCATAGGTGCTTGGACGACCGATACCTAGCGATTCTAATTCCTTTACCAAACTGGCTTCCGAATATCGACTTGGCGGTTTAGTGAAATGTTGCTTTGGAAGGAGTTCTGTAAGCTGAGCTACTTGACCTTTTGTTAGATTCGCCGGAAGTTTTGATGTCGGATCGGCGTCCTCTTGTTCTCCGCTGTTCTCTTCCATAATATCATCATACACCTGAAGGAACCCGCGAAATGTCGGAAGTTGATCGCTTGCTCGGAAAAGATAATCTCCTCCTGTCACTTCGACAGTGAGCTGTTCAAATTCTGCCGGTGCCATCTGACAAGCGATGAAGCGATTCCAGATAAGCTCGTAGAGGGCAAACATATCTTTGTCTAGATACTTTTTCACAATTTTTGGTGTGAATTTAACAGAAGTAGGCCGAATGGCTTCATGTGCATCCTGAGATGCCTTTCCTTTTTTAAAAAGACGCGGTTCTTTTGGTAGGTATTCTTTACCATAATTATTGTAAATATATTCTCGAATGTGTGCGACAGCCTCTTCGCTCAAACGTGTAGAGTCGGTACGCATATATGTGATGAGTCCTGTCAGTCCCTCTTGACCGATTTCCTGACCTTCATACAACTTCTGTGCTAACATCATTGTCCGTTTTGAAGACATCCGAAGTCGCTTCGCTGCTTCCTGTTGCAATGTACTCGTTATAAATGGAGCCGGAGCGTTTCGCTTGATCGGTTTTCGAGAAACATTCGTAATTTCATATTGTTGCTTCCGGACGTCAGCGACATATCCGTTGGTCGTTGTTTCATCCGGCATTCGAGGATCATCACCTGCAACCTTAACAAGTTTTGCCAGAAATTTATCGTCACGCTGAGTTGTGAATTCTGCCGTCAGCGACCAGTATTCTTCCGGCACAAACTTCAGAATGGATGCTTCCCGTTCGCAGATCAACCGCAATGCTACTGATTGAACCCGCCCAGCCGATAGACCGTAATACATCGTCTTCCAAACGAACGGCGTTACTTTGTATCCCACAATTCGATCCATCGCACGCCGCGCTTGCTGAGACATCACCATATGTGCGTCAATCTTCTTCGGATGCGCCATCCCATCTTTGACACCGGATTCTGTGATTTCATGAAACAGTACGCGTCGAATATGCTTGTTGACATCTTTTACCTCATCGGCAATATGCGCAGCAATTGCTTCGCCTTCACGGTCTGGATCAGTTGCGATAAATACCGCTTTTGCTTTCGCTGCTTTTTCTTTAATTCGTGCTACAATATCTTCTTTTCCTACGATAGTTTCGTATACCACTGAAAAGTCGTTATCGATATCAACGCTCAATTTGCTTTTTGGAAGATTTTTAATGTGACCAACAGAAGCTTCAACAANNATATCCGGCAACAAAGGATTTCATTTCCGGTAATCCTATGGTTGTAAATCCTGTCATCATAATTCGTTCGATGATGGTTTCAACATCAATATTGTTGAAAAGTCCAAGCTGCTGACATTGAATTAAATAACCATATGCTTGCGATTCAACGACCATCTTCTCAGTATCATTCAACATGCGATGTGATGTGCTGGCTCCGCTGGTAACATCTGTCATAGACTTTCCCAGAGAGAGACGTTCAAAGAGCCATGAAAATGCTGATGAAATTTCGCTTTGCGTATAACCATCACGCGTCAGCGACGATACATCCACATCACTGAGACGCTTATTGGAACGCAATTCACTTACCAGATATAATATTATTTCCACAATCCGTTCTTGCATAACTCCTTACTTCCTTTTCTTCCTCTTCATCAATTTTAAATACAGATCCTCACGCTCACTCATTTTTTTCTTTCGGCGTATTGTTGTGTCATCGTACCCAAGCAGATGAAGCACACCGTGGATCAGCAGTCGACGCAACTCTTGAGTGTATGTCACACCATATTCATGTGCTTGTTTTCGTGCCGCATCCAAATTAATATAAATTTCCCCTTCCACGCCGCCATCTTTTCCAAGCGGGAAAACAAGTACATCGGTTACATAGTCGTGCTTGAGAAATTCTCGATTCATCTTCCTGATAGAACGGCTATGAGTAAAGACGATTGCGAGTGAAGGAAGTTCCTTCCATTCTCCCTGATAGACAAGATACAACACACGGAGAACATCCCCGCTTGAAAACCGCAGATGAGGATGGTTAGTCGATATAAGAATCATTCGCTGCGTCATCTCCGTTTCTGACTCCTTCCACGCACATGTTCCGATAGTTTCTTGTGAACTTGCGGTGGAAGAATCGATTCGGTCAATGACAATGCAATACCCGANNGCGTAGAGCGAACACCCGCCTTCGCGTTCAATAGTCAAGCCAGAAAGTTTTCCATCTGACTCACCGACAAAAGTAATTTCTCCCAACATCTTACTGACAACATACCCCGTACAGAAATGCAGCTGCAGATGCGCCGTGGGGGTATAGACCGAAATGAGACTTCCTTTTCGATTTCCGATTTCAATATTGGAATAAATCTCTACTGCCAGTTTCCGCTGCTGTTTTTTATTTTCAATTTCAAAACGCGTGCTGCCGCCAATACATCTCGGCTTGACCTCTAGCACTTGTGCTAACTTTTGAAAATCTTTTTGTTTGAATTCGAATGTCATTTTTACGTGTCTAAAGTAAAATAATTTAATCCATCTTTCCTTTTCCTACAATTGCTCTCCGTATGTCCACACCAACTGCTCTGCTGCATGCATTCAAAGTACAAATAACTATCGCCAATATACATTCCGCCTCAGTGAATGTCAAGTTCAGATAGAAATTGTTGTATTCTCAACAGCGGCTTCACACTCGAACTTGTACCCCCTGCTTCTGATCTCCTTTTTACACTTTTTTAGAATGTCATCCACTTTTTCGTCGCTATGATTCTGATCATGATGAAAAATATATAATCGCCGTACATTCGCTTCCGCTGCCAAACGAAGCGAGAAGAGATAATCGGAGTGTCCCCAGCCAATGCGATCAATGTATTCTTCCGGTGTATAGGTTGTATCATGAATCAGCACATCCGCGCCTCGGCAAAAATCAAAGATACGTTGGTTGGGGTCGCCGTTGCTATTATTCATAAATTTTTCTTTTACCTTTGGTTCGAAATTACTCATCAAAGCTGCTGATGCCCTATCAAACGGCTCGTTGTCGCTGATGTAGATGAGTGACTTTCCTTTATATTCCACGCGATACCCAAGGGAGAATCCAGGATGATTCACGTAGATCATCTTCACCAATGCATCATGCACTTGCATCTCGCCTTCTTCCCTGATTGGTACAAATTTGATTTTCGCCTTAAGATCATGAAGTTGTACCGGGAAATAGATTCTGTTCATTTGTTCTGAGATTATTTCATTTAGCGGTTTCTCGGAGCGATCTGTTCCAATAATTGTCAACTCGTTTCCTGGAATGAATGCCGGCTTGAAAAATGGAAATCCCTGAATGTGGTCCCAGTGCGGGTGCGAAATGAACAGATGCGCTTTAACGGATTCTCCATTATTGATCAAATAGTCACCGAAACTACGAATTCCTGTACCAGCATCGAAAATTATAAGCCGATCGTCATCCAGACGGAGTTCCAAACATGGGGTATTGCCTCCATAGCGAACAGTATGCTTTCCTGGAGTCGGAATGGAACCACGCACACCCCAAAATGTTAGTTTCATAGTATGTCTCTTTGGTTATTCATGGTCGATAGTTATCATATTAGCGAACATAGTTCGCAGCCGACCGATGTAAAAGTTGTTTTTCTTCTTCCGTAAGAGATCGTTTAATTTTTGCCGGAACTTCGGCAATAAGCATTTTTTCCGGAACGTTAAATTCTTCCAGCACCATCGCTCCCATCCCGATCAAACAACAATCGTCAACAGTGCGTCCATGGAGAATAGCGCTGTTACTAATAGTCACACCCGAGCCGATATGAAGCGGTGCAGTCTTCGTTGTCCGTACAAAACCGAATTATCCTGAACATTCGTACATACACCGATACAAATGTAATTTACATCACCACGAACAACTGTATTAAACCAGATGCTGCTCTTCTCTTCAATCTCCACGTCACCGATGATCTTTACACCCTCAGCAACAAATACCGAAGGGTGAAGAGGCGGTATTTGCCCGCGATATGGAATGAAACCGTTCAATTTTCTGTCATTGCTTTTGGCGGTATCCATTCGCCTCGTTTCCACTTCCTTAATTCCACGCGAACGCTTCCTACAACCACTTTCATTCGTGCAGTTATAGGAATACCAGCAAGATCGTTGCTAAAGACTCCTTCAAAAGCACCGGTCAAGCCGAATACTCCGACAAATTCTGCACGTCCGTCCAGCTTAACAACATCAATGGGATAATCAACCGCGTCAATCTCTTCTTCCAAGTTTTCAACGCCCAAATTTATTTTTGTTGTCACTTCATTTGTGTCGATGAAGGTTGGAATACTCTTCTGCCTTTTCTCTAGCACATGTTCTCGCGCATAATAGAACAGTGATAACCCATCCTGACATCCTTGTGTAATAGCAACGGTAGCGGTACCGTTTTGTTTCCGTTCACCTGATGGTAATTTTTCTCCCCATTCAAAATACATCTTATGCCTCTCATAGTCGAATCGCATCTTCCGATAGGTCACTTTTTTGCTCGTGCTATCTTCGCTCACCCATCCGTAGGAAAATGCATCCTGATCAATTTCACTATAGAAGCGGACATGCAGCTCAACAAGCCAATTGAGTGATGGATTCGAATCCATAAACGCCGATGCGTGGTATACTGTCCTTCCATTTCGTTCTTCTTTATCTGTTACTCTGAAAATTATTTTCCCGATATTGAAGAACGAATAGTGAACACTGTACTCCAATTCTTCTCCCACTTGAAGCATTCTTTTTATCGGAGGCGTTGTTGTCCCAACAGAATTTCCGGAAGAGTCCTGGTTTTGCTTTGAGAAGCAAAAAATAGATTGTGAAACTATGAGTAAAGCAACGGCACAACTATTCAGAACCTGCAGCGATTTCATTCTAATCAAATTATCCCTTATTCTAGTTTAGCAATTTTCTCTGCTTCCGGGAAGAGAGTTAAGGCCTTCTGTATTTGATTATCGACGCCTACTAAAATGCCAATTTCTCCCTCACTTCCAAAAATCATTTTTGCTATTTCTGCTTTGAGGCGCGCCTTCAAAAAAACGAGATCCTTTGTATATTCTTTTTCGTCGATTTTGATTTCTTTTGTTTCGACGAACTTGCGAAACTCTGTCATTAATTCATCCATGACGGTGTATTTCAATTTATATTCTTCGTAATTCTTCTCATATTTTTTTCTTAAACCGAAACCCGAGCCTTCCATATGACTTTTAATAAAGTCATAGAAAAGGTTCTTGCGAAAAATTGTCAAAACCAATCCAGTTGCCCTTTCAGATTTGACAACATAATCCGGTGTAATGCCTCCGCCACCAAGGACAGTTCGTCCACCATATGTTTTAAAAATGGGAATAGTTGTATCGGGCTTCGCATCATGTTTGTGTTCGAGATTGTCTCCTTCTTGCTCATCCCGCTGAAAAGCTTCCATTTGATATGCATCCTTGTCTTTCCCTTCATATGACCGCTGGATGAGCCGTCCACTCGGCGTATAATACCGCGCAACAGTGAGCCGGAATGCCGAACCATCTTGTAACGGCCACTGCCTCTGAACCAATCCCTTGCCAAATGATGTCTCGCCCACGATCAAACCACGATCCCAATCTTGAATCGCACCTGCTACTATTTCGCTTGCACTTGCAGAGGCGTTGTTGACAAGAATAATCAGTGGAAGTTTCTCATATGGATCACCTGTTTTTGCAGAGTATGTTTCTTCAAACTCGGGTTTTCGAGCTTTTGTGTAGACAACTCGGTGCGGGTTTTCGGTTGTTCCCCCGTCAAGAAATTGATCGACCATACGAACAGCTTCTTCCAAATATCCTCCGCCGTTGTTTCGTAAATCAAGGATGAGCTTTTTCATTCCATCTTCGTGGAGCTTTTGAAGCGCTTTTTCCATTTCGGTATGCGTCGTTTTTTTGAATTGATTCACGAGAATGTAACCTACTTCTTTATCCAGCATAAATGCAGCATCAACACTGGTGAGCGCGATCTCATCACGGATAATAACGAAGTCAAGGATTTCCTTCACACTCGGGCGAACAATGGAAATCTTTACTCTTGTGCCTTTTGGTCCACGGAGAGTGTGCATCACCTGCTGATCTGTCCATTTGATAGACGACGTATCGTTGATCTTTACAATACGATCATTTGAAATGACGCCCATTCGTGCCGATGGTCCGCCGCCGATTGGCTCGATCACGGTGATCGTGTCATTCAGAATGCGGAAAGAAATTCCCACCCCTTCAAATTTTCCCTCGAAATCTTCTACTACTCTTTCATATTGTTTTTGGGGAATATATACCGAGTGCGGATCGAGTGTATTCAGCATTCCAACAATCGCTGCGTCGGTTAATTTTCCCGTATCAATATCTTCTACATATGCCTTGTCTGCGGCACTGAGAACATCTCCAAACTTTTTAATCTGTGTGTAGATGTTGTCAGCAGAAACCAGTTTGTCGATCCCCATGCCTGCAAAAATACTGATAACAACCAATGCCGCAAGAGTAGCCAAAGAGAATCTTTTCTTCATTACTTTTTCCTTTAGAATTATTAACTCATTTCCAATATAGTTCCATTGATTCAAAACTATACTTTCTATCACTTTAAATAATAAGGTACGTGAAATCGATGGAAAATCAAACGACAGCCATCACAGATTTATTAAAGTACGGATATTCATCGATAGAGCTGCTGTTCAATTCAAGTTACTTGTACAAATCATCTTTTGTTAGCGCTCTTCGGATTTCATTTGTGGGAAGAAGATTACATCCCTGATCGAGTCCTGATTCGTCAACAACATAGTAAGTCGATCGATACCGATACCCAATCCCGTAGTTGGCGGCATGCCATATTCAAGAGCGCGAAGGAAATCTTCATCAATCACTTGTGCTTCTTCATCGCCGCGATCAAGGAGTTTCATCTGCTCTTCAAACCTTGATCGTTGATCAAGAGGATCGTTCAATTCAGAAAATGCATTGCATAATTCCTTCCCGTTCACAATTGCCTCGAAGCGCTCAACTAACCCCGGTTCCACACGGTGTTTCTTTGCCAGCGGCGACATCTCAAGCGGATAGTCTGTGATGAATGTAGGCTGGATTAGATGAGGTTCCACTTTTTCGCCAAATATTTCATCAATGATCCCGCCTGCACCTATTTTCGGATCCACTTCGATATGCAATTCTTTCGATATCGTTCGCAACTCAACTTCCGTTTTGCCCCTGAGTTCTTTTCCGGTCTTTTCCTTGATAGCATCAAACATTGTTATCCTTTTCCATGGCGGCGTAAAATTAATTTCATGGTCTCCTAATTTCACAGTCATCGTTCCATTGATTGCCATCGCGACCGTTGAAACAAGTTCTTCCACCAAATTCATCATCCAGCGATAATCTTTATACGCAACATAGAGTTCCATCATCGTAAACTCCGGATTGTGGGTCCGGTCCATGCCTTCATTACGAAAATCTTTGGAAATTTCATACACACCATCATAGCCACCGACAATGAGGCGTTTAAGATATAACTCATCTGCAATCCGCAAATAAAGCTTGATATCAAGTGCATTATGATGAGTAACAAATGGCCGAGCAGATGCGCCTCCGTAGATTGGCTGTAAAACGGGCGTTTCCACTTCAAGATATCCGCGCTCATCTAAAAACCTGCGAAGGGAACTGATGATCTTTGCTCGTTTTACAAACACTTGACGCACATTCTGATTGACTGCAAGGTCGACATACCGTTGCCGGTAACGCAACTCCTTGTCTGAGAATGGATCATAGACAGTTTTATTCCCTTGTTCATCAACTTTTTCTTTAGCGATAGGCAAAGGACGAAGAGATTTTGATAAAAGGATAAGTTCCGATGCATGGATCGATACTTCTCCCATCTTCGTTCGAAAGACAAACCCCTTGACACCAACGATGTCACCGATATCCATTAACTTGAAAGCATCGTACACTGTGCCAAGATCATCTCGTTTCAAATACGCCTGTATTCTCCCTTGCGAATCTTGAATATGACAGAATGATGCTTTCCCCATTCTGCGTATGGACATAATCCGGCCTGCTATTGCTACCGCGTGCTGGGGAGCATCATCACGAAATTGTTCAATAATTTGAACAGAGAAAGCATCTCTGGCAAATTCATATGGGTATGGATTGAGACCGAGCTTAGCCAGTTGTTCTAATTCCTCTCGGCGACGAAGCATCAGCACGTTCAAATCTTCAGGTTCGTGTTCGGTTGATTGAATTTTCTTTTCGTCAGTCATTATTCTTCCAAATTTCAGATTAATTGAAGATTCTTGCAAAATTTTTGTTATGACAAAAGATTAAATGTACCCAATCAACAAAATGGCAGGCTCGTGCACCAAAGTCCCCTGAGTCAAATTGTCCGGGTAATGATGTAGGATGGAGAAGAATACCACTGCTATGAGGAAATCTCATCGATCTCTTTTCTGCTTATTGTACCAGTGAGTTTTTTGAGGTTGTTGACCTCGCTTCGTGTCAAATATCTCGAACTTCCACGCGGTAGTCCAAGGGGTGTGAGCCCTGCAAATGAAACTCGGTCAAGTTGGCGTACATCGTGCCCGATGATCTCGAACATTCTCCGCACTTCACGATTTCGCCCTTCCCGAAGCGTGAGCAACACTTTCTTTCGTTTGGAGCCCTCAATCATATCTGCAGTGCTAGCCTTTGCCGGGCCATCTTCAAGATGAACTCCTTTCCGAAGTTTTTTTAAATCCTCGTCGGTCACCTGGCGATCGAGCGTTACACGGTACATTTTTTCAATTTCAAATTTCGGATGTATCAATGCATTTGCCAGATCTCCGTCATTCGTGAAAAGTAATACACCTGTCGTGTTCCTATCTAATCGGCCGACCGGAAAAACACGCTCCTTCACGCGAACATATTTCATGACGGTTGTACGACCTTTTTCATCGCTCGTCGTTGTGATGGTATCTTTCGGTTTGTTGAGAAGAATATATACTAGCTTCTCTTCGAGATGAACCAATTCTCCATTGATAGAAATCTTGTCTTTGCCGATATGCACTTGAATGCCCATTTTTTGAACGACGCGCCCATTCAACTTTACCACACCGGAAAGAATCAAATCATCGTTCTTTCTTCTGGAACCAACACCCGCCATGGCGAGATATCGGTTCAAGCGAACAGTTTCTTTATGAAGCCCTGGATTTTTTCTTTCCATACCTTCCAACGTTTTGGATGTTGAATATTTCCTTCCACTGCTGCGTTTGCTTCCGCCTGTCCAACCGCATTTTCGGTTTTCGCTTTTATTATTTCTACTCCAATTGCCTGTTCCGGTATAACGTCTAGCTCCACTTCACTCTGAGAGATTTCCGCAATCGGCTCAACCACCAATTCGTCCGGAACTTGATCAGAATATGTTTGCTCGTTACCTTCTTTTTGAATGTTTTCAGGAAACGAAATGAATGGCGATTCCAATTGGGATTCTTCCTCTGTAACAGACGGAGGAAGTAAATGTTCTTCCGGCGGCGTATCTTCCAAATTGAATACGATCGACTCCTGTCCTGTTTCTTCTAAGAGCTTGCGATCCACAACCGGCATAATTCTTATCTCACGCGTCTTTTTGTTCTGAATGATTTCAACATCTTTCTCTTTAAGGTCCGATTTCTTTTTCGGAATATGCGGTAAGCGCGATTTGAAGTCTTCCTGTTCCTTCTTCATGAGCTCGGCGCCTTCTTGAGCTTCCAACATTCTACGCTCTGTCTCGAACTGGCTTTCACCAAGAATTTCTTCAATCTCTCTCGGACGCGGGAGGTCGGTGATATCGTTCAATCCAAAGTGTTTTAGGAATTCCTTCGTTGTGCCATATAAAAGCGGACGACCGACACTTTCCGCACGCCCTGTTACGGTAAGCAATTCTTTCTCTAATAGTGCCTTGAGTACATAATCACAATTCACGCCTCGGATTTTCTCTATCTCCGCCTTCGTGACGGGCTGTTTGTATGCTACAATCGCAAGTGTTTCCACACCAGATTGCGAAAGCTTTCGTCGTCCCTGTTCCTTGTAGAGTTTCCCAAGCCACTCTGCATAGTCAGACAATGTTGCGAACTGATAGCCGCCTGCAATTTGCACAATGCGATACGGCCGATCGCTTTTTTCGTACTCTAAGTTCAGATCTGTTACACTTTGCCTAACGGTCTCCGGCTCAATTTGCTTTGATCCATTATTTCGCGCATCATCACCTTGATAGATCGCACGAATCTGGTTGATCGAAAGTGGTTCCTGTGCTGCAAAGATGAGTGCTTCCACCAACGCCTTCAGCGTTGTCGGAATTTTCAATTCTGCTTTTTCTATCGTTGTTTGTTCTTGCATCAACCTACATTCCTCATGATTGAAAGTTCGCCAAACGGATGCAATTGGCGAATGATGAGTTTTTTTGAGCGGATGACTTCAAGCAAGGCAAGAAATGTAACGATAATGCGAATTCTTTCTGCAAAGTCTTTCACCATTTCATAAAATGTTGCCTCAGAGCGCCGTGAGAAGAAATCTTCAATATAGTCAATCTGTTCCTCGACAGTGACATTGATCTTTTCAATTTCGTGAATAAACTTCTTCGGCATCCTATCCATCGCAAATTTAAATGATGCAATAAGGTCAAAGAATGTCACATCACGAATCAAATCTTCGCCGGTCTCTTCTTCTACCACATGCTCATCGGCAGAATGATACCCTCGGTAACATACTTTCATTTGTTCGTCTTCACGCCTCTTCATCTCCACCGACATTTCTTTGAAGCGTTTGTATTCCACCAACCGTTGTACCAAATGAGCGCGCGGATCCGTTTCTTCTTCTTCGCCTGGTTCCGGTGGAAGAAGTAATCTGACTTTAATTTGCATCAGTTCCGCCGCCATGACTAAGAATTCACCTGCAATTTCTAAATCGAGCTGCTGCATGTAATGGAGGTATTCTAAAAATTCCTTCGTGATTCGCGCAATCGGAATGTCGTAGATATCCAATTCATCCCGCTTGATGAAGAAAAGCAAAAGATCCAGCGGGCCTTCAAAGTCAAGGAGTTTAATCGTATACATAGTTACCCGAGCTTCATTGCTTCATGAACTTCAGCCATTGTCTGTTTCGCGATTGCTTTGGCCCGCTGTTCACCATCTGCAAGAATATCTTTTACTTTATCCATATGCGATTCATAATAGGCTCGCTTTTCACGGTTTGGTGCAAGTGTGTCGATAATTTTTTTTGCGCAGTTCATCTTGCAATCCACGCATCCGAGTTTTCCACTTTCACAATTGNNGTTTTCAATTTCTTTGTGATTGCTTCCGGTACATCTGACAGTAATATGGTATTGCCAATTGACTTGCTCATTCGTTTACCATCGAGCCCTGGTAAACGTGCAAACTTTGTGATCTTCCCCTCTGGTTCNNACCGGATACCCGAGATGTCCATAGACTACGCTGTCCATCTCAAGATCGCGAATTTGTTCCTTGAGAGTCGGGTTTCGTTCAAGACGCGCCGTTGTGATGAGCATGGAAAAAATCAAATGTAATTCAGCATGTTCTTTGATCTGTGATTGTCTAAACATCGGACTTTGTTCAGATTTAAGCCCGGCGGCAAGCCAATCGATGAGCATATCGATGGAATTATTGTAAATATCAGAAGTATCTGGATTTGTTGTCAACGCGTGATAATCGGCGATGAGATGATAATTTTGGTATTCACCCTGCAATGCAACCCAATTTTCGAGAGCACCTGAAAGATGGCCGAGATGCAGTTTGCCAGTAGGTCGCATTCCGCTAAGGATAATTTTTTTCCTTTGACTCAAAAGAACAATAGACTCCTTTCCTAAAACAGTTTCTAGGAATCAGTTTATAGTTTTCAGAATATACGCGCTGGCAACTGGATACTGATTACTGAATACTCATTTCAATTCATAAACAAATACGGTTTCCAATGATCATCCACAGTGCCGACGAAATGGCGGATAAACATCACGTGGTTGGGACGAATCGGTCTGCGCAGAAGAGTCATCTGAGCTTCATGCAAATTTCTGTCTCCTTTTTTGTTGTTACAAGAGACACACGCTGCTACTAGATTTTCCCACGATTCTGGGCCACCTTTCGCCTTTGGGATGATGTGATCCACGGTGAGCATGGTGTCAGTTCTCCCGCAATATTGACAACTATGTCCATCGCGGCGCAAAATATTCTTACGTGAGAGNNAGGATGACAGCTTTCTTGACATTACAGATACTTAATGGCTCATAATTATGATTGAGCACCAATACTTTTCGGCTTAGTTTTGTGCTTATACCGATGGTTTCTGCGAATATACTGAAGACCTATGCACCTCCTTTTGAACAATTGAGCTGTTGGCTCATATCTTTCATGAGGTATTTCGTTCTTTCCATTGAAAATATAGCATATTCCACAGCCAGAGTCAAGATTAGAATGGATTTGAGATTGTCTAGAGAGATGAAAAGGTTTTTGAGAGACTTATGACTCTATCGTCGATGTGAAACTGCGCTTCCATCCTTTTTTCCTCTGTCATACCCTCGATTCTTAGAAGGCTGCTAGTTCTTGGCACTAGTTTGGATTCCCGATTAGCTGGAAGCTTGATAATGTATCACGTTTCGCGTTATACAATTTTACACCTCCGGCTGGGAATGACAGTAATTTCTTTTTCCAGTCGCACTGTAACTGACGTCTCAGACATCGACATATCTTTTCCTGTAACCGTCAGTCTCTGTCCAGATGGCTTAGGAATTTGCGGCCGGAATATCCAACGATGAAACTAATTGTATAAAAAGATGGTTATGTAAGGAAATTGAGTAATTTCTATATTCGATAATCACCTAAAAAGTTCAACGTTACATGAGGAGCACATATGAAGAAAAACATTTTTATTCTCAACCTCGCCTGCATTCTCATCGGCGCACAATTCCTCACTGCTCAAGAGGAACATATGATGCATATGAAATCAATAACTAACCGGGCAGTCGCTCTGATAACTCCGACGAAAGGTAATTCAATTCACGGAGTCGTGACATTTGAGAAGACAGAAAAAGGAGTTCATGTTATTGCACATCTGACAGGATTGACGCCGGGAAAACATGGGTTTCACATTCATGAATTTGGCGATATTACTTCCGACGACGGGAGTTCGGCAGGCGGTCACTTCAACCCAATGAACATGCCTCACAGTATGCCGGCAAGCGAGAAACGTCATGCAGGCGATATGGGTAACATTGATGCAAATGAAACCGGCAACGCACATCTTGATTATATCGATTCGGTCATGGAACTCGATGGCGACTATTCGATTGTCGGCCATACTGTTGTTGTCCATCAGAAAGAGGATGATCTAAAAACACAACCAACAGGAAATGCAGGTCCGAGAATCGGGAACGGAGTAATCGGAATTACGAAATGAAAGACTAAAATCGAATGATAACGACAAATAGCGGACCCATTATCACGCGCGTTTTCGATTTGCCATGCAAATCCGTGTGGAAAGCATGGACTGATCCCGATTACTTCATGCGTTGGTGGGGACCAAAAGACTTCACGTCCCCTTTTTGTAAGCTCGATCTCCGGGTGGATGGAAAATATCTTTGTTGCATGCGATCAAAGAAAGGACAAGACTTCTGGAGTACGGGAACGTATAACGAAATAGTTCCGCTCAAACGGATCGTTTACACAGATAGTTTTGCTGATGAGAATGAAGCAATATTGGGAAGTGTTGCCCATACTTCAAAACCAAAACGTCTAAATAATTTTATGCTTGGTTCATTATGGGCAAAAATATATCCCAGGATTGTCTTCACACCAAATTTTGGCGCTTCATCTATTGCATGGCGCAGCACCTGCTTGCCCAATCCTTTGCCTCTGTGCGAAACTTCCAGATAAATACTTAGCTCAATGGTCGCATCATACGCCGGCCTTCCGTAAAACGATTAAAAACTGACCCATCCGACGATTTCTCTTTTATTGTTTTCGAGATCCCATAAAGACCGTTTGGTGGGAGTGCGTTCATGAAACCATCGTATTCTGCTTTCCACTGAGACAGGTTCTGTGTCGGCAGTAACCATCCTTGAAGAGATTGTCGAATTATATAACTCGACAATCCTCTCCAGGTCTTGAAGAGTTGCATCTCTATATATAAGTTCATCCATAGCTGTGATTGTCTTCTTTCCGTCTTGTAATGTGTACCTGTGTGCCAAACTTTTTGCTTATTCCTGCGACCGCATTTCTTGCCTCTGTGATAGGGACACATCGCTCTGCGCTCCTACGAGGACTTCCCCTTCTTTACAAATGTATTGTTCTGGTATTCCCGAAAAGCAATTTCCAATTCTTGTTGTGTATTCATCACCACCGGCCCGTACCACGCAATGGGTTCACCGATCGGTTTCCCGGATATCAGGAGCAATCTCATGGGCTGATCCTCTGTTTGAACAACGAGTTGATCCCCGTCATCAAACAAGACGAGCGTGCCATTGGATGCGTACGGCTCGCGCGCGATATCAAAATAATTGACTCCATCTGCTTCATAGGAAAACGGTTTCCTCTCCTTGCACAGAAATCCTCGCCCTTCGATCACATAAGCGAAGACCGTATATCCCCTCTTCGTCGTGTGTATAAATTCCAAGTTCGTCGGCACAGTGATATCGAGATACTCCGGATCAGCAATAATATCCTGTACAGGCCCCTTTGTATTTCTGTAAGAGCCGCAGACGAGTTTTATCTTCGTACCATTCTCCAGAACCACCTCCGGTATATCCGCCTGTTTAACTTCCTGATATCGCGGATCCATCATTTTGTGAGAAGATGGAAGATTTGCCCAGAGTTGAAATCCATACATTGCGCCTCCCGTACCAGCCTTCGGCATTTCCTGATGTATAATTCCACTACCTGCCGTCATCCATTGAACATCACCTGAAGAAATGATCCCACTGTTGCCCATACTGTCTTCGTGTTCTACGCTACCCTTGAGCATATATGTGATCGTCTCAATACCCCGATGAGGATGCCAGGGAAATCCTTTGATGTAATCATCTGGATGATCGGAACGAAAATCATCTAAAAGAAGGAAAGGATCGAATTGAGGCACTTCTTTATTTCCCATCGCCCGTTTGAGACGAACTCCCGCTCCTTCAAGAACAGGCTGACTTTTGAAAACTTTTTTTATTTTTCGCGTCTCCATCTTACACCTCCGTTTAGTTGTTTGTTGCAGACGTTGTTGACGTCGGTAAATCTATTTCCGCGACCACCCGCCAAGCAACGTCGGGCAAGTCGGTCGCGGCTACAAAATCATTTTCCCGTAACTCTATGGCCGATGTGTTTGATGTCAGATTCTTAATCCCACGTACATCTGTAATCGAGCTTGCTGGTCTCGGTTTGCCACATCTACCGTCCCTGCTGGAGTTCTTTGTAATATTTCTGAAGCACGTAGAATGCTTTCTTTTTTTCTCCTTTTTCAGAAAGTAATCCCTTCCTGTTCCGAAAATCCTGAACTCCCGGCAATTGCCTGCGCGGTGAACGAAAATCCATGAGAATCCATGGACTCATCCCACTCAAGAATGGAATCTTTCGCAGCATGGCAAGCTGGTGTGTGTACAATGACTCCTGATATTCTTCACTCCACGCCGTCAGCGAATCTGCATGATACCCAAAGAGCGCACTGCCTCCGAATTCGCTTATGATGAGCGGCTTATTAAAAACTGTTTTCCATCGGATAGCATCGGTTTTCTGTGGCAGCCCATCGTACCAGCCGATATATTCATTGCACCCGAGCA
>PMDB01000037.1 GCA_003155495.1 Ignavibacteriota bacterium
GTGGCCCAAGCCCGTGCTTCCGCGGTTTTCGTGCTTAACCCCTTTTTCTCGTAGCCGGTTTCGATGTGTCTCGCCTGGCGTTTTTGTTTGTCGGTATAGCGGGATTTATCAACTTGTGGCATTGATGCTCCTTATTTAATTTCTATATTTTTCTTTACCACGGATTTTGTGACGGTCATTTCATGCACCTTAAAGAATACCGGTAGGCATCTTAGCCACCTTTATCTTCGTCCAGATCGTTGTGGTCGTCTCCCCCTAAACTGTAATAGTTATTCTCTTCATCTTCACTTCCAATTTTTTCTTGTTCATCATCCAATTCTGACCCTGGAACATCTAAGTCGCTGCCAGATTCATCTTCAACAAAGTCTTTTTCATTACTTTTTCCGGCTTTACTATTATCACTTGATTCCTTTGTTTTGGAAATATCCTCAGGATTTATATTTCCCACTTCTTTGGATTTTCTGAAAATGTCTTCACCGGCAGGATACAACGGATATCCGGGAAGATCTGTTTTCCCTTTTTTGTCCGTCTGCCGAGCAGACAGGTTGGTTTGGTTGTCTTTGTTTTTCATATCTTTTACTTTTTAGAGATGAGAACCTTCGCTGAATTATGAAGAAGTATACCGATAGGTGCCTTAAGAGGTAATAGCCCGAAAGGATGAAAGAGTAGTTAATTCTTTTGGGACTCTAATATTTGATAAGAGATGAGAAGAAATCTGCTATGACTCAAATTATAAAAAAATGATGATGATGAGTCAAGGATAGCTCCATAGTTTGCCCTATTCCAAAACCATTTCAAATACTTTAATTAAATGTGTTGTGACTGAAAGAAATGACGTGCCCCGCTATCCCGCTCAAAAACAGTGGGACACGCAAAAGCGAAATGCACGGCTTGTATCGGGCGTCATCGTTTTGAAGTATCAGGCAATGTGAGGCGCGAACTGGAAGAATGGAGATAATAGATATTCGCCGTTGCAACTAAAGTATCGAATATTTCCTCATTGTGAGAAATAACGAGAACGCCGAATCCTGACTGCAATTTCATCTCGATTTTCGCAATCACCTTCGCTGCGCTGGCAAAATCCAAACCATTCAGAGGTTCATCAAGAATAAGGATATCGGTGCGGAGAATAAGAGAGCGGAGCAAGTTAAGCCGCTGTTTCTGTCCGCCACTGAGGTACTTTATCCTTATGTTGAGAAAATCACGACTGGGTTCCTCCTCAAACAACTCTGAGAGGGATTTTACAATGATCTTCTCATTCAGCGGGACGGCGATCGGAAGACCGTCGAAAACATCTTTCACCTTTGAATTCTGATTTAATGCTTCGTCAGCGTGCTGAAACACCATCGTCATCTGGCGCCCCCAAACACGTTGAGCCCAAACCTTCCGGTTTGTTTTCTCAGAATATACTGCACTTCCAAGCTCCATCGACATCGTTTCCGGTTTAATCAATCCCATCATGAGTTTGACGATCGTGGTCTTCCCGACACCGCTTGGCGCTTTCAGATAGGTAACAGCGCCCTTTCGGATGAGAAGTGGTTCAGGATTTTGCCCTTCTGTGTCTCGTGATATGGATAGCGTCCGCCCAAAGACTTTTACATGCGGTTGTAATCGAAGAACCGTTTCCGTTTTTTGACCGGTACGTGTGGTTGCGTTTCGTTTCTCCAGCCAGGAGAGGTATTCTCCCGGAAGAAAATCCCTCAGGTGAAGTTTTCCGTGTTCCAGCAGCAACTCCCGATACAAAATATTCTTGCTCACCGTCGGATATATATTGGTGAACCTGCTGATGGTCGAATAATCATGTGTGATCAATACAATGGTTGTCATTTGATTGCGGAAGTTTTCGACGAGGAGATCGAGAAATTCATTGCGCAGTCTGTTGTCGAGATTTCCTGTCGGCTCATCGAAAATGAACAGGGATTCCTGTGTATGTGCCGCACTCGCAGCCATTTTTTTGAATGCCATCGCGGCCAGGATCCTTTGTTTCTCACCTCCACTCGGACGGTACGGTTTTGGATACACATCAAGAATGCTTTCGACGCCCGATGATGATGAACCCTGCCAAAGTTTCTTTAGAATGCGCCCCTCATCGGGCGCTGCAGCCAGACTACCTTCGCGTAATTGCGCCCGAAGCGTGAGCAAAGGATTCAGGTGCGACGAAGGTTCCTGAAATACAAAAAAGCCGTTGCGTCGAATATCAATTGCCTCTTGACTCCTGAGATATGCAGCGTATGGTTTTCCATCGATATGTACGTCAAGATCGTCGGGATCAAGAAGACCTGCAATTGCCATGGATATCAACGACTTACCGATGCCGGATTCACCCAGCAGGACCGTGATTGCAGACTTGGCAAGACGGAAATCATCGATCGCGACTAGTGCGCGCCCTTCGGATGCTATGCGAATAGTATATTTTCGTTCGTTCATTGGTTATGCCAGCTTGTGCCGCCGTACAATTCCGTTCGCGATCATATAAATGCACAACATCGAGAACACGATGCAAAACGCGACGCTGAGTCCTTGAAGATGTCGCGTGAAAATGACCGATACATAACCCGGTTCCGTGAAGAGATTACTCAGGGCAAGGATATCCTGTTTGCTGTCAACATTTGCCAACAGATTTCCGAGAGTCATGGGAAAATTAATCAAACTGACGTCTGTCGAAAGTCCGACAGAGATAATGAAATCAATGCTGCACTGGAGGAAAATAGAAATGCCGAAAATTGCGATCAACTTGTGAAGCATGTGGCTGCGGCTGTTCTTCCAGAGGATTTCAACATTAATGATCCTGCGTTCCTTGATACCGCAACAAAGCATAGCATCGACAAAATCCAACGTCCGGAAATAGTCGATGCGCTGCCTGATGGTGTCGGCCACCTCGAGAAAGACAGCAATCGCAATGGTACCGGCAATCCATACCATTTGCACGAATGACGAGCGGATGATTCCATTGTGGAGCAGGATTGTCAACACAACATAACCTATCAGTACTGCAATAATCTGCGGAATGGACCGGAGAATGTCAGTCACGAACGATAGGACTGCAAATCCGATCTTCGATTTGGAGTGCTCGAGCGTGTTGAGGGAAACACCCAGAAACCACCCAAGCGCAAGCGAAAAAAGAACAACCATGAGTCCAGTAAGCAGACTGTTCAGGAACGCTGTCTGCAATCGGGCGAACGCAGGAGCATTGAGGAATAAAGCATCCCATATCCAGAGCACTCCCAACCCGGCAATCCAGATCGTCAACCAGAGGAGATCTTTTTTGCTTGTAAGTTTGTCCAGCCAGGAATTGCCTGTGAAAGTCCTAATAGCCATACTTCCTCTTTTCTTTATGTTCCCAAATATCTATCGCTATTTCCGTCGCCTTGATAGTCAAGAAAATACCGAAGATGATAGCAGCGGCGATATCGTACTGCCTGTAGAGGATTTGCTGCAGAAGCTCATAACAGAAATGACCCTGGATGTTCAATGCCATTTCAATAATAATGAGCCCGGTGACAAGGAAAGAAGCATGTTCTTTCAGTGCCGGGATGAATTGAAAGCGCGCATTAATAAAGATGGATTGAAAAACATGAGATCGAAAACCATGTTTGATCTGCAAAAGAGTCCGCATCGGAATTCCTTCCGGCGCGTCCCATTCATAGGATGCGTGAAGATTCTTCACGATGGCAGTCTGTACATATCCTTTCCTGCTTTCGCTGACAAGAAATGTAAAAAATTTGTTTGCCGTATGGATCAGAACGCCATTGGATACGATACCGAGAAGAATCATGAAGAGGATAGAACTTGTATCGATTGTTGTTTTTACGGAATAGGCGATTACATAAGCGGGAGTGAAAAGAAGCATCAGCACTATGCCTTTTACAAGAGCCTTCGCAAGAAGAAGCCCCAACTTTCTGACCGCACTCCCCCACATCGATCCGACTCGGTTTGCCCGTGCATTCCTGACCAGTTCAAGAGCTTGTGTCAGATATGACTCGCGATGCTGCTTCATCATTATAAATCGGTACACTGCAATCCGTTGTGCCAAAAGATAGATGAGGAGAAGGACAATACCATACACAGCAATGAATTGCAGATACATTCCGGTTAATCTGCGAACCATGTTCCACGTTAGGCCATCTAGAGTATCACCTGTTTTGTAAGCAGGGTCGGAAAACTGACGCTGGCGTAAGTTATCGATAGCAGTAACAACCGAATCGTTTCTTTGAGTTTGACCGGCGTAAAAGACATCCAACGATTCGCGAAACAGCAGGCGGTCGGCGGGATCACCGAAATCCATTTTACTGAGATCGAGATATTTCTGAATTTCATTATCGCTTTCCCTGGATTCTATCCGCGATACTTCAACTGCCGATATAAAAACCCAGAATACTGCAGCCATAAGGATTATGCCTGCACCGTGAATGAGCAATCTTGTCCGCAAACCTGTATTTTCTTTATGCAGTATGCTGGAAAAGGCGCTCATCGGGATTTGATATCGATTTTATTGCCTGTCATAAAGGCATTATAACTTGTTCCAAGCAAATATGTTTGTAATGAGGTCTTCAAAGCTTCGACACTTTGAGGATAAACGTTGAGGGCTGATTCTGGAAGCAAAACAAAACTCAATGATTCTGCGTGCGGGTCGACATACCACTGAGGAGCTTTCAACCGCTTGCCGGATTCCCGGTTCAACACTGCGTATATTTGTGCAAGTGTTTGATTTACCTGTAGGATTCGTCCGTTCATCCGTTCACGCAATGCTGATGATAATTCTAACGGCACCGATGCCGTGCGAACAATCTTCCACCAGCTTCCTTCTTCTGCGCCGGGAACTCTGATCCATCCGAACGCAGGGTCTTTTCCAAGGCGCTTTACGTACACAGATCCCGCATTCTCAAAATATCGGACACAACGCTCGCCGGCTGCCAAAGAACTCTGGCTTCCGTCTGCAAAACTCTTGAAAATAATTTTACGTGATACAAGAATTGTTATTGTATCTTGAAGAAAAACTTTGCGCTCATATGTCTTAACCGTTCCCAGTTTGTTCCCGCCTACCAGCCTTCCGCTATCGTCGCTGAGCAAAAAGAAAATATTGCCGTCAACGTCGACCTTTATGCAGTTTGTCAGTCCGTCACCAAGGACATCGTGAGCCTTGAGAATTTTCATAGGAACAAATGGTCGAAGCACAGCGAGCTGTGAAGAGGCCAGAGATTGCTGGAAGGCATCATATGCTATAAGATGATGGGGTTCTTCAATGATAACAACATCAAAGGTTTGGGAAACCACAGGAGTGATAAAAAAAGCGGAGAGGAAAGCAGCCCAAACCAGGAAAGTTGAGGGGCGGCGCCATAAGCCGCCCCAACAATAACGCTCCGTCATTTCTTCGGAGCCTCTTTCCATTTCTTCAGTGTCGATAATTGCGATGCAACGCCGTATAAATCGATGCTGGTGCTGTCCAACCGGGTGCTGAAGTAAGCCAGTGATGGTAACGAGAAAAGCCACGCGCCGAGCGCCATCTGTTTCTCGTCGGTTGAAACACGCCGGGCATATTCTTGTTTGTCACCCACTTCATGGGTCGACATGAAATTATACATATCGTCTAAAAAGATATTAATATCTTCTTTCTCTGCAACATTTACACTTGCATCGAGATTAAGGAAATTGTGATTGAGCCGAAGCGAACTCGGGTTCACTGTCAATTCTCCTTTGTCATTCAGCGCAGTTTGCAGATTGATTTTATACGTTTCCAGGTCAGGTTCCCGGAGGAAAATGCTGTACAGGTCAAACAGGAAATTGCTGCGATAGCCGCTGACAGCAATTAAGAGTGCATCGTAATCGCCCCGTTTTATATCATCGTTTTGTACAGCTGTTGCTTTCACCCGTCCTTGTGTAATTGTCCGGTCATTCAGGATATCGATTAATTCGGAATATTCTTCACGGTAGCCATAATTCAGGCATGCTTTAATACGAATTGTGTCCGGTAAAACCGATAGATTCGGCGGATTGTTGTCATGAATGTGGTCAACTATTGTGTCCTGTACGTAGTACGACGAGGTCGGGAACACGATGTCGTTCACTAAATCAGTGTAGTTATCATGGTTTCCCTTGAAATCAATCGTATGACGTTGTTGTTCAGTACCGACCTTGAAGAAGCGATCCACAATTGCTTTGTTGTTCAATAGTCTCCGCAGCTCGATTCTCTGTTCCCTTGACAGACGCTGGCTGTTGAACAATACGGCGAAGAAAGTCGAACTGACATTTGATTTCACAAAGAATTTTTCCTGTTCCTGGAGAATTGGCGATATGCTGCCGAACGGCGTTTCGAGCAGCACATTGATGTTACCATTTCGGAGTTCGGTTGTAAAGGTGCTATTGTCGACATACGGGATCAGGTATGCTTTGCTGATTGCGGCGCTGCCATTTTGAGTGCGAAAGAAACGAATGATATTTTCATAATCAGGGACTTTCATATAAGACGTTGTGCCGATTGAATAGGTCAGCGCGTTCATATCGGAATTGTCAGGAAGAATTTTAAACGATAGAATCTCTTTGATGTCGGACTCGATCCATATCCGATTTTCGCGAAACTTAAATTTGATCTCATTTCGTTCATTTGGCCCTTCGAAATCCATCACAGGAAGCGCCTGGCCCACGAGAATGTAATCGGGCGAAAGGCTTCCAAGGCTCTGAATTCGTTTCAGCGTAAACGCAAGGTCCTTTGCCGTAAATTCGTGCTTCCCCTTTTTTTCAATCGTTACATCCTTACCGTCGACAAACGCCTGGTACGAATCATGCCAATACCGCCCAGATTTTAGGTGAATGGTGACAATATTGCTTTCAATACCGACAAATTCCCCCAGTCCATCTTCGAAGATAACTCCGCTTGGAGTAGCCGTAAGGTTGAACAAACCGTCAAAAACAACATCGTCCAGCTTATCGGCCATTGCATTTGAGCTTGGAAGATGGGGATCAATTGCCGGTTTTTGATGCGCGATGTACGGAAATGCCACTGTATCCGTCAACGAAGGCCGGGTCAGGAAGTACCAGAGACCGCCAGCAAGAACGATGACAATTGCAGCACCGATGATGATTTTCTTTTTCATAGTTGAGGCCATTCAATAATGAGAGGTCAGTTTTTACGAATGATTGGTACTTGAGCCATCACGCTCACTTCAAACAACTGGAATGACGGATAATTGAATTGTACCTCGATGATATTTTCACGGTCTTTCAATATCTCCACCGGTGTAATTTGTGCTTCATAGTTGTTGTCTGCTGACGGCGCGGTTATACGCATGTGCCCTTCGGTTTTCACGACTTTATTATTCAGGAGTATCTTGGTGAACCATTGTGTCTTCCCGGCTTTCTCTGCAACGGCCGATGGCACTTTGAAGTTGATATCATAAACAGGGAACTTCGCTTCCGACGGGATTTTTACGTTGATGCGAAAGAGATATTCGTTGGAAGACATTGCCTCTTCGTTTACAGGAATTACCATCACGCGCCGGTACTCTTTCGGTTTTGTGAGCGGCTTTGCAATCAGAGGGTCACATTCATCGATAATATTACGGACCGATTTGTCCTGTCCTTTATAGAATTTTGCATGTGCAAGAATCGCATGTGCCTTTTCGACACCGTGATCCCGCGGCGCCTGGGTCAGCTCCCGGTAAATAATGCGGATAGCTGCTTCGGGGAAACGAAGAGTCTTGACCTCATTGAGGTACGCCTGGATCGTGCGGAGTTTTTGAGTCACCCGCCCCGGAGATTCAGAACTGAATGTCAATGTATAGACAGGGAGAAACGACGAGTCCGCATATAATGCTGTGACACTATCAATGGTCGCCTCGTTCTTTTTTACGAACGCATCTACGTGCTCAAACGAGAGACTCTTGACGTGCTCATACAGATCCGTTTCCAGCAACTGGACTGTCTGTAACTTCTTCGATGAAATTTGTGACGGATTAAAGTAATTCTGATCGTTGAATAAGACAGAGAGACCATCCTCACTTCCCTTCCAATCTTGCGCGTCAAGCTGTTCACGGATCTTGTCCGCCTGACTTTTCAACAGTAAAGCGTCGATATCGGAATAGTGTGCGATGACGAAAGTCATATCTCGATTCGCTTTAAGGATCTGAATTATCCCTTTGTAATCTTTCTGGAGCCGGAGTACATTGATCTGTTGAACGATATCCGCGGCCTTTTGGAATTGAGTCTCTCGTTGATCGATCTGCAGCAGGATGTTTTGCAATCTTGAGCTCACGAGCGATGTAATCTTCAGGGACTTGTACAGTTCGAACCTGTCAAGCCTGTTCTCCGGAATCGCAATCTTTGCCTTTTCCAGCTTCGAAATCAATTCAGGGTAGTACGAATTCTCAGGCCATGGTGCTTTTTGCTGCATTGCGGAAGTCACAGCTTCATATGTTGTTTCTGCATCCCTTACTCCAGTCGCCAGCACATTGAATTCGTTTACATAATTGCGTACTTGTATCAGATCGTAAGGCAATTTCTGGCCGCAGGCAATGAATAATTTTTCCACATCCCCTATCGGGGGCTTGAGTTCGATATCAGAAATATCGTTCTTCCCGCTTAACTGAGCCTCGTACGAGGAGAGTGCCTCCTTAAGACGACGCAAAAATACGCTTTTCAAATATTCTAAAATAGGCGCACGGAACCGGTTCTTCTGATTAAGGAACTGTTCAAATTCCTGGGATCGATTCATGAAGGCGATGAAATTGCCCTTTGTTTCGCTTTCCTTTTGGAGTATAGAAAGTACGATATCATAATCAGCCTGAAATTGAATTTCTCTTCTGGAGTCATCTCCCAGTCCGACATACCGCTGGTACATCGTATCGTGCGAAGCGGCGATATTTGCAGGGAAGACTTTTTCTAGTTTGATAAGTTCACTGTTCATGTCCGATAACAACTTGTTTTTTGCCTGAAGCTTTTGCTGTTCGGCTGCAGCATCGAAAGCGGCAAAATTAAATTGAGGGCCCATCGCTTCATATGCATGCCTGTCAATACTATTATCGACAAGTATACGCCGGTACAGATCGTACTTGTTCTCAACTGCATAGCGCCATTGCGGCACGTATCGGTAACGGATGCTCAGTGAGATATCCTGGTAAACCGTGTCGATAACCCAGTAGTAGCAAGCATTTGATGTATCAATCGCAAAAACACTGAGGCTGTCTTGATCCGCCGTCTCATCAAGGATTGGGAGAATCGGCGGCTTACCGTCATTGAACGTTGTTGTACAATAGTTATGAACCGTCCGTTTAGCGCTTGTTTGCAGCACCAGGTAAAAATGAACGTCGACCGGCCCTGGAAACTTTATGAAATACTTGTTGTCTTTCTTGAGAAGAAAATTTTCCTTGTCGTTGCGAAGCTCGATGAAGCCTCGTTCAGCAGGCTGAAGCGGAGGAGCCGGCTCCAATTCTTTGAATGTTGCACAACCGCCGAGGAGGAAAAGTATGAAAGGGATTGCTGAATAAATTCTCATAAGAAATATTACCTTTTAGTTGTTGTTTTCGTTGTAATATACATAATTTACATTGGATTTCAAGTTTGACTTTCTAGATAGTGGCATTTTTTCAACGTTCGGCCGCATCTGTGATACTAGCAGTGCAGAGTCAAGAATTGCTCTCTATTCACCTCAAATCTTCTCATATGGGAATGCCGAAGCAATTCCTCTAAAAAGGGGAATTCATTCTTTCAATCAAGCGCGTCGCGTGCCCCCGCTACAATTTGTAAAAGAAATACTTTAGATGGGATTCGTTGCACACTTATTGCATCTAAACAAGAAACTGTGTACCATTTTTTCAAAGAGATGCTTCTTGCTTGACAGACTCTTACTCTAGATGTAAAAAATATAAATATCAGGCGGCGAGTCACTGTGTTGTTGGGCGACCCGATAATTTAATACAGGTAGGGAATAATATCATGAATTCACTCCAAAAGACACTTCTTTTTCTTTTCTTCTTTACTGAAATTTTTCTCTTTCAACCCCTGTGGTCCCAATCCAATGAAATGATTGTGGGCGATATACGAATTCAAGCTCTTTCAGAGAATCTCATCAGGATCGAGCAAAAAGGTCCGAAGGGATTTGAAAATCGTAACACTTTTACCGTGGTTGATCGTAACTGGCTTGGAATGTTGATCGAGATTCAAAAAGAAGAAAATCAAACAATCCTCACGACCTCTAAATGCCGGATTGAAATACCAAATCACTCTCGTTCACTGGAAGGTATTCTCATTCGTTTAAAGAATGGGAAAACTCAATATCAATTCAAGGGAATACCGGACGTGAGTTTTTTCCCAGGACCTGTGAGCGATAATCAATTCTGGTTTCTTGCCGACAGCCCGCGGTTAATTCCACCTGAATGGGGTGCGACGCCGCCACCTGAAAAATTCAAGCCCCATCCCACTTCAGGTTGGGACACAACCAATGATGCGCAGGATGTGTACGTTTTCCTTCTTGAAAAAGGACATTATAACACTTTTAGGAGCGATTTCCTGAAACTCACCGGACCTACTCCGCTGCCTCCGCTTTTTGCTTTCGGTTTGTGGAACAGCCGTTATTTTGCTTATAGCGAAGAGTCGGCGTTTCTGACCATCGACACGTATCGAAAAAAACAAATACCATTGGATATGTTTGTCGTCGATACCGACTGGCGACTCGGTGCCTCACACGGTTACGACGTGAATGATACATTATTCCCGGATATGAAAAGATTTATCGACAGAGCGCATGAGAAGCATGTGCGTCTCATGTACAACGACCATCCCGAAGCACAAACCGGATCAGCATTGGATCCTGCAGAAATTCAATACCGATGGAATGGCCTCACAAGTCTCTTGAAAGAAGGTATCGATGTCTGGTGGTACGACCGCAACTGGATCACCGGACTTCACGAACCGATGCCCGGCATCAGCAAAGAAGTCTGGGGCATGCGCCTCTATCATGATATTACAGAGAAATTCCATCCCGACAGACGACCTTTGATCATGTCGAATGTGGATGGCATCGATAACGGCTTCTGGAATTCACCATCGCATCCTGCATCTCACCGTTTCCCTATCTGGTGGACCGGCGACCAAAAATCTCGATGGGAGTATCTAGAAATGGGTGTGGCCAACGGTGTCAACAGCGGCATCTATCGCATGATGCCCTATGTTAATGAGGATCTGGGAGGACATACATCGGGAAACCCGGAACCCGACCAATATATACGGTGGATACAATTTGGAGTCTTTTCACCCGTCACACGGCTTCATTGCACGCGTGGATTAACACGATATCCGTGGGACTACGGCGAAGAAGCTGAACGCATCGTTTCCGAATATATCCGTCTAAGATATCGTTTATTGCCAATCCTCTATGCTGCCGGACACCGCGCTTACGAAGATGGTACACCCATCATGCGTCGCTGCGATCTGGAATGGCCTGATGAACCTGAAGCCGGACGGGATAAACAGTTTCTCTTTGGAGAGGATTTGCTGGTCTCTCCTTTCGCACTCAGTAAAACAAGAGACATTGTCTTGTCATCTGATTTTTTCCAGACCCTTGATGGAAAACCGGGGCTTACGGGTGAGTACTTTGATAACCAGGACTTAAAAGGGAAACCGGTTTTTATCCGCGTCGATTCCGTGTTGAATTTTGTCTGGGGGACGGGAAGTCCGGACCCCAGAATTCCTCCCGATCACTTCTCGGTACGTTGGACAGGGATAGTTCATGCTCCAAAAAAAGGAAAAACTTTGAAATTGAAAGTGATCTCAGATGACGGTGTACGCGTATGGATTGAGGATACCCTTATCGTCGATGCCTGGCATGATCAGGCCGCCACCGACTATCCTATAACAAAAGATTTAGAACCCGGACGCTCTTATTCTATCAAAATTGAATTTTTTGAAAATATGGGCGGTGCACACTTCCAGGCAATACAGACCATCGATGTTGAACAGGTCTTCAAGGTCTGGATTCCACCCGGAGATTGGCAGGATATATGGACTGGAAAAATTCTGAGAGGTCCAAAAATTGAAAATCTGGATCCAATATTGTGGAAGTGTCCCATCTATGTCCGGAATGGCGGTATAGTTTTTTCATTGCCGCAAATGCAATATACGACCGAGCATCCATGGGATAAGATCATTGTCGATGCTTTCATTCCGATAGAACAAAACGCAAGCACAACACGTGTTCTTTACGAGGACGATGGACTTTCACCCGATTATCAGAAAAATGCTTTCTGTAAAACATTGGTGACATTGTCCAGAGACAATGAAAAAGTACAACTATTCGTTGACAAGGTTCAAGGAAGCTATAGGGGCGCAATCTCATCGCGGGACTGGGTCATTCGTTTGAACTTACCCGAAAAAAGTAAACCGGAAAACATTCAAATCGATGGAAAAATATTGGGATCCAATTCCTCTTATACAATGAAATTGATTTCAGAGGCTGAACAAAAGGAAGAATTCATGCCGTTTGCGGGTGTCGGCAGCAAACCTCGACCTTTGGCAGGTCCAATTCTGGAATTGATCATCCATCAGCAAAGTGTGCAGAAATCGATTCAGGTATCCTTTCATTTGAAATAGAATATAAAATGTAAGTACGGTGATATTCAAATATATTGCAGAAGATAACAGCGGGACGCAAAAAGTGCTCGAAAAGAATGGATGGCGGATAATCGCAATACGAAAGCTGATTCTGAAAAGTTTTGGCTTTTTTTTTCATGACCTCGCTACACACCCGAACTACAAACCTCGGAAAGAAAATCTTGGATGCTCAGAAAAAGCCTGATTCTCCCGGACATTTTTTTTATAAGAAGCTGGAAGAATGAGGTTTGAATTTTATCCCGCAAGTTTTTGCGCGGGACATTCACACTTTACATTTGGGATAAATGTTGAGTGAGAACCTCATTAAAAGTTGTATGTAAACATTAATCCTGTCGGAGTTATGTGCAGGCCATACGGTTTTTCTTCTGTCGTATGATCCAATAGACTTCTAAAATCATTCCCAACAATTGTCCCAATAGCATATCCAATCAACCCGCCTGCCACAACATCGGAAAACCAATGGATGTTTGTCGAAACCCCGACCCCGATCAATGCAGCATAAGTCAACCCGCCAATTTTGACGATAATGTTATCGGGGTACAGACCTATCAATGTAGTTGCCATGGCAAATGCCGTAGCGGTATGGCTGCTTGGCCAGCCTTGGTAAATTCCACCGCGCAAAAATCCGAATCTGAAGTCATTGCTATAATCATTTTGTCCCAAATTATGTTGGGGGCCTGCTCGTCCGGTAAACGCTTTGAGCACCGATGTAATGACGGCAGCATCTATCGCAGCCTGACCCAATGCCAATCCGGTAATTTGCATATCAATATCTCTTTCGGAGCGGCCATACAAGTATAATCCGAGCGGAACTGCTACCGAGACGATAGGTCCTGCTACAACTGATATTCGACCTGTATTGGAAATCCAGGGATGATCTTTGGCATTTCGGTACCATTTCCAATCGACTCCACTTTCCACCAATCCGTACGTAGCGGCCGCCCCGACGATATAGTTAAGTCCGTAATTATATATGAATGAACCGGCCATATGCCTGCCCATTCCATGAAAGACTGTGGTGATGGGAATGAGAGTAGTATCTCTTGTGCTGTCATTGGCGAAACTGCTTATCGGTAATAGCACGATGCAACTCAAGAGAATGCTATACATTCGTTTCTTATTCCGTCTTGCCAACATTCGATTCTCCATTGAGATACATTCCCGGTTTAGATATTCGCTGTTATCGGATGTAAATTATTATTTTGTTTTTTATGAGACATATTTTCTTCAAATATAGTATTTCCGTTTTTATAATATGAGGAATTTAAAATAATGAATAGCATGATAATCTCATTAATAATAGCTTGAATAAAAACACGTTGATCATCGCTAATGTTCTCAATGGGCATAATACAACAGACGAGGATATTTAAATTTTGCGAATTCGAAATGACTGTCGTAAAGGGCACTATGAGCTGCTTTTCAAGGATCATTTTATTGCTCACGTGAGGATACCGACAAGAAAAGCCCTGCCTTGTTTCAAAGCATTCGCTGATTGTTCTCTGGGTATTGCTGTTAATTATTCTCAATAAAGCCCAATTCGTGTTTACAATTCCAAGGACCCGCTCGCTCAGAAAACGAAAAGCTTTTTTAAAATCATTTTTTGTTTCCGGATATGTGTTCGCAGTATTAAAAATTGATTTAATTTCTTCTATTTGGACATTTACTCTACCGATATAACTTAGTGAATCAAAGAGCTTTTCTTCGGTTGTCTTTTTATCATTTTCCATTTTTTTTATAAGTTCTTCTTGTTTAAAAGCTTCATGCTTATATAGTTTAAATATCAAAATACTCAGAGAAAACAGAATGCAAAGAAGAAACACTTCGGCTATTTCTTCATCAAGAATAATTTTTTTTGTTATAGAGACAGATCCCGTGATTATTATCGGAGTAAATATTATAACGGAAGACAGGATTACATAGATTATAAAATACATACTTTGTAAAAATGACGCATGAAAATTTATTTTTTTCATATTGAATCTATTCTCCGCTATGTCTTTCTTCTTGGGGAACCTATTGATGATGACAAAAAAATACCACCTTGTATCACCTCCCAGCAAAGGGGAAGCTCTACCGCGAAGATGCACAGGTGGTATAAAATGATTTACAAAAACGAATATATCACTTGAAGTATATCGAACTGACACGTTTACCTCGTCGAAATAATAACTCGCTTAAACGGTCACAAGGTTTTTTTTATATTTGTCCTTTCATTATTTTATTCAGCAACGAAACTCTCTCGCTGTATTGATAGACAAGTTCTTTGCGACAAAAGTTCCCTTCTTTAAGACAGATTTATCTACGAATGAATGAGCTCTAGCGCTTGATCGAGATCTTCAATCAAGTCGTTCACATCTTCAATTCCAACGGATAAACGAATAATTCGTTCATTGATGCCCGCTTTCTCTCTCAATTCCGGAAACATAGAAGCGTGCGTCATAGTTTGCGGATGGCAGATGAGTGATTCTATGCCGCCAAGCGATTCTGCGAGAGCAAATATTTTTGTTGAACGGATCACCGAATTCGCTTCTTTAAGCTCTCCTTTTATTTCAAAAGAAACCATACCGCCAAAACCGCGCTGCTGACGTTTCGCAAGCTCGTGCCCTGGATGAGATGGTAAACCCGGATAAAACACTTTCTTCACATTTTTGTGTTGACTCAAGAATTTAGCAACTGCACCGGCGTTTTCTTCGTGCATTTTCATCCGCGGAATCAAAGTTTTAATGCCACGGAGCACCAGCCAGCAATCGAATGGTGATGCGCCGACACCGAGTGCATTGACAAGTGTCTGAACACGGTCAACAAGTTCCGGTTTATTCACCACAATAGCTCCACCCACTACATCGCTGTGACCATTAAGATATTTTGTTGTGGAATGGATAATGACATCCGCACCGAGCTCAAAGGGGCGCTGATAATAGGGTGAGAGAAACGTATTGTCAACGAAGGAAAGAGCATTGGTGGAATGAGCGATTTCTGTCAGCGCTTTTATATCTATAATACTGAGAAGCGGATTGCTTGGAGTTTCAATCCATACGCCTTTTGTGTTCGGACGAATAGCCGACCGGACCGCATCCAAATCCGTCATATTTACATATGTAACCTGAAAATTGAAAAGTTCTGTATACGTCCGCAGAAGCCTTTCAGTCCCGCCGTAACAATCGTTGGTACATACGATGTGGTCTCCTGATTTAAGAAAATGAAGTGCGGTCATTACAGCCGCCATGCCCGTAGCTGTGGCTTTTGCCGCAGTACCTCCTTCGAGCGCCGCAATATTTTCTTCCAGAGCTTTTCGTGTAGGATTAGCGGTGCGTGTATAATCGTACCCCTTCGTTTTTCCGATATCTTCAAAACGAAAAGTCGAAGTCTGATAAATCGGTGTTATAACGCTGTTGTAAGCAGTGTCTTTATCGACACCCGAATGAACTGCGAGAGTTTGTAGATGCATACAATAAATACCTTTTATGTTATGGTTGAATATAAATGAAAAAACCTCAACTGATGAACAGAAGAGGTTACAAGGTTGAAGTATCCGTCTTCCACTCATCTTTCTCTGCCAAAGGCAAAGTAGGAATTAGCACCTGACATTCCATTACATTAGAACCGGTTGTTACGGCATCACAGGGCCTATTCCCTCAGCCGTTCTTGATAAGAGTTAGAATATATTGAAGAACAAATCTATCTTGAAATAATATATCATTTCTTAAGTGAACAATCAATCGAACTTCACTCGGCTTACATTCGGATTATTTCGAACTGCTTGACAAGCTTTTGAGCTTGTGTCAAACCAGCGTTCCATGCAGTAACAGATCCTTGCGAATCCAATATAATTGTCGTCGGCACTGTCATCACCTGCATTTCTTTTGCAAGCCTTTGTTCCTCAAATGCGTTATATTTTTGAACTTCTAATGTTTTTCCCGACTGGCGCAAACCGGTTATCGCTTTTTCGATCTGCCGCTCCTGCGGTTTGCATTGGGCACAATCGGATGTCCAAAAATAGAGCAAGACAGGCTTGCCGGTCTTAAAAATTCCCCGCAAGTGTTTTCTTGTAGAATGCGTACTGATTTTCCATTTTTTATAAAAACCATACGTCTTCCAAGCCACAAAAAACACAGATAATAGTATTGCTGAAACAAAAAAACGCTGCATTACGATGCCGATCATAAATATATTTTTCTTTTATGATTGAGTCCGAAATCCCGGCACGCCTAATTTTCCAAGCTGGTAATACACGAAGCAGCCGGCACAGAATCCCAAAAAAAGATTCGCTGCCGCAAGGGAGATGACGACCCAGGCAAAAATCCATCCTGCAAGAAATAAATCGTTATACAAAAAGATGGTTCCTAAGCTCAACACAATCCCTCCAAGAAGCTGAGCAAATTCGTGCGGCGTCGGCGAGTCTTCTACGATATCCGGTTTGAGAAACCCTAATGGTTTAATGATATATGCGTACGTTAACTTAAACAATGCAAACTTTTTATCGATAGAACCTGCAATGAGGACAACGGCTACAAAAGCAGGCAAAATCGGTTGGTTAAAAATGAAACCCAGCACTGTGAATGTAATAATCGCTATTTGGTTGAATTTCAAAGCGCTATGATCAAGTGTTTGTCTTGTCGTGCTCATATTACTTCTCCTTTTAGTACAACCCAGAATTCTTCTGAATAGTTCTTCATAAACCCTTACTCCCTGGGCTGGCAAGCACCACATGCCGGCGCCAAAGAGTAGTGAAGTCACATTCGCACTAAGCCGGGAAAAGCCCGTCAACTGAGAGATACCGCTCTCCCGTATCATAGTTGAATGTGAGGATTTTACCTCCGGGTCGTAATTCCGGAAGTTTTTTTGCAACAGCCGCTAATGCCGCACCGGATGAAACTCCGATAAGAATACCTTCTTCCTTTGCTGCACGCTGTGTATAGTCGTACGCTTCTTCTTTTGTGATTTGAATAACACCATCGATTGCAGACAGATGAAGATTCTTCGGAATGAATCCAGCACCGATCCCCTGGATCGGATGCGGCGAAGGTTTTCCGCCGCTAATGACAGGCGATGCCGCCGGTTCTACTGCAAACACCTTTAGCTTTGTATGGATTTTCTTCAATTCTTCAGCAATGGCTGTAATGTGTCCGCCCGTTCCAACTCCGGTAATAATGAAGTCAAATCCATCGGGAAAATCTTCCTGAATTTCCTTTGCCGTTGTCTTCTTGTGGATTTCGATGTTTGCTTCGTTCTCGAATTGCTGTGGAATCCACGACTTCGGTGTGGAGGCGGCAAGTTCTTTTGCCCGCTCGATGGCGCCGGGCATGCCTTTCTCTCGCGGTGTCAGATCGAATGTCGCGCCGTATGCTGCCATCAACCGGCGGCGCTCTACAGAAAATGATTCCGGCATCACGAGAATAAGTTTATATTTTTTCACTGCCGCAACAAGTGCAAGTCCGATTCCCGTGTTGCCTGATGTCGGTTCGATGATAACGGAATCCGGTTTTAAGATGCCGCGCTTTTCCGCATCTTCGATCATCGAAAGAGCAATGCGGTCTTTGATGCTTCCGCCCGGGTTCGAGCGTTCTAATTTCACCCAGACTTCTTTATCGCCAAAAAGCCGGTTGATACGAACATGCGGTGTTCTGCCGATGGTTTCAAGAATATTGTTTGCTTTCATAGTATCTCCTGTATGAAATTGTTAAAGTGTTATTTGAGTTATTTTTCTTTAAAGAATCCCGCCCCTGTGGTGGGGAAGCGAGATTCTCTTGAACATTTTAATATTTGATGCATAAAAGAGAAACGCATTAAACTTTCGCTAATACATCATCCAGTGCTTCTATGATATCGTCAATATGCTCAATCCCGATCGACAACCGAATGAGATCGGG
>PMDB01000028.1 GCA_003155495.1 Ignavibacteriota bacterium
AAGCAGAAGCCGCAATGCTTGGTCAGCCAATTTCCATGTTGATTCCTCAAGTGGTTGGATTCAAATTGCTTGGAAAATTACGAGAGGGTTCTACTGCTACAGATCTTGTGCTCACAATAACACAAATACTGAGGAAAAAAGGTGTTGTCGGAAAGTTCGTTGAGTTTTTTGGACCCGGGTTGTCCTCGCTCACACTCGCCGATCGTGCAACTATCGCAAATATGGCTCCAGAGTATGGCGCAACGATGGGTTTCTTTCCTGCTGATACCGAGACGATCAATTTTCTCCGCTTCACGGGACGAAGTGAAGAACACATTGCACTCGTGGAAACGTATCTCAAAGAACAAGGCCTCTTTCACACCGCAGAAACTCAGGAACCGGAATTTTCTGATGTGCTCGAATTGAACCTTGCCTCTGTCGAACCAAGTATTGCCGGACCAAAACGACCGCAAGACCGCATTTCACTCTCAAGGACGAAAGCTTCGTTCCGCTCGTCACTTGTTGAGATTCTCGAAAGTAAAGGCGTTGCCATCGATAAGATGGCCGCAGCTACTTGGGCACATTATTCGGACGATTCAATAAAACCCAATTTTCTCAAGAGCGTCAATATTGAAATGAAAGGACGCAAGTACAGCCTTCAGCATGGTTCTGTCGTCATCGCCGCCATTACAAGCTGCACAAATACATCAAATCCATCTGTCCTTATAGCTGCAGGACTGCTTGCGAAGAAGGCTATTGAGAAAGGATTGCTATCGAAGCCTTGGGTGAAAACAAGTTTAGCGCCCGGATCGAAAGTAGTTACCGATTACCTTCGGGATGCAAACTTAATGCAGCCTCTGGAATTACTTGGTTTCCAACTCGTTGGGTACGGATGCACAACGTGCATTGGCAATAGCGGTCCACTTCCAGAAGAAATCGCAAAAGCAATACAAGAGAACGATCTCATTGCAGCAGCGGTTCTCTCAGGAAACCGAAATTTTGAAGGACGCGTCAATCCGTATACACAAGCAAACTACCTTGCTTCGCCGCCGCTCGTTGTGGCATACGCACTTGCCGGAACAATGGATATAAATTTCGGGAAAGATCCTATCGGTGTCGGAAAAAATGGCGAATCTGTATTTCTCAAAGACATCTGGCCATCTCCTCAGGAAGTGGAACAGATTATGCATCAAAGTGTGAAGCCGGAGATGTTCAAGCAGGAATATTCCAATGTCTTTGAAGGCGACCAAAGCTGGACAAATATCCCTATCCCCATTGGAGTGCAGTATCCATGGAATACAGACTCGACGTACATCAAAGCAGCGCCATATTTTGAGAATTTTTCACGCGAACCACAACCTTTGCAGGACATTCATAACGCACGAGTTATTGTCCTGCTCGGCGATTCTGTCACGACAGACCATATCTCTCCAGCAGGTTCATTCCCCGAAAATTCTCCTGCAGGCAATTATTTAATGTTCTTAGGCATCCGGAAGAAAGACTTCAACCAGTACGGCTCGCGGCGCGGCAATCACGAAATTATGATGCGCGGAACATTTGCGAATATTCATTTGAAAAACTTATTGATTCCGGGCAAAGAAGGCGGAATTACCCTCCATCCTTCTTCAAAAGATCCAATATCGATTTATAATGCAGCGATGAAGTACAAAGATGATGGTGTACCTCTTATTATTATTGCAGGAAAAGAGTATGGCTCGGGTTCATCGCGCGATTGGGCAGCAAAAGGTCCAGCGTTGCTCGGTGTACGAGCAGTTATTGCCGAGAGCTTCGAACGCATTCATCGCAGTAACCTCATCGGGATGGGTATTCTCCCCTTACAATTCGAAGAGGGACAGAATTACCAGATGCTTGGAATTTCTGGATTTGAGGCATTCGATATTGAAGGACTCGCTGACAACCTGAAACCAAGAAAAAAAATAACGGTTACAGCACTATCGCAAAACGGCTCAAAGAAAAACTTCACTGTGGTGTGCCGAATTGATACACCAAATGAAGTTGACTACTACAAGAACGGCGGCATACTTCAATATGTATTGCGATCATTATTAAAACCAGACCAACCAATTATTGAACAACAAAAAAAGCCCGTCGTTGAAAGCAAAACACAAAAATATCGGATTCTCTTCAATGGAGACATCGAACCGGGACAAGAGCTTCCAGCAGTGAAAGAACGTCTTTCCCAACTTTTTAAGACTTCACCGGAACAAATTAATAAACTCTTCACCGGCAAGCCAGTCACGATCAATAACAATCTCGATTATACCGCGGCACAAGAATATATTGCTGAATTGAAGAATGCAGGAGCACTCTGCTACTTTGAACCGATGAAGGTAATACGTTCACCTCAAGCAACCGGCTTCATGAAGGACGGACAACAACCCAAAGGATCAAAGTCCGGCAGTCCTTCATCATCCAGAAATAAGTTCGCATCGAAGCCAGGGAAATCGTATGAACTGAATTCCCCATTGCATACGACGGGATGTATACTCACAGCTGCAGGAATGGTTTTCCTCCTATTCTCGTATGTCTTTCTCATTCTCTTCATCGCAAGCACAACATTTGACCATATCGTCGATAATACTTCTCTTCTCGACGGAAAATCCCTCATCATAGGAATTCCTTTCTATATCATTCCTATGTTTATAGGAATATTGTTGATTGTAACAATGCTCAAACCCCTTATCGCACGACCCGTCTCGAAACGTTTTTCCGTTGCTCTTTCCCGGAAGAAGGAACCGGCACTCTATGCGTATGTTGATAAGCTCTGCAAATCTATCGGCTCTAAAATACCTTCTACCATTGAAGTCGATTGTTCGGCGCATGCTTCTGCCGGGTTCCGAGGAGGAATGATAGGATTTTTAGAAGATGAAATTACATTGGTCATCGGGTTGCCGACAGCGTCTGAATTGACAACGACAGAGTTCACAAGCCTCTTGGCGCATGAACTTGGCCACTTCACACAGAAGCTCGGTATGCGGCTCTATTACATCATCACAAGCGTTCAGGGGTGGATTTGCCGTCGCATATTCGAAGAAGATGAGATCGATCAGAAACTGGCTATCATATCCATAACATCGAGCGGTTTTTTGCGCTGGTTTGTTATACCTGCCGCAAATCTTTCCGCTTGGTTGTCTCGGAAAATTCTTACAGCGTTCATGCTTGTGGGAAATGTCATCAGCAGATTCTATATACGTCTCATGGAGTTCGATGCCGATCAATACGCAGTGCGGCTTTCCGGTCCCGAGGCTTTTGAATCATCCCTTTCTAAACTACACTTGATCAACATTGCGTTGAAGGAAGCATTCTCTCAATTGAAAAAGCAGAGAAAACCTGAAGATAATTCTTTGCCGAATGATTTCGTTCTCCTCGTTTCTTCTATTCTAAAACAAACACCGTCTGGAGAACCTTTAAAAGCGAAAGCGGAAACTCTAAAAACCTTAACAGGATTTCCCGATAAGAATCCGACTGACCGCGAACGCATCGAAAAAGCATACAGTATGCCTGCGAAAGCTGTATCCCAATCGGATACCCTTGCATCGACACTCTTTACGAATTTCAAAGAAACAGCCAAGATCACGTCTTCACGCCTATACCGGGAAGTTCTTAATTTGCAGTTCAGCAAAGACTCCTTAGTCCCAACGGATGTATTTATGAGTACATCCGGACAAGTGCCAGAGATGGCTGAGAATATAACCGAAATTGATACCAACTTTTTTTAGTTTATCTTAAACGGATGAACGTCCTATGCCCATTTTTGATTATCGATGTACTCGTTGCAACACGCTTTACGACATTCTACATATAGGGAAGGAACTACGTGAGGATGTCCTGTGTCCTCACTGCGGTTCGCATCAGCATACGAAGTTAATCTCCATACCAAGTATTATAACAAAAGGAGCATCTTCGGCGCACTGCAATGAGAGAATGTGCGGAATGGATAAATCGTGCTGTGGTGATAAGTGCTCGTTTGATGGAACAAGCGGATTGTATTAAGGGCATTTCTAATAACTCAAGTTCCTCCAAAGGAGTCGAGTTTGTGTAAAAAGTAATTATTGTTACTCTGAGCGTAGCGAAGAGTCTCGTTTTTAATTCAGATTCTTCACTTCGTTCAGAATGACGAAGGCTTTTAAATAGTTTTTGCACAGTCTCAGTCCCTTTGGGACAAACATCAAATTTCAAACAATGACCAAATTACAAATGCTAAATGATCAAAAAAATATTTTTGCGTGTTTGGTTTTTTATCATTGGAATTTGTTTGCTATTTGTAATTTGTGATTTGGAGTTTTTAGAGATTTCCTTAATTCTTTTGAACTTTTTGTTTTTCGATTGCTTGAAGTGCGTCTTTCCGTTCCAATTCTGTTTGAACCATTTGCTGCAACTCTGTTTTCAGACGCGATTTCTGAATAAATCCATCAATCGGGGAATCATATTTCAAATCGCGATACTCATCCACGTCGTATGCCGAAAAAAGATAGATCCGGACAGTGGGAAAGCCGGATTTGATTTTGCGTGTTACTTCCAACCCGCTTGTCCCTGCTAAGCTAATATCCATCAGCACGATATCAGGAGAGAACTCTTTCACTTGAGAAATTGCCTCATCTCCGTTGCTGGCTTCTCCTACAACAATATTCGCAATTCTCCGGAGGTACTCAGTGACAAGTATCCGCATGGAAGCCATATCATCAACAATGAGAACTTTCAATTTTGGTACGTTTTTTTGCTGCTGTGTTTTACTCATCGCAATCACTGGACATGAAACTTCATTGTTCGCGAACCATTCCGCGATAAAAAAATACGAAACTCTCGCTCAGCAATCAAGAATCAACCTTAAATAATTATGCTTCAGATGATAGAATATTCATCCTAACCTCTTTTGGAATCGCATCACACTCAAGCTCAAAATGACACTGCCGAATATTAACAATGCCAGCGCCTGAGTCCAGAGGATACTCATACCAACTCCTTTGAGGAACAAACCGCGCACGATAACAAAATAGTAACGCAGCGGTATAAGGTAGGATATATATTGTATGATGGTCGGCATATTCTCAATAGGAAAAACAAAGCCGGAGAAAAAGACCATCGGCATCATAAAGAAGAAGATCGCTGTCATCATCGCCTGCTGCTGTGTGCGTGAGATAGTAGAAATGAAAAGTCCGAGTCCAAGTGTTGTCATCAAAAAAATTAAACTCAATCCAAGCAACAGCAGCACACCGCCTTTCACCGGAAGGCTGAAAACCACTGAAGCAAAGAAAACAACAAGGATAACATCAATAACTCCGATAACAAAAAATGGGGCAAGCTTTCCGATAATAAGCTGATATGGTTTGATAGGTGTGACGACAAGCTGTTCGAGTGTGCCGAGTTCTTTCTCCTTAACGATTGCCAGCGATGTCAGAATCATAGTCATTACCATGAGAAGCAGGCCAAGCACTCCGGGCACCATAAAATTGCGGCTTTTCAGGTCGGGATTGTACCAAATACGAAATTCAGTCGATAAACGCGCCGGCATCATGACGGAACCACGTTTGATGAGCGATTCCAAAACAATGTTCTGTGAATATCTGCTCACAATGACAAACGCATAATTGAGGCCGATTGTCGCTGAACTTGTTTCGGTGCCATCTGCAATAACCTGAAGTGGCGCAGATTGACCGGCACCCATTTTCTTCTCAAAACCTCTTGGAATGACAACCGCAATCGATGCATGTCCGTCATCCAATTGATTGTCGATCTCGGAGGTTTTGTCATAATATCCAACAACTCTGAAATATTCTGTACTGGTGAAGTTTCGGATCAATGTTCGGCTCGATGGCGAATTATCAAAATCGCAGACAGCCATGGGAATCTTGCTGACATCAAACGTCGCGGCATATCCAAGAATAAGCAGCTGGAATACCGGCGCAAAGAAGCTCACGATGAACATTTTCTTGTCCTGGCGAAACTGGATGAATTCTTTTTTGATAATGTGGAAAATGATGTTCATGGTCTCTCCCTTACGCAAGGAACTTCCGCATACGAAGCGAACTGATTCCGATCATCACCGCGGCATAGATCGCAAGAAAGATCGCCTGATCCCAGAAAGCACTTACTCCTGCTCCTTTTAAGATAATGGCACGCAGAGCGACAAGAAAATATCTCGCTGGAATGAGATACGTGATCCCTTGAATGATCACCGGCATATTGCGGATGGGAAATACGAATCCCGAAAGGATAAACGTCGGAAGCATCGAAACGATTACTGCAATCATGAATGCAAGCTGCTGTGTCTCCACGAGCGTCGAGATCAACATTCCGACTCCTAATCCGCCGACGAGAAAAAGAAGTGTTATAATGGATAAGAGGAAAATGTTTCCTTTGATGCTCACATCGAACAAGACATATCCAAAAAACAAAATTACCGCTGTCGCGATGAGAGAAATAATAATGTACGGTATGGTTTTTCCAAGGATCAATTCAATAGGTTTGATGGGTGATACCATAATTTGTTCCATGGTGCCAAGCTCACGCTCACGAACGACCGCAAGCGCTGTGGAAATCACTGTTGTGACCATGAGAATAAAGGCAATAAGCCCCGGCACCAGAAACTTTGCACTTTTCAATTCCGGATTATACCATACACGCGGTTGAAAATCGATTGGCAAGGTGATTTGCTGCCCCCCCATTCTCATGAACGACTCAGCCATGATCTTGAGAGAGTACTGTTGGATCATGGCATTGATATATCCCAGAACGGTCGCCGCTGCGTTGGAGTTAGCGCCATCGACAATGACTTGTACAGATGCAGATTTCCCTCGTTGAATGTCTTTCGAAAACGAAGAAGGAACAACGAGCACAACACGAACTTGTTCTCCATCAAGCAAATTATTGATCTCCGATTTGCTTGATAACGTTTGAACTTGTACAAAATACTCCGATGTAAAAAATTGTTGAATAAAATCTCTGCTGGCACTGCTTCTGTCTTCGTCATACACCGCCATCCTGGTATTCTTTACATCGAAATTCAAGGCGTACCCGAACGCAAAGAGCATCAGCGCAGGGAAGAATAATAAAACACCAAGAATACGCTTGTCTCGTATAATCTGGCGAAATTCTTTCCGCACAATAGGAAGAATATTCAGAGAATATTTTATTGTCATAAATGGTAACTACTCAAATCAATAAAAGTGATTATTCCAATTTTTTATAAATTCACCATTATTTACCAAAACTATTTTCCACCACCCCTTTATCCCCTCCTCCACGAGGAGGGGAAATGGGGAGGAGTGATTTGTTTTTTTTCCTATTCACATGACAATCAAAAAAGAGATCTGCTGTGTACGTTATATATTATGGATACTTAATATTGAATACGCTATGTAGCTTTCATAAATGAATATCTCCGTCTTTCCGTGCATCTTCTTCGGCAATCATATGAATAAAGACATCTTCAAGCGAAGGAATGATTTGTTCGATTCTCTCTGTCTGAATCTTATTCTTCGCCAGTACCTGGCTAATTTTTTTCTGCGTGTCGGGTTCATTGAACGTACTGACATGAAATGCCGATCCGAAAATCGATGTTTCTGCCGTCCAGGTTTGTCCCCGCAGCAACTCCATCGCATCCACTGGCTGTGTGCAGTGAACTTCAAAGATCGAATACCGATCAAGGTTGTGCTTTAATTCTGTCGGGGAACCGGTAGCGATGAGCTTTCCGTTATAGATCAGTCCAATCGTGTTGCAATGTTCCGCTTCATCCATATAATGTGTGGTGACAAACACAGTGACTCCGCGGTGCGATAAGTCATAAATCAAATCCCAGAAGTTGCGCCGCGAAACCGGATCGACACCTCCTGTCGGCTCATCAAGAAATAAAATTGGCGGTTCGTGCAGAATAGAGCACCCCAGTGCTAATCGCTGCCTCCATCCGCCCGAAAGCGCTTGAGCCAGCATTGTCTCTTTACCGATTAATCCAGCCATCTCAATCGCCCAGCGCTTACGTTCTTCAAAATGCTTTCCATCGAGGCCATAAATGCCGCCATAGAAGTTAATGTTTTGCTCAACTGTAAGATCCTCGTACAAAGAAAAGCGCTGCGACATGTATCCGATATGTGCTTTTACATCGTCGGATTGTTTCGCAATATCAAATCCATCAACACTCGCCGTGCCTTCGGTCGGCAAAAGAAGTCCGCAGAGCATTCGAATGGTCGTCGACTTTCCTGCACCATTCGGCCCAAGAAAACCAAATACCTCGCCTCGTTTCACTTTGAAACTGACATGATCGACCGCAATAAATTTTCCGAATTTCTTCGTCAAACGGTCAGCAACGACTGCATACTCCAGGTCGGATTGTGCATTATTGATCTGTTTTTCTTTTTTGCCAACCCACAACTTCACTCGTTGTCTCCTATCGCTCTTCTCAATTTTGCCAATGCAAGAGTACAATCGACCAGAGATTGTGTGTGCGTGAGCTTTGCCTGCAACAGTGCGATCTCTGCATCAAGCACATCCGTATTGGATGTAACGCCATTTTTAAATTTTTCTGAAGTCATACGATACGATTCCTGCGCTTGCTGCATTCCATCATACGCCACATCAACTTTTTCCTTAGCCGTCTGAGCATTGAAATATTGCTGTGCAACGTCCAAGGTCACTGCATCGTTTAGCTGCGTCATCCCCGCTTCCGTCTGACGCAAGGCAGCTTGTGCCTGTACGGTTTGATAATGTGTTGCAAGCCAATCCCAAATATTCCATTGAAGCGTCACACCAACGTCCCAGGTTTCATCCCATCGGTCCTTTGGAGGAACGATTCGTTGGTTTGGCCTGGCATAATCATAGTTTGCAATAAAAAATATTTGCGGATACCAGCCCCCTTTTGCCGCAGTGACACCTGCGCTATTCATGTCTCGGCGTAACTGCATCGATTTCAATTCAGGGCGATGATCACGAGCACGTCTCTGCAGTGCCTGTAAATCTTCTTGAAGCACCGGAACATCCATTCCCTGGAAAATTGCCGGTGTATCGCTCGGCATCACCGTCAAGTCCAAAGAATTTCCAAGAATACTATTCAACGCCATCGATGCAATGCGAATGGCATTCCGTGCTTCGATGTGCTTTACTTTTACATCTGAACACTGCACTTGCACTTTCATCACGTCGGCATCAGTCGCCAAACCTTGCTTCGCGAGGTTCGTGACATCTTTGAGGTGCTCGGACATTTGTTCAACCGATTGGCGAATCACTTCTTCCACCTTATGTGCACGAAAGAGATTCCAATAAGAAATTATGACATTCAGAACCAAATCCGATTGATCCTTTGTGAGATCTTCACGGATCGCACCGGCATTCAGTTCAGCCATCTCCCGGTTTTTCAGAAGCTTGAATCCGGTAAAGAGCGGTTGTTGCAAGGAAAGTCTCATTGCATAGTTATTGGTGATAGAGGGAAATATCACAGCGGAGTAATTGAAATAAAATGACTGAATATTAATCCCAAATGGATCGACTGCACTCAATTTTGCCGCGCGTCCTGTTAATTTCAGTTGGGGGAGTAATGCTGTCGTCGACTCTGATGAACGCGCCTCCGCTGCCTGCACCTTTGCCTCACTCATCTGTATCGATGGATTTTGGCCTAATGCCTGCGTAATACAATCAGTCAGCCGGAGAGGTTGAACGGTCTGCTGGGCAGACACATAGCTTATCACAATGAATGGAATCATCAAGAATTTTATATTCATGGTAAACCTCATCAAATTATCAAAGATTGTAATTACTCATCTTACTCTTAATTATTGCCACGAGCTTCAGCTCGTGGAGACAAAAAAAAGGCGTTATAGGCTTCAGCCACATCTATGCAGCACAAATTCTTACATCTTACTCCAATGCCGAATGATATGTCCTGTGGCTAAAGCCTCATTTTTCTCTTGTTTTATTATCCACGACGTGAACGTCGTGGCAATAAACATCTTCGTTCTCAATCTCAATAAACAAAATACTTTACGTAAGCCATTCAAGCTATACTGAGCAATTATCATACATTCAAACTCGCAATAAAAACATCTTCCAGCGATGCCGGGATAATCCGGTAACTGCGGACTTCGATCTGCTCTTTTTTTAGTGTTCGTAGAATTTCGTTTTCTTTCATCTTCGCGTCTTGAACCAGGATGTGCAGACGGTCTCCAAACAACTGGATATCTTTTCGCACGAAGGATCTCAGTAACACTTCCGAAGCAGCCCGAACATTATCGCACACAAGTTCAATTACTTCAGAATGAAAAGATGATTTAATAGCTTCCGGCGTATCGCAAATGAGAAGCCTGCCCTGGTTCATCATCGCTACGCGAGTGCTTCGCTCGGCTTCATCAAGATAGGGCGTGCTGACAACGATAGTAATTCCTGATTTGAGAAGACTCGATAGTATTTTCCAAAAGTCACGGCGAGAGACCGGATCGACTCCTGTCGTCGGCTCATCAAGAAATATTATATCCGGTGTATGGATGAGCGTACAGGCAAGCGCAAGCTTTTGTTTCATTCCGCCTGAAAGACGTCCTGCAAGACGATCACGAAACTGTGTGAGCCGTGTAAAAGCAAGCAGTTCTTCTTTTCTGTCTTTAAACTTGTGCACTTTGTGGATTTCGGCAAAGAAGTCGATGTTCTCATCGATTGTTAAATCTTGATAGAGGCTGAAACGCTGCGAGAGATAACCAATGTGCTTCTTCACTTCACTTTTCTGCTTTCGGATGTCATAGCCTAACAGTGAAATATTTCCTTCCGTCGGTGCCAGGATTCCGCACATCATCCGGATCGTTGTCGTCTTCCCTGCACCATCGGGTCCGACCAAACTGAAGATTTCTCCCCGCTCAATAGTGAAAGAGAGATGATCGACCGCGACAAGACTCTCTTTTAACCCATCACTAAACGTCTTCACAACATTATCGAGAATAATGGCATCAGCCATAATGCACAACCTTATTTATTTGCCACATGCAATTTCACATCCGCCGGAACACCGGCTTTCAACGTACCATCGGGATTCGGTACTTTCACTTTGACACTAAACACGAGCTTCGTCCGCTCGTCATTGGTTTGAATATTCTTCGGTGTAAACTCTGCGGTTGACGATAGGAAAACCACTTTCCCTTCATATTCTTTGTTTGGAAATGCATCGACAGTCACGACTGCTTTCTGGTTCAGTTGAACCTTCGGTAGATCAACTTCCGTGACATAAATTGTAATGTCCATCAATGAGAGGTCTGAGATGCGATAGAGCGCCATACCAATACCGGCAAGTTCACCTTGCTCCACAAAACGCTTGGTGATGGTCCCGGCAGTCGGAGCGACGACATTGCAGTCGCTTACCTTTTTTTGAAGAGAACTTAATAACCCCTTCGTCTGGTCGCGCCGTGCGCGTGCTGCATCTATTTCTTCCTGACGCAAACCACGTTTCACTTTTTCCCAAGTCTGCTGAGCGAGAGTAAACCGTGTCTTCGCATCATCGAGCTGCTTCTCCGAGACACTCTTCGCACGGTAGAGGTCTTCCATACGCTTCAGATCATCATTAGCATTTTTAAAACTTGCCTCCGCCTGGATAATATCCTCTTCGCGTGCTCCTTTGAGAGCAAGCCGATATTGGGCTTCCGCCATCTCGTATCCGCCGCTCGCCTGGTCCAATTGATATCGCCAATCGGTATCATCGATGATCAGGAGTGTATCGCCTGTCCGGACAATTTGTCCTTCGTCGGCTATAATGCGCTTGACCTGGCCGCCGGATTGAGCGCTCAGGGTAATTTCCGTCGCTTCGATAGTTCCGGTCGCCGAGATGGTCGTTCCATCACCGCCGCTGCAGCCAAAAAGAAAAGCGGCACAAAAAAGAATTGCTAAAGTTTTTTTCATACGTACCTCAATGATTCATTTGATGTGAGACTAAGATTATTCACTGGTATTGCGCATAATGCATGATATTTTTAGATTATCGTTTTTGAGAATGTTTTTAACCACCCCTCCGTCCCGATGCTACTATGCAACATGTTGAAACATAGCATACATCGGGACGGTTTCCCCTCCTCAAATGAGGAGGGGATAAAGGGGTAGTGGAATAGCGGTGTAATAAGGTGATTGATTTTTGTTCTCATGTGAAGTTGCTTTACATCAGTTATTCAATTGAAATCGTTGACGTGCTTCTTGAGTAAAAGCGCCTTCATAGAGAATTCTGAAAATGCCCTTGAAAGCTTCTTCTGCCGAAAATGGCTGTTGAGATAAAACCTGTGGATTCATAATACCCTGTATCGTTGTTGTCAAAACCAGATAAAAGAGGTCGGGATCTAAATCTTCGCGAAAGACTCCCTCCTTCTTTGCCTGCCTGAACATCTGCTGCAGCTGGCTCAACACTCGTTCGCGGCGAAATATTTCAATTTCTTTCCACAGCGCCGGTGCAAACCGCTGAACATCTGTCATGAACGGGCGCGAAAACTTCCGCAACTGTTTCCCGACAAATGTCAGGAGTGTCGTGAGTTTTTCTTCAATCGGTTTGTCTGAAGAAACAATTCCCTGCACTTCTCCCTCAACCTTCCTCATAAATGCATGAACGATTGCCTTCAAGAGAGTTTCTTTACTTGGAAAGAACTTGTATACAGTTTTTTTACTCATTCGAAGATCCGATGCAATCTCATCCATTGTAACTTTATAGAACCCGGCGTCCATGAATCTATCGGAAGCCGCATCGATTATTCTTGTTTCGTCATCATTTTCGGACATAGCTTAAATCTCCGGTAGAGACTATAATGGTGTTATAGGTTTCCTATAGAATAAACAGGGATACATTATAATGATTGCAGCAATTTCATTCATTCTATTAGGAAACTATTATCGTTTCTTACGTTTCCAATATAAATAACTGACTCTGATTTGTCAAGTAGTTTTTGGGAGAAATCAAGATGCTAAATGAGGTGGGAAAACGGCAGTTGTGATGATACGTTATTCTGGATAAGCCGAGCTTGGGCGCCTCGTTAGCTGGCGCGTTATTTTATTTCGGCCAAAAAAACGCTCCCAGTCACATAGACAACGAGTAGCAATATCATAGGCATCGTAATTACCAGATTCAGTGATTATCGTCGAAGAAATTGCGACTGTTGCTGAATCAGCATCGACTATTTTATATATGCTCGGTCCGAATTTTGCACGCTTTCTTATGCGCTTAGGATCACGTTGAAGATGTTTCAACCCGTTGCAAAGATCAGCACAAATGCTAAGTGCTAAAGATTTTTCGATATAATCCTCAACCAAATCCTTCAAGTGACCTGAAGAGGGATCGTTTTTTATCCAATCTTTCAAATGATAACAGTTTAGAAAGAAAGCGAATATTTCATCCTCGCCGAACTCAGCATAGAACACATTTGATCTTCCATGAGACACTTCTCTGACCCGTGTCCACCAACGCTTTACTCGTTCCCATTGTTCAATATACTTCGCTTGATCCTGCATATAGCATCTATTTGTTTTCGCGCCACCTAACGATGGGCGCTAAGCTGCGGCACTGCAAAACCTCAATATGCACCCAACGAAACAAGTTCATGCTGATAACCAAATTAATAAGTATCAAAGTTATAGGTACTAAAAACTGAATAACAAAAACGAAAACCCACCACCAGCAATGCATAACGTACCCAGCTGGCTACCTTCAGCTTGCCTGCCCACCGTCTTTCCCGCCAGAACGCGCAGCGGGCTGGTGGGCGGGAGCGCCTGGTTAGGGCGCAATTATTATTTTATTTGAGTAAAACAAATCTCTTCGTCTCAACAAAATCATTAGCCGTTAAGCGATAGAAATACACTCCACTTGAAAAACCATGTCCGTTCCATAAAACTTGATATTCTCCAGCCGATTTCTTTTCGTTGACAAGCGTCGACAACTCTTTACCAAGCAAGTCGAAAACTTTAAGTATGACAAAACTAGTGCTTGGAATCTGGAATTTGATAGTTGTAATAGGGTTGAAAGGATTCGGATAATTTTGATACAATGAGAAGAAAAACGGAGTATCGTGCGAAAAGTAGTGGACATCCGTTGTTGGGGAAAGACTCCGCCATACTCCACAACTTCGGGTACCGACAAGTAAGTAACCATCGGTATCTATTGAAAGAGAGAGAACACATAAATCTGGTAAGTTAGAGTTGATGGTGAACCATTCGTTTCCTCCATCATTTGAACGAAAAACACCCGCTGAATTTGTTCCTATAAAAAGATGTCCGAAGCGATTAACTGCTATAGCATTTATGTCGGTCAATCCGAAATTAGTTGGATACCAATTTGTGCCATCATCTGTGGACATAAACAATCCATGAGAACTGGTACCGGCAAAAATTTGATCGGTAGATGTAGAGAGAAGGGTCGTGGCATAATCATTCGATGGAAATCCATTCGCTATCTCTATCCAGGTGACTCCGTCGTCGATGGATCGGAGAAATAGACTGCTTGAGTATCCCCAAAAGCACGCAAAGAAATGACCCTGCGGAGAACGTAGAAAAGCTTTGGGGTACCAAAATAAACCACTCGGAGAAGGTGAAGACACTATTGTCCACATTAATCCCTCATCTGTCGTGCGCCATATTCTTGGAGCGGACCACATTGAGGGAAGTGTCGAGTACGAGCCTGATGCGAAAACCGTCCCAAAACTATCGATGGCAAGATAATACGGATAGGAGAAATTATCATTGATTGGCCGTGATGTCCATGAAATACCTCTATCAGTGGAACGATAAAGATTACCGCCATGTGTCGCGAATAAATTGCCATTGGGATGTTCAGCAAATTGTTCAACCATATAAGGGAGCGACGCAACTGGAGTCCAAGAGTTGCCACCATTTGAAGAACGGAATGTTCCAGAGCGATTTGAACTAGCGAAAGTGATATGATCTGATGTGGAAAAAAGTGAACTTGTCATTTGTGCAATAAAGCCTGTACTAATTGTATCCCATGTATTGCCTAAGTCAGTTGATCTTAAGACTCCAAAATTTGCAGTGGCTAGCAAATGTCCCGACGAATCGAATGCAAGTGTATAAACGTGATTGGACGAGGAATTATAATAAGGAGTTGTCCAACTCAATCCGTCATCCGTTGTCCGTTGAATTGCATAGTAACTAGATCTGAAAATACTTATACCATGCGGGTCGGAAAAGTAATAAGCTATAGATTTTCCAAATCCAGTCCAGCTCACACCAGTATCTCTTGAAATGAAGACAGTATCTGTAAAAGAGAGATTCTCCGCGGTAGCTATAATACTACCCTGGAAGGTCGGGTATAGATAGAGAATGTCAGACCCTCCAAGTCCGATTGACGATGAATTCCAGTTATCTCCATTGTCTGTAGAACGAAGAATACTTGTGTCTTTTGCAACAAACACATAACCATGGATGTCTGTTGCAACCCCTCTGCAGTTACCAGTCAATATTATTGTCCAAGTATCCCCATAATTAGTTGATCGATACAACTTTTGACTATGTGACCCATTTGCTCCAGATAAGAAAAGACTTCCGTTGATATTCCTTGCCATTGTAATAGCTTCCCATTCATCAAGCGAGAAAATCGTTGTCCAAGTGGCTCCTTCGTCCGTCGATCTAGTGATACCACCACCATTAGAGCTGTTGTAACCATTGTTTGCAAAAATATAACCGTTAGGAGTGGTAAGAATCGATTCAGTATGTTTCAACAAAGGATGTACACCGGTTATTGTCCATTGATTGCCTCCGTTTGTAGACTTGTAGATTCCGGAATTTTCAATGCCTGCATATATATGTCCATTGGGAGCTGTCGTGAGAGCAGTGACTTCAACTGCTCCATATGGTCCGTTTGTCTGTTGCCAAAAGTTAGGTTGAGCTATACTAGTTAATGACATAATACACAAACTTATATAAACTATAAATAATTTCATGTACATCTCCTAGAATTGCGCCTTAACGGATGGGCGTTCCCGTAAAAAGCACGGGATAAATAAGCTGCGGCGCTGAATATTTTCAATTTTGTAGTGAACGAACCAAGTATCAAGTTGATAGCTTCCAAAATATACTAAACCGTTGCGCGCCATGCTTAACGTACCAAGCTCCTTGATAAATATAGTATCACGCTTCGCGTGATGTATTCTTCTGGACAAGCCGAGCTTGCCTGCCCCTCTGTTTTCTAGAGGGGAGCGCCTGGTTAGCTGGCACTTATTTAAGTTCAAATGTGACATAAACCTGACTAGTTATAGAAATTGTTTGAGCAAAGAAACCAGAGCCTATACTTTCATCAACTCCCATCTGAAGACCACTGACTGAGATCGTATTATAGGACGCGTTAATGCCTCGAACCATCGCGTTTGTTTGGGAAGGTGGGAACTCATCGATGGTTATCGCCTTACCTACAATGACATTAAGAGCTTTTCCTATATCCTCTGCCTTTTCCCTCGCCTTTAAAGCAGCTTCGACCCTTGCCCTTTTTCTGAAACTAACTTCATCTTTTAGAGAAAAAGTTATTTGAGAAATGTTTTGAACATTTGATTCACTAATAGCAAAAAGAACAGGTTGCAATAATTTCAAACTATCAACTTTGATCATAGTCGAAATATTTGCCTGATAATCTCTGCTTGAAGAGAGAAATGCTTTGTCTCCTCGATTTTCTCCACTGAAGAATGATGACGTGGAAATATTTTTATCCTTTACACCTAATGCAATAAGCTTATCAGTTATAGTTTTTGTGGTCTTATCAGCATTTTCAACAGCTTGTCGAAGGTTCGCGCCGACTCCTCTGACATTAAAACTCAATGAAGCTTGATCTGCAATTTCTTTTAATTCAACGCTTCCTTGTACAAAAATATAGTTGGTCTTCTGCTCTAATTGTTGTGAGTAGAGAGTTTGAAACACGAGGAACAAGATACAGATAATTATTCTTTTCATTGATCTATTCTCCTTATAAGTGCTGGCTAACGGACCGGCTCCCGATAAATCGGGATGCAGCGCTGATAATTTTCAAATTGCTGA
>PMDB01000099.1 GCA_003155495.1 Ignavibacteriota bacterium
TGGAAGATATGTTGCAGCTTGCAAACATCTTACAACACAGAGTATTGTTGACGAATTCTTAAAAACATGGAAATCCTATGTCTACAAAAAAGGTAATCAAATTTGGCGGATCATCCGTTGCCACACCGGAACGTATTCGTGATGTTGCTTCTATTGTTCTCGATGCTGCCAAGAAAGAGCGTGTGATTGTAGTTGTCTCCGCTTTTCAAGGAGTGACAAATCAATTATTAGAATGCGCACAATTAGCGGAAAGAGGCAATAAAGAATTTCAGTCTATTTACAAAAAAATTGTCAAGCGTCACACCAAAACATTGAAAGTTCTGCATAATGGACGTCCTCCAAAGAATGTTGTCGCTCATGTGCAGGCGCTGCTATCTGAACTTCATGATGCCCTGCAAGGAGTTTATTTACTGCGCCATAGTTCTCCGCGTGCGCTTGACTTAACAGCAAGCTTCGGCGAGCGTCTCGCGGCAGTAATCATTGCATCGTTTCTCCAGCAAACTCAGCCATCATGCTTTGTGGATTCACGCGAGATGGTGAAAACCGACGATCAATTCAATCGTGCCATTGTTCAATTTGATAAAACCAATCGAGCAGTTAAATCATATTTCACAAAGCTCTTTGCGGGTTCTAGTAAACGACTCATTCCTGTTGTGACCGGATATATCGGGTCAACCGATGACGGTCTGACAACTACGATTGGCAGAAATGGTTCAGATTATTCAGCGGCAATTATTGGCGCAGCGCTTGATGCATCCGTCATTGAAATCTGGACTGATGTGGACGGCATTCTGAGTGCTGATCCGCGTTCCGTTCCTGCGGCATTCGTTGTGCCGCATATGTCATACGAAGAAGCGATGGAGCTTTCTTACTTCGGCGCGAGAGTGCTTCATGCATCCACCATTGCACCTGCTGTGGCAAAACATATTCCTCTTGTTATTAAGAATACACTGAATCGTGCAGCGGCAGGCACACGCATCTCGCATCACGTAGACCGATGGGAAGGTGTGGCAAAAGGAATTACTTCTGTTGACTATTGCACTCTGCTCACACTGCGTGGCATGAGTATGGTAGGCGTACCGGGAATTGCAGAGCGATTGTTTCGAGCGCTCGCTTCTCACGGTGTCAATGTCATTTTGATTTCGCAGGCATCATCCGAGCATACCATTTGCTTTGCAATCAGCACTTCTGATGCGGCAGCAGCAAAGAAAGCAGTTCATCTTGAATTTCACTTTGAATTGCAGTCCAAATTAACATCGTTGGACGAGAAACCGAATCAATCCATTATTGCCATTGTCGGCGATGGAATGAAAGGTACACCCGGTGTGTCGGGAAAAGTTTTTCAGGCGTTGGGGCGGAATAATGTGAATATTTCTGCGATTGCTCAAGGCGCATCAGAACGTAATATTTCGTTTGTGATCGATGAAGTGCAGAAACTTCTTGCTTTGAATGTCATTCACGAAGCATTCTTCGAGCCAAGAAAAAAACTTGGCGTGGTACTGATCGGTCCGGGTAATATAGGCGGAACGCTTCTCAAACAAATCCATCAACAGCAATCGTACCTTCATTCTGAAGGTTTCGATGTTCGCGTCTGTGGAATTTATGACATAGGCAAAGCGATCTTCTCATCGAAGGGGATCGATCTCAAACGTTGGAAAGAGCATATTGATAGCTCATCAAAGCGAGTAAATTATTCAAAGTTATTGCAGAATATTGCCACGCTCCAACTCACTAATGGTGTTGTTGTAGATTGTACTGCAAGCTCTGAGATTGTTGATCTCTACGAGGATTTCGTAAAATTAAATATGCATATCGTTACACCGAATAAGAGGGCGAATGTTCTTCCTTGGTCGCGATATAAACGATTGACGGAGTTAATGAAGAGTCGGCAAAAAATGTTTTTCTACGAAGCGAATGTTGGCGCAGGGCTTCCGATTATCTCAACACTTCAGGATTTAATTGCAAGCGGGGATCAAATTGTTAAAATCGAAGGAATGTTTTCGGGAACATTAAGCCATCTCTTTAACCATTTTCATGGCTCGATACCGTTTAGTGCACTTGTTGAAGATGCACTGAAGCTCGGATATACAGAACCGGATCCGCGCGAAGATTTATCCGGCAATGACGTTGCAAGAAAGCTTCTGATTCTTGCCAGGCAAATCGGCCTGAAAATGGATATGCACAATATTAAAGTAGAAAATCTTGTTCCTCAGCCATTACGCAGCGGCGCTTTCTCGAAAGAGTTTTTCAAACGTTATGCAAAGTATGACGAAGCAATGAAACGACGGCTAGAAGCGGCTCAAGCGCGAGGTTCAGTTCTGCGATATGTTGCCATGCTGGAGGGGAACAAAGCCTCTGCCGGTATTATGGAAGTCCCTAAAAATCATATGCTTGCATCGACCAAGGGAAGCGATAATATCATTGCATTCAGTACTCAGCGGTATTCAAAGACACCTTTGGTAGTGCAAGGTCCCGGTGCGGGTGCTGATGTGACGGCGATGGGAGTCTTTTCCGACCTCCTGAAATTGCTTCACTATTTGCCGCAGTAAAAGAATTTGTATAAAGGAGTATTGTACTTGAGCAGGAAGTATGTCATCATTGTGCCCGATGGAGCAGCTGATAAACCGTTATCGGTGTTCGATGGAAAAACAATATTCGAAGCTGCACAAAAACCGAACATCGATTCCATTTCGATGACCGGCAGACAAGGGTTGTGTCGAACAGTGCCTCCTGCTCTTCAGCCAGGCAGCGATGTGGCGATGATGGCAGTGCTCGGTTATGATCCGGTAAAATACTATACAGGCAGAGCGCCGATTGAGGCGGTTGCACAAGGTATCGATGTTACAGAAAATGATTGGATATTCCGATGCAACCTTGTGACGACAACCGATGGAAACATGGTTGACCACAGTTCCGGACATATTTCCAGTGAAGAAGGCAAGAAATTTATAGATGAATTGAATAAAGAATTCAGCAGTGATCGTATCCGGTTTTACCCGGGTGTTGGTTATAGACACCTTATGATTGCCAATGGTTATGATTTTTCAGATCTCCAGCTTCAACCACCCCATGACCATATTGGAAAGAAAGTCATCGACTTACTCCCGAGCGGGAAAAATGCGGAAGTTCTCGTCGAGCTGATAAAAAAAAGTGAAAGACTTTTTAAGGATCACCAAATCAATCTTGTTCGCAGGAACCTCAAACAGAATGAAGCGAGCTCTATCTGGCTCTGGGGACATGGAAAAAAAGCACGGATGGAGCCATTCAAAAAAAAGTATGGCCTTAAAGGTACAGCGATCACCGCGGTCGATCTTGTCAAAGGATTGGCTTATCTCATTGGGTTCGATTTTATCAAAGTTGAAGGAGCAACAGGATATTTCGATACGAATTATCATGCAAAAGGACTTGCGGCGATCGACGCGCTCAAGAAATACGATATTGTTCTTGTTCATGTGGAAGCGACGGACGAAGCTGGACATGCCGGAGATGCAAGTATAAAGAAAAAGGCTTTGGAAGAAATCGACACGCATATCGTCGGTCCTGTGATGGCAGAATTAAAAAAGTACAACGACTGGCGAATATTAGTGATGCCGGATCATCCGACACCTGTATCGACCCGAGGACATACAAACGATCCGATACCATTTGCTCTTGCAGGTGAGGGAATCAGCCACAATATCCATCTTCCTCTCGGCGAGACGAACGCCTCCAAAACTGGAATACTGTTCAACAACGGTTACGAACTGATGGAGTTTTTCCTGAAAAGTTAGGAAATTCGGTGGTCTTTAATAGTAAATCATGCGAAGAAAAAACCAGGAAATAATTGACAGAAACGTCATTGAAGAGATTTTGCAAAAATCTTTGATTTGTAGAATTGGGACGATCTCTGATGGCGTTCCGTATATTGTGCCTTTGAATTATGGTTATGATAATAATATAATCTACATCCATTCTGCCTCAGAAGGTAAAAAAATGGATATTTTAAAAGCTAACAATAAAGTTTGTTTTGAGATAGAAGATACGACCGAAATTATTAGGAAAGATCTGTCCTGTGATTGGGCTACAAAGTACCGTTCTT
>PMDB01000095.1:0-23278 GCA_003155495.1 Ignavibacteriota bacterium
AGGAACGAGCGGACCGTGGAAGCGTGAAATGCTTAGGCGAGCACCCACTGTGTATGAAAAAAAGTTCTTTCAATACACTTGATTGTGGCAGATGCGTGCGGTTTTTTATTTTTATTCAAAGTTGTTTGAACTGAGGAAAGACATGGAACCTTATATTCTTATTTTTATCGGAGCGTTGATCGGCGGCATTACGTTTTTTATGGGCTGGTCTCTAAATGCACGAAGCGGCCAGAACAAAATTATGGACGCTCAAGAACGTGCAAAAAAAATTATCGAAGGAGCTGAAAAAGAATCGATCACCACGAAGCGTGAAAAGCTTCTTGAAGTGAAGGACGAATGGTACAAGAAGAAAAAGGAGTTTGAAGCTGATGCCCAGGCCAAGCGGTCGAAACAGCAGGCATACGAAAAGCAATTGAACAACCGTGAGGAAAATCTTGAGAAGAAGCTTGATCTATTAACAAAAAAAGAGTCAACACTTCAAACAACCGGCAAAGAAATCGCTGAGCGCCAAACCCGCCTCATCGAGCGTGAGAAAGAGGCCGAACGGCTGGTGGAAGAAGAAAATATTCGACTCGAAAAAATTGCTGGTATTACGAGCGAAGAGGCAAAGAAATATCTGTACCAAAACTTGATTGAAACAGCTAAATCTGAGGCGACTCAGAAACTGAAAGATATCCGCGATTCTGCGAAACTTGAGGGAAAGAAAGAAGCCCAGAAAGCCATTATTCAGGCGATCCAACGTTCAGCAGTGGATTTTACACTGGAGACAACGGTCAGCGTGCTGAATGTCGGCAGTGATGAAATGAAGGGACGTATCATCGGACGTGAGGGACGAAATATCCGTGCGTTTGAGGCTGCTACCGGTATCGATGTAATCGTTGACGACACTCCCGAAGCTGTGATACTTTCGGGCTTCGATCCATTCCGCCGCGAAGTTGCTCGAACAGCATTGGAACGATTGATCGCCGATGGTCGCATCCATCCTGCGCGTATTGAAGAAGTTGTTGAGAAGGTAAAGAAGGAATTGGAAGAAGAAGTTATTCATACAGGTGAAAATACACTGCTCGAGATTGGCTTGCACGGTGCTCATCCGGAAATTGTGAAGCATATTGGGAGGATGAAATATCGCTCCAGCTATGGTCAGAATCTTTTGGAACATAGCATAGAAGTTGCTTATCTGTCTGGAATCATGGCGGCAGAACTTCGATTAGATCCGATTTTAGCAAAACGGGCAGGTCTCTTACATGATATCGGTAAAACGATTGATAAGAGCGTCGAAGGTCCGCATGCTCTTCTCGGATATGAATTCTGCAAAAAATATAATGAACATGGAATTGTTTGCAATGCGGTTGGTTCGCATCACGAAGATATTCCGATGGAACATCCCATCTCAGCACTGGTACAAGCGGCAGATTCCATCAGTGGTGCACGGCCTGGTGCGCGGCGTGAATCGGTGGAAGAGTACATCAAACGGCTGGAAAAATTAGAAAACATTGCAAAATCCTTCAGTGGCGTACTGAGCACATACGCCATTCAGGCAGGGCGTGAAGTGCGCGTGATTGTCAGCCATGAAAAACTCGACGATGCTGCTGCAGACCAGCTTGCGCACGATATCGCCAACAAGATCGAGCAGGAAATGGAATATCCGGGACAGATCAAAGTTGTTGTGATACGTGAATTTCGGTCAATGGTAGTGGCAAAATAACAGCTGGAAAAAATTTTCAATATCTATTATTAATTTATAAAATAAAGAAAATGTAATTAAGTATTTGAGATTTGTTTGGAATTTGGAAATTCTTTTGCGTTCAACTGAATAGTGTATTTTAACGGCATGCCATTCCATCAAAAAAAAATATTACAAATTGGTGTGACCGGTGGTATCGGCAGCGGCAAGACTGCTGTCTGTGATATTTTTTCGCGTCTCGGAGTACCGGTGCTCCATTCGGACGAGATTGCCAAAGAGTTGAGTCATTCGAATCAAGTTATTCGAAAAAAGCTTATTACTCTTCTTGGCACTGAGGCATATTTGTCTGATGGTATGCTGAATAGACAGTTCGTTGCATCAAAAATATTTTCCAATAAAGAACTCCAGCGCAAAGTTGAAGCTGTCATCCATCCTCAAGTTGAAAAAGAGAGAGAACGCCGAATCAAAGAATTGATACACCAGGGACATCGATTTCTCATTGTCGAAGCTGCGCTCATTTATGAAGCCGGGTTGGATAAGAAGCTCGATGTTGTTGTTGTGGTAAATGCTGAAGAGACAGCACGAGTCGCACGCGTGCGTAAGCGGGATGCAGTACCTGAAGAGAGCGTCTTTGCACGTATTAATGCACAAAGTGATGCGAAAAAGAAGCTCGAAAAAGCGGATTATGTGATTCACAACAATGGTACCCTTGAAGAACTTGAGTCCAAAGTACGATTTCTGTATAATGTATTCAGCCTATTATAATAAAAGAGGATTAATGTGTTTGAATCGATGATTGAAAAAGAAGCGAAATATTTTTTTCACACATTTCATCGGCTTCCAATTGAAATCGACCGCGGCGAAGGAGTGTACCTTTATTCAAAAGACGGCAAACGGTATGTCGATTTTTTCGGAGGCTTAGCCGTCAATGTGCTTGGATATAATCATCCGCGCATCAATGCAGCCATTGAGAAACAAATTCATCGCTACATTCATCTTTCCAATTACTTTGTGCAGGATACGCAGGTAGAGTTGGCGGAAAAAATTATTCAGGCGAGCGGATTCAAGCGTATATTTTTTTCCAACAGCGGCACCGAAGCTGTAGAAGGAGCTATCAAGCTTGCGAGGAAATGGGGACAGAAATCCGGGAAAACACGATTACTGAATTTGAGTAATTCGTTTCATGGGAGAACAATGGGCGCATTATCATTGACGGATCGACCTAAATACCGCGAGGGCTATGATCCGTTTCTTCAGAACACAGAGACAGTCCAATTTAATGATATCAACGACCTTCGGTTAAAGGCCAATGATCAGACGCTTGGTATCATTCTTGAATTTATTCAGGGAGAAGGCGGTATCAACGTTATCAATAAAGAATTTGCGAATGAGTTGACCGTTCTTCAGCAGAAGTATGGTTTCCTTGTCATTGCAGATGAAATTCAAGCGGGAGTCGGACGTACAGGTACGTTCTTCGGTTTTGAACATGGGGATGTCCATCCCGATATCGTTGTCATCGCAAAGGCGATTGGCGGTGGGTTACCCCTTGGTGCGATTTTAGGAAATGAAAGAGTTGCCGATGTGTTCAGTTATGGTGAGCACGGAACAACCTTTGGAGGTAATCCGGTTGCTTGTGCTGCCGGATGTGCCATGATGGAAGAAGTTATTCAAAAAGGTTTGATGAAACAAGCTGGCATAATTGGTGCATATATTAAATCGAAGGCGCTGGAAATGCAAAAAGAATTTCCGACGATCATCAAAGAAGTGAGAGGATTGGGCTGTATGCTCGGTATCGATATTGATCGAAGTGGACAACCGATTGTCGATGAACTGCTGAACCGTGGTCTGTTGATTAATTGCACAAACACAACTGTGCTGCGGTTGCTTCCGCCATATATTATCACACAAAAATTGTGCGATCAGTTGATGGGCGAATTGCGCTCAATCTTAAAGTCGATAAAAGAATAATGGTTCATGCAAACATAAATCCAGCGGTTGATTAACAATCAAGGGAAAGACACTATGGGAGTCACTGAATCAATGAAGCTCATTCTCACGAGCGCTATCAAAGATTGGACGAAATTTGCGGTTGAACGGGAAAGGCTCACGTTGGCTGCCAATGAGCTTACTGTCATTACGCGCAAAGTAATCCATGATTGTATCCTTTTTTTGAAAACAAATAATATTGATGTTCAATGTGAGAACATTGATGAAATGAAAATTCTTGGAGTCAGTGTTCACATCGATCCGGTCATAGACGCAGCATTCCCTAATGTGAAAGCAAGTGTTGTACTGAAATGCTCGGGCTCAACAAGAGCTATTCTCGTAAATTCGAATATGACCGTCTCAGCAGGCGGGATGGTTGTCACATTCGATGAATTGAAAAAAGGGATTCCTGCTGCATTCGCCACCAATGCTGCAGATTTTGTCCGAGATAGTTTCATATATGTCGCCCGTACCGGGGGAAAAGAAGAATGAATATCGAAAATGTTTCTGATTCTTTTATGGATGGCGCGTAGGAACAAATGGAACTTCAATCTAAACATATCCACGCACCGCAACTATACGGAAATTTCTGGTTGAATTCAGAACCAGTCTCGCTCCGCGATCATATTGGCGAGGTGGTGATCATTGACTTCTGGGACTACACCTGCATCAACTGTATCCGAACTTTTCCATACATCCAAGAGTGGCAGCATAAGTACAAAGAATTCGGATTAAGAATTGTGGGAGTACACACTCCCGAGTTTGAATTTGCCCGGTCTTCCGAATGTGTTCAAAAAGCAATCGACCATTTTAATATTACATACCCGGTAATGCTGGATAACGATGCTATCATGTGGAATGCATATGCGGTACGCTCTTGGCCAACCCGCTGTCTCATCGATTGCGATGGATATATTCGCTTCATGCAGCACGGCGAAGGCGGTTCGATGGAGTTCGAACGCGCGATCCAACAATTATTGATCGAAGCTGGTTGCCATGGCGAGCTGCCTGCTTTGATGCCTCCATTGTGCGATGAAGATCAGGTAGGTGCGGTCTGTTATCGCCCAACGAGTGAACTCTATTTTGGATATCTTCGCGGTGCACTTGGCAATCCGGAGGGCTATAATCCGGAATCGACTATTGAGTACACTGATCCAGGTATTTATCTTCCGGAACGTTTTTACGCTACCGGAAAATGGATGAATGAACGTCAGTGTCTGCGGTTCAATGGAAAGCTTGGAGACGATGGCGCCATTTTTCTTCCTTACCAAGCGCGCGAAGTGAATGCTGTCATGGGCTCGAAGAACGGCACACTATGCGAAGTGACTATCCTGCAGAATAGCCAGCCATTAAGCAAGGATATTCGCGGTGAAGATATTGTACACTTGCCAGGAGGAGTGGCATCATTATTCGTTGATAGACCGCGTATGTACCAGCTTGTTCGCAATAAAGAATTTGGAAGCAGCCTCCTGAAGTTAACGACATCTAATCCTAATCTTGAAATTTACACCTTCTCTTTTACTACTTGTGTTATCCCGGAATTGATTTCTACGAATTAATAGAGAGCGGTGTGATGTAACCTTTGGAAGGTCTCAGAGTTTGATCCGAGATACCTTCCGAAGAGATGGAAATTTAAAATGGTACACGCGATGCGTGTTCTATTCAACCGAAGGTATTTGAAGTCGAGTAGTACCCGGGGGATGGTAGGAATATATCCAAGGAGATCGATTTCAAACTATTTTAACAATACTCTTGCATCAAAAAAAAACCATGATGCCGATGCGGAGAAGCGAGCCGATGAAAGCAGTGAGAAGTTCAAGAAGGATTTGGTGACGTCGATCAATCCCAAAATTGTTGAATTGAGGAATAAAAAGGACATGGGGAACTCATGAGTAATGCTGAAAATATTCCGTGACACCCATCATTGTTTCTCATATGATGAATGTCGATGTTAGAACAAAAAAAATACGGTCGGATAAATGAAAATAATAAATAGCTCATGGTGTACTGATTTGAAATGCAGCGTTCCATTTATTTTGACTTGCGTATATTCGGTTATGAACATACATGAAAAGCATGAAAAATAACTTGGTTTTTATAAAACCGATGAATATATTTCCGGCGAATAATCATAGCAGAGAAAAAGAAGTTTTTATAGGAACCTTACATAATAGAGCAACAAGGCTGAAAACAATAAAAATTATACTTGATCGAAGATCAATATCTGGATACCAGTTTTATTCATCCAAAATCGATAATGTTAACTATTTGTAATAAAGGGAAATCCCTTGGACACCTGTTGCTTCTTAGGCAAAGAAAAGCGAAATTTGGGTTGTATCAAACCTTGTTGTATATGATAGAATAGAAATGGCTCATAAAATACACGTACCATCGGTAAATGAGCGAAAATGAGGTTTTTGAAAAAAATTAAAAAAACTATTGACATTTCAACGGATAATTCCTATTCTCTGATAGTCATAGGTGAAAGGGGTTGCGTTAATAGTCGGATAATTCAAGAGTTATAGAAAAATCGCCTAAATGGAAGCGTTACTTATAAAATAAAATTATAAGAAAATAAATGTCAAATTTGAATATAAATAAACGAAAGGGAAAAGTGTATGCTGGGAAATTTACCACCTTAATTTTCATTCGTCTTTTTTCAGGAAGTAACACTGGAAAAGAAAGTATTCTCTTTTCAAATGTTATTCCAAATTTTAATTCATTAACTCATCTCTAACTCATCTATTGGAGTACAATATGAACGCAAGAAATATTTTTATTTCGCTTGTTCTCTTGATAGGACTTGTTTTCCTTTCAAGTTCGGTAACACAAGCACAGACGACGTACTATGTCAACCTCTCAACGGGGTTGGATGGTTACAATGGTTTGTCGCCAACGGTAACCGGTGTAACCGGTGTTGGACCGAAATTGACAATTAATAACGCGATCACTGCTGCTTCGAGCGGTGATATCATTTCAGTTGACTTTGCCAACGGCAACCTCTACAATGAGGCAGTCGTCGTGGGTAACGGTGCCGCAACGGTACCGGGAAGCAAGAATCTCACGTTTGTATCGACAAACGGAACACCGAACGTTCAGAGTTTTACCGTGAATAACGGACTCACGAACGGCACAATCACATTTACCGGGCCTTTCAAACTTACGTCCGGCTTGACACTTCAAGCGGGCGCAGTGATCGGTGCAGGAAATCTGACAGTCGGTGGATTGGTTACACGTTATGCTCTTTCTAATACCACGAGCAGCACTGTTGACGCCCAATTGCTCTATACAGGTACAGTTAATTTCGGTTATCAAACAGGTGGTTTCACAATTACTACCGCACTTGAACTGCCGCCGGCAGCGAATACAACCACTATCGGTGCTATACAAACATATGGTGCAGGAACTGTAACGCTCAACGAGAGCAAGACGATGAGCGGTATTCTTACAATCGCGGCGGCATTGAATCTTGGCGGCGGTACTTTGACAATCAATGGTGCAAATACTCACCCGCTGAGCGGTATAGTAAGCAATGGAACATTGGCTTTTGCCATGACAACACCTGGTGCAAGTGTTACCGGTGCCTTTGCTGTGCCAAATATTACTGCCTCAGGTGCAGGATTTTTGCTTACATTAGCATCGACCGCTGCTGGAAATGTTACAGCAACAAGCGGTTCAATAACGCTTACAGCTGCTTCACCAGTGGGAAACATTACAAATAGCGGCGCGGGAACAATTCTAGCATCCGCAGCAACAACAATAGGAACAATTACAAATAGTGCCGCTGGTGTAGTCACAGCAACATTAGCAACGACTGTCGGTGTTGTTACGAACAGCGGTGCAGGAACAGTTAATCTATCCGCAGCGACGACCATTGCCGGCATTACGAACACTGGTGCAGGAACTGTTGTTTCAACACCAGTAGCCGCTGTTGGAGTCACCGGAAATATTTTACAAACAGGCACAGGTTCAATTACATTTGCTTCAACTGCCGGTGTAACTATTGGAGGTACGACCACAAACTCCCCAGTCATTGCTTTTACGGGCGGAGCAGGAGCTCTTGCTCAATCTAATCTGGGATTGATAACGTTTGCAGCCGGACCGGATGTGTTTACAGGCGTTGTAACGAATAGCCCATCCTTTACTGGAACAACATCTACTGGTGCTACAGGACAGACTACAGGGTGGACAAGTAATGGACAAATCCGATTTGCCGCAACTGCCAGCGATCTTACATTTACAGGTGGAATTGTAGTTGGTGCAACTTCTGCACTTGTCAACGGTGGAGTTACCGGAGGCGGTGCAGTGACTATTACAGGCAACGGACAAATCACATTTGCAAACAATAGTGGAAATATTTTAGCTTCAGGTGGAATTACGAACTCAACGAACTGGCCCAGCCTAACAGCCATCTCAGGCCAGACCATTACTCAAACAGGCAATGGATCGATCCTTGCGACAATTACGGGTCAATATGGAACAACCGGTACACCTTTAGGACCGGTCGTCAATACATCATCGAATACTACGGACGGTTTGCAGAATGGCGATCTTAACTTTGGTGGTACGAGTGCATTCTTTGGATCCACCATCAGCACAAGCGGTGGAGCAGGCGGACTTATCGTTATTGGCAATATGAGTGTTACAACGAGCGGCACTGTTTCTAACGCTCGTACGGTTGCTCTTGCGACTGGACATATTGTGTTCGGTAGTGCAGCGACAACGGGTGTCGTCTTCTCTATTGGAGGCGATATCTCAAACTCAGGTGCTTCTTCTATTTTGATAAACAGTTATCGTGACCTAGGTGCCGAAAACTTTGCAGTTGCCGGTAGTCTTATAAGCAGCGGTTCGGGTGTTATCAGCATTCCTCTTGCACCAATGACAGGAACTGGTACGATGACACTGGGTGGCATTAATATCACTAGTGGAACAATCAACCTTGCCGGTGCCGGTGCAGCTACAGAGAAGATCACGATAAATGGTACTTCGACATTTGCCGGTGGAAAAATAGATTTTACCGGTGGAACGCGTACTTTGCAGCTCGGTGCTTTGGTAAATAATTTCAGCACTGCTACTACGCGTACGGATTTTACAACCGGAAGCGGAGTAACAATGTTAATTCAGGCAACGACAATCTTTGGCGCACAGACCATTAACGGCAGTGCTTTGCAGACTGTTTGGTATGGCCCATTGAATGTGAATAATACGAATAACAATGCTGTTGTTCCCGGCGTAACTTTCCAGGGCGGCGATTTCCGTGCCCTCGGGACTGTCACCTTCGCAGGATCGAAAGTCAACCTCAACGCTATGACTCTGTTTATCGGAAGCCAGGCGCTCGGTTTTGCGGGTAACTTCATCAATACGATTGGTTACACAGCCACCGGCGTCAGTTTCGTTTCCATGAATGGAAACGCAGCAATGGCAATTTCCGGCGCAGGAACATTTGGCAATTTTGAAGTAGATGCTGCCGGCCAAACTGCGACGGTTGCGGCGAGTACTGGTGCATTTACAGGAACATTCAACCTTACGGCTGGATCTGTTGCTGGCGGAGCAAATATAATCTTTAACAATGCAACAACATTCCCAACGATTGTTAAAAACGCAGGTTCATTTACAGTTGTTCCGACGTTTACATCGATGGTAAATGTCTATTATATTGGTGTAGATCAGTCTTCAGGATTAGAACTTCCTACGGCTGCGACAAAGCTCAACAATCTTACTGTTGCTACAACAAACGGAACCAATGCTGCAGGCAAAGGTGTTGTCGCAATCCCCAATCTTACCCCGACTGTTAATGGTATTATTAACATTCTCCCGAATCAGACGCTCCTGTTATCAGGCACGACCGTATTATCTATGAACGGCCCATCAATCCAGCTCGATGGTGACATCGCCAATGACGGCGCAGCATTTGGTTTGAAATTTGTTCGCACTACAGGTACCACAGTAACAGGTGCCGGTATTCTTCCGAATATCATTGTCGATGTGAAATCATTCGGCAACGCGATCAATGGTTCAGCAGGTTTGGCAACAGCTCTGCTTGGTACAGATGATATACGCGGTGGAACTGCTGGCGCTGCCGACCTTCTGCCGGGTAATGGTGGAAGCATTACATTTGTTGCAAACACTGGAACAGATACATCATCATTAACGGTAACATTTGCTGCTGCAAATGCCACGACAAAAATGCACTTAAGCGGAGCAGCAACCACAGCAAAAGGCGGCAGGCTTATCCTTGGAGCGAACTTAGTCCAGGGCGGCAATCTCGTCAATGCTGCCGGTGGAACGGTGAATGTTGGTACCTTTACATATACTGTTGAAGGAACTGCAAACACCGTCGATCAAACTTCTGCAACGGTTGGAACTGGAACTTTGAATCTGCAGATGGGTGCAGCGACCTCGTTGGGTATCACCACAGGCGCGGCAACAATCGCAGCAAATGTGCAAGTGACTACGGCATCGACGACAGCATTTACTCTGTCATTGACGACAAACAACTTAACCGTTTCTGGTAATCTTACGATTGCCGGTGCGGCAACTGTAGATGTTGCAAATGGACTTACACTCACTGCTGCAGGTCAAAACTTAGCGTTCACCACAACGGCTGCCAACGCGGTAACTGCTGTTTCCGGCGGAACAACCGGAATTTTAAAGCTGAATGCTATAACGCCTCCTTTGACGTTCAGCTTTAGCGGCACTCCTTCAATAACTAATTTAACCATTAGCAATAATGTTAATTTAGTTAATGCTGGTACTTCTGCTGCAGGATTAAAAGTTACTTCAGCATTTGTGCATACAGCAGGAATTCTTAACTTTGGAAATATGGATTTAACTTTCCAGACAGCTTTCACAAGAACATCAGCAAGCACGGCTGCTTACCAGGCTGGTACTGGCTATATGATTTTGGATGGCGGCCCGGCTGGTTTAACAGTAATACAGGGTTCAGATGGTTTCTCGGTTCCAAACTTAAGAGTTATAGCCAGCGCTGCGTTTAATGTCACATTATCTTCTGGTACAACTCAAGGAACGGTAACAGTAACAACCGCCTTTGATTTGGCCAATGGCGCACAGACGTTCACGACAAATGGCAAATTAGCTATTGCGAATCTTGCAACGGTTAATTACACGAGCGGTGCAATTGATGTAGTCCCTGTCTATGCAGGAACAATTACCTTGGTAGGTAGTGGTTTTGCAACTGGTGCTACATTCCCAGCACTTATTTGGCCAACTACGCCAACTACTTTTGGTGTGACAACTCTTATAATAAACGGCGCTGCAGGCGGTAATACGATAGCTCTTCCAGACAGCCGTTCAATTAGTAAGGCGCTTACTTTAACCCTGGGTACATTGACTATACCTGCATCGAAAACTTTAACTGTAGCTGATAGTGCTTTAATTACAGTTAATGCAGGTATCATTTCAGCAGCCACAGGCTCAGTTGTCTATGGTAATGGAATAAGTGTACAGTACGTTCCTTCTGCTGCTGCGTATTCATCTAATGGTGTAGAATTACCGGCGACAATATTAAACTTAAGCTTTACTCGCTTAGGAAACTCAGGTAACTTTACGACCACGTTGAATACTCCAGTCACAATTACTGGAACATTATCAATAAAGAATAACTTAACAACAAACGCTGCAATCACATTGAATGGTGATTTGATTATTGCAACAGATGCTTTTTCAAATGCATCGCAGCCAGTTACATCTTTCAACGCTGCGTTAACGTTAGCAGGAACTGCAAATACAAAAATCATCGTTCCTCCGACTCCTGCAACAGGGATAGCATTGACTGCTTTAACGATATCGAAAGCAACCAGCCAAACGACAGTTACATTGACTGGCGGCAATTTAAATATGAGTGGAGCAGGCGATGTTGTTACGTTTGTAAAGGGCCTTCTATTAACAGATAGTATCGCATATATCTGGATAAATGATGGTGGTATTACTTCTTCAGGCCAAGGTTTCGTAAGAAACGTTGCGGTCGGTCAATTAAGCCACGTTGTTGGTAATGTAAGAAAGACTATTAAAGAGGGTTCAGTTCAAGCATTTGGCAGAAACGAATTCCCTGTCGGTTCATTAGTAGCGTATTGCCCAGTTGCAATTACGGCACTTGGTGGAGACCATACGCTTGGTGTAAACGTTACGATCAACCATAATTCGGTTGCTCCAACGGGTATTGTCGGCTTGCCAATAAAAGACGGTGTTGCTCCTGGTATTGATATTTCAAGATACGCCGGCCTTTCATGGTCAATTAAATCGGATATTAGCTTAGGCAATACAATATTCGATTTAGAATTAACGAATCCAAATTTCACAGATTATGATGATATTGCAAATGTAAGAATTATCCGAAGAATCGGTACTAGCATTGACCTTGCAAATACATGGTTATTACAAGGTGTAAACTACGATAACTTCGTTGCAGCTGGTATTCCTACAGTTGTTAACGTTGGTTCCGTAGGCGGTATCCGTCCTGAAGGTGCAATATTCACATATGGTATGAAAACCAAATTCGTTGTTGCTCCTTTCCCTGATGTCATAATAAGCAAAGTCGGTGGTGCATATTCTCCTAATCCTTTGAAAATAGTCCTTGCAGGCAAATTTACAAATGGAGTAGGTACATTAACGTATATAGCTTCAAGTACAAATAATACCGTTGCTACGGCAACGGTTGTAGGTGATACTTTGAAGGTTGTACCGCTTACCGATGGCAGCACAACCATCACTGTGAAAGCAACAGATCAAAACAATGACTTTGCGACAGCCTCATTTAGTGTCCAGATGCGTTCTACAGCTGTTCCTGTCATAGAATTGCCGACGGTATTTTCACTAAGTCAGAACTATCCAAATCCATTTAACCCAACAACAAATATTAAGTTTGGTATTCCGCAAAACAGTAGTGTGAAGATCACGATATATGATATGCTTGGACGTGAAGTTGCAACACTTGTAAATACAAACTACACGCCCGGATATTATACAGTGCCATTTAATGCAAGCAAATTAGCAAGTGGTATGTATATTTATCGTATGACCTCGCAATCGTTGAGCGGCGATCAACAAATATTTACGAGCACAAAGAAGCTCATGTTGTTGAAGTAATTACATTGAAGATGTAAAAATTGTAAGGGTAGATGACGAATCTGCCCTTATTTTATTTTTCATTGTAATAGCTGTTGAAATTCTCTGGGATGTATTATCTCGAAAGGGCAGACTTGAAGTCTGCCCTTTTTTTGTTCCTTGTATTTGTCATTTGTTATTTCCAAAATTGATCTCTACCTCTTTCTTTCGTAAATTGTAGTCAATTAAGCAAACTCAGTAACCTACGCAAGGTTTCTGAGTAATGACTTGAAAACCTTGCGATGGAATCAATGAATACATTTCTCGAAATATTACGTGAAAAAATCATTGTCTTTGACGGTGCAACGGGGACACATTTGCAGGGGCAAAACCTCACTGCAGATGACTTCGGTGGTGAGCGCTTTGCTGGATGCAATGAATATCTTGTTATCTCCAAGCCGTCTGCTGTGGAGAATGTCCATCGAGATTATTTAGATGCGGGATGCGATGTTATCGAGACGAATTCTTTCGGTGGTGCAGGTATTGTGCTAGCAGAGTATGGTTTACAGGATCGTGTGTATGAGTTGAACTTCAAAGCTGCACAAATTGCCAAACGTCTTGCTCAAGATTATTCTAACAATGGACATCGACGGTTTGTTGCCGGTTCGCTGGGACCGACGACGAAGCTTCCTTCGCTTGGACATATCAGCTTCAAAGAAATGGCAGCGTCGTTTCACGAGCAGGCAAAGGGTTTGATTGAAGGCGGTGCCGATTTGTTGTGCGTCGAGACATGCCAGGATGTTCTCCAGGCAAAGTCAGCGCTGTATGGTATCTTCGAATATTTCGAGCAAGTACATCGTCGCGTACCGGTCATTGTTTCTGTGACAATAGAATCGATGGGGACAATGCTGCTTGGCACGGAAATTTCTGCCGCGCTGGTAAGTCTTGAACCTTATGACATCGATGTCATCGGGATCAATTGTGCAACAGGACCAAAAGAAATGTCTGAGCATGTGCGAACACTGGTCGAGAGTAGTCCAAAGCCGGTCTTTGTGATGCCTAACGCAGGGATGCCAGAAAATGTTGACGGGCATGCGCATTATCATCTTTCACCGGAGGAGATGGAGCAATATCTTTCGCACTTTGTGAAAGACCTTGGTGTCAGTGTTGTCGGAGGCTGTTGCGGCACAACACCAAATCACATTCGTCAAGTGGTGCAGGCGATAGGCACTCTTGCCCCGAAGAAGCGCAAGTATGAATTTATTCCGGGCGCGTCGAGTTTGTACCAATCTGCTCCGTTCCGTGTTGATAATCCACCAACACTCATTGGTGAACGCACGAATGCCAACGGCAGTAAGCTCTTTCGCGACCTCTTGGCAAAGGAAGAGTGGGAAGCTCTCGTAGCGATGGGACGTGAGCAGGTGAAGGAAGGCGCGCACATGCTTGATGTCTGCGCAGCTTATGTTGGGCGAAACGAAGCAGCAGATATGCGTGAGATCCTTATGCGCTTCAATAAGCAAATCACAATCCCGTTGGTTGTTGATTCCACGGAAGTAAACGTCATCGAAGAAGCGCTTCAGTATATTGCAGGCAAGGCAGTCATCAACTCCATCAATATGGAAGATGGCGAAGAACGCATCAACAAGATTGTGCCGTTGTGCAAAAAGTACGGCGCCGCCGTTATCGCGCTTACGATCGATGAACACGGCATGGCGAAGACAGCAGAATCTAAACTTGCTATCGCAAAACGCATCTATGATCTTGTTGTCAACAAATACAAGATGAAGCCGCACGATCTCATTTTTGACGCGCTGACGTTCACTTTGGGTTCCGGTGATGAAGAATTCCGCCGTTCGGCGATAGAGACCATTAAATCAATCCGGCTTATCAAAAAGGAATTTCCGGATGTTCATACTTCCTTGGGGGTCAGTAATGTTTCATTTGGATTGTCTCCGGTATCACGTCAGGTGCTGAACAGCGTATTCTTGCACTATGCTATCGAAGCCGGACTTGATATGGCGATTGTGCACGCCTCAAAGATACTTCCGCTGTATAAAATTGATGAGAGAGGCCGCGAATTAGCACGGCAGCTTGTGTTTGATGAACGGCGTTTTGAAGGTGAAAGTGAAAACAAGAAACTTGTCTTTGATCCGTTAACGGAATTTATGGCGCATTTTACCGGTAAGAAAAACAAAGAAAAAGAATCAAAAGTTGTTAGCAGTACTATTGAAGAACGGTTGAAGGACCGAATTATTGATGGAAACAAAGTCGGAATGAATTCCGATCTTATTGAGGCACTCAAGCAATATTCTCCTTTGGAAATCATTAACACAATTTTACTGGATGGGATGAAGGTCGTTGGCGATCTCTTTGGATCCGGACAGATGCAGCTCCCCTTTGTGCTTCAATCTGCGGAAGTAATGAAATCTGCAGTGGCATACCTTGAGCCGCTTATGGAAAAGAAGGAGCGTGGTCAGAAGGGCACTTTGGTAATTGCCACAGTGAAGGGAGACGTACATGACATTGGCAAAAACCTTGTGGACATTATCTTAACGAACAATGGGTACAAGGTCGTGAATCTGGGAATCAAATGCCCTGTAGAAACGATGATCCATGTGGCAGAGGAGTACCATGCTGACGCCATAGGAATGAGCGGATTACTGGTGAAGTCGACACTCATCATGAAAGAGAATCTGGAAGTTTTGAACGAGCAAAAACTCAAGATTCCTGTAATCCTGGGCGGTGCGGCGCTAACACGACGATATGTCGAACAGGATTTAAAATCAGTGTACAAAGGACAGGTTTTCTACGCAAATGACGCATTCGACGGTTTACATCTGATGGAGGAGATAAAGAGTAACAAGATTCGAGTTGCGAGTAATAAAGACGATGAACTGGAAGAGACTGATGAGGAGGTACTCATTGGTACGGAAGCAAAGATTGCGCTCATGCTTGCTGAAGATGAGAAGACGCACAAGCGATCAGTGATCCGGTCTGACGTTGAAATTCCAAAGCCGCCGTTCTGGGGTTCGAAGGTTATAGAAGATATTTCGCTAGATGAAATATTTAAGTACGTCAACGAAACAGCGCTAATTCGCGGACAGTGGCGCGTTGTTCGTGGTAAGTCATCAGAGGAAGAATACAGGAAATTGCTCTTAGAGAAAATATATCCTGAATATGAAGCGCTTAAATCAAAGATTAAGGATGATAAATTACTCCAACCGAAATTCGTTTATGGGTATTTCCCTTGCCAGTCAAATGGGAATGATCTTATCATCTATGCCCTGCAAGAGGGAAATCCGAAATTTCCTACAGAATGGTTGCGCTTCACTTTCCCGCGTCAGAAAGATGACCGTTTCTTGTGCATCAGCGATTATTTTGCACCAACGAGTTCCGGAAAGGTCGATGTCGTTGCTTTCCATATGGTAACAATGGGAAAAGTCGCTTCTGAATACTCAAAGAAGCTTTTTGATTCAAATGACTATAAGGATTATCTGTATTTCCACGGAATGAGTGTTGAATCTGCGGAAGCACTTGCAGAACTGTGTCACAAAAAGGTTCGTGAAGAGCTGGGAATTGCCGGTAACGATGCACCGGAGATCAGACGGTTGTTCAGCCAAGGATATCAAGGATCGCGGTTCAGCTTTGGTTATCCGGCTTGTCCAAATCTGGAAGACCACGTTAAACTTTTTGAATTATTGAAACCGGAACGTATTGGCGTCACCATGACAGACGAGTTTATGTTAAATCCTGAGCAATCGACAGATGCAATTATTGTTCATCATCCGGAAGCTAGATATTTTAATATAAAATAAGTACTGAATATCGTGTTGCCAATATTTGAGTAAAACATCTATCTTGAATACTGGAAAGTGAAAGACTTGAAACTGGAAACTAATAACTAATAACAATCAACATCACATAGAACACAAGGGAAAAAACATGCCAAATCTTATTCTCATTAGACATGGTGAATCACAATGGAATCTTGAAAATCGTTTTACTGGTTGGGTGGATATTCCTCTTTCGCCAAAAGGCGAACAGGAAGCGAAGCAAGCCGGAGAAAAACTCAAAGGATATAAATTCGATAAAGGATATACATCGGTTCTCAAACGCGCAATCAAGACACTCGATATTATCCTCAGCATTTCCAATCAGTCCAAGATTCCTGTGGAACGCGACAAAGCATTGAACGAACGCCACTATGGAGCACTGCAAGGCTTGAATAAAGCAGACATTGGCAAAAAGTATGGAGAAGAACAATTGAAAATCTGGCGCCGCAGTTATGATGTTCCGCCGCCAAAAGATGTAACGGAATTGAATCCTGATGGAATCAGTGAGAGTTTAAAGGATACAGCTGCTCGAACACTTCCCTATTTCGAAGCGAAAATTCTTCCAGACGTTCTTGCCGGCAAGAATGTGATAGTCGCAGCGCATGGGAATAGTCTGCGGTCTATTGTCATGAAACTCGATAATCTTACAAAGGAACAGGTATTGGAACTTAATATCCCTACCGGCGTTCCATTATTATATGTGTACGATAATAAAGGAATCATCATAGAGCACCGATATTTGTAAAAAATCGCCGTTTTTTTAACGGACTTTCTGCTTGCATTTCGGTTGTCTCTTTCGCATATTCGATGCGTCAAAATAGAGAGTTGCAATTGCCGTATCCCACTTTGAGAACGAGACAACTCATTACATAGATTTATTTATTAAGGAGATATGTTATGTCAACAAAGATCACTGAAGAATGTATTAATTGCGGCGCTTGTGAGCCAGAATGTCCTAACACAGCAATTTATTCCGGCGGTACGCAGTACGAATTAGGCGGAAAGACCTTTGATGCGCTTTCGAACGATTTTTACTATATCGTTCCGGAAAAATGCACCGAGTGTGTTGGTCATTTTGATCAAGAGCAATGTGCGGCGGTTTGTCCGGTCGATTGTTGTGTTCCAAATCCGGATCATACCGAAACGGAAGATCAGTTACTTGCAAAAGCAAAGAAGATTCATCCCGAAAAGGCTTTTGCCGAGTTGAGCGCGGCAACATCGCGCTTCCGGAAGTAAAACAGAATATTGGTTAAAGGAGTCGGTTCTTCTTAATAGGGAGGAACCGACTTTTTTGTTTCTGGTGTTGCATTGCATTGGAAATTGTATTCATGGAGATATGAAAATAGAAGATTTTGAACGAATTGCCGGAATAGATGAAGTAACTCCAGCGCACCCGAAACGTGTGACGATAGGAGCACGTGAGGTAGTGCTCTTTCGAGTAGGGGATGAAATCTTCGCTGTTGAAAACCTTTGTCCACATCAGCAATTTTCTGTTTTTCATCAAGGTGTGCTGGACGGCTGTACAATCACATGCCCGATGCACGCTTGGAGTTTTGATATCCGGAGTGGAAAAGCCGTAGTCGGAAGCGGGCGAATAAGAACATTTGAACTACGTATTGTTGGAAATGAAGTGTTGATAAAGAATTCGGAAGACGGACAGAAGTTTTCAGAATTCTGAAGGATGGCTATGGAGCCCTCATATACAAATCTTATTAAATCACAAGCGATTGAACTCGGTTTCTCCAAAGTAGGAGTGGCCCGTGCCGAAATCTTAAAAGACGAAGGCCGGCGATTACAAGAATGGCTCGGCCATAAATATCACGCTTCGATGAAATGGATGGAACGTGAGATGGAGAAACGTGTCGATCCTTGTCTTGTTTTTCCTCAAGCAAAATCGGTCGTTTGTGTCGCGATGAACTATTATTCTCCGGAACAGCATTCTGATAATCCGGAGAGAGGCAAGATTTCTCGCTACGCGTGGGGAGATGATTATCACTTGATAATGGCAGAACGCTTGGAAAAATTGTTGAGTTTTATTACATCAGAAATTCCTGAGGTCACAGGTAAGCTCTATGTTGATACCGGGCCGGTGATGGATAAAGTCTGGGCTGTCCGGTCAGGAATTGGATGGATGGGCAAGCATACCAACGTTATTACACGTGAATATAGTTCTTGGGTTTTCCTCGGAGAAATTTTGCTCGATGTGGAACTGGACTATGACGAACCTTTAACGGATCTCTGCGGAACGTGCACAGCTTGTATAGTTGCATGTCCGACAAAAGCTATCATTCAACCGTATGTAGTGGATTCAAACAAATGCATTTCGTACCTGACCATTGAGCACCGTGACACGTTACCGAAAGATATTCTTCCCAAGTTTCATCGGTGGGTGTTTGGCTGTGATATTTGTCAGGATGTGTGTCCATGGAATCGATTTCAAAAAGAAACCAAGGAATCCGCTTTTTATCCACGGCAAGAGAATATTGCTCCAAAATTAACCGAACTTGCAGATATGAGTCAGGAAAAATTCAGCCAATGGTTTCGCCGAAGCTCCATCAAGCGCGCAAAGCGGACTGGATTAGCTCGGAATGCCAAAGGTGTGCTTGAATCTGGGGAGAGTTCAAGGTAAATTTTAATATAACTGAATCTTGTAGATATTTGGTGCATCTTATTTAATAAATTATCAATGACCAAATCGATAAATTGTAAATCATCTAATCACGGAACACGTCTTCGGTATGACAATAAATAATCATCGCAAAATTATCATCATCGGATCCGGACCTGCCGGACTTACTGCCGCTCTCTATGCAGGTCGCGCTAATCTTGTTCCGCTCGTTTTTGAAGGACAACAACCCGGCGGACAATTGACAATTACAACAGACGTCGAAAACTATCCCGGATTTCCTGAAGGTGTGCAAGGTCCCGAATTGATGGATATTTTACGCAAACAGGCGCAGCGGTTCAGAGCAGAGACTGCATTCAAGTCTGTGGAGTCAGTTGATTTTTCAAAACGCCCGTTCAAAGTGATTGCCGACGGTGAAGAATATTTTGCCGATGCACTCATCATTGCAACTGGAGCTTCTGCAAAGTGGATGAATATTCCATCGGAGGAAGAATATAAGGGATACGGAATCTCTGCATGTGCAACGTGTGATGGATTCTTTTTCCGGAATCAACATGTCGCTGTGGTAGGCGGGGGAGATACAGCGCTCGAAGAAGCTTCCTATCTCACCAATCATGCTTCCAAGGTCACGATTATTCATCGAAGGAATGAACTTCGCGCTTCCCAAGCGATGCAGGAACGTGTGAAGAAAAATCTAAAGATAGATTTCATTTGGGATTCTGTAGTAGAAGAGGTGATTGGAATAAAAAATGCGACATCGAAAAAAATGACCGGACTAAAACTCAGGAATGTGAAAACAGGCTCGATAACAGAATTCAAATGCGATGGATTATTCCTTGGAATCGGGCACGAGCCAAATACAACGCTCTTTAAAGGCGTTCTGGATATGGATAGCACTGGATATCTGAAAACCAAGCCGTACGGCACAGCAACGAACATTCCTGGTGTATTTGCTGCAGGAGATGTCGCAGACTCGAAATATCGACAAGCCATCAGTGCGGCCGGTACCGGTTGCATGGCAGCAATCGACGCGGAACGATTTCTTTCTGAACATGAATAATAGAAATTAGAAAAATCAAAATGGATATAACCCTAACGACCCCTGCGCTTCTTTTCCCGGCAATATCGCTTTTATTGCTGGCATATACCAGCCGTTTTCTTGCTCTTGCTGCATTAATGCGTGAACTCCACGTCCGGTACAAAACCCAACCTGATCTACGCATCAAAGGACAAATAACAAGTTTGCGTTATCGTATTGGAATTATACGCAATATGCAAATATGGGGAGTAGCCAGCTTTGTCGGTTGCGTGCTGTGTATGATTGTACTGTTCGTCGGTTTGCTCACGTTGGGAAAGTGGATTTTTGTCGGCAGTCTGTTGATGCTGCTCCTTTCGTTAGGGCTTTCATTACGTGAAGTTCAAGTTTCAATTGATGCTTTAGCTCTTCAGATGCATGATTTGGATGGAGATGATGCAGGAAAGTAGATGTTTGTTTCATTAAATCCTGTGTCTGAGGCTGTTCTTTGTGTTAGTATTGAGAAATGCTCTTTCTTACATTCTTCCGAACTTTGATTGACTTTCCGCCCTCTATTTCATAATTTGTTATACTATAACAAGTTACACTGTGCCAAAGGCGCACCAGTCCACTATGCAGTCTGGCGGGTCAGCTTCTGGCTGAGAAGAGTACGAAAACTACAAGGACGCTTATTGCAAGAAAAGCTCATGAGTAATCCTTGGGAATTTGTACTTTTCAAAAAAGATAAGGAGCAAAATGGAGATTGGCGAAGTGAAATAACTTCGATCTTTATCAATTTCCTACAAAACTATGTCTAAAACCGCAAAATGGATTGTCGGCATTATTGCTGTTCTCGTATTTTTATTTGGTTTGTTTGTTCTGATGTTGGTTTCATGGATGTTCTCCGATGAAAGCGATGAGACGACCACAACCGGTGGGGAGAAGATTGCGATCGTTGAGTTGAAAGAACCGATTGTTTCTTCGGAAGAAATAGTACGCCAATTCAAGAAGTACCGTGAAAACAAATCGGTGCGGGCAATTGTATTCCGCGTCGAATCGCCAGGCGGTGGCGTGGCGGCAAGTCAGGAAATTTATGAGGAAGTAAAGAAGACTCGTGATGCCGGCAGGCCTGTAGTTGTCTCGATGGGTTCAGTTGCGGCAAGCGGTGGTTATTATGTTTCATGCGGTGCGACAAAGATTGTAGCAAATCCCGGAACACTCACAGGCAGCATTGGTGTCATCTTCCAATTTATGCACTTCAATCAATTGATGGATAAAATTGGCATTGATGCAACTACGTTGAAGACAGGAAAATTCAAGGACTCCGGTTCGCCTTTCCGTAAAACAACTGAAGAAGAGAAGCAATATTTTAATTTGCTCATCGGCGATGTCTATGACCAGTTTGTAGATGTCGTTGCTGAGGAGCGAGGACTTGATCGGAAGGAAGTCCTGAAGTACGCCGATGGCCGTGTGTTCACCGGACGGCAAGCAGTGGAATATGGATTTGTCGATACACTTGGTACCATGGAAGACGCGGTGAGCATTGCGGCAGAATTAGGCGGCATTCGTGGTAAACCGAGTATAGTAAAAGAGAAAAAAAGAAAAACAATATTTGAAAAACTCGTTGGTGACGCGGCTACTGAAATGACAAAAATACGGCAAGAATTTTTTCAGCAGCCGTTGTTGCAGTACCGATTCACATCTCCCAACTAATTTTGTGAGGAGGTTTCGTGACCAAAGCAGATATCGTAGATGTCATTGCATCGGCAACAGGATTGACGAAAGTAGAAACCGAAGCCGTGGTGGATGGATTCATTACGACGGTTATCGGTGCGATGAGGGATGGAAAGAATATAGAGATTCGCGGTTTCGGCAGCTTCAAAGTGAAGAAACGTAAGGGCCGAGTTGCCCGCAATCCTCGTACAGGTGCCCAGGTGATGGTGGATGAACATTTCGTGCCGACATTCAAGGTTTCAAAAGAAATGAAGCAAATTGTGAATGAGAATCTCAAGAAGGGGGTTTTATAGTGGCGGGAATGAAACCCAGAATTCTCTGTGCGCATTGTAATGCGCCGCTTCAACCGGGAAATCAGTTCTGTTCATCATGTGGTGCGGCAGTAGATTGGACTGAGGAAATCGCTTCTGGTTTCCCAATGAATTTACGAATGGAATCAACAAAGCTTGAATTACAAGGAAAAAAACTGCGGCCGAAAGAGTTATCAACTTCTTGGTTGTTCAAGTCAATCCTGGGCGTTGTTGTCATAGCTGCACTAGCTGTTATTGAATATGAGTTTTTTATTGAAAAACGCCTGAGTGTCGGATCGGCCCAGCAAATAATTGCTCAACCTATGACACGGACAGGAGAAATGGATCAGAAGCAAGCAGAGATTCTGGCATTGGAAAAGGACGTTGTCTCCCGTCCGAACGATATGGCACTAACTCTGCAACTTGCCAATTTTTTGCACGACGGATTATTATTTGAGAGGGCAATTCCTTATTACAAAATGTTTCTTGCAAAAAATCCAAGTGATGCTAATGCTCGCGTAGATTTGGGAATTTGTTACAAGGAAATCGGCAATTTTTCAGAAGCAAAAAAGGAGATGAAAGAGGCGATGAAGTACGTTCCCCAACATCTCTATGCGAATTTCAATCTTGGAATTGTCTGCTTGAGCGAAGGCAATGTCTATGAAGCGAACGAGTGGTTTAGAAAAACAGTTGCATTGGATCCTACAAGCGAAGTCGGGAAACGAGCGCAGCAACTTTTAACTCAACACAACTCACAAACACCGAAGACGAACTAATAGAAAGGATACGCGTATGCCATGTGGTCGTAAGCGAAAGCGCCATAAAATGGCGACCCACAAGCGCAAGAAGCGCTTACGGAAGCAGCGTCATAAGAAGAAGGTACGTTAGTATCTATCCCTTTGCCTGTCGCTCGTATGTCTTGCGACAGGCAGGGTACGGATTGACGCTTGGTGAGTTTTCTACCGTGAGTTGAGAATTGAGTGAAGAAGAGCAGAGTGGTTTTTAAAATAATTAATTAAACTGGAGGTTGTTATGGCACAGGAAAAT
>PMDB01000095.1:23303-53416 GCA_003155495.1 Ignavibacteriota bacterium
GTGAACGAAGGGAAACGGAAAGCGAGCACGCTCGTGGATGATGCTCGCCGTAAGGCAAACACTATTCTTGGCGATGCTGATCGAGTGATCAACAATGCCCGTAGCAAGACGTAAGGCACAAAGAACACGAAAGCCTCTGTTTATACCTAAACAATTTATTTTATCGAACCCAGAAAAGGGGAACTCGAGTGGAAACATTATCTGAAATACTAAAATTAACGTTGTATTGCAGCGCTTCCGCGTTGTGCATCTATCTTATTATAGTACTGGTCCGCTTCAAGGTATTCCTGCAAGTCTTGCAGATTGAATTGATCGATCTCAACAAGAATCTGAAGCCCATTCTTGAAAATCTCAACGTGGTAACAGACAAACTGCGTTTGATTACCACAAAAGTGGAAGATCAAGTCGATATAATCCATGGAGTGTTTCTTGCGTTCAGGCGTATTACCGAAAACATTACGCGGCTTGAAGAACGCTTTCAGCTCCGCTTGGAAGAACCGCTGATGCGTGTGGGCGCGGTGTTTGGCAATATCATCAACCGTGTTGCATCATTGTTTATGCGGCGCTAGCAGGATATTCTTTAAAGCACCGCTGAAGAAAAAACATGTTCCGACGGTGGATGTCCACCGCTGACGTCATTTTACCAAGGAGATACTATTGTGTCAAAAGCGATAAGTAAAGAATATACCATCGATAAAATCCGTAATATTGCAGTCATCGGTCATGGCGGTTCCGGAAAAACGACGTTGACCGAGTCGTTGATGTTTGTGGCGGGAGCCGCTACGCGAATAGGGCGCGTCGAAGATGGTTCGACTATTTCCGATTATCATGCAGATGAAATCGAACGTAAGATTTCCATTAATGCAGCAGTTCTTCACGCCGATTGGCAGGGAACAAAAATTAATATTCTCGATACACCTGGATATTCAGATTTCACTGGCGAAGTACTCAGTTCTCTCCATGTAGCCGACCTAGCTGTGGTGATGTTAAAGGCAGTGGAGGGTGTCGAAGTTGGTACGGAAATTGTTTGGAACTACACAAAATCTTTACATGTTCCAGCCCTCCTTGTTGTGAATAAGCTTGATAATGAAAATGCTGAATTTGACCATGCGGTTGCAACAGCGAAGGATCGATTTGGTCATGATGCTGTGATCGTACAATTCCCTGTGAATCAAGGACTTCCGTTCGATACCATAGTGGACGTCTTAAAGATGAAGTTGCTGAAGTTTAATCGTGAAGGCAGCGGTAAATTCACAGAAAGCGATATCCCTACCGACTTGAAGGAGAAATCTGAGCAGCTCCATGAAGAATTGATTGAGAAAATCGCAGAAACCGATGAAGCATTGATGAACAAATTTTTTGAAGATGGCACGTTGAAAGATGCCGATCTCGAAAATGGTTTCCGCTTTGCGCTGTTGAATAGAAAAATATTCCCTATCTACTGCATTGCAGCTTCACTCGGCATTGGCACGAGTCCATTGATGAGTTTCATAACAACGTATGGACCATCTCCAAAGGATCGGGGCAAGGTTAAGGCAACCAATCCGAACGATAAAAAAGAGATAGATGTAGAACCCGATGGAGCGAAAGAACCATCGTTCTTTGTCTTCAAAACGGTTTCGGAAGAGCATGTTGGCGAGTTGTCGTATTTTCGCGTGTACTCCGGCTCCATTACTGCAGGATTGGATCTTGTTAATCAATCGAACGGTAAAAGTGAACGCCTCGGACAGCTCTTCGTGATGAATGGAAAAGAGAGATCCGAAATTACAAAACTTGTCGCCGGTGATATTGGCGCTGCGGTGAAGTTGAAGGATACACACACGAACAATACACTCAGCAGCCGGGCATTTCCGGTTTTGTATACACCGATCAATTTTCCGGATCCCGTCATTCGTATGGCGATTCATTCCAGATCGAAGGGAGATGAAGACCGCATGGCGAACGGATTGCATTCCTTGCATGAAGAGGATCCGACATTTGTCATCACGGTAGATGGCCAGCTCAGTCAGACGGTGATTGCCGGTCAGGGAGAACTCCATCTACTCATTGTCACCAAACGTCTCAAACTGAAATATGGTGTGGAAGTTGATCTCACAGAACCAAAGATTCCCTACAAAGAAGCGATTCGTGCAGCGGCGCCGGATGTGGAATACAAGCATAAGAAACAAACCGGTGGACGGGGACAGTACGGACATGTACACATTAAGATTGAACCGAGACCACGGGGTGCGGGATTTGAATTTGAAGATGCCCTTGTTGGAGGTGTAGTGCCTGGTCGTTTTGTTCCGGCAGTTGAAAAGGGTGTTATCGAAACGATGCTGCGCGGTGTACTCGCCGGCTATGAAGTGGTAGATGTGAAAGTAACGATCTTCGATGGTTCCTACCACGCAGTGGATTCTGACGAGCATTCGTTCAAGATCGCCGGTGCGATGGCATTTAGAAAAGGAATCATGGAAGCGAAGCCTGTTCTTCTGGAGCCAATTAATATTATTGAAGTAATTGTGCCTGATGAATACATGGGTGACGTGATGGGTGATCTCTCTGGTCGTCGCGGGAAAATTCAAGGTATGGAAGCCGAAGGGCATTTTCAGAAAATCAAAGCAAGTGTACCGATGTCTGAGATTCATAAGTACTCTACGATTCTTCGTTCGATGACACAAGGCCGTGGAGTCTATAAGACAAGATTCTCACATTATGACGAGATGCCGCGCGAGGCAGCAGAGAAGGTGATCGCCGCAAGCGAGAAGGCGAAAGTAGAAGAAGAATAAATTTTCTCGTTGGGATTCAATATATTGAATCCAATGTATTATTGAGATGCCCCGTTCTGGTAACAAACCAGCGGGGCGTTTTTATTATTTCTTAGCGGTGTCCGGGCTCTTTTTCCTGACATAAAGAGGCCAGAAAGAAAAAGCCGTCAGGAAGAAGTTCCTGACGGCATCATCAAAGAAAAAAATCCGACGACATTACAATCCCAACGTAGTTTGTCGGGAGAAGCAATCTGCAAGGTTCGGATATCCGAAGGAAAGTCTGGGTGTGCGGATTACTTCCTTATGCGGGTTTGATTTTGAGAATTGAATTGACTTTCGAGAGAAGCGCCTCAAGAGTGAATCCCTTTGCTAGATATTCTACAGCTGCACCGGTTTTCCATTCCTTATCTGATTGAGCTCGATTCGTCATAATAATCACGGGGATATCAGCCGTTTCCGGATACTCCTTCAGCGTTTCTAACATAACGAAGCCATTCAAATTATTCATAACCACATCGCTAATAATTAAATCAGGATTGTGCTGTTTTGCAAGTTCAAGTCCTCTGAGTCCGTCTTCGGCTTCCAGTATTTCAAATCCGCCTTTCAATCTTAGGGCAACAGATATGGACAAACGTACAGTATCATCATCTTCAACCACGAGTATTTTTTTTCCCATAAGACAAACTCCTATAGTAATAATCATATTAACCTACAAAGTTCCTTTTATAAATACAATAGGATAATGGCTGAATTAAAAACTGGCTGTTTTGGAATGTACTATTTTAGAGCAATATTGAACTATTTCTACGGGCCTTGAATGTTTTATTCTTGGAAAATCTTTTTTTGTGATTGAAGTCACGAAGAACATCATTTTCCCGTCTCCTCATTTTTCTGTATCTTACTTTCACATATGACAAAAAAAATAAATGGGCAGAAAAACCTGCGGATGGTTTCTGAGAAAAAAGTGATCAACCTTCCGAAGAGTTCAGGCAGTCGAAAACCTTCCGACATTATCATCCGCGGTGCGCGGGTTCATAACCTCAAAAACGTTAACCTCACACTGCCACGTAACAAACTTATTGTGTTCACCGGTGTAAGCGGTTCCGGTAAATCAAGCCTTGCATTTGATACGATCTATGCAGAAGGGCAGCGCCGGTATGTCGAAAGTCTTTCTTCCTACGCACGCCAATTTCTCGAGCGAATGGAGAAGCCGGATGTCGATCTGATCCAAGGAATCAGTCCGGCAATCGCCATCGAGCAAAAGACAACCTCACGTAATCCCCGCTCGACCGTTGCCACAACTTCTGAAATCTATGATTACCTTCGTTTGCTTTTTGGCCGCATCGGACAGACGTATTGCCGCGTGTGCGGAAAATTGGTGAAGCGCGATACGGTTACCACTACTGTTGATCGGCTCCAAAAAGAACCGGAATGGGCAAAAGTGTACATCATGTTCCCAATGCATGATCATCCGGGAAGAACAGTGAAAGAGGAAATCGATGTCCTCAAGAAGCGTGGTTTTTTCCGGCTTGTAGTGAATGATGAACTTATTGATTTGAACGAAAGCGCTTTCAAAGCGAAATCGAAAAAAGGAATCAATATTCTTGTTGACCGTCTTATCATTCGAAAAAATAACTCAGAAAGCATGACTAGACTTGCCGATTCCGTACAAACGGCGTTTGAAGAAGGAAGCGGATATGCTTTGGCTGTCATTTTGGAATCGAAGCAGCTTCTCCGGTTCTCGCAGCATTTTGAATGTGTGGAAGATAATGTCCGCTATGAAGATCCGGAGCCGCGGTTCTTCTCGTTTAACAATCCGGTTGGGGCTTGTCCGGCGTGCCAGGGGTTTGGACGAATTATCGGTATCGACATGGATCTTGTTGTGCCGGATCCTAGCAAAACAATTCGGGATGGAGCCATTTTACCATGGACATTTCCGCGGTGGCGCGAAAATCTTATCGACCTGCTCAGTGTTGCAAAGGATATTAGTGTGCCGGTGGATGTCCCCTTCAGCGAGTTGACAAAAGAACAACTCGCAATAATCATGAACGGGTGTAAAGGGTTTGATGGTATCCACAAGTATTTCAAATATATCGAGCGTAAATCGTACAAACTGCACTATCGTGTTTTTCTCAGCCGCTTTCGCGGTTATACGACATGCGATGAATGCGGCGGATCTCGTCTGCGGAAGGAAGTACTCAATGTCCGTGTGAGCGGAAAAAATATCTGGGATATTGTTCGAATGACCATTGAGGAAGCGAATCGGTTCTTTCAGGATATCCGTCTTTCAAAGTATGAAGAGGAAGTTGCCAAGCGTATCTTGGAAGAAATTCGCAAGCGGCTTCGTTATCTTGATGGAATCGGGCTTGGGTATATCACACTTGACCGGTTAACGATGACACTCTCAGGCGGAGAATCACAGCGAATTAATCTTGCGACATCACTCGGTTCTTCATTGATGGGATCGCTCTATGTTCTTGATGAACCCACTATCGGATTACATCCACGCGACAACGGGCGGCTCATAAACCTGCTCAAATCGTTACGTGATATCGGCAACACGGTGTTGGTTGTTGAACACGATGCCGAAATGATGCGCGAAGCCGACGTCATGGTGGATATCGGTCCGAGGGCAGGTGAAAACGGCGGTGAAGTTGTGTTCAATGGATCGATGGAACAACTTCTGCAGCATCAAACGTCGCTCACGGCGAAGTATCTCAATGGTACACTCACCATTCCAACACCGAAATCGAGGAGGGTAGACAAGGAACAATCGCTCTTTATTCACGGTGCATCGGAGAATAATCTGAAGAATATCGATATTCGGATTCCATTGAATATGTTTGTCTGTGTGACCGGTGTAAGCGGTTCGGGAAAGAGCACACTGGTACACAAAGTGTTGTATGCAGGAATGATGAAGAGGAAAGGCGGGTACGATGGAACGGCAGGTAAATGTAAAGACATCGAAGGAATTGATTCAATCAACCATGTTGAGCTGGTAGATCAATCACCGATTGGAAGAAGTCCGCGTTCCAATCCTATTACGTACATCAAAATATTCGATCTTATCCGCGATCTCCTTGCTCACACACCAGCTGCAAAGACACGCGGTTATGCGCCGGGACATTTTTCATTCAATGTGCCCGGAGGCCGCTGCGAAGTATGCGAAGGAGACGGTTTGCAGCGGATCGAAATGCAATTTCTTGCAGATATTTTTCTCCCATGCGAATCGTGCAAGGGAAAGCGTTTCAAGCAGGAAGTGCTCGATGTTCGGTATCGCGGCAAGAATGTGGATGATATCTTGAATATGACGGTAACAGAAGCGATACAATTCTTTTCCGCTACTGCGGACACCAGGCGGATTGCAAAACGGCTGAAGGTCTTGGATGATGTCGGGCTTGGATACCTTCGGCTTGGCCAGCCGGCAACCACGCTCTCAGGCGGTGAGGCGCAGCGCATCAAACTTGCACATCACCTTTCAACTTCCGAGCAGGAAGGGAATGCGCTCTTCATCTTTGATGAACCGACCACCGGACTGCATTTTGATGACATTGCGAAACTTCTGAAATGTTTCGATGCTCTTGTCGACGCAGGGCACTCGATTCTTGTTATCGAACACAACATGGATGTTGTAAAATGTGCCGACTTTGTAATTGACTTGGGGCCTGAGGCAGGTGAACGAGGCGGTGAAATTATTGCAACCGGAACACCGGAAGAGATCGCGAAAAATCCGCGCTCCTACACCGGTGGATTTCTTGAACGTTACTTTTGATACATTTTTAGAACATTCCGCCAAACGTCGATGTAATAAATAACTCGCCGAAGTTTTTGAAATGCTTGCAATTGATCCCTTCATACCAATTGTATATTTATACAAGCTTCATAGATAATATCCTTTTCTCGGAAAACTCAATTCCCGGATACCGATAAAGCCAAGAAATGCTCTTTTCACGCAAATATCACTGTAACGATATCGTTACACCCAGCTTGTTGAAATACGACAGGCAGGCATTTGACTCTAGTAAAGTAAGGCATTAATCTATGACGGGTACATCTGCCAGCGGTGTGGTATTATGGTGAAGCAATATTGCTTTCAGAGTCCTAGAACAACCATACTTCAAACACTTACAAAACCTGAGGGAAGTAATGCGTTGAAGTAGAGATGTTTTCTATGGTTGTGTAAATAATAGTGCCATGGTTTTTATCTGAAATGCGGGGAACCATGTATGCGATCTCAAACAAAGGATGCCACGGAAGCTGTTCTGCAGCCAAGGCAGGCGTGCGTACCGATGAATGGAAGCATGATAGATACTTGAACTACGACCTTAAAACAAAAAAAGAAAGGTCAGGAGTAGAACTCCATTTCAACCTTGGGAAAGTTCAAATTTAGGATGTACAATATGAAAAAGTATAAACTAATTTTTCATTCATTCTTGCTGCTGCCGGTGATCATTTCAATAACTCTGTATAGTCAGGATTTCAAACGAAGCCCGCTCATTACGATTCCCGGAGATAACAAAAATTTTCGTACTGCATCCCCCTCCATTCTTTATGACGTACATAATTCATATATTTGCTGGGAAAATAAATTAGGTTCATTCTATACTATTTATCTTAAGAAGATCGATCCTCTTAGTGAAAATATTTACATTGTATGGTCGGATACAAATCAAAATACGAATCCTCAAATAGCCAATTATAATATTATTAATGATCATGTTAGAATTGTTTGGCAAACTTTTATAAACAATCATTGGTCTTTGTATTTTCGGGAATTTAATGAAGGTACATTGAGCGATGCGATAGTACTCACTGATACATCAAAAAATAATACGAATCCTACTTTGAGCAATGAAAGCCTTTGCTGGATACAAGAAGGCAGACTTCTTTATAGTAAGGTACTGTCAAATGGCAAAATCTTAGACAGTGTTATGATCGTTGATAGCAGTAATTGTTCAAATCCAAAAATATTTCCTTATGAGGATCAATATGACCCTACTATTCTCTACGAAAAAGGCAATTCACCCAATACACAAATTTTTATAGCAAGATATGTAGGTCAAATCAGGGAACAAAAACCATATTGGGAATTGTCTCAAATATCCAGGAGCATCCAAAATATTAATCCATCCTTTGGGACAGAATTTGATATTTCATATCAAACCAAAGAAGATACTGTTTGGAGAATTATCTATCCCGATTTTCATTCACAACAACCCGTTAGAACAAAAAATATTTTATGCAATGATGAACATCCGATGACATTTAGATATTCTATTCTCGCTCGCGGTTCAGCTTCTCCGTTACTAGGTTTTTTCCTGACTTTTGATTCTGATTCTCTCTATAACAACAAAGAAATCTTTATAAGTTACAGACGATTAGGTTCTTATAACGATACTCTTATTAATATTTCAAATTCTTCAGGAGACGACTCCAAGCCGACAGTTGTATATTTAAACAATATCACAACAGATAGTTCAAAAGTTGCTATTATTTGGGAGCACAAGGAAAATGATAAGACAGACATTTGGTGGGCTACATCTTCATTTCACTTACCACCTTCGGATGTTAAAAACAATGTAAAAATGAATTATAACTTTTCATTATTTCAAAATTACCCCAACCCGTTTAATCCGAGTACAGTTATCAGCTATCAGCTGCCTGATGTAGGGACACGATACATCGTGTCCCTAAAGGTGTATGATATTCTCGGTCGTGAAGTGGCAACTCTTTTCGATGGAATGAAAGAAACAGGAAATTACTCCGTCACGTTTTACGGCTCAGGCCTTTCTAGTGGTATCTACTTTGTCCGTTTTACAGCGCAACCTGCTGACGGCTCAATACCATTCGTAAAGACGATGAAGATGTTATTGACGAAGTAGTTGAGCTATTTGGGCATATAGTATAAATAGAAAGCAGAAGCCTCGTTGACAATTGCGATGAGGCTTCTTTTTTGAAAGAATTTTATTTGTAACTTCTAAAACATCGACCCAAATGCCAGTGTAATAAATAACCCGCCGAAGTTTTTCATATAGCCGCCCTGCATTACTTCAATGCCGCTTGGATATGGAGCCAGGAAGTATTTCACACTTAAGCTGGTAATAGTGCCTTTTTCCATACCAAAAAGGACACCTGCCCCGATAAAACCTCCAATGGTATATCGAAGCTTTCCGTACTTGAGACTTGAAAAGAATTCAACTTTTCCCGGGTCGGTATAATTAATCGAACCATCGGGATAATAGTACGTTGTTGGATGAGCATAAGGAGCCACAAATATCATTGTTGGACCGAGTCCGGCAGTGATGAACGGACGAAGATTGTCAACGATATCGTCTTTAAACAAACGATATTGCACGCTGACAGTTAAGGGGAGAAGAAGTAACCGATTGATCTTATCCGGGATAATACTGTTTCCATAATAATCGTATTGTTCGAATTCAGCATCATCTTTTACATCGGAGATTGCGAAGTTGAATATCAATGACAGTTCATCGTTCATCTCTTGCCGATAGAACACACCCATACCAAAGCCATTATTGGATAAGAGTACGTCGAGGCCCCATGCGTGCACTGCTGGATTATAGCTTTGTTCACGTATAAGATTTGGATTGGATGGTGTAAAGATAATGGTCGTATCAGGCGTCGTCGGTGTTTGTGCCGATGCGTATGCGGCTAAGAGGAATGTAAAGAGAAGAAATCGAATTGTGTAATATTTGTTGATTTTGTATCTCATTGCATTCAATATATTTAACGTTTGAATTTAATAAAAGATTCCACGGATGAAAATATCCTTAACCAATTTACCGAACAGCAAAAATGCCGAATTTCAGGTATTTTGTCTCTGGCATTGCCGGGATAATCGGATGATCCGGGGCAGCGCCGGAAAATTCAAGGAGCTGTATGTCCCGTTTTGCTTTCACTGCGGCTTGTTCGATAGTGGAAAGAAACCCATCTTCCGTAATATGATGCGAACACGATGCTGAGACGAGATATCCGCCTGTCGAAAGAATCCGCAGGGCCGCTGCATTGAATTCCTTATAGCCCCGAAGTGCTGCTGGAATATTCTTTTTGCTTTTTGTGAAGGACGGCGGATCAAGTATAATCACATCGAACCTCTTCCTATCCTCACCGAGTTGTTTGAGCGCATCGAGCACGTCTGCGACTACAAAATCTGCAGCGGCGGTATTTAAACGGGCGTTCACCTTCGCTTTCGCAACGGCAGATTCGGAAATATCCATTCCACGTACCGATACCGCTTGGGCTGCTGCGGCATGCAGGGCAAACCCTCCTTCGTTGCAGAAACAATCCATTACCGCTGCTCCGATTGCATAACGATGAACTGCTTTCCGGTTTTCACGCTGATCAAGGAAGAATCCGGTCTTTTGCCCTTGAAGGATGTCTACCTCAAACTTCACTCCATCGTCATCGATGATCGTAATACTCGGATTTCCCCGTAAGACCTTCTTTTCTATCGGCAATTCTTCCAGTGCACGGATTGCTACATCATTGCGGGCAACAATGGCTTTCGGATGGAATATGGATTCTAAGACATCACAGATGAGTGCTATCCGTTTTTCCATTCCCGCAGAAAGAATTTGCAATGAAATGAACTCGTTATATTTATCAATGACGAGTCCGGGCAGGAAATCACTTTCACCATGCACAAGACGAAATGTCTCCGCGCCGGGGTAGAGTCTCTGGCGCAACACAAGTGCTTGCTGAATTCGACGTTCAAAAAAATTGACTGAGATATCTTCCTGTTCAGTTGTGAGAAAGCGAAACGTGATAAGCGAATGGGGATGAAAAAAACCGAGCCCGAGGAACTTCTCGTCGTGCCGAAGCAGTTCAACGACGTCGCCTACTTCAAGGTCACCACGCAGAGAAGCAATCTCGTTGCTGAATACCCATTGGTGTCCGGCAACAATTCGATGTTCTTCGTTCTTTTTGAGCAGGATTTGTTTTTTCACAGGGGCAAATTAGAGAGTTTTTGAGGGATAAGCAAGCTTATGTGTAAACGATGATTACAAGAAATCATCAAGTGCAGGAATTAGGGAAAATGAATGAAGCTAAAAGTATTCCGCTTGATGCCTTTTGTGTTTATATTAGAGATGGAGACAGATCTCATGAAGCATCTCAAGTGTATTGTGTTTGATATGGATGGAACATTAACTCAGACGAATCAGCTGATTTATGATTCATTTAATTATATCGCTCAAAAATATGCAGGGAGAACATACACCATTCCTGAAATCCATGCAATGTTTGGTCCGCCGGAAGAAGAGGCGTTGCTTGAGATTGTTCGACCGAATCAAATGGATGAAGTGATGAAGGATTATCTCGCATTTTATCGCACGCATCATAGTCAATTAGCACGCCTGTTTCCCGGTATTGAAGATATCCTTCGCTACATACAAGAGTGCGGAAAAACTTTGGCATTATTCACCGGCAAGGGGACGCACACGACAAGGATTACATTGCAGGAATTCCACATCGATAAATATTTTGATTGCGTGGTAACGGGAAATGATGTTGTCAACCGTAAGCCGTCATCGGAGGGGTTGCAGAAAATTATGAAACACTTCGCGCTTCAACCGAATGAAATTCTCATGGTGGGTGATGCAGTTTCCGATGCGAAGGCAGCGCATGAAGCCGGTGTGAAAATAGCCGCTGTCGTTTGGGATTCCTATGCAAAAGATATCGTTATGCAAATGAAATCGGATTTTATATTCCATAAAGTCGGGGAATTTCACGATTGGCTAAAGAAGCAGTTCAGTTGATACTGTTGAGAACATGATCATGCGAATCCTTCTCTTACTCATTATTACATGTGTCGTTTCACTTCCTGCGCAAACAATCTACTCTCAACGTATCAAGGGTATGCGCATCAATGGCATGGGAGATGCGAAGTTCCCCGTTGTTTTGTTGGATTCGCTTCCGGTGACGATTTCGTTCGATGTTGATGGAACAAAACCTGAGAATTTTCGTGTAAAAATATTTCATTGCGATAAGGATTGGAATATCACACGGTCATCGTTTATTAATGATGAGTTTAGAAATTTTAGCAAGAACCAGATTCCATTTGAGGAAGCTGCCGTGGGAGTAGGAACCTATCGGTGGACGCACATGCTGCGGATACCGGGAGGTGGAGACAAAACGGGAATGAATGACTTTGAAAAATTACAGTACTCCGGCAACTATAAATTTGAAGTATGGAGTGATGATCAGAACGAATTGGTTGCCGAGGGTAAATTTTTTGCCGCAGAAAAAGTGGAAAACTCAGCGCTCACGATCTATAACCGTTATTTACCTTCGGAGACTTCACCGCAAAATCAGGTACACAAGGCTATGTTGTCGTTCTCGGTTCCTTCTCCGCAGCTCAATGATGCCAGTGCAATATACTCGACTTCCATTAAAATCGTTGATGTATATCGAAATCGTGAAATCGAATTCCCGCACCGTATTGATGCAGATGATCGGAATCCGAACACATTTATCGATGGGTACGGGACAAACAATTTGAAGTTTGTGATCGATAATCTACAGCCGGGGAATGAGTATCGGCGATTGGATGCGCAATCGGTCGATCTCTATTCGCTTGCTGAAGTGCTGCGCAAAAAAGACGGCGCCGATCTCAGCCGCTGGATGTTCCAAGGACATGGAGATCAGAATGGAATTTCAACGCTTGTGACTGGCAATCGCTATGCTGATTACATACAGCTTCAGTTCGAACTTGGCCGTCCTGAGGAAAACAGGAACGAGAAGATTTATGTTGTTGGTGATTTTAATGGTTGGAAAGTGGACGAACAATGGCGATTGCACTATGATGAAGCAACGATGCATTACAAGCTTCTTGCATTGCTTCGTCGCGGCACGTACGATTACCAATATGTTCTCAACGGAAATGATTGGATAACACTCGAAGGGAACGATTGGCGAACGGTCAATGTCTATACTGCGTTGCTGTATTATCATGATCCACGATTCGGTGGATTTGATCGAATTCTTCTTGCCGCTCAAGCAAAAAGTCCGGGCGGAATGGAAGCGAATTCACAATAATGGGAAATGACTATGAATCCTTTGAATGTCGGTGTTATTGGTGTGGGACATTTGGGTGCTCTCCACACAAAAATGTATTCGCAGATTCCAAATGCTCACCTTGTCGGTGTGTTTGATGTTGATTCAACACGGGCAGAAAAAATTGCGATGGAATTCAGGATACAAGCATTTGCGCAGCTCGACGATCTTTTGGCACATGTCGAAGCAGTCAGTATTGCGACGGTGACGCAAGCGCATTACAATGCAGCAATGCAAGCGATCAAACGCGGTGTCCATCTTCTGATCGAAAAGCCTATGACCGCAACTATCGAACAAGCACGTGCGCTGACAGAGCGGGCAGAGACAAAGGGATTGAAACTCCAGGTCGGGCACATCGAGCGGTTCAATCCGGCGATTCTCGCGCTGGAACCGTATGATCTCAAGCCGTTGTTTATTGAGTCACATCGGATGGCACAATTCAATCCGCGTGGGTCGGATGTGGCAGTGGTGCTCGATTTGATGATCCATGATATTGATTTGATTTTGAGTTTAGTGAAATCAAAGGTGACACGTATCGATGCGAACGGTGTTGCGGTGATCTCGGATACTCCGGATATAGCCAATGCGCGGCTACAGTTTGAGAACGGTTGCGTGGCGAATGTTACCGCGAGCCGCATCTCACAGAATAAAATGCGCAAGATGCGCCTTTTCCAGCATGATGCGTACATCTCCATCGACTTTGCCGACGGTGTCTCAGAAGTTTTTCGTTTAGCAGATGAAAATACTCCTCGTACCAAATCGACAAAAATGCTCGGCAAGATAGAAGAGGGACAACACAAGCGCATCATCACCTATGAAAAACCAAAGGTGCGGGAAGTCAACGCTTTGAAATATGAACTTGAACGGTTTGTTGAATCTGTGCAAAAGAACATCGAACCGCCGGTTACAGGCCGCGATGGTTTGCATGCTTTAGAAGTGGCGCAGGAAATATTGCAGAAAATTGAATCGCAGAAAATTACAACGGCATAGTAGTACTGTTGTTTGTTATTTGGTACTACTCAATTGCATATTAATGATATTATTGAACAAGCATCGTTGAACTCCTGACGGAGTTCCGTCTTTATTTTGACATTAATTACAAACGTGAGACTCCTACGGAGTCTATCGAATAATAGAATTCATCTAAATAATCCTGTAGGAATTAAATGTTTAAAGCTCTAATTGACAAAAAGGATATCGAACTCCATCGGAGTTCTACTGAGTAGTTACGCCATGGATATAAAATTAAAGCGAATTGACATACAGGATGAGATACTCAAACGCGTTGGTGCTGTTGCCGATCGCGAGAGTATTGCCGTATATATTGTTGGTGGTTATGTGCGCGACCAACTGCTCGGCAAAAAAGTCAAGGATACCGACATTGTGGTTCTCGGAAGCGGTGTGGAGTTTGCAAAAAAAGTTGCGAAGGATTTTGGCAGAACCAATTTGATTCTCTTTGAAAACTTCGGCACGGCAATGCTGCCATTGGATGATCGGAAATTAGAATTTGTCGGCGCGCGGAAAGAAAGTTACAGCAAGAATTCCCGTAAGCCACACATTGAAGACGGAACACTGAACGATGATTTGTTGCGGCGGGATTTTACTGTGAATGCGATGGCAGCAAGTCTCAATGCAAAGATATTTGGACAGTTGGTTGATCCGTTTGAAGGACAAAGCGATTTGCGATCAGGGATTCTACGCACACCGCTCGATCCGGAAATTACGTTCGATGATGATCCGCTTCGCATTATGCGCGCTATGCGATTTTCTGCACAGCTTGGTTTTACTCTTGATCCACGTGTGCTTGAAGCCGCAGGAAAGATGGCGAAGAGATTAGCGATTGTCTCACAGGAACGAATCTCAGACGAGTTTTTGAAAATAATGTCCAGTTCAAGACCATCGGTTGGACTTCAGATGATGTACGATTCAAGTGTTATGGAAATTGTTTTTCCTGAAATCGCTCAGATGGCGGGAGTTGATCAGCGAAAGGATTATCACCATAAAGNNGGATGGACTTTCCATGGACATGAAGATCTCGGTGCACGAATGGTGAAGAAGATATTCCAGAGGATGCGTTTTCCGCTAGAACATGTTCCCTATATCGAAAAGCTTATCCGCCTTCATCTCCGTCCACAGGCGCTAGTCGATGATGGGGTGAAAGATTCCGCCGTTCGCCGATTGCTCTTTGAAACTGGCAATGATATTGATGATCTTATGACATTATGCAGGGCTGATATTACATCAAAGAACCAAAAGCTTATTGAACAAGTGAAGCAAAACTATGATCTTGTCATTAAGAAAATGGCAGAGGTAGAGGAAAAAGATCGTATTCGGAATTGGCAGCCACCATTGCGCGGCGAAGAAATTATGCAAGTGTGCGGATTGACCGAAGGACCAATGGTAGGTATTCTGAAAGATATGATTACCGATGCAATCCTTGATGGTACAATTCCCAATGAACATGATGCTGCCATGCAGTATCTTCTTTCAATGAAAAATAGTATCATGAATCAAGCGCCATTTAAAAAAGGTCGACGGTCGAAAGCATAAAATATTCGCATTTCTGGGGGCGTCGAAACTCTGGAAAAATCTTAAGTTTCTTCAGTTCTTTTGAAACTTTACGGAAAAAAAATCGTTTATTAACTATAGTTTTATTTCCAGCCAACACTAGAATTATTGGAGACGTCTCAATGAAGAAAATGATTATATTCATCCTGTTATCCGTTTCGTTTTGCAGTGCGCAAATGCCAGTTGGAACGCCCAAAACACTTACACTGAACGATGCTGTTACTATTGCAATGCAACGTAATTTAAATGTAGTGCAGGCGGCGAATAATGTAGATGCTGCTCGCAGTATTGAGGTGGCGGGTTATGGCTCTTATTTGCCGTCTCTTTCGGCTTCTGCCGGATGGGGAAGATCACAGTCAGAGTATGCAACCGATTCAATCTATAACCAGTTAATCAACCGGAATATTGCGACCGGTGGAAATTCACTAAACACCAACTATACTGCAGCGTTAAATCTCAATTACACTATTTTTGATGGGCTGAATCGTGAAATGAATCTTAGTAAATCCATTTCCGGCAAGGCGATTGCCGATCAAACTTTTTTGCGAACGAAACAAGGGATTGTATATCAAGTGCAAGCAAGTTATCTCGCCGTGTTACGCAATGAACAACTCGTGTATGTCAATGAGGAAAATCTGAAGCGCGAACAGGGGCAGCTGGAAAGAATTCAGGAGTCGAACCGTGTAGGTGCGTTGGCAATTGGAGATGTGTATCGCCAGCAATCTGCTGTGGCAACTGACGAATTTAATCTTATCACTGCGCAAAATACGTATGATAAATCGATCGCAGATTTACTTTCACTTATCGGTCTGGATGTGCGGGACGATTATCATATTGCAGATACAACAGTCCCAACGAAAGTGGACTCGGTGGAATTTTCCCAACTGCCTTCCCTTGGGAAATTTGAACAGTTTCGTAAGCAAGCACTCGACGCTCGCCCCGATTATCAAGTAGCCTCGGAAAACCTAAAAAGTACGTCTTATTCTGTTGTTTCAGCATGGGGACACTACTTGCCGGGTGTGAATGCGTATGCAGGTTATAGTCTCAGCGCACCTGAAGTGTCGCAATTGTCAAGTAATAAGGATTATACGTGGGGATTAAAACTGAGCTGGACATTGTTTGATGGATTTCTAACGAATGAGGGTGTCCAAATCGCGAAGGTTCAGGAACGAAATGCAGAAATATCACTCCAACAAACAGAAATGATCGTCAGTGTCGACGTAAAAAAAGCCCTTCTCGACCTCGGGGCATCTCAAAGGCAGTATGAAGCGAGTGTAAAAGGTGTAACTTCCGCTTCGCAGGATCGTAGAGTAGCAGAAGAGCGGTACAATCTTGGCGCCGGAACGATTATTGATCTTCAAACCGCAAATGCAAATTTTGTGAATGCTCAAGCGAACAAAGTGAATGCGACATACAACTACATTACAGCCAAGCGCAATTTGGAATACGTACTTGGTGAGCGAACGTACTGAATGAGAGACTATAAGAATATTAGGGTACTCAACACGGAGGAGTAAACAATGGCAAATGGTAATGGAAAGAAGAAAAAAAAGAAAATAATCATTTTTTCGATTATTGGAGGAATTGTAATTATTCTCGTTGTGCTTGTGTTCCTTGGCAGTCGGCGCGAGACTATCGTGACCGTCCAAACGGAAAAAGTTCAGCGAAGAACGGTGACGCAAATTGTGTCAGCAACAGGTAAAATTCAACCGATTACACAAGTCGTGATCAATGCAGAAGTGAGCGGAGAAATTATTTTACTTCCCGTCCGTGAGGGACAATCTGTTCACAAAGGTCAGTTGCTTGTTCGGATTAAACCGGATTCGTACCAAGCCGACTATGACCGTGCACAAGCGAATGTCGCAATGGTGAAATCCGCTCTCGAGAAATCTGAAGCAAATTATAAACGTTCATTGGGTTTATATGAAAAGAAACTCATCTCGGATGCTGACATGGATATGGCGAAGGCGGATTATGAAGGTGCAAAAGCAAATTATACAGCTGCCGTTGCAAGTGCCAATGCATCGTATCAGGCGCTGATAAAAACCACTATTTATTCGCCGATGGACGGTATCATCAGCAACCTTCCAAGGGAACTTGGTGAACGTGTCAGCGGCAGTAGTTTCATGCAAGGAACAGAGATTATGACCGTTGCGGATCTCACGAATATGGAAGCACGAGTCGATGTCGGTGAGAATGATGTAGTAATGGTGCAAAAAGGAGACACAGCTCGCATCGAAGTGGATTCATATCAAGATCGCAAATTTACCGGTATCGTCACGCAGATTGCTAACACTGCAAAATCGACCGGCACTGGGACTCAAGATGCAGTAACCAATTTTGAAGTACGCATTCGTATTAGTACTCCTGAAGGTGTTCAGTTCCGGCCTGGAATGTCGATGTCAGCGGATATTGAAACAGAAACTCATTCTAACGTTCTGACGGTGCCCATCCAATCTGTTACAGTACGTGCTCCAAAGAAAGAGATGAAAGAGGAACCGAAAGAAGGAGAGGCACAATTAGTCGCGAGTAAAAAGAAGGAAGAGGATAAACTTGAAGAAGTTGTGTTTGTTGTGAAAGATGGTATTGCTAAGACTGTAACTGTTAAACGCGGCATCAGTAACGATACGTACATTGAAGTGAAGGCAGATGGACTTGAGGGTAAAGAAGTTGTATCGGGTCCATTCAAGGCGATCAATCGCGATTTGGAAGTTGATTCAAAAATAAAAGTTGACAATAAGTCCGCGAAAAAAACCGGAGCAAGTGCGGACACAGAGAAGAAGTAAAACATGGTGATTCAGTATCTCTCTAAAGGAATATTCTTGAAAAATCTCTATCAAACCTTAGGAATAGCGCTTGCGGTTGTTGGTTTGATGCAAATGAAATTGAACGCACAAACAATCGCAGAAGGTGAAGTATTATTCCAAAAAGGAAAATATAAAGAAGCGAAGTCTATTTTTGAAGAGATTCTGAAAAAGGATGATAAAAATGCCGAAGCGCATAATGATTTAGGAATGGTGTATCTGAATCGAAGAAATCCAGAGTATGATGTCGATAAAGCAGTTGATGAAACAGAAAAAGCTGTAGAACTTGCACCGAATAATGCTGATATCCAGTACGGATATGGTGCGGCAATTGGAATAAAGACTCAGAATGCAGGTATTCTTAGGAGAGCGTTTCTTGCACCGAAAGTAAAGAAAGCTTTTCTGCGAGCAGTTGAGCTCAATCCAAAACATATACAAGCGCGCATCGCATTGGCACAATATTATATGATGGCACCTTCCATTATGGGCGGCGATGAAGAAGAGGCATGGAGACAATTGGAAGAAGTTATCAAACTTGATGAAATACAGGGTCGTACAGTTAAAGCTGGCTTCCTTGTACGGGCGAAGAAGAACGACGAAGCGGAAAAAGAATACAAAATCCTTATTACATCCAAACCAAAAGAATGGAAAGTTTGGCATCGGTATGGATATTTTTGTATGCGTCTCGAGCACTATGATAATGCGATCGAACATTTTAAGAAATATATAGAGCTGCGTCCTGATACGGCAGATTCATATCAAAGTCTTGCTGAGGCTCTGTTGAAAAAGGGAAATGTCGATCTGGCAATGTCGAATCTTAATAAATCCTTAAGTCTTGATAAGGATTTTGTTCCAGCAATCATTTCTATGGGTGAAGCATATCAGGCAAAGGGTCAGATAAAAGAAGCAAAAGAGAATTATCAAAGAGCTCTGTCCATTGCACAGAATGATTATTACAAATCTCAAGCAGAAAAAAAATTGAAAGAAGTAGAGTAAGAGGAAGGAAGCCAGAATGTCAAGTATTATTCAGCTCACAAGCATTACAAAGTTTTATCAAGTAGGCGAAGAAAAAGTCCATGCGTTAGATGGTGTTTCAATCCAGATTCAGAAAAACGAATATGTAGCAATTATGGGCCCGTCGGGTTCTGGCAAATCAACATTGATGAATATTATTGGTTGTCTTGATACACCTACTTCTGGTTTGTATGAATTGAACGATACAAGCGTTAGCGATATGAACGACAATCAACTTGCCAAGATTCGGAATAAAGAAATTGGATTTGTTTTCCAGACGTTTAACTTGCTTGCCAGGTCTGATGTTCTCCATAATGTCGAACTCCCGCTCATTTATGGCGGCATTGGATCGATGGAGCGGAAGAAATTAGCACGCGCGGCAATTGAACGTGTGGGATTAACGGATCGTATCCATCACAAACCAAATGAACTTTCCGGCGGACAACGCCAGCGTGTATCCATTGCGCGTGCTCTTGTGACACAACCATCTATATTGCTTGCAGATGAACCAACCGGAAACCTTGATACAAAAACCGGCGATGAAATTATGATGCTCTTCGATACACTGCACAAGGAAGGCAATACAATTATTCTCGTGACCCATGAAGAGGATATTGCATTGCATGCACATCGTCGGATCCGTCTCCGTGATGGTAAGATGGAAGTGGATGAGCCAATCAAGAATCGAAAAATCCTAACTCGACCAACAACAGTCATGGCATAACATGAAATTTGTATTTGATGAATTCAAAGAAGGGATGGCGATTGCATTTGCCGCCATCCGTGCCAACAAGATGCGCTCGGTGTTGACGACACTTGGCATTGTTATTGGTATTGTTTCTGTAACGCTCATGGGAACAGCGATTGAAGGACTGAATCGAGCCTTCAATAAAAGTATAGCCGCTCTCGGTTCTGATGTGTTATATGTACAGAAATGGTCATGGGGTAATCATAATGATGATTGGTGGATAATAAAGAATCGACGAAATGTCCGCATTAAGCAAGCAAAAGATATTGAGAAATATTCAGAATATGCACAAGCGGTGAATCCGGTAACGGGAACGAGACGAAATGTCATATATGGACAAAAACTTGTTGAGAACGTCACTATTATTGGTACGGGAGCTTACTGGCTTGAGACAAGTGGATCAACTGTTGCATTCGGTAGATTTTTTACTCCAATGGAAGCAGATGGGGGCCGCCCCGTGTGCGCCATTGGTTCAGAAGTAGCTGCCAATCTCTTTCCTAATGAAAATCCTATAGGGAAAAATATTAAAATCGGCGGGTATGCGTACCAAGTATTAAGCGTGTTTGATAAACAAGGCAGCTTTCTTGGACTGGAAAGTCTTGACAATAGAGTCTATGTTCCAATCAATCGGTTCTTTCAAGAGTTTATGTCACATCGAAGTGACCTTCAGATTATGGTGAAAGCAAAATCTGTGGAAGAATTGGACAATACGAAAGAAGAAGTCCGGGGTATCTTACGCAGATCACGCGGTCTCAAACCGAAAGATCAGGATGATTTTGCAATCAACCAGCAAGAGACGCTCATCCAAACCTTTAATACGATTGGTGGAGTTATTGCAGCCGTTGGTTTATTTATCACAGGAATGTCGCTCTTCGTCGGTGGTATTGGAATCATGAATATCATGTTTGTATCGGTGACAGAGCGCACGAGAGAAATTGGAATCCGTAAAGCAATTGGAGCGCCCCGGCGTACCATCCTTCTGCAGTTCTTGATGGAATCTGCTGCATTATGTCTCATCGGCGGAATCATCGGTATCATTATCGCCTTTCCGATCAGTTTGATCATTGATACTTTTCTTCCCACAGCTATGCCTTTGAGTGTAGTATTCATTGCACTTCTTGTTTCGATTATTGTTGGAGTGGTATCTGGATTTTTACCGGCGTACCGTGCGTCGCGTCTCGATCCAGTTGACGCACTAAGATATGAATAGGCAAAACATTTTCTTCTCACTGTTGTGCTTTTAATGTGACTCATGAAATTCTCTGAAATATTTAAAATGTCTTTGACAGCCATCCGCTCCAACAAGCTTCGCTCTGCGTTGACTTTGCTTGGTATTATTGTTGGAGTCTTTTCTATTATAGGTGTTATGACTGCCGTTCAGGTACTGCAGAACAGTATTGAAGATGGTCTAAGCGGTCTCGGAGCCAATACCTTCCAGGTTCAGAAGGAGCCAGTTATGGCAGGTCGTGCCAAGTACCTCAAATCATTGAAGTGGAAAGATATACGCTATCCACAAGGATTGATTGTTAAAGAAAAGATGTCTCTTGCTCAATCTGTTGCGCTTGAATCATGGAAAGGCGGACAGACTATTCAATTTGGCTCTTTGAAGACAAACCCAAGTGTCGGCGTGGCAGGAGAAGAGCCCGATGGTATTCCTACAAATAGCTGGACTATAAAAGAAGGACGGAGCCTCAATGATGATGATGTTCGCTACGCTTCCTATGTCGCAATTCTAGCTCAGGATGTTGTTAATAAAATCTTTCCTCATGGCGGTGCTGTGGGAAGTGAGGTTCGTATCGGTGATGACCGATATCGCGTGATTGGAACATTTGATCTGAAGGGATCAAGTCTGGGGGGAAGTAATGATAACTATGTTGTTATTCCATTAAGTACGTTTCTCAATACATACGGAAAACTTCGCAGCATCCATATAATGATCAAAGCGAAAAATACAGAAGTGTACGATGATTGTGTTGAGGAAGCACGAATGATTCTTCGGACTATACGCAATGTTGCGCCGAGCGATGAAGATGATTTCACAATCTTTTCTAATGATTCGCTAATTTCGACTTTCAATGACTTTACGCTTTACGTCAAACTCGGCGTNNATCGGTATTATGAATATCATGCTCGTATCTGTCACTGAACGCACAAGGGAGATTGGTATTCGGAAAGCGTTAGGTGCTCGCAAGTCAAATATTCTATCGCAGTTTATAACTGAAGCCGTTGTGCTATGCGAAATCGGTGGTATCATTGGCGTCGTACTTGGCGTACTTGGAGGTAACTTGGCTGCGCTTGCATTTAATTTCCCCCCGGTATTTCCACTTGACTGGGCACTGATTGGATTTGCGATCACGACGTTTGTTGGCGTAGTGTTCGGTGTCTATCCCGCTTGGAAAGCCGCAAATCTCGATCCTATCGAATCTCTCAGATATGAATAATTAGGGAAAGCGCCGCGGGGGGGGCATTGGGATTGGTGTTTTTGATTACCTCTAGAGAATTTCTATGCAGTTTTCTGAAATAATAAAAATGGCTTTGATAGCCATCCGCTCCAACAAACTTCGTTCGGCGTTGACGCTGCTGGGTATTATTGTCGGAGTTTTTTCTATTATCGGTGTCATGACAGCCGTTCAGGTACTGCAGAACAGTATTGAAACTGGTTTGAGCGGTCTTGGCACCAACACATTCCAGATTCAGAAGCAGCCAGCTATCGCGACTCGCACACAATGGTTAAAATCACTAAAATGGAAAGATATTACATACGAACAAGCAAAAACTGTTAAAGAGCGGATAACACTTGCGCAGTATATTGGTATCGGAGTATTTCAGAGTTCAGAAACGGTACAGTTTGGCGCACTTAAAACCAATCCGGATGTTGGAGTCGGTGGTGAGGAGCCGGAGGGAATACGGACGAACAACTGGTCAATTAAAGATGGAAGAAATATCACGGATGATGATGTGAAATATGGCTCATACGTTGTCATTCTTATGGCGGATGTTGAGCGCAAACTGTTTCCGCATGGCGGAGCAGTCGGCAGTATCGTTAAAATAGGTGCACACCGTTATACTGTTATTGGAACGTTTGAATCGAAAGGTTCCACGCTAGCGGAATCTGAAAACAAGGTGAATATTCCACTCAGTACATTTCTTAACCAGTACGGCAAGATACGCAGTGTTTATATTAAGGTTAAAGCAAAAAGCCCGGAAACGTATGATGAGTGTCTTGAAGAGACAAGAATGATTCTTCGCACGTTACGAAAAGTTGCTCCCGGCGATGAGGATAACTTTTCTATTTCTTCTAACGATTCGCTCATTGCTACGTTCAATGATTTTACACTCTACGTTAAACTTGGTGTGGGTTTAATGAGTTTTATTTCATTGCTTGCAGCTGGAGTCGGTATTATGAATATTATGCTTGTATCGGTGACAGAGCGAACAAAAGAAATTGGAATTCGAAAAGCTGTTGGAGCTCGGCGCTCAAATATTCTGTCGCAGTTTATTACTGAAGCTATTGTTTTATGCCAAATCGGAGGTGTCATTGGTGTCGGGCTTGGTATCCTTGGCGGCAACTTAGCTGCGCTCGCATTAAATTTTCCGCCGGTATTTCCATTTGATTGGGCATTAATCGGTTTCGCGATTACTACTTTTGTCGGCGTAGTGTTCGGTGTCTATCCCGCATGGAAAGCCGCAAATCTCGATCCTATCGAATCTCTTCGATATGAATAAATAATCCAGTAGTAATAATCTCATTCTCTCCTTTTCAATATTTTGTTTCTCTATCCTACGCATATTTATTGTGCTCTTTGAAAAATATTCTCATTATTATATATTAAGAAGTATACAGTAAAAAGGAGAATAGGAATATGAAAAAATCAGTTCGATATCTTGTATCTGGATTTTTGTTGACTGTATTAGGTGTCGGCAGTATGGTGGCACAATCTAAAACAGGGGCAACAGGAAATGTCGATACATTAAAATATACTGTTGAAAACTGCATCAATAAATTCTCAATAGATAAAATAGAAAAAACAAAGGTCGGGTATCAATACTGGTTCGCTGATCCGAACCTTGCAGACGGAAAAACTCTGAAAATGAGTGTTGTCGCTCCGCATTCAGCAACGCACCCGCCCCATGTTCACGCGGAAGATGAATTTTTCTTTATTCTTGAAGGAAAGGCTGAATTATACCTCGAAGGGAAGTGGACGCCAGCTGAACCGTACACAAGTTTTTACTGCCCGTCCAATGTTGAACATGGAATTCGAAATGCAGGTGATACCGAATTAAAATACTTGGTAATAAAACAGTATGATAATTCAAATCCAGTGCGGGTTGAGTTTACGAAAAAACAAGGAAGCACAAAACAATGAAATTTTTCATTGATGGAGCAGCGCTTCTGCTTTTAACTGTTTCGCTAGCTTTTTCTCAGAATCAGATTATCCAAATATGGCAACCTGTTGGTCAACCACCAAATTATCTGCAAGGCATAGAAAGAGATAAAAGTAATATCACTGTTGTACATCAGCCGTATCTCACGGTCTTCCTGCCTATGAAGAGCAATACAAACCATCCTGCGATTCTCATATTTCCTGGAGGCGGGTATCGTCAAATTGTGATACAAAAAGAAGGATACAAAATTGCCCGTTGGTTGAATGATAACGGAATAGCTGCGTTTGTCCTTGCATATCGGCTCAGCAGCGATACCGCTTTATTGGATGCACAGCGGGCATTGAGTGTGGTCAGAAGCAGAGCGAGAGAATTCAATGTTGATCCAGATAGAATTGGAATAATGGGTTTTTCTGCTGGGGCGCACCTTTCTTTGAACGTAGCAACACATTATAAAAAAACAATTCGTCATGATGACATCGATACAGTTGATGGAAAACCGAATTTTATGGTGTTAGTGTATGGAGCTTATAAAGACTTGATTAAGCAAGTGAATAAGGAAACACCACCGGCATTTTTAGCCCATGCAACCAATGACGATAGAGCTCCAGTATCGCAAAGCATCGATCTTTTTTCGGCTCTTCGCAATGCAGGTGTTCCGGCTGAAATGCATATTTATGAGAAGGGCGGGCATGGGTTTGCGTTATTAGAAGACAGAGGTCCGGTTATCAGCTGGGCTCAGTGTTGCATTGATTGGATGAAAGTACGTGGGTTTGTTTCTGTGCGGTAGTGAACTACCGCACAGAAATTTCAGGCTTATATTTTTTCTACTTCAACAGCGGTTCCATATGCCAGTACTTCTGTCACACCGGCGGCAATTTCAGTTGTATCATAACGAAAAGCAAGTACAGCGTTGGCATGAAGATCTTCTGCGTGGCGAATCATCAGTTCGTAAGCATCACGGCGGGTTTGTTCGCAAAGATCGGAATAAAGACTAATATTTCCGCCAAAGAGTATCTGAAATCCAGCTCCGATATTACCGATGAGCGACCGTGATCTCACAATAATACCGCGCACCACACCAAGATTTTTTACAACGCGGTATCCATCAAGCTGGATATTCGTGGTGACGAGTTTGTAATCCATTGTTTTTATCCTCTCGTTAGATGGTAGAAATCGAAAATATAACTATTACTCAAATCTCAAATCAATAATCCTAAGTCTGTATACTTGTCATCCATTTATTCGCACATTCATTTCATCAACTGTCTCACCGTTTCATAATATTGCTGTATCTGCCGTTGATATTCTTCGCCAGTTCAAGGGCCATAAAAGCCAACGTGAATCCTTTCCACAACGCCTTTTTTATTCACAAAGATTGTTGTCGGGTAAGCATAGAAATTGTTTAATTGAGATCGCAATTTCTGATCAACGTTTGCATCGTTTGTGCTTCCGCAGAAGAGTATTGGATAAGTGATATGATATCGTTCTTGAAAGAGAGCAAGATTTTTATTCGCAAGTACCGGATTAACACTGATCTCGAATGCAAGTCCGATTACTTCCAATCCATCTTTACCGAAATCAGAATAAATCTGCTGAAGAAGCGGTGCGGCATCCATGCAGTTATGACACCAAGTCCCCATAATATCGATGAGAAGCGCTTTATTCCTAAAAGATTTATCCTCACTGCTGATCACTTTACCCGTGGAAGTTATGCCCGAAAACATGAATGGCTTTTTCGGATTCTTTAATGTTGTTATGCGTGCTGGTCTGGGTTCGGATGTGATCACTGACTGCGGAACAAGTGTAAATTCCATCGGTTTGCCGCTCCGAGCATACAGGACGCCGTTCCAGTGCGTGCCCTGCCGCTCCATCTCCAGGGTAAATGCCTGCCACCCGGTGAACCGAGTCAGCGTTGCCTTGGAGCCGACTTGAATACCGGCGAGCAATCCATAGTCACCGTCCGGCGCAATGAGCGTACCGAAAATACTATCGTTCTTCAACCAAAAAATTGCTGTGGTTGTGCTATCGATTCCTGTTGTGTTGGGAATCAAAGCTTGATATTTGCCAACGAGCGGAAGATCGGTTGAACTTGGTGATACATTGATTTCTTTTAGCAAATCTATTGGTGTTGAAACAAATTCGTTCCAACTTGTATCACTGCGATATCGGAAGAATTTGCCGCGCCATTCCTTGCCATCCCAAATTCCGCGCATTGCTGCACCGTATTCAGAAAAGATAAACGATAACGAATCTCCATGAAATAGAATTTCAGGAATCGAAGTTTGTTCTCTCCCATTTATAAAGTAACCGGCAGGTGTGGCGGAATTCAAATCAAGAAAAAGCTGGAAAGGAATCGACTTGTTCTCTCCGATGATGATGGCGCCAGTCCATTTCCCTTTTTGTGGAATGTGTTCTTTGCATCCAAGAAATATGAAAACGCAAACAATGAAAAGGAGTCGTAGGGTATTCATGAATTAAATAATTCCAGGATGTTTCCCTCCGCCAATCACCGAGAGGAATAAAATGATGATGAGGAGAAGGAATTGAACGAGGTAAAAAGTTGTGATGCTTTTACTTAAGATGTTAAAGGTAATTTCTGCATCTTCCATTGTTGTTTTCTCTGTGATGCCTTGCATTAATTTTTTACGGCGCCGGACAAGAATTGGACCGAAGATGGCTCCGTTGATAAGGAGGAAGGCGAACAGGATGATCTTAGCGACCAACCAACCTTCGGTGTACCAGAGATTGATATTCCCGTCAAAGAGGTTAAAGATGTTCACAATTCCGGTGAGTAGCATGACGACGGAGGCGATGGGCGAAAGCAAACCGAAGCGGCGGCCGATGTTTCCAATGTACAGTTTTTGATTCCAATCCTTCTCAGCACGAGTTCTTCTTTCAATGATCCATCCGCCAAGGAGTGCTGTGAAGACTAATCCAAAACCAATGATGTGAAAAAGAAAATTAATTGAACCTCTCATGTTGACCTCGACTAAAAATAAATTGAATTGTTTATGATTTTACATCGCAAGATAAGAAAATGATTTGATAAAAAGGAAGTGCAGCCAACGCGTGTCTTTTGCCGGGTGAAAAGGAGTATTTCGAAGAATTCGATCTATGTTTCTAGATTGTTCCATGAGTATAACAAGAATCTTGATTTTTCCTTCTCAGACGCTTCAATCTCGATATCAATACATTTCCACTCAATTCACAGGAAATTATTACATTACCCATTTCATCATGTTCGATTTTTCTCCATAGCGCGCTTTCCATTCGTTTGCCGTCATACCGTAAATGTACAAATCAACGTAGTGGTCGTATAAGAGTTCAGCCTGTCGCGTCATTCCTTCTTTGATGAAACCAAGACGCTCGATGATAGCATTACTCTTCGTATTGCCGGTCGCACAACGAATTTGAACGCGGTGAAGCTGGTACTCATAGAAAGCGTAATCCACAAGAGTACGGCATGCATTCGTCATTATACCATGACCTTGAAATTTTTCGCCGAGCCAGTAGCCGATTTCAACGTTTCTATTCATCCAATCGATGCGTTGAAATCCGATGATACCTGCCAATGTATTGCCAAACCAAATGCCGCATTGAAAGCCTAGATTCAATTCATGTTGTTCTCTCGTTGACAGGATAAAGAGTTTGCTGTTTTCGAGTGTGGCATTGGTATCTACCCAAGGCAGCCATTGGCGTAAATAGATCCGATTGCTGTCAATTAATGAGAAAAGCGAATCAGCATCTTCAGGCTCTAGGATTTTTAAGACGGTGTCGTCATTAATACGAAGAATGGGCATAGTTGATGATCACACAATGAATATCATATATTGGTATATCCTGTTAGAAAAAACCTGCGGTTTGCCGTGAAGGTACTACAATAGTTCATGAACAAGAGGTCCCATAATTCTTACGAACTTTTTAACGCGATATCTCCGGCTGCTTTCTGAAAATATGAAGGAAATTGATGTCTTGATTCCGAACGAGGAGCAGCCACACACTCAAAATAATCAACCCGCAATTCTCTAATATTTTTTGGTAACCGATTTTGCTGACATTGGGATCTTGAGAAAAACATCCGCACGAGATATCGAGTCCGCGATAAAGAGCGGAAGCGATGAGCATGGTAAAAACGACAAGCATGACGGTCATAAGCAGTTCGCAACCGCGCGGATAGAAACCTATTATTAAACTCAGTCCGCAAAGAAGTTCCAATGAAGGAAGAATGGTAGCAGTACACATCGAGAGAAGCTGTCCGACAACCTTATATTGAAGTATAGAATTCGCGAATGCCTGCACATCTGTAATCTTGTCTAACCCTGCGGCGATAAATAATCCGCCAAGAAAAATTCTGGCAAGAAGAATAATGGGTGTATTCGAAAAAAAAGATTTCATAGTGTATTCTTTTTCCCGTCGAGAGAGATTCCTTCAACGTGACGTTGGAGACCGTGTTATTTTTCTATCGGCAGTCCGGCAGAATTCCATTCCTGCCAGCCTCCGAAAAAAACCTTCACATTCGTAAACCCTGAATCCGTCAGTTTCACTGCCAGTTCGATGCTCGAGTTGCATTCAGCGCCGTCGCAATAGACAATCAGCACCTTGTCTTTCGAAATTTTATTCAAGAGTGTAAATTGTGCATCAAACATTTTTAACGGAATATTCACGGCGCCGCGGATATGTCCTGCCTGGTAATCGAATTCATGACGCGCATCGATAAAGATCGAGTTGTTCGATTCAAATAAATCCTTTGCTGCCGCGAGCGTTATCATTTCCATAGTGGAAGCTGCGGCAGGTTGAACTGCTTGAGTTTTCAAGAAAAATCCCTGATGTGTTACAAATGTATATGCGGCACCCAAGAAGACAGCCGCAATGATGAGCAAGAATGCTTCATGGAGTGATTGGCGTAATTTCAATTTTCTTTCACGCCCACATAAGATGCCCTTATTTCTACACGGGGCTGGTTCTTGCTGTCGGTTTCAATAGTGAAAAAATCGCTGCCGTACCCAAGCTTCTCCGGTTTGATTGTTAGCTGCACTTGAAGCGTATCGTTGGGATTGAGCGTCTTCTTCTCTATTTTTACATTGATGGATGAGGAAGAGGTCGTAAGGTTTTTGATTCTGATGACGTGATCCGATACATTTTTTAAGGCCGTTCCCTGCACGAATATTTTACCAAGTTCAATATTTCCAAGCCACAGTAATGAGGAATGGCTGGTGGATTCAAGCTCTTCCTTCACGTCAGCAATTAATTTTACCGAAACATTTCCCGATAATGGATCATTGGTTGTAATATTGATATGCTTTTCTACTTTTCCGTGATAACCGCTGGAATTGAACTCCACTTCCACAATATCAGATTCGAATGGTAGGAGAATATTTTTAGGCTGTTTAATGGTGGTACAGCCGCACGACGGTTGTACCGAATATATCCGCAATGTATCGTTGCCGCTATTCATGAGTTCAATCTTACCGTTCTTCTTCATTCCGCTGTAAATAATACCGAGGTCGACTTCGGGTTTCCCTAACGAAAGTTTGGGCTGGCTGAACGAATTGCTGAGAACCAGCAAGGCCATGATGAATATTTGCTCGATTTTTCTCATAGTATTATCTCTTGCTTATACAAACGATATATCGGTCACTGTAGTAAACGATACTCTAATTCCTTAATCCCGTGTAATTGCTAATTGTTTCAGAAGCGGGGCAACCCGGTAACGCTCTTCCTGCAGATCGGAATGAAGCGCTGACAGCACGGCATACACCTGCTTCAATCCAA
>PMDB01000032.1 GCA_003155495.1 Ignavibacteriota bacterium
GTAGAGATCAACTTTGTCAAGGAGGGAGAACAATACGCTGTACGTAGTGAAATATCCGCTACCGTGCGTTCGCAAGAGAAGCAAGAACTCTGGCAAACCAGCCAAACGGTGGAATTGCGACTGAAAGATTTTGGACAAACTATTTCCCATCGACTGTCTGTTCTCAAACGATTTTCAACAGATCTCCTGCCGGGAAAGTACGAACTCCTTTTACAAGTAACAGATAATGCATCTAAAAAAATAACCACTCTTCACAAGTCGGTGGTGGTAAAAGATTTTGGCATAGATTCGCTTGCGGTGAGTGATCTGATGCTGGTACATAGAATGGATGTTGACGGTACGCGAAAGAACATTATGCCAAATTTGACAGGGGCTCTTGCAACTGAATCGAACGGCTTTTATCTCTTCTTCGAAATCTATAATAGAACTCAATTCGATTCTATCCAATTATTATGCAAGTTCATCAATCAAAAGAAAGAAGTCGTCGCACAACGTGCAAAGAGTGAAGTCCTCTCAGGGAATCGGACACAAATGACTTGGCAAATTGACACGCCGGCACTTGCTGCTGGCCAGTACGTGTTTTTCATTGAAGCCACGGGATATTCGAGAATCAATCCAGCGGTAATGGTTCATACATCATCTTTCCGCACTTGTCTCGTGCGAATAAAGGATTTGCCTTTAACTGTCACAGACATTGACAAGGCAACGGATCAGCTTCAGTATATTGCAAAAGGAAGCGAGATTGACTATATCAAAGAAGCGGCAACACAGGAAGAGAGACAGAAACGATTTCTTGAATTCTGGGCAAAACGCGATCCAGATCCTAAAACAACGCGAAATGAATTGATGGAAGAATATTATGCGCGCGTCGCATATGCCAATAGGAACTTTAAGCAATACATGGAAGGATGGAAGACAGACAGGGGGATGGTTTTAATCCGATTTGGTTCACCGCAAAACGTAGAACGCCATCCTTTCAATTCAGAGAGTAAGCCATATGAAATATGGTATTACTATGATCAAAATCGGGAATTTATTTTTGTGGATGAAACCGGATTTAGCGACTATCGTCTTCAATATCCCGAAACAGATTTGTGGGGAAGGGTACGGTGAATCGGTTCCGCCTCTGTCATTCAACACGAGCCAGCGCATACTTCACACCGGCTCGTTGTTTCCTATGGGGTTTTTTGTCTCTTGTACTTTCATCGGTTGTCAACAGCCAGGTCTCATTGACAATACATTCAGTGGAAATTAAAGGAAATCATGCTCTTTCAGCGAATCAAGTCACTGCTGCTCTTTCAACTAAAAGAGGCGACACATTCTCGGAGTCTATATTAGCGGGCGATCGGGAACACATTCTCGATCTCTACAAAAATCGCGCGTATCTCCATGCTCGAATAGATTCAATGAAGGTACAATATGATACCATATCGCACGATGTGGAAGTGCACATCTTTCTTACCGAAGGGAAACCGTCAGTTGTGCGGCGGATTGAATTCGACGGTTGTCAAAATCTTACAGCTGCCGAGTTGTATCCTGGTATGCAACTACACGAAGGCGACCCCTTTATCCCTTCTCTTTTGGAACAAGACATTCAAACTATGCTCCAACAATATGAGCGCAAAGGATATCCGCTTTCAAAAATTGCAGTTCAAAATGTTTCCTTCGTTGATTCTGCAGATGAAATGTCTGTCACAGTGCAGTTGCACATCGATGAAGGAAAAACATTGCGCATTTCTGAAATACACATCGAAGGGAATAAGACGACCAAAGATTATGTCGTCATGCGTGAAGCACGTGTGAGGGAAAATGATTTATTCCGCGGTGATCTTCCTGAACGCATTAAACGCCGGCTGGATCATCTGCAGCTTTTCTCGTCCGTCTCGCTGCCGGAATTGTATTTGATAAAAGAAAAACAGGCAGGTTTGTTGGTGCGAGTTGTGGAAGGAAATCAAAACAACTTTGATGGAGTGCTTGGGTATGTTCCCTCGACTGCATCCGGTGGAAACGGCTATATCACAGGACTTGTCAACATATCACTGAGAAATCTTTTTGGCACCGGACGCAAAATCTCCGTCCGATGGTATCAAGAGACTAAAAGCTCTCAGGAAACTGAACTTCATTACTTTGAGCCATGGATAGCTTCGTATCCTGTCAATGCACAGCTTGGATTCTTTCAACGAAAACAAGATTCGACATTTGTGCGGATGCAATACGATATTGCCACCGAGTTGATGATCACTGAAGAATTTTCCGTCGGCATCTCGTTTTTGCAGAACAATGTTTATCCATCTGAAAGATATAACGGCGGAAAAGTGATGGCGGAAAGCAAGACCGAAGGTTTTGGAGCATCTGTCCGGTACGATTCGCGTGACAATCCGACAACACCCACAAATGGCATTCTCTATTCCACAGAATATCAAACCGGCACAAAGCAGACTTTGAGCAGCGATGCTTTTCCCATTGGATCGAGAAGTACGATCCGCCGAGTGGTGTTCGATCTATTGTATTATCTCTCACCGTTTAAGCGGCAAGTGATAGCGATGGAATTGCATCTTCGAGATTTCAGCAATGATCATGCGGATATAAGCGACTTATTCCGGATTGGCGGTGCAACGACCTTGCGCGGATACCAGGAAGGACAGTTTTTGGGATCACGACTTTTATGGACAAATTTAGAATATCGTTTTCTTGTCACACCTCTTTCTTTTTTCTACACCTTTCTCGATTTCGGGTATATAGTCCAACCCGCTTTTGCATCAATGGAAGGGAAAGCATCGGAACAAAGTAAAGTAGGTTATGGCATAGGCGTGCGTATGGATTCCGCACTCGGATTGATCGGCGTCAGTATTGCATTAGGAGAAGGCGACACGTTCAGCACAGCGAAAATTCACATTCGGTTGATCAATGAATTCTAAAAAACTCAAAGCATTTGTTCAATTGAGCCGTCCAGTAAACATCTTCATCACGCTTGCATCCATTCCGGTCGCATGCTGGATCGCCGGTGGAACGACATATGATTCGCCTTTCATCCTCTTGGCAGCACTGACAGGTGCGTTGGTGACGGCTGGCGCAAACGCCATCAATGACTCGTTCGATATTGAGATAGATCGAATCAATCGACCGAACCGTCCATTGCCGCTCGGTGTGCTGACACAACGTAACGCACAGCAGATGTGGTTCATTGTCTCCGTGACGGCAATTTGTATCAATGTTTTTATCAATCCTCTTGCACTGCTCATTGTTATTTTTGCCGTTGTGCTCCTCTACTATTATTCAGCTCGATTGAAAAGAACCATTGTTGCCGGTAATGTCGTCGTCGGATTAATGACGGGGATGGCGTTCATCTACGGAGGTGCTATAGTCGGGCATATGGAACGTGCTCTTGTTCCGGCTGTATTTGCGTTTCTCATCAACTTCGCACGCGAGTTAGTGAAAGATATAGAAGACATTGAAGGTGACAGGAAAGAACGTGCCGTCACCTTACCGGTCAAATATGGCATCAGACCAGCACTTCTATTGGCAACCTTGTCGCTTCTTATGCTCATCAGTATCACATTCGCAGTGGTAAAATATTCTGTATATCATTCTACCTTTATGTATATTGTTTTCGCTGCCGACATCCTTATATGTGTTTCAGGAGTAATGATGTGGCAAGGTTCCTCTTCTATCAATATGAGACGCGTGAGCAGTAATTTAAAACTCTCTATGGTAATTGGCCTCATGGCCATTATTGCCGGTTCGGTGTGAATGATGAAACATCCCCAAGTGAATCTTAATACGGAACATACACTCTGGGCGCAAAACATCGAGCACATTGCCGGAGTAGATGAAGCCGGACGCGGTCCGCTTGCAGGTCCTGTGGTTGCGGCTGCAGTCATCTTTCCGAAGGAATTCTTCATCTATGGCGTGGATGACTCCAAAAAGTTACAGGCAAGAAAACGGGAAGAATTGTTTATCATGATCTCGCAGCAAGCAGTAAGTGTTGGAGTGGGGATTATCGATCACAAAGTGATTGACCGCATCAACATCTTGCAAGCCACTCATTTAGCGATGCGGAGGGCATTGGAAAACCTGGCCGTCAAACCGGATTATGTTCTCGTTGATGGTAATTCATTTAAACATGACACATTGCGTTTTCAGAATATCATCGGCGGCGATGCAAAATCATTTACTATTGCAGCTGCTTCGATCATCGCGAAAGTCACACGGGATCGGTTAATGTGTGAGTTAGATGCATGTTTTCCACACTATGGCTTTGCCCGGCATAAGGGTTATGGAACACCACAGCACATTGAAGCTATCCGGTCCTACGGCATATGTGAAATTCATCGCAAATCGTTTCACCCTTCCATTCTTCAAGGAGAACTTTTATCTTGAGTTCGTTCCCGTTACTTCTTCCAGAATTGTCAATCGTCACACACCAACCAGATTTGGAACTGAGAAGGCATAAAAAGGCACCATTATTTTCTATGATGGAGATCACACGCAAGTGGATTTTACTGAAAATTTTTAGTGTTTTAATTACTTTTAGAGTATTCTAATTTGCAACAACCATACTTTTCCAGTAGCATATTATATAAGGAAATTGTGATAAAGTCTCTCGTCGCGATGCCGCTACTGAATCGGCAAAAATGGGGAAAAGCCGGAGAAGATCTGGCGGCTCACTTTCTCGAACAAAGCGGCTTGAAGATTCTTGAACGTAACTTTCGCTTCGAACGAGGTGAGATTGATCTCATTGCAGAAGATGGTGAAGAGTTGGTCTTTATCGAAGTGAAGGCACGGCGATCAAATGCCTTTGGTGCTCCGGAAGATGCAGTAACCGAAAAGAAACAAGAACAGGTTCATTCCGTTGCCGATGGGTACTTGTTCATACACGACATCGATGATCGTCCATGCCGGTTCGACATCGTGGCAATTGAATTTCAGAATGAGATGGCGGAAATTCGTCATATACGAGATGCATTCTGACTTTTAATTAGAGGGATGTTAAATAGTTTTTAGAAGGATGGATAATGAGAGTATTCGATTCGCATGCAGCGCTTTATATAGATTATTATCAACTCACGATGACGCAGGGTTATTTTCTTTCAGGGAAAGCACAGACAACCGCCGTCTTTGACTATTTTTTTCGCGAGAATCCTTTTGGGAACGGTTATGTTGTATTTGCCGGGCTCAGCGACCTGTTGGAAATTCTCGAAACTTACAGGTTTGAGGACGCAGAAATTGAATATCTTCAATCGTTAGGGTTCAAACAAGAGTTTCTTCAGTACCTCAGACGTTTCCGTTTCAACGGTACTATTTATTCAATGCGTGAAGGTGAACTCATATTTCCACTGGAACCGATTGTTCGTGTAGAAGGAAGTCTCATCGAAACACAAATAATAGAAACTCTGCTATTAAACCTTCTCAACTTTGAATCGCTCATCGCTACGAAAGCGTCACGCATTCGCTTCGCTGCCGGCAATCGAAAGCTCTATGATTTCGGATTACGCCGTGCACAAGGTTTAGGAGGCATCCACGCAAGCAAAGCCGCTGTTATCGGCGGAGTGGATGCGACCTCAAATGTGTACGCTGCATATCATTACTCGCTTGAAGCAGCAGGTACACAATCGCATTCGTGGGTCCAAAGTTTCGGTGATGAACTGACTGCATTCCGCAAGTATGCAGAAATCTATCCCAACAATTGTATCCTTCTCGTCGACACCTATAATACATTGCGCAGCGGCTTACCAAATGCTATGAAGGTGGCAAAGGAAATGGAAACAAGAGGTCAAAAACTCAAAGCCATCCGGCTCGATAGCGGTGATCTCGCCCTTCTGAGCAAGAAGGCTCGTGCACTGCTCGATGCGGCGAGACTCAATTATGTACAAATTGTCGCTTCCAACCAACTGGATGAGATTCTCATCAGCAGTCTTCTCCAACAAGGAGCGCCCATCGATGGATTCGGCATTGGAACACGTCTCTTGACTGCCCACAATTACCCCGCTTTGCAAGGCATGTACAAACAAAGCGTCATAGGGAATCAGCCTACGCTAAAGTTCTCGGACAATTATGCAAGGACAACGCTCCCCGGACGAAAAAAAGTGATGCGCTACTTTGACGCGAATGGATTCTTTGATACGGATGGGATTATGCTGGAAACAGAAGATGGCATTGATATTTTTTACCATCCTTTTTTTACAGAACAACATCGTAATGTGGAAGAGTACACAGCAAAGCCCATTATGTTCAAAGTGATGGAAAGCGGACGCATCATCGGCAAATTGCCTACTCCGACAGAAAGTGCAAGTTATGTCTCGCACCGATTCGTCTGCCTATCTCCGGAATATAAACGCTTTGAAAACCCGCAGCAATATAAAGTCGGTATCAGCCCTTCATTAATGAGACTGCGCTCATTCTTATTCGAACAGATGCAAAAGGGTTCTTTAGTAAAAAAGTAACGATCCCGAAATTGCTTTTATTTGAATCGAAAAAACACCAGAATATTACCAACCTTCCCCGATACGCAGACTTGGTAGTCGAATGCTTCAGCATTCGGAATGCAAGCATTCTTCGTCACGCGATCTAAAGACCGCGCCTACCAATACATTTCTTGGTAGTCGAAAGCTTCAGCTTTCGTAATTATCGCATTCCTCGTTTGGATTTGGCAGTCGAATGTTTTAGCTTTCGGAATACTAGCTCTTTTCATTACGCAAACTAAAGTTTGCGACTACCAAACTAAATATTTCCCTCGACTTTGAGGCTCATATTTATATTCTACAAAATAATCGAAAAGACAGCCATCTTCCTTTTCATAAATCATTTTGGATTTATCAAAATTCTTTCAGTTGATGAGAGTATTTCTTATACTTACTTAATTTGCATAACGGAACAGAATTTCTATGAATGCCATGCCATTACTTATCGCTGCACTTGCATTCTTCGCGCTTGCCTATCGTTTCTACTTTAGTTTTATCGCTGCAAAAGTAGCTGTTATTAACGACGCGAACGTCACACCAGCCAATCGCCTCTACGATGGCCAGAACTATTACCCAATGAACAAATGGGTACTCTTTGGTCATCACTTTGCAGCGATTGCCGGCGCAGGCCCGCTGGTTGGACCCGTACTCGCGGTGCAGTTTGGGTACTTCCCAGGCTTTCTTTGGATGGTAATCGGAGCAGTTATGGCAGGCGCAGTACACGATTTTGTTATTCTCGTCGCTTCCATACGGTATGACGGCAAGTCCCTGGCAGAAATTGCGAAGATGGAAATCAGTAAACTGAGTGGTTCGATTTCCTCTCTGGCTATTCTCATCATTCTCATTGTAGCGATGGCTGGATTAGGTCTGGTCGTTGTGAACTCTCTTGCCGAAAGTTCTTGGGGGACATTCACTATTGCGTGTACCATCCCAATTGCACTTCTCATGGGTATCTGGATGTTTCAATTTCGGAAAGGAAAGGTTGTCGAAGCGACTCTGGGTGGTGTTGTTTTACTTACCGCTGCTGTGATCTATGGACGCTACATTCCGGAATCATCGATTGCTTCATGGTTCACATGTAATCGCAACACATTGACGATCCTTTTAGCTTTCTACGGTTTCTTTGCATCGGTCCTTCCGGTTTGGCTTCTACTTTCACCCCGCGACTATCTGAGCTCCATTATGAAACTCGGTGTGGTGGCTATGCTTGCCGTGGGCATCATTATTGTTGCACCGGATTTAAAAATGCCTGCGTTTACTTCATACATTCATGGTGGTGGACCGATCATTCCCGGTACGCTGTTTCCATATTTATTTATTACGATTGCATGCGGAGCCATTTCAGGATTTCATTCGCTGGTCAGTTCCGGGACAACACCCAAAATGCTGATGCAAGAATCGCAGATCAAACTCATTGCCGTCGGTGCAATGTTGTCAGAAGGAATTGTCAGCGTACTAGCTCTGATTGCCGCGGCAAGCATGCTTCCGCTCGATTATTTCATGATCAACGTGCCGATGGAAAAATTCCAAGCCATTCTTCCTCAACTGCATGCAATGGGATTTACCGAATCAAACATTACGCAGCTTTCTGCTGAAGTGGGAGAGAACATTATCGGCAGAACAGGCGGTGCGGTATCGTTAGCTGTCGGTATGGCACAGATATTTTCCGGTATCCCCGGTTTAAGCAAACTCATGTCATACTGGTATCACTTTGCAATTATGTTCGAGGCACTTTTCATCCTCACGACCATTGATGCCGGAACACGCATAGGCCGCTTTATCTTGCAGGAAATGATTGGCAAGGTGTACAAACCGTTTGGACAAACTGATTGGCTTCCTGGTAACCTCATAACCAGTCTTCTGATTGTCTCCATGTGGGCATATTTTATCTACACTGGCAGTATTTCTTCTATCTGGCCAATGTTTGGGACAGCAAACCAGTTGCTTGCAGCTATTGCGCTTACAGTCAGCACATCGTTCATCGTTAATCGTGGAAAGGCAAAATATGCTTGGATCACTCTTCTGCCTCTCATCTTCGTAGCATTTACAACATTGACTGCCGGTTTCTTGAATATCATGAATATCTTCTACCCAATGCTTTTTGTTCCGAAGACACAGCTTCAGGGAAGCATTAATCTTCTTCTCACTGTAGTCATAATGGGAAGCGTCGTTGTTGTCATGATCAACGCCGTGCCGAAGTGGATTGCTGTTATTCGCAATAAGCGGGAACCAGGAAACTTTGAATAGCCATAGAACAAAAGACAACTCATTCCTCACCAACAAAAATTATTGTTTTATATATTTTTGAATTGCGTTTCTCGAAAGACATTCTTACATTCTAATAGAATGGAGCCACGATAAAGTTTCTTGTGCAGAGAATGTCGCGATTCGTTTATCCACCTTCCAGAAATTGTAAGCGTTCCAAACAAGAAAGTCTTCTGCGAGTTGAGGGGCTACCGTAAGAAGGCCTATGACAACAGATAGGAGAATTTTACTTGGATTCGGCACGGATAATAGAGACAATGAAATCTTCCCGGGAAATACTCAAGCGGGTCGATCAACTCGTCAAGGCTAATAATTTAGAAAAAGCACTTCATGAAGTAAGAAAAGCTCGTGAGCTAGATCCAAAGAATTTATATGCGTTTGCTTACGAAGAGCGCATTCAAGAGCTTTTCGCTCAACGGCAGCGTCAAGAAGCATTAACTCCCCAACAACTCAAAAGTTCAAATACACCGAGTGAAGGTCTGAAACCCTACAACATGGGAGACCAATTGCTCGGTGAACGCACAGATATAACTGAAACGAAAGTACCGGCATTGTATGAAGAATTTAAAAAAGCCGGATTGCGGAAATCTGACGAATCGGGACCCAGTCAAACAAAACGAGCATCCAAAGAGGCGTTAGAGATTTTCAGACAAGCGTTACTGCTTGCATGGTCGGATGGTCAAAAAACAGATGAAGAAGTAAACGAACTGCAATATCTCAAGCAATCACTCTTCATCTCTAACGAGGAACAGGAGCTGTTAGATCGACAGGCAAAACTCGAATGTTACATCCTCTTACTCAAGCATTTACTCCAGTCCCATGCGCCAAAGGCAGAGGTCGCAAGCACTCTTGCAGAGCTTCGCAGAAGTTTTGATGTGTCCAGTTCCGATCAAGTTGTTATCGAAGCAAATCTGGTTGTTCTCAAGGAAGGGAAAAGAAAAAAGCAAACGATCGCCGTCATTGACGATGAGAAACAAATACTCACGCTGATGAAAGAAATACTAACCCAAGCACGTTATCTCGTGATGGATTTTAGTACATCGGACGATGCATATGATTTTTTAAAAAAAGAGAAAGCTGACTGTATTCTCTGCGATATCAGCTTAGAAACTTCCACAATGAATGGTTTTTTATTCTATGAGAAAGTCAGAGAATTGCGTCACCTCCAACAAGTACCGTTTATCTTCATAACGGGGTTGAATGACGTTGTGTTAATGCGTGCCGGCAAAGAAATGGGTGTTGATGACTTTCTTGTTAAACCTATCCATCGCGAAAATCTGCTTGCTACTATTCGTGGAAGAATCAAGAGGTATGAGCAAATGAAACTTCTATCGGGTCTATAAACTTCACGCTGGAAGTGATCGATTCTTTAAATTCAAAGATATCTAATTTTTCTTAAAGACATTTCTCAAGATTTCTCCAAAAGCGCTCTTCTTGAATGGTTTCAGAAGAACGGTATGTATGCCAAGAGATTTGAGTTTCTCCGGGCCCTCCATTTGATCATACCCTGTCATTAAGATAACCGGCAACTCTTTGCGTACCTGAAGTATTTTAGTCGCGAGAATGAGACCAGTCATATGCGGCATAGTATGATCGGTAATGAGAAGATCATATCCGTTGGGATCATTTTCAAATGCTTGCAGTGCATCCGTAGGCTTTGTAAATGGAAACGCCTGATATCCTAGACCTTTTAATAACTCTGTGAGTGCATCGAGCAATTGCGGCTCATCATCGACTATCATGATGCGTTCGGAGCTTCCAAGACTCTCTTTAATTTCTTCAAGCCTCACACTCTGTTCTTCACCTTCGTAGATCGGAAGATACACGTCAACTTGCGTACCTTTCCCCACCTGACTTTGAACTTTTGTCACACCGCCATGATTTTTTACAATGGCATGAACAATTGCTAATCCTAATCCAGTCCCTTTCCCTGGTTCTTTCGTCGTAAAGAACGGTTCAAAAATTCTTTTCAACGTGACTGCATCCATACCGGTGCCCGAATCCTGAACAGTAAACACAGCATATCGTCCTTTTTTCAGATCAGGGTGAAACAACACCGCCCGGTCATCAAATTCTATGCTCTTCTGGCGCAAAATAAGTTTTCCATCGGTTCCGTCCATTGCTTGGGCTGCATTGGTACAAAGATTCATAACAATCTGGTGGATCTGCGTTGCATCAGCCAGAACAAGAGGCCCTTTTACTGGTAAATCTAATTTAATCTCGACAGTCGTGGGAATTGTCGCACGGAGAAGTTTCATACCCTCACGCAAGATATAGTGTAACCGAACAGGCCGATAATTTGAATCTTGTTTCCGACTGAATGCTAATATTTGTTGAACTAGTTCTTGTGCCCGATCCGAAGCGTGAATCACTTCATCGATATATTTCATGGCGCGGTGGTTACTGTTCAGTTTTAATTTCACTAACTCTGAATTGCCAATAATAACCGAGAGAATATTGTTGAAATCATGCGCTATACCACCGGCAAGAGAACCGACAGCTTCCATTTTCTGCGATTGAAGTAATTGTGCCTGCAAATTTGTCTGCATCTCTTCCGCTTTCACTCGTTCCGTAATATCGCGGAGAATTATTGTGTAGAGCTCTTCTTTTCCTACCTTTACTTTCGAAATAGAAGCCTCGATAGGGAAATTCTCTCCGTTGACACGAACTCCATTGATTGTCCTCATTTTCCCTTCAACCAAGCCTGCAACCGAATTTTGATTAGGTTCATCCGAATGACTCTGCTCTTTAATGTTCTGAGTCAGGGCGATGAACCGATCTATGGATTGCCCGAGTGCTTCCGCTTCTGAGCAACGGAACATTTGTTCCGAAGCAGGATTGAATGANNATAGCTTCTTGAGTTCTTTTCAAATCTGTCAGATCGGTTACAATACCAAGGACCGATGGCTCACCTTCGTAGCGAATCAATTTTGACATTTTGAGACATTCAATTTTTCTATTCGCTTTATCAACGAGCGTACACTCATACGGTTCAACTTTGATTCCCGCTAAATGTTGCCTGATTTTTTGAAGTACGAGATACCGATGTTCAGGTGCTATAATTGAAAGAAAGTCAAACTCAGGAGCATAGATTTCTTCACGCGAATAGCCGATCAATTCTTTACATTTTTCGTTCACATAAACAATTTTCCCATTCTTGTGAATGTAGACCATGTTCGGCAGTTCTTCTGTCAGCGTTCTAAACTTCTCTTCGGATTCGCGTAATTCTTCGGATTGTTTTCGAATTGCCTTTTCGCTTGTTCGGGCTTTGTTAATACTCCGTAGAAGACGATCGGCAAGGATACGAACAGCAATTGCTGTTATTAAGAGGATAACCGCTATATCAACGACATCAAGGTAATCAGTGTACTGGTGGTATTGCTTAACAATCACTCTCGCAATTTCGAGGAATCCAATGACAATAACGGAGAATATCGTCCAAAATGTGAATGCATAAAAAAAGGGCGGCTTGAGAGCAATTCCTGCAAACATCAAACATATCGGGATACCAAGAAGGATGATGTTGTGAAGACCACCTGCTGAAAAAAGCAGGTACGTGATAAAACCCATTACTGACCAAAGAAGAAGACCTTCTGCCCATTGCAAACGACCCATCCTCAGAAAGACTATCGACAGAATAATCATCACACCGACCAAGAGCGTTTGAAAAATAAACTGGTACTGTCCGGCGGCTGCTCTCTGGAGAACGAGTGTAGTAAATCCGGCAAGAATACTTAGTGCTATAACATTGAGGATTTCTGCAACGCGATTTTTTTCTTCATCACCAAAATCCGGCGGCTTTCGAAGTGAGAGGATCTTGCGATATATTTCCTTTGTTCGCATATACATCCTGCCTTCAGTAGAATGAACTTCAAATGAAGAAGGTTAACATATTGCGGTACGTCATCTTCCATTGGTCAGAAAATGACCTATTCAATATACGAAGGGCAGAGTGGGAATTCAAGTGTTGACATGATTTTTTTACTACATGTCATTTATGGTAAGGCGTACTTCGACAAATAAAATGTTCAACAACGGTAATTTCTTAACTACGATATAAAAACCTTCGCCACTTCAATTAACATGGAAGGATGGTTCCATAACGCCGTGCGGAAGATTCCACCAAGTGTCCGCTTTTCCTCAGGAAGTTTAAGAGCACTTTCGGCAATATTGTTCAGTGTATCGTCCGAGAAATTAGAGATAGCTTCTTTGATATTGTAAAACACCTCGTGCCTCCCGCCGAGGCGCTGGTGCCAGCGTTTCTCGTACTCTTTCAAATGCGAAAGATCGTTCTCCTTCAGTGCTTCTGCAACGACTTGTCCGGCAATCATCCCGCCGATCATTCCGCTAATGATGCCGCCGCCGGAAGTAGGATTGACCTGATGACCTGCGTCGCCAACAAGCATCACACTATTTTTTACCAGCGTATCGCATGTTTTGCCGCAAGGCACGCCACCGGCAATGTGTGTCAGCATCGCCGCGTTCGGATACTTGCGCTCTACAAATTCCTGTAAATATCGAATTGCCGATTTTTTCTTTGCCTCCTCGACATTGATTCCAATCCCGACATTCGCTGTGCCTTTTCCTTTCGGAAAAACCCAGAGGTAACCGCCAGGCGCGATTGCATCGCCGAAATAGAAATCGAGACAATCTTGCTCTGCATCAATTCCCGAAATCGTCATTTGTGCGCAACTTTCCATATCGTGGATGTGGCACGTTGTATCTATACCAGCCCATTTACCGACGCGACTCTCCACTCCGTCGGCACCAACAACGACGCGCGAACGAATTTCTATCGGAGTATCTTTGATGAGCGCTTTCACACCTACTGCTTTTCCATGACTATCTTTGAGAAGATCGTAGACATATGCTTTGGTGATGACTTCTGCGCCCTCTTGTGCCGCTAATTTTGCTAATTCATAATCAAAGATACGACGCTCGAGCACATATCCTATTCCATCAAGTTTTGGAATGACAGATTTTCCATTGGGCGCGACCAATTTGAAGCGAGTAACTGTTGCCGCAATCCATTTCGGGTCCGGTTGGATAAACTGTACAACTCCTTCGTGGCTGACTGCTTCCCCACACCGCACGGGGTAACCGACATCGCGGTCTTTTTCCAACATCAGCACTGAAGCGCCGCCGGCAGCGGCAAAACGAGCAACTGTTGAACCTGCAGGTCCCGCACCGACTACTATGACGTCATATTGTTCTTTAAGCATACAGTTTGGATCGAGTGATTTTGTGATTGGATGATTTAGTGATTTGAGATTTCATCGATCTCTACTTGTCATTATTTTTCTTCTTCTGCTGCTTTTCGCTCATCAACTCATAGGCTCAACGACTCAACTACTTTATACTTCATTCAAAAACATCGGTTGAGTTTTGGGCAACTCCTCTACTCCTTCCCGATGAAACTGGATCACTTCCCACGGACATGCCCAAACGCATTTCCTGCAGTTTGTACATCGTTCCTCTATGATAGAAATGCGCGATTCCATCAGCTCGATGGCATCTTCCGGACAAACGCCGACACAGCAGCCGCAGTAATCGCACTTACCAGGTACAATGTGAATCATCAAAGGCGTGGTTCGTGGCATACTTGCGCTCACAATATTTTTTTTTCTTTTTCGAGATTGTTTAACAACTGAGATAGTTCATTCTGTCGTTGGCTTATGAGACTGGTATCCAAGTGCTGCATTTCTGCTTCTTTCATTGCACGACTATTCTCTTCTTTTGCGCGCTTGATTGATTTCTTTTGAATCTGCAAAACCGCATCCCGTGCAATGGTCATCGGCTCAGGTCTATATATTTCCTTTTCCATTTTTTCCCAATCGGAACGTAATTCATCGGGGTTAAACATGAGTCCAGTTACAAGGTTTCGCATTTCTCCATCTTCCATTTCACTAACAAGTGCTTGGGTGTCAATCGTTCCCCGCTCGTCATACAAATCCAGAACAAACTGGGCAAGGTTTCTCATTCGTTCATTAGTTAACTGATTCAACGAGACATTCGAAAGGATATAACGAATCACATCGGAATTTCCTTCGAGAATCAGCCTCAAAATGTCGTGTTCCTCAGGTGGAATTTCTTCAAATCCAACCGTCGACGACGAAGTTTGTTCTTCCTGAGTTACCCTTGTTTGCTTCAGTGGAGAGCGAGTCACTCGCACCCGTTGTCCTTGCGATCTTATCGTTGCAACTTCATGCGAAAGATGCGTTTCATATACTCCAAATATTTCTGAATAATTATTTGCGACTTCTTTTATATACATATTACGCGTAATTTCATCGCCAATCTTTGCAATAGTCTGCGCGAGTGAACGAATTGCATTTCTTTTTCCTTCGACAGTTACAAACGCCCCAGCCCTGTGGAGTTGTTTCGCTTTGAAATCGATGAAAGAAACTGCATTTGCAAGTCGTTCTCTAAACTCAATTCCGCCATGTTTCAGGACATACGAGTCCGGATCTTCTCCTTCAGGAAGTTCCACAATTCGAACGTTCAAATCGTGTTCAAGCGCGAGGTCGATTCCCCGCACGGTAGCACTGGAACCGGCGGAATCTGCATCATAGACGAGAGTGAGGTTTTTTGAATAACGCGCGATAAGCTTGAGCTGTGCTTCGGTGAGTGCAGTACCGCTCGACGCAACTACATTTTGGATTCCCGCTTGATAGAGTGAAATTAAATCCGCATACCCTTCCACCATCAATGCATTGTCTTCCTGACGAATAAAATCCTTCGAATGAAACAATCCGTACAACACGCGACTTTTATCATAGAGGGGAGATTCCGGCGAGTTGATATACTTACCGGCAATGGCATCATCCTCACGCATCTTGCGTGCGCCAAAACCGATGACACGTCCTTGTGTGGAAAAAATTGGGAACATTGCACGCCCGCGGAAATAATCATACAATGAACCATCCTCACGCACTCGTGCAAGCCCGACTTTGGAGATATCTTCTCCTTTAAAACCTTCCGCCTGTGCTTTAAGTACAAAGGCATCCCACGAGTTCAGCGAATATCCAAGTCCGAAGGTGCGGATGGTCTCATCGGTAAATCCACGCTTGTAGAAATAGCTGAGCGCTTCCTTGCCTTCTTCTGACTCCGTTAAGTTGCGAAAGAAGTGCATTCCTGCAAACCGGCAAACAGCATAGTAATTCTCAAACTCTGTTTGCTCTTCGGTTACTGACACGTTTTCTTCCGGAATGTTGATACCGGCTTTCGAAGCAAGAGATCGAACCGCCTCCACGAATGATATTTTATCCATCTCCATCAGAAATGTAAATATATTGCCGCCTTTGCCGCATCCAAAACAATGATACATTTGCTTCTCGGCACTGACCGTGAACGATGGCGTCTTTTCTGTGTGGAATGGACATAGTCCAAGATAATTCTTGCCGCGCTTCTTTAGTTTTACGTATCCGGAAATGACTTCTACGATGTCTGCGGCGTTTCGGACTTCATCAATTTTTTCATCTGAGATACGCATTGCGAAAGAAATCTACCCAAATATGGGAGTACAAGCAAGATGGGACATGTGACCGGCATGAAAGACAAAAAGGCGGTTCGTCTATAAAACCGCCTTTCAAATCACTGTTAAAAATATACTACGAATTGCATTGCGATTACTTCAGCAACATCATTTTACGTACGGATGAATACTGATTTGCTGTCAATTTGAAGAAATACACACCACTGCTCAGGTTCTTCGCATTCCACGAGAAATCATACGTTCCCGCTGCAAGATGTTTATTCACCACTTCTGTTACTTCTTGCCCGAGAATATTCAACACTACAAGCTTTACATTGCTGGCAATAGGAAGAGCAATTCGAAATGTTGTGCTGGGATTAAATGGATTGGGATAGTTCTGACCAAGGTTGAATGTTTCTGGTATCGTGGTTGACGCGTTTTTAATTCCTGTAGGATAATCGGATCCATCATATGGTATCGGATTCGTTCTGCCGGTCATATTATTCGTTGGAATGAATTGCAATTTATTATCTGCCAGAAATTTTACCGTTCCTAGATATTTTGGTGTATTATAAACGGCATCTAACAGAACCGCTGCCCACTCTACCGATGCTTGACGCCGTGCATGACCATCGTTATCGTGTTGGCAGATTGCCATGCCAAAAATATTACCGACTGCGGGTGTTATTGTCTCATTCCCACTTTTGATGGCTGACCATTTGATGGCCAGTTCGAGTGCATAACCGCCTGGGATTGTTCTTCGCGCCCATAACTTTTGAGAAGCAGATACATTATCCAGATTATCCCATGCGACAACACCCGTTCCGGCATCAAGTGCTGTAAGGCGTGTATCCCAGATCGAATTCGTCACGCTGTCTGTCGGCTGCGGATCAAATTTCAATTCGATTTCATCTTCTTCCCACACATTGGTGGCGTTTGCCGAGAGTGTGTCGTCCATGACTTCTTCGTAGAGGTGGAACCAATCGTTATCCCATGCTGTCCAGATTTTTGCTGAGAGATCGGCATCATCGGTTGGGGAACCGTTGTCGTTAAAGGCATAGGACCTCAATTGGATGTATCCATCATTAGGGCCGGTTAACTTATTATAAAATTCATCTTTTAATCCGTCGAGGGAAGTGTCCGGCGGACCCTTAGTATTTATTAAATCAGGATAATTAGTTCCTGTCATTTGCCAGACAGCAGTAAAATCCCAACCGGCATCTATAAAAGTGGATGTTGTTTTCATTTCCGCAGTGGTTTTACCTGTACCACCAGCACTCGTGGACCGCCCTGAGGCTACTGTATCCCAAAAGGAACTGTGTACGGAACCACCATTATTCCATCCCACCAGACCGCCAACAGAATAGGTTCCATTGACACTTCCGATAGAATAGCAGTTGCTCACTGAATAATCATTTTCTCCCACCAGACCGCCAATAGTTTGATTTCCGTTAACACTTCCTGTAGAATAGCTGTTGCTCACTGAATAATCATTTTCTCCCACCAGACCGCCAATAGTACTATATCCGCTAACACTTCCGGTAGAATAGCTGTTGCTCACTGTGGAAACTTGTGTATTATATCCCACCAAACCGCCGACATAATTAGTTCCGCTAACACTTCCTGTAGAATAGCTGTTACTCACTGTGGAAACTTGTGTATTATATCCCACCAAACCGCCAACATAATTGTGACCGGTTATGCTTGCATTTGTAATCCTAAGACTGTTTATGACTGCTCCATTTGTGTATCCAAATAAACCAATGTAATCAGTTGATGGACGATTAATAAATAGACTATCAATAGTATGTCCATTACCATTGTAGTGACCGGTGAAATTCGTCGTACCATTCCCTATCGGTTTCCAACCGGCACCATTAAACCAACTTGATGTTACTGATGCGTTAATATTTGCGGTTTGTTTGTAGAATTTATCCCAATTTTCCGTGTATAATGCTATCCAGTATAGATTATTTAAAGACGCTATTTGATAAGGATTTCCGCTTGTGCCATTGCCGGCAGAGGGAGGTGTTACAGTTTCTGGCAATGGAATACCACCTGGGTTTTGCCAGGATAAATAAGGGTATCCATTATTAATTCCAGCATCCATATACCATATTGAACCACTCCAACCGGCTAATGAAAAAGTGGATTTTATTTTCATTTCGGCAGTGGTTTTACCTGTACCGCCATGACTGTAGGACTTACCGGATGTTTCTATATTCCAAAAGGAATTATTTACGGTATCTTCATAACTACCTCCCACCAGACCCCCGACAGGAGAACCTGTTCCGCTAACACGTCCGGAGGAGTAGCAATTGTTTACTGTGGCATCATTAAATCCCACCAGACCGCCAACATCATCAATTCCGCTAACACTTCCGGAGAAGTAGCTGTTGTTCACTATGGAAGAATAATAATTCCATCCCACCAGACCGCCAACAGAAGAACCTGTTCCGCTAACACTTCCGGAGGAGTAGCAATTGTTTACTGTGGCATCATTTTCTCCCACCAGACCGCCAACAGAAGAACCTGTTCCGCTAACACTTCCGGCGGAGTAGCAATTGTTTACTGTGCTTCCATTATATCCTACGAGACCGCCAACATCTTCAGTTCCTCTAACACTTCCGGCAGAGTAACAATTGTTTACTGCGTCACCAGTATATCCCACCAGACCGCCAACATATTTAGTTCCGCTAACACTTCCGGAGGAGTAGCAGTTGCTCACTGGGGATAATAAATTAAACCCCACCAGACAGCCAACACTACTACTACCGGTTATGTTTGCATTTGTGATACCAATGCCATCGATAACTGATCCACCTGTCTCTCCAAATAAACCAATGTAATCGGTTGATGGACGATTAATAAATAATCTATCAATAGTGTGTCCATTACCATTGTAGTGACCGGCGAAACCTGGATAATCATTCCCTATCGGTGTCCAACCGGCACCGCTAAACCAACTTGATGTTACTGATGCGTTAATATTTGCGGTTTGTTCAAAATAGACTCCGGTAAAATTAGTTCCAGAATTAGCTTGAAATGCTATCCAGTACAAATTTTCTAAAGTTGCTATTTGATAAGGATTTCCGCTTGTACCATCGCCTGCTGAGGGAGCTATTATTGTTCTTGGCAATGGAGTACCACCTGGGTTTTGCCAGGATAAGAAGGGATATCCATTGTTTATTGATCCGCCTATCTTCCAAATAGTGCCAGTATCATCCCAACCGACTAATGAAAAAGTAATTGGAGTTTTCATTTCTACAGTAGTTATGCCTGTACCGCCAGCGCTTGTTCCCTGTCCCGAAGTTTGAGTATCCCAAAAGGAATTACTCACTGTGGATAAAGAAGAATTATCTCCCACTAAACCGCCAGGAGAATAAATAGATCCGCTAACATTTCCGGTAGAGTAACAATTACTCACTGCGGAAAAATCAGTTAATCCCACCAGACCGCCAATAGCACTGTTTCCGTTAATACTTGCTGTAGAATAACTGTTGCTCACCGGGGAATAATCATTCCTCCCCACTAGTCCACCGATACACTGCTTTCCTTTAATACTTCCGGAGGAGTAACATTTGCTCACTGTGGAATAAAACCAATTAGCTCCCACCAAACCGCCAACACCAGTGTCGCCGATTATATTTGCATTTGTAATCCCAATGCTGTCAATAACTGCTCCATTTGTGACTCCGAATAAACCAATCCAATTAGTTAATGGACGATTGATAAATAAACCATCAATAGTATGTCCATTACCATTATAGGAACCGGTAAATTTCGTCGTACTATTTCCTATTGGCGCCCAACCGGCACCGCTGAACCAACTTGATGTTATTGATGCATTAATGTTTGCGGTTTGTAAATAGTATTTATTCCAATTTACCGTGTTTGATGCAATCCAAGACAAATTTTCTAAAGACGCTATTTGATATGGATTTCCGCTTGTGCCATTGCCCGCAGAAGGTGGTGTAGCCGTTTGTGCAAATGTTAAGCTGTAGGTAAAAACAACAAAGAATAAAGTGAGTAGAAGTTTTTTCATACCGGCCTCCTTAGCATATTTATATAATCTCCCAGACTACTATAAGCAATCGGAAAGAATGTTAGATTACTTCAATAACGTCGTTTTGCAAAGAGATGAAAAAACGAACTTCATTAATAGTACCATCTGTAAATCGCAATTCACAATTAATCTATCCAAATATGGGATTACAAGCAAGATTACAAAAAACATAGTAGAGTGATCAATGATGAATGAGAAATGATCGATCATCCTTAATCCCCTCCTTACTTTTGTCACTCCCGCGTACGCGGGAGTCTCTTGATCCGGATTCCCGCTTTCGCGGGAATGACATCGCAAGCGGGTGTATTAAACTCAAAAAAGAATAACGCCATAGCCAATAGAATAATTTCATATCCCCTTGATTCCCACTCACCTTTCCGCTATTTTCATTTAGATTTCTACACGATAATCTACAAACCATAAACATTTCATGAACACACTTTATCTTGGCGATTGTCTCAACGTGCTACGCGACAGCGTGGCGGATGAATCTGTGGATTTGATTTATATCGACCCGCCGTTTAACAGCAAGCGCGACTACAATATTTTCTTCGACGACAAGGAAATACAATCCCAGCGACTTGCGTTTGAAGATACGTGGTCACTTAAAAATGTTTTGGATTCTCTGCACGAACTGCAAACGATGCGTACGGAAAACATTCACTTGCTTCTTGCCGTGTACCAAAAAGTTGCGCCGCATGCATTCCCCTATCTGGTAATGATGGCTTTGCGGATTCTGGAGTTATACCGCGTGCTTAAACCGACCGGCAGTTTCTATCTCCATTGCGATCCGACGATGAGTCATTATCTAAAGACGGTCTGTGACATGATATTTGGAAAAGACAATTTCAGAAACGAAATTATATGGCGTCGCACTCCATTTAGTGGTAGTAGTAAGTCGAGAGCTAAACAATTACCACGAGATCATGATATTATCCTATTCTATTCAAGAAATACCACTGAATTAGTATGGAATGCACCTTCAAATCCCTATTCAGAAGAATATCTCAAAAGATTCAAATGGAAAGATGAAAGAGGTTACTATAGAAAAACCCTCTTAAAGACTTATAGTGATGAAACACTTCAAAGATTGAAATCTGAAAACCGATTAATTGAACCCGTTAGAAAAGGGGCAATGTATTCCTATAAACAATATTTGGAAGAGAGCAAAGGAATTCGTTTAGTTGATGATGTTTGGGCTGATATTAATATGTTGAATCCTGTGTCAAATGAACGTCTTGGTTATCCCACACAAAAACCAAAAGCATTATTGGAGCGCATCATTAAAGCATCTTCCAACGAAGGTGAAGTAGTGTTGGATGGATTTTGCGGCTGCGGCACAACTATCGATGCGGCAGAAGGATTGCATCGCAAATGGATCGGCATAGATATCTCGCCTATTGCCATCTCGCTCATCAAGCGACGGCTTCATCATACCTATAAAAAGAGTTTATCTGAGTTTGAAGTGCGCGGCACTCCCACAGACGAACAAAGTGCACAGCGATTGTGGAAAGAGAATGCGTTTGCATTTCAGGATTGGTGGATTACAGAGTTTGAAGCGTTTTCCGCCACCTTCGGCACCAAAGGCGCAGATAAAGGCGTGGATGGCATTGCACTCTATGCGATGGATAACAAGGATGCGACCGCGCGAGTTGCGTTTCAGGTAAAAGGTGGTGAGAAAGTGCAATCCAAAGATATCGATGCACTGCTCGGCGCAATAGAAAAACACAAATGCGATATGGGCGTTTTTCTTACAACCGCAGAACCAACCAAGCCGATGTTAGATACCGTTGCAGGCGCGGGCTTTGTAAAACTGCCCGGGTTTGAATTTCCAAAACTGCAAATTCTTACACTCAAGGATTTTTTTGCCGGCAAACGCCCGAAACTTCCAAGCGTGAATATTACCTTCAAAGCCGCACAACACAGCGGCAGGAAAAAAGAAAATCAGGAAGCGCTGGAACTGTAGAAAGTTACAGTTACCTCGTTCCCAAACTCAGTTTGGGAATGGAAAGTCTTGAAGCTCTGCTTCAGAGAAAAGTTAATACGTTGGAAGATATTTTTCCAATTCCCAGGGGGTCACTTCCAATCGGTAATCTTCCCACTCTAACCGCTTTGCACTGATGAAACGTTCGAAGATATGTGCGCCTAACGCTTCCCGAATAACGGTGTCTTTCTCAAATTCTGAGATTGCTTCGTCAAGCGAACCAGGTAAAATATGCAAGGTGGATTTCTTTTTAGGGTCATTGGAAAGATAAATATTTTCCTCAGAGGCTTCGGGAACTTCCAATTTACGGCGAATACCATCTAACCCGGAAGCAAGCATGACAGTGAAGGCAAGATACGGGTTGCAACTCGGGTCGGGGCAGCGCAGTTCAATGCGAGTTGATTCCGGTGTATGGGCACGTGGAATTCGAATCAATGCAGATTGGTTGATACGCCCCCAGCTGATATTGACTGGTGCTTCATACCCGACGACAAGACGTTTGTAGGAATTCACCAGCGGTGCAAGCACAGCACACATCCCTCGGGCGTGAGCCAGCTGGCCGGCTATAAAGTGTTTGGCAATTTTCGATAGACCATGTGAATCGCCGGGATCTGAAAGAGCATTCCCACCATTGGCTTTATAATTAAGCCCTTGATGCACGTGCATACCGCTGCCGGCAAGTCCACGCAATGGTTTAGGCATGAAGGAAGCAAACAAACCCTTCTGCTGGGCGAGTCGTTTCATTACCACACGGAAGGTAACTGCATCGTCGGCAGTCTTTAATGAATTTGCATAACGCAGGTCCATTTCNNCTTTTGCAACTTCATGGTGCATTGCCTCAGCTTCAATTCCAAAGGCTGAAAGAGTTTCTGCCGCTTGCCGCCAGAGGTCGGTTGCAATCATATCGGTTGGCATATCAAAATAACTTGCGCTGTCGTGCGGCTGAGGAGGGATAACTCCACCCTGTTCATTCGGCTTCAAGAGAAAGAATTCCAACTCTGGCCCTGTATTATAGACAAACCCCATTTTTTCCGCTTCACTCATCATCCGCGCCAGTACTGCTCTCGGATCGCCCAAAAAAGGATGGCCGTCCGGAGTATAAACATTACAAATCAATCGCGCGGTCATTTCATTGTCCTTCAACCACGGAAGGACAGCAAAGGTCGATGTATCCGGGACCAGATACATATCGCTCTCGGCAGTTCGTGCATACCCTTCGATACAAGAACCATCGAACCAAATGCCATGGCTGAGTGTCGTCTCCAATTCTTTGGTCGGAATAGTAACATTCTTCACAGCTCCGCCAACATCTGTAAATTGAAGATCGATAAATTGAATTTTGCGCTCTGCAACCAGCGCCAGAAGTTCTTTATTTGAATATGGGAGGAGTGTGGACATTAGCGTATCGCCTGTAATAGTAAACCGAGTAGTGCAAGTAATATCAATATTCCCAATCCTGCACCGATAGAAAGAACGACCGGTGATTTATAGAAGGGAACTGGTTTGGATTCTTCATACAACTTATCAAGAACGGAAAGATCGACAGACTCCAAATGATCGAGATCGTATACCAATGCTTTCATGTCCGAATACCGATCATCCGGATTTTTCATTAAGCATTTTGCAACAACGGCAGCAAGCTGCGGAGTAATCTCCGGGCGTTCTTTATCCAGCCGTGGAATCGTTCCNNGTTCGTTTATCACCGCGCTTTCCTTCCACCTGTTCAGGGGCCATATAATCCGGCGTTCCGGCTGTACCGCTGAGGTTCGCATAGGTAACCCGGTACCCACCCTTTGTAAGTGCAAGTCCAAAATCTAAAATTATCGGCTGCTTATTATCTGCAAAGAGTATATTTTCCGGTTTTATATCCCGGTGTATGATATTATGGTCATGGCAATGAGCAAGTCCATCCGCAACTTTGCGGATGAGTGCAACAGCTTCATCTACCGGTAATGGCGCCAATCGACGGATCAACTCCCGCATCGATTCTCCAGTGACCAATTCCGTGATGAGATACGGAGTGCTGTTATATTTTCCGGA
>PMDB01000038.1 GCA_003155495.1 Ignavibacteriota bacterium
GGCGAAAGAAATATTTCCATACTGGTCGGAAGATGCACCTTTTATTATCCCCAAAGAACTGAAAGGGAAATCTGTCGCTCAAGATCTCCGTCCATTGTTTGATACAGAGGGGGAATATCGTTCACTTCTGGGTTTCCATGCCCTTGAATCCGGTAGCAACGCGTGGGTAGTGTCCGGGAAAAAATCTGTAACGGGAAAACCAATTCTTGCAAATGATCCGCACCTCTTACTGATGTTGCCAGGACGATGGTATGAAATCCATATTGTAGCACCGACATTCGATGTTGCCGGAATGTCGATTCCCGGCGTTCCATTTGTTGTCGTAGGAAGGAATCAACGCATTGCGTGGGGTGTCACGAATGCGATGATGGATGATAATGACTATTATATTGAAGAAGTCGATTCCCTCCAGCATCCTACGCGCTACAAATTCAATAATGAATGGCGGCCGATGACGGAAGTTGTCGATACGATTGTGGTGAAGGGATCACTGCCGGTTGTACTTTCTATCTACAGCACGCATCGCGGACCAATTGTGAATAAAATGGAACCAACAGCACAATCTCTTACAACGCTTATATCAATGCGATGGGTGGGACACGAAATCTCGAATGAAGTCGGTGCCTTTTATCGCATCAACAAAGCATCTAACTGGCAGGAATTTCAAGAAGCATTGAAATTGTTTGCCGCACCTGCGCAGAATTTTGTTTATGCGGATGTGGATGGCAACATCGGATATCGCACAGGCGGCAGACTGCCTATCAGAAAAACGAAAGGTCCAACACTGCCTTTCCCCGGATGGACTGATGAATACGACTGGGAAGGATTTGTTCCTTTCGATCAAATGCCGCATGTTTTCAATCCTCCGGAAGGATTTATCGCTACAGCGAACAATAAGATAATCGACGATTCCTATCCGTACCATATCTCCTACCATTGGGAATCACCGTGGCGGTCGATCCGTATTAATGAAGTACTGCATGAGCAGGAAAAATTTACGATGGAAGATATGCAACGACTTCAATTCGATCTTCTTTCAACGCAAGCGCGTGAACTTGTGCCGTACATTCTTCATGCGTACGATAGTATTGCAGTGACAGATCCCAATGTGAAAACAACGCTGGATTATTTGCGTAACTGGACTTTTGAAATGAGGAAAGAAGATGTGAGCACAACACTCTTCCAGGCTACTGTGACCAAATTGGTTTACAATACTTTCTATAGGAAAATGGGCGATCGACTGTACAGCTTGTATGATACACTTGCAAGCACACCGCTCTCAGCGCTATCGCATTTGTTGAAGAATCCGGATTCGGAGTGGTTTGACGATTGGAAAACGCCTGAACGCGAAACGAGAGATGATTGTATACGGAAAAGTGTTTCAGATGCATTGAGCGATCTGAAAGTACGTCTGGGCGGTGAACTCAAAGAATGGCAGTGGGGAAGACTGCACACGGTGACCTTTGGGCATGTATTTGGCGTGAACAAATTACTTGCCGGCTTCTTAAATGTCGGTCCGTTTCCTGTCGGGGGATCGCATGCAACAGTCAATGTCGGACAATATTTTCTTGCCCATCCATATGAAAGTGTTGTGGGACCGTCGATGCGGCAAATATTCAATCTTGCCGATGTCAATGATACACGCACAGTTCTTCCACCGGGTCAATCCGGTCAAGTATTTTCACAGCACTATAAAGATCAGGTTACACTTTGGCTGAATGGTGGATATAAAATAAGACCGATGCAAATGTCTGTCGTAGAATCAACATGCCGTGATGTCTTAACACTGAAACCAATTCCATGACGATTTCCATTAAACTTCGATCTCTGCTTCAGCGAGTGAAGTCGATATGCGTTTTGACCGGCGCTGGGATTTCTGCAGAAAGCGGTGTAGCAACATTCCGCGGAGTAGATGGTTTGTGGTCAAAATTGAAGCCGGAAGAGCTTGCCAATTTCGATGCATTTATGCGCAATCCGGAATTGGTTTGGGAATGGTATAACTACCGAAGACAAATCGTTCATGATGTGAAGCCGAACCCTGCTCACTACGCACTTGCACGATTAGAAGAACTTGTGAAGGAGTTCACACTCGTAACACAGAATATTGATAATCTGCATTTTCGAGCGGGAAGCAAAAAAGTGCTCGAACTTCACGGCAATATAGAACGCAGCTATTGCATTGACTGCGGAAAATTTGTAAAGAATGTCGAAGTCACGATGGAGAAGAAAGTGCCAAGATGTTCGTCCTGCAATGGGCTTATTCGACCTGATGTGGTGTGGTTTGGAGAGATGCTGCCGGAAGATGTTTTTGAAGCGGCAACAGAAGCAGCGAGTAAGTGCGAATTATTCCTTACGATCGGCACGTCAGCAGTGGTGTATCCGGCTGCTGGTCTTCCGCTGACTGCAAAGAATCAAGGCGCCTATATTGTAGAGGTGAACACCGAGATGACAGAAATATCACACACAGTCAATGAAACTCTTTTAGGCAAAGCAGGAGAAGTACTGCCGCAGCTCATAACCATAGTGGAAGAAACGAGAAAATAAATAATGAGAGATAAAAAGACATTTGCTAAAACAAAAATCATTTGCACGATCGGACCTGCATCGCAAAGTATTGACCGGATGGTGGAATTGATTAATGCCGGAATGGATGTTGCGAGATTGAATTTCTCACATGGGACATATGATGATCATTTGACTGCAATTCGAAATGCGCGAGAAGCAAGCAAACAAACCGGCGAGCATGTCGCAATATTACAGGATCTCTGCGGTCCTAAGATCCGCACAGGGAAATTAAAGAATAGGCAGGTTGAATTAAAAGAAGGCAAAATAATTTCCTTCACGATTGACGATATTGTGGGAGATGAAAAGCGAGTAGCAACAACATACCGGGAGCTGCCGCAGGACGTCAAGGAAGGCGATGCTATTTTATTGGATGACGGTAATCTTTCAGTCAAAGTCATATCAAAAACAGAAACAGATGTTGAATGTGTTGTCGTCACAGGCGGCATTCTTAAAGAAAATAAAGGCATGAACCTTCCTGGTGTGAAACTAAGCACACCATCGCTGACCGAAAAAGATATAGAGGATTTGAAGTTCGGTTTGATGCACGGCGTTGATTATGTAGCGCTTTCATTTGTGCGGTCTGCTGATGATCTACGACATCTTCGGACTGTTATTCAGCAGCAGACAAGCTTGAAGATACCGATTATTGCGAAGATTGAAATGAAAGAAGCGATCGATTCCATTGATGCAATTATTGCAGAAAGCGATGTCATCATGGTGGCTCGCGGTGATCTCGGAGTGGAAATGATGCCGGAAGATGTGCCGATTCTTCAAAAAATGATCGTACGGAAATGTAATGAAGCAGGTGTCCCAGTTATTATCGCTACGCAAATGCTCGAATCGATGATTGAAAATCCTCGGCCAACACGAGCAGAGGCAAGCGATGTTGCCAATGCAGTGCTTGATGGAGCAGATGCTGTTATGCTCAGTGCCGAAACATCCGTTGGAAAATATCCAGTTGAGACAGTGCACACAATGGATAATATCATTAAGCGTTCGGAAATGCGGAAACACGATCACCTCAGTATCAAACAAGTGCCTGCAGAAATTCGGGAGAATGTCTTTGATGCAGTGGCACGCGCAGCATGCGTTTTGGCTCGACAGGTTCATGCTACTGCGATTGTGCCGATTACGCATTCTGGCGCAACGGCAATACGGATCAGCAAATACCGGCCTGAAGCGAGGATCATTACTGTTACAGGTCAGGAAAGAATCCTTCGTCAGCTGAACCTCGTTTGGGGTGTGCACGGAATTGAAAGCCATGATTTTATCCACAACCAAGATACTGCATTTAGAAAAATTATTGAGCGTCTTAAATTAGAAGGGTATGTCGAAAAGGGAGACTTTGTTGTTTTCACTGCCGGCTTGCCGCTATTGGCAAAGGGAACGACCGATACAATTAATGTTGAGCAAGTCGAGTAGGAAGTAAAAAAAATTCTGTTCTATTTTAAAGTTACTGGCGACCAACCATTCTGAAAACGCAGCAATTCGCTCATCATATGAATGTCATGTTTACGCTGGAGATAGGAAAGGAATTTCACCAATACTAACGCAGTTGCGTACGCATCTCCTGATGCGCGGTGTCGTTCGGGGATCTTGATGTTCAAGGCAGAAGTGACGGGACCAAGCGATTTGCTGATCAAATGTGGCAGAATCCTTCTGCTTAACTTGACAGTACATAACTGCCGATTAGAAAGTTCAATACCTCGTTCGCGCATCGTTGTCTCAGAGACAAATCCCCAATCGAACGGTGCATTGTGAGCAACAAACACTGCATCTCCTAGAAAGTCTGCAATGGTTGATGCCACTTCTCGCGCGGTCGGTGCATCTGCTACCATCAGATTATCAATGCCTGTCAGGTTTGTGATTGAAGCGGGAATGGTCACAAGTGGATTGATCAACGTCGAAAACTCGTCCTGTAAAATGCCGTTTTTCACCTTCATCATAGCGATTTCTGTGATGCGATCCTCGGTTGGACTAAGACCGGTTGTCTCAACGTCGACGACGACAAAGGTACCTTCGGTTACGTGCTGATCTTCTGTCATTGCTATAATTTAATAAATCATTCTGGATGAATGTAGAAAAGTCTGTCGCGATTTGCAAGCAATACAATTGTTTATCAAGATTGCCTTGGTGTTTTGGTTTCTTGATCTTTATATTGAAGCTCATACAGTTTGCGATAGATGCCATTAAGCGCAAGCAGTTCCTGATGATTGCCCATCTCACGGATTTCACCTTTGTGGAGAACAATGATTTTATCGGCACTCTGAATGGTTGAAAGCCGGTGTGCGATGACAATAGATGTGCGTCCGACCAGCATTTTCTTAATTGCCTGCTGAATCAGTAATTCGGTTTCCGTGTCTACACTGGACGTTGCTTCATCGAGGACAAGGATGCGAGGATTGAATGCGAGCGCGCGCGCGAAGGAGAGTAATTGCTTCTGTCCAACCGACAATGTTGCCCCTCGTTCCTTAACTTCAGCGTTGTATCCATTCGGCAGCGCTTCAATAAACCTATTCGCACCGACCATACGAGCGGCGGCTTTTATTCGATCTTGAGAAATCGTTTCATCACCAAGATGGATATTGTTCTGAATATCACCGGAAAAGAGAAATACATCCTGCAGAACCACGGCAATGTGTTTGCGAAGATCGTGTGGATTGACATGCTGGATATTTATGCCGTCGATGAGAATCTCGCCCTGTTGGATGTCGTAGAATCGACTGAGAAGATTGATGATGGTTGTTTTTCCTGCACCGGTATGTCCGACGATGGCAACAGTCTGTCCCTGTTGAATAGAGAAAGAAATGTTCTTTAAAACCCATTCAGGCGACTGTGCTCCATCGGAAGGTGGGTTGTAGGAGAACCAGACATTGCGGAACTCGATATCACCGCGAACATGTTCCAGTGGTTCAGGATTTTGCCGGATGTTCAATGTGGTTTTATCATCCAATAATTGGAAAAGACGTTCTGAAGATGCCATTGCCGTTTGAAGAATATTATATTTTTCTGAGAGATCGCGGATCGGTCGCCAGAACATTTCATTGAATTGGATAAACGCCATCACTGTTCCGACCGTTACAACACCTTCTAATGCATTATGCCCGGCATACCAGATAATAAGGCCTACAGCGACCGCGCCGATCAAGTCTACGCCCGGGTAAAAAACTGCATAATAGAAAATAGATCGGATATTTGCATCGCGATGGGCAGCATTGATGGTGGTGAACTTTGTGTACGATTTCTTCTCACGATTAAATATTTGGTCCACGAGCATACCGGTGATGTGTTCCTGCATAAAGGTATTGATTCGTGCGATCTGAATGCGGACATCACGATATGTCTCCCGCGCTTTTTTGCGGAAGAGAAATGTGCCATAGAAAAGGAATGGAAGCACGCTCAGTGTAACGAGCGCCAATTTCCAATTCATCGTGAACATAAAGTAGAATATGCCGATAATGGTAAAGACATCGCTGAAGACCATGACGATGCCTGAAGAAAACATTTCATTGAGCACTTCCACATCGTTGGTGAGGCGAGTAATAAGTCTACCGATAGGATTTTGGTCGTAGAATTTTAAGGATAGCCGTTGGAGGTGCTGGAAGACTTCCATCCGGAGGTCAAAGATAGTACGTTGACCAATCCATTGTGTCAGGTAGGCGTTGGCATATTGGATGAATCCCCGAACGACCATGACTGCCAAGAATAATGCAGCTGTTCTAAGCAAGCCTTGTTTATCGTTCTGGGCAATGTTAGTGTCCACAGCGATCTTTGTGAAGGTAGGACGCACTGCTTCCATTGCGCTAACAAGCAGACTGAGAACGATCCCGAGTGCAACATGCCAGCGGTACGGCTTAAGATACTTAATAAGTCTCCGCATCAGACGAGCATCATATGCTTTTCCTAAGATTTCCTCTTCCTGCATATTCGTCTACATTTCTTCCAATTGTTGTTCCAAAAGCTGTTTCCGATGGAGATCGGCATAAATACCATTGATTGCCACCAATTCATCGTGAGTTCCACGTTCACCAATTTCACCATTCTGGAGGACGACGATCAAGTCGGCGTCTTTCACAGTCGATATACGATGACTGATGATAATGCTCGTGCGGTCTTTCATAAATTCATGTAAGCGATGAAGAATCCTTTCCTCGGTATATGTGTCAACAGCTGATAAGGCATCATCAAGAATCAGGATTTTCGGATTACGCATAATAGCACGCGCAATGCTGGATCGTTGTTTTTGTCCACCGGAAAGAGTTATTCCTCGTTCGCCGATCATAGTTTCATATTGCTTTGGAAATTCCATCACCTCTTTGGCAATCTGGGATATTTCCGCAGCCATGTTCAAATCCTCTTCAAGGTTGTTATCAACGCCATATCGAATGTTTTCTGCAATTGTCTCTGAGAAGAGAAATGTTTCTTGAGGGACGAAGCCGATATTGGAACGCAGGACTTCCAGAGGAATCTTCCGGATATCAATTCCATCGATGAATAATTCACCTCCTGTTATATCATAGAGCCGTGGAATGAGGTTCACCAGAGTAGATTTCCCTGTTCCCGTATAACCAACGACTGCAACCGTCATTCCGGATTCAATCTTGAGATTGATGTTCTTCAATGTCGGCTGGGCAGCATTCTTATGCGTAAACGAAACGTTGCGGAATTCGATAGTACCATGAATATTCTCGATGGAATGATCTGTTGTTTCAGTGTCTTTAATCTCAGGTTCAGAATCCATAATGGCCGCTAAACGGCCCATCGAGGCGGCGCCTTGCTGCAGTAAATTGGCAACCCAGCCGAAGGCAATCATAGGCCAAATGAGCATACCGAGATAGGCGGTGAATGCAGTAAGTGTGCCTATCGTCATTTGTCCATCGATCACTTTGAGTCCGCCAAAGTAGATCGTAATGACAAGTGAAAAACCGACGAGCACAAACATTAAGGGCCACATGATCGATTGCACTTTTGCAAGAACAAGGTTCTTTTTGAGATATTCATAACTGAGCTTGCGGAATCGCTCTTCCTCGTACGTTTCCCGGACATATGCTCTCACCACACGAACGCCGGAAAGAGTTTCTTGAGCGCGAGTGGTGAGGAGCGAAAATTGTTCTTGGCGTGCTGTAAATATCTTATTCACAAATTTGCTGAGCTTGTATACGGCAAATGACACAAGCGGCATGGGAATAAGCGCTAACAATGTGAGCTGCCAATCACTCATAAACATCATGAACAAAACAAATGTCAGTGTGACGATTGTGTCGGATGGATACATGATACCTGGGCCAACGACATTTCGCACGGCGCTGATGTCATTGGTGGCATGCGCCATTAAGTCGCCGGTTGGCATGTTCTGGAAATATGAATAAGATAACTTCTGGAGATGAGAGAGAAAATCGTTGCGTAAATCGTATTCGATATGCCGCGATACGACAATAATTGTCTGACGCGTTAGGAATGTGAACACACCGGCGATCAGTGCAAAACCAACGATGAGTCCAGCCCACATAAGTAAATCACTGGAGACGAAAGTATGCATTTCGATGCCGCGCTTCAACTCATCCACCGCCTTGCCAAGGAACATCGGTTGGACAATAGTAAAAACGTTGCTGCCGATGACTGTGAGCAATCCGAGAAGAAGCTTCTTTTTATAACGAAGGAGATATGGTTTAAGGCGGAGAAGCGGCCTCATGAATAGTATTTATCCGATTACTTCAAATTTCGTGTATGGATGCAAAATCTTTGGAATAATGATCTTTCCTTCCGGTGTCTGATAATGTTCGATGAGTGCTGCAACAACACGCGGCAGTGCCAAACCTGATCCATTCAAAGTGTGAACAATTTCCGGTTTGCCGCCGTTCCTTGGACGAAATTTGATATTCATCCGCCGTGCTTGAAACGACTCAAAGTTACTGCAAGACGATACTTCCAGCCATTTTTGCTGACCTGGCGCCCATACTTCAAGATCGTATTTCTTTGTTTGTGTGAATCCCATATCACCTGTGCACATAAGCAGTGTATGGTAGGGAAGACCGAGAAGCTGGAGAAGATGTTCGGCATCTTGTCGCAGTGATTCTAATTCGTCGTACGATTTTGAAGGATGAACAAACTTCACCAACTCAACCTTATCAAACTGATGGAGTCGATTCAAACCTCGTACATCTTTGCCGTACGAGCCCGCTTCCCGCCGGAAACATGGAGTGTAAGCGGCATATCGAATCGGGAGATCCTGCTCGGCAATATGTTCGTCACGATGGAAGTTGGTGACAGGCACTTCAGCAGTCGGAATCATGTAGAGTTGATCACGTTCCACAATGTACATCAAGTCCTCTTTATCCGGAATTTGTCCGGTGCCGCGAGCGCTATCCTCGTTGACAATAATAGGCGGCATAATTTCCTTATAGCCGCGTTGAGCCGCTTGATCGAGAAAAAAGTTGATGAGTGCGCGTTCTAATGTGGCACCTTTGCCAACATAAAATGGAAATCCTGCGCCGGAAACTTTCGAGCCACGATTGAAATCGACTATGCCAAACTTTTCAGTAAACTCCCAATGCGGTTTCAGGGGGAAGTCTGTTTTAGGCACGTTGCCCCAGCGGAAGACTTCTTTGTTGTCTGCCGGGGTTTTTCCGAGCGGGACGGAAGGATGGGGAATGTTCGGAACAGTAAGCAAGAGCGTGTTCAGATTCTTTTCAACTTCGCGCATCTCGCCATCGATTTCCTGAATTCGGGTTTTCACTGATTCCATCTCCGCGATGACCCCGCTTGCATCGCCACCTTCTTTTTTTATTTTTCCAACCTGAGCAGACACCTGATTGCGTTTTGCTTTTAAGACATCGCCTTCTTGAATAAGTGCTTTGCGCTTGTCGTCGACAGCACATATCGTATCAAGGTCGACAGTGATGCCTTTTGCTTCTGCACCGGCGCTAACGAGATCGCAATTTTCACGGATAAATTTTAAGTCCAACATAATCGTTACCCTTCTTTATCAATTCCTGCCGATATGCTGAAGTTCATGTTTCAGCAAAGTCAATCCTTCCGCTGCATTCAGGAAGCGCATACCAAGCTGCGTTTCGGCTTTCAATGTAATGAAGCCGGAGATCATTGGGCGAGGTGACGCTTGGTTCAAATCACTCGTTTTGATTCGCTTAATCAAAGACGCATCCAGACCGAAAACCTTTGCTGCTTGTATGGCAAAATCGTATCGGCTCAATTGCTCGCCGCCGCCAATGTGAAACATGCCTTCACGATTCAACTCGAACGACTTGATCATCGCAAGCGCTAAATCACCTACATACGTTGGATTACCGATCTGGTCATCGACTACATTTATTTGCTTTTCGGATTTAAGATTGTTAATCACCCATAAGGCAAAATTTGCCTTTACACCGATACCGCTTCCATACAGAACAATCGTGCGAAGAATGACATTGGAAATACCGGCAGTTCGAATAGCATTCTCACTGGCAAGTTTTGTTCTGCCATAATACCCGATGGGATGAGGTTGTTCCTCTTCATTATACGGGCCATTTTTTCCATCGAAAACATAATCCGTGGAGACGTGAATAAGCTTTGCACCAACCTTTCGTGCTGCATCGGTAAGGTTTTCAACTGCAGTCACATTGACCTTCCATGTCTCTTCGCGGTTTGATTCACACCAGTCGACATTAGTTGCGCCAGCAGCATTGAAGATCACGTTCGGCTGAAAACTTGACGCGAGACTTTTTACATCACTCCGATTTGTGATATCCAGCTGATTGTAATCGAACAACATGTTATCAAAAACAAACGAACGCTCGATGGAAGTATTCAATACTTCATAATCGTTTTGCGTGCTGAGCATGAGGGAAAGTCGTTGACCGAGAAGCCCATTAGCTCCGCAGATAAGAATCCGCTTCATCGAAGGCTTTCTTCCAGCACCGTAGCAGCGTCTGCATTGCTGTCGCGATACTTGATGATGATTGGCGCGTAGAGAGCGAGGTGATGCTGTTGCGCAAAGGGGGCATCAAGAACTCGGCTTCCGGGAACAATAACTGCGCCTTCCGGAATAATGAGCGGTGAATCTTTTGATTTTCGATAGATTTTTGCTTTTACCAGATCATACACAGGAGTCGAACCAGTCATGATAACGCCCGCTGCAATAACCGCTCTTTGTTTCACGATCGTTCCCTCGAAAATTCCGCAATTACCACCGACAAACACATCGTCTTCGATAATCACTGGCATGGCACCGATAGGTTCCAAGACACCGCCCACCTGTGCCGCAGCACTGAGATGAACGCGTTTTCCGACTTGTGCACATGAACCGACCAATGCATGTGAATCGACCATGGTACCGCTGCCAACATATGCGCCGACATTGATATAGGCCGGAGGCATGACCATAACTCCGGAAGCGACATAGGACCCGTCACGAATGGATGATCCGCCGGGTACGATTCGTATCTGGTTTTCCAGTGTAATTTTTTTTAAGGGATATGTGTCCTTGTCGAAATACTTAAAATGTTCGTCTATGGAAACATCCGTAAGCTCGCCAAGTCGAAAGCCGAGCAGAATGCCTTTCTTCACCCAATCATTGACAATCCAACCACCGTGATTTCCTTTGGCTGATGATGGTGCAGCTGCCCGGACATCACCGACATTCAAAAAGAACTTCAATTCGTTGAATGTCTGTATCGCAGATTGACGATCTATCTTATCAATATCTTGTGTGAAAAATAATTCAATTCGATCTTTTAAAATCATGTAAACAAATCTCCTCGACCATCAAGGGCAGTTCGTTGGCTTCCCGTTGGTTGCTGGCTTGGAAATAACTACTCCAAGTTGCTCAAGCTTTGTCCGAAGTCCATCGAGCTCTTGAGCATTTTTGAAGGTTGCATTTAGCGCCGCTGCCTTGTTTGCAAACTCAGCCGCGATGAAGCTGTCCCTGGATTTGAGATATTGATACAAAAATGCTGCGCCGAAGACATCGCCGCAGCCGTTTGGATCGATTGCAGGACCGTACGAAATACCTGCGAAGTCCTTACGCGTAAGTTTTTTGTGAATATCCTGAACAATGACGGTTGCTCCGCGTTCGCTGCGCGTAATCATCAGTGTCTCGACCATCAATGTCATTACATGGTTGGTAAGTGTCATTTCATCGTACCGTTCTGCCGAAAGCCCAAAAGCTTCTTCTTCACTCATTTGGATAGAGTTGAGCATGAAGCACCAACGCCGCCAATCGGTAAGGGGACGATGGAAACGTTTGAACTCCTGATCGATCCCAAGTGTGAGTGAATGGAAATCGAAGTGGATGGGAATTCTCCGTTCGCGAATTTCCATACGAATATAATCCAGCGTTTCCAGTGTGATATCCGATCCTGAAATCATATTGATAAGCACTGCGTCGCCGTCAAGGTATGATTTGATACGGTTGAAAGGAATCGGTGCAGAAATGTGCTCGGAACACTCGATTCTCGTCTGCGCTTCCTTCTGGTAGAAGAGTTGCACTTGATTGGTCTGACCTTTAATTCTAAAAATTCCGCTTGTATCAATATTCTTATATTGCTTGATTTGTTCGATCAACAATTCATAATCCGTTTGCCCAACCCCAAAGACCGGTTGGATGCGGTCTTTTTCACTCATCAAATTGGCGAGCGTGAGCACGGTGAATAAAATTCCGCCAAAAGATTCTTGTTGAGTTTCTTTTTCATCCGGCAGGTGGATAACATCTTTACAGAGATGTCCGATAACAGTGATAACCATTTAGATTCTTCGTGTTGGTCCGAGATCAGTAAGTGCCAATTCGTTTAAACGCCAGAGTGCCTGGCATGGAAAATGATTCTCGTATAACGGTTTTCCTACGACGACCGAATCGACACCGTACTTTTCGAGTTCCTGCAATCGCATAAGGTCTTTATAATTCGAAACGCCGCCGCGAGCTGTAATGCGAACACCTGTCTTGATTGCTAGTTCCTTGAGGGTATCATAGGGCAATGCTTTATCATGTAATCCATCTTCGCGTTCACCATAGAGAATCCGTGATACGCCGAGGCGAGTCATTTGCAAAGCAAGGTCGAGCGGCGTAATTTCTGTCGCTTTTGCGCCTCCCTTAATTGATACTTTTCCACCTTCTGAAATGATTGCAATATCGATTTTCCGTGTGCCGAATTCCTTTACTAATCGCTCCACAAGTCCCGGCTGTTCGACGGCGGCAGTGGCAATCGAAACGCGATAAACACCGAGATCAAGAACCCTCTTGATCTCATCGTATGTTCGCAATCCACCGCCCATTTGGATGGGTATATCAACTGCTTTGACCATTCTTCGAATAACATCTTCGTTGACGATTCGTCCCTCAGCAATTCCGTCCAAATCAACGACGTGTAGGGTCTTGGCGTTTTCACCACGCCACATGACTGCCAATTGAACCGGGTCAACTGAATACACGTGTTCCGAGCCAGGGATACCGTGCACAATTTCGACACAGCAATTATGGCTAATTTCTATTGCCGGATAAATAAGGATCATTCTATCGCTTTCGTGAAGCAAAATGCACGTTATGAACCGCGTGCGGAACAATTATTTGCTGAACTAAAATGCAGAAAAAATCGTCGAGATTCAAGAAACAACAAGGAATCTCTGTCTGAAATGTAAATGGATTTATTGGGAGGTATATCGCTTGCGTCGGTTTCTAATGTAGTCAACGAAAATAAAATCACCAAGGTTATCAAGTGATGTGTAGTACGCTCGCCCTCGATTGACCTTCGTAAGTTCCTCAACAAACTCAACCAATAACGGATCTTGTGCAATCATAAAAGTACTGATCGTGATCATTTCACGCCTGCATTGTACAGCTTCGTCAAGGGTCTTATTCACTATGCGCGGATCAAGACCATAAGGATTTTTGTAGAGACGTCCGGCGTCATCTAAAATTGCAGACGGTTTTCCGTCGGTTACCATAAAGATTTGTTTATTCACGTTACCCGATCGCCGCAACAGATTGCGGGCGAGCTGTAATCCGGCTCGTGTATTTGTGTGAAATGGCCCGACAGTCAGAAAAGGGAGTTCGCTGATGCTCACAAGCTGTGCTTCATCGCCAAACGCAACAAGCACAAGATAATCTTTCGGAAATTTCGTTTGTATCAATTCTGCGAGGGCAAGTGTAACTTGTTTGGCCGGTGTTATCCTGTCTTCACCATATAGAACCATACTATGGCTGATATCGAGAAGCAGCACTGTGGCGCAACCGGTAATGTGTTCTGTCTCATACACTTCGAGATCCTCTTCCAGCAATTGAAAATCGTCAATACCGTCACGGCGAAATGCATTCGTAAGAGTGTTAGTAAGATCGATATTTGTTGGCTGATCTCCGAATGTCCAATGTTTCGTGTCATTTAAGCGGTCGACACCCTGTCCTGTATATGGCGATTCGTGGCCCCCACTCGGAGCTTTTTTGAGTGAAGAAAATATTTGCAGCAGCGCATCTTGCCTTATTTTTCTGATCCCGCGGGGAGTAAGATTCGGAACACCTCCTATGTCTTCGATGATTCCGATTTCCTTCAATTTTTCGATAAGGTCTTGAAATGTGAGGCCTTGACCAAAGATTCCATAACGCTCTGCCAATTCTCTAAGCCAATTAAGTGCTTCCTGAACGTCGCCATTTGTCTTGAGCAGAAGAAAGCTGAAAGCCTTCATGAGTTCTTGAAGACGTTGTTCGTCTGTTCTCGATCTATCTGTCCATTGACTATAACGAAGCCGCACGGTCAAGGTTCCTCTTCAAAAGTCTCTTCTTGTCGATGAAAGATACTGCCGATGAGATCCTTATAGACGGTTATACTGTCAACATTATCCTTTGCAATTTTCGAATATTGATGAAGTGCATCAAGCACAAATTCCATTGTCGCAGCTAATTCGAACGGATCATCTTTCACGTGAGGAAAATATTTCAACGTTACTTCGCGTAATCCTTTGACTTTGCCAAGCTCATTGTAATAATTATTAAACGGCATATCGTCTCCAATCTCAATTTTGTTCCCTGAACCGAACCAACTGAGGATCGGATTATAATCAGATTTTTCTTCTTCGAGTCCGCCTGTTTGTTTGCTGGATTTATGTTTGCGTTGTAGAGGATTGGGAAAATATTTCTCGAAGATACAACGCACTGCTTTTCCGATTAATGCTTTCCCTATTTTGACAGAACCCTCTTGTTCGCCTTCAAAAACAAGTTCAACTTTTCCTGTTATTGCAGGCAATGTCGATAGCAGATCGCAGAAACGAGGAACAATAGTTGGTTCTCTTAAAAGAATCGCTCGCCGTTCAGCATTGCTTATAAAATTCTCTATTGCAGAAATTGTCAGGCGGGCACTGACACCGGATTTTTGATCTACAAACTCGCTCAACCGTGCTTCGAAGCCGATCTGCTCTATAATTTCGTTGAAGTAGAGAGGCATCTTTAAATCCCGGCCATTGCGATGAATCCATGCCTCCTGATTTGTGATCGCAACAGCGTCTTCAAGATTCTTAGGATAATGCGTGATGATCTGTGAATCAATCCTATCCTTTAAAGGAGTAATAAGGTTTCCGCGATTTGTGTAATCTTCAGGATTGGCTGTAAAGACGATCAACAAATCCAAAGGAATACGAATATTGAAACCGCGAATCTGGATATCTTTCTCTTCCATAATATTGAATAATCCAACCTGGATTCGAGGTTGAAGATCGGGAAGTTCGTTAATTGCAAAAATGCCACGATTGGTGCGAGGAATAATCCCATAGTGAATCGCTTCTTCGTGTGCATAGTGGAGCCGCTGCGTTGCTGCTTTGATAGGATCGATATCGCCGATCAAATCAGCGATTGTAACATCGGGTGTGGCAAGTTTTTCGGAAAATCGGAGATCTCTTCCCAGCCATTCGATTTCGACGCTATCTCCATGCTGCTGTACTAGATCTCTGCAGTGTTTGCATACGGGTCGAAACGGATTATCATTAATTTCACATCCTTTGATAACAGGAATGAACTCATCTAACAACGATGGCAAGGCTCGCACCAATCGTGATTTTGCCTGACCCCGCAATCCCAATAAAAGAATGTCATGCTTTGCTAGGATGGCATTGACGATGGAGGGAATCACGGTCTTTTCATAACCGATAATTCCCGGAAACAACTCCTCATTCTGCTGAAGTTTGCAGATGAGGTTGTTTCGTATTTCGTCCTTCACAGGAACCACCTTATATCCGGATGATTTTAACTCTGCAATGGTTTTTGTGTATTTCATAGTTTCCCTAATATAAAATTACTTCGTTCTGTTGTGATAATTGCACCTGCATAAAATTCCACGTACTTTGCTCACCATATGCTTATACCAAATAAAACACTCGTAATCCGATTTAGTTCCATCGGAGATATCGTCCTCGCTTCTCCGCTTGTACGAGTATTGCGTACACGGTTTCCCTCCTCTCAAATTGATTTCGTGGTTCGAAATGAATATAGTGAACTCATTCGTTATAATCCAAATCTTAACCATATATTTGAATTTGATGCTCAAGGAGGATTTCAAGAATTACGACGACTCAAAGAGATAATACGACGGGAAAAGTACGATCTGATTATCGATATTCACAATAGTCTGCGGAGTCGATACATTCGTTCTTTCAGCGGAGCAAAAAAAGTTGTTGTGATTAACAAGCGAATATTTGCACGGACGATGTTGGTAAGATTGAAGAAAAACTATTACCAGGATATTGTGTCTGTCGCCGACCGATACATTGAACCGATGGAAATCTATGGTGTAGAAAACGATGCACATGGGCTGGAAATCTTTATTCCCGATGAGACAATGCATAAAGTTTCAGGAAAAGTATCGTCCCTCAAGCTTCCCATATATGAAAAAGTAGTTGGATTCTGCCCATCGGCTAAACATGCGACAAAACGATGGCCGGAAGAACGTTTTATCGAAGCGGGCATTCGATTAGTACGTGAACTGAAAGCAAAAATAATTTTATTCGGAGGGAAGAACGATACCGTATTATGTACAACAATTGCAAATGGAATAAATAAAAAAACCGAAGGAGAATATGCAATTGAATACAATGGTCAATTCTCTTTGTTAGAAACAGCAGCCGCAATGCAGTTTTGCGATGTCATAGTGACGAATGACTCAGGATTAATGCATATTGCCGCTGCGATGAAAAAGAAGGTAGTAGCAATCTTTGGTTCATCAGTACGTGAGTTCGGTTTCTTTCCGGTTGGCACTGAAAATATAGTTATAGAGCGAAAAGGATTATACTGCAGACCGTGTTCCCATATTGGTCGCAGCAATTGCCCTGAGGGACATTTTCGCTGTATGAATGAAATTCATATCAACGATGTTGTCGATTCAATAAAGGCAATCGATGTTGGAATGAAAACGTGATAAAAAGATTTCAATGCATATTACTAATGTCTGATATGAATATCAGGGGATTGTGATGAAGAATATTATCGAGAATAATGAACTGCTGAACTCCAGCAATATTCAGGAGTACAACGAAAAACAGGTTATTGCGAGCGAAGGGGATAGAGAAGTTGGGTGGTACGTCTTGTTGAAAGGGAGGGTTGGTGTTTTTAAGCATGATAAAAAAGTGGCGGAGTTTAGCCAGCATGGAGTTGTCTTTGGTGAACTGAGCGGTATTCTCAACACTCCACGAACCGCCTCGTTGATTGCACTTGAACCAACGAAAGTTATCCATTTCAAGACGTCTCTTGATAATATCATAGAGCATCACCCAAAGATGACAAAGCAAATTATTATTAGTCTTGCCGAACGTTTAGCAAAAACTACGGATAATTTGATAACGGTTATTGAAAAAGACATCGAGATTAAACCGGAGTCTTAATTTTACATAATCTAAGAGAATCTGCGTCTTATGGAATGAGAGAGTGTTCCGGGCCGACCTGTCCACCATTTTTTAGGTGGAAGGCTCATACGCCTGTGGTAGAGAGTCACGCTGGGGGTCACATTAAAAAAGAAAACCTACCTTAACCATATTGAGATAGGTTTGCATCTCTATAAGGTTACTGAAAATACTTCTTAAAGTCTTGATACCTTATCAACAGAAATTGCGGATAGATCCTGGACGAGGGTGTCGGCATGGGAGAGTTTTTCCACTATGTCAACGCCCAATGCGTCCCTGCCTGCTTGTGTTTATAATTCATCATTTATTAATCTCTTCGTTTACCACCGCTACGACTTGAGCGCTTTTCAAGCGCAGATCTGTTGGGATGTGCGTTCGGAGAACTCTCTCGTTGATGTTCTATTCTTTTTTGTGGCGCTTCATGTGCCGTGGGCGGCGACGGATTCTGATTATGCTCAAATCGTTGAATAAGCTCACGCCGCATTTCTTTTCTGTCTTGTTGCGGTTTCTGCTCTTGCGCTCGCGGGGTGTACCCGCGTGGTCGCTCTTCGCGCCGTGCATCCCGTTCACGTCTCTGTTTTTGTTGTTGTGTTTCGCGTTGAATACTGCGTTCAGGTTGTTGTTCTTCTGTCCTCACCGGATTATCGCGGGGACGTTCATCAGAAGGAGGGCGAGACTCGACACGCGGCCGTTCAACCTTTTTCATATCAATTGAAAGAGCACGGTCGCCGCGTCGTGCTTCGATGCGTTCTATGCCGCGATGCATTTCATCTCTCGTGGGACGATAGATTTCAATATGATCCGTACGGCGATTGCCATCGGATCGTATCATCCGCTCTCCAGATTGTTCATGAACATCCCGTACTTCTGCTCTTGAAATTCGGAGATTGCCGCGTCGCTCGATAATCGCCCGGTCAACGCCACGATTGATGATGCGATCATGATTTACTTCATACTGTGAACCGGTTCGTGTTGTGCGGATGAGATATCTTGTATGTTCCACCGATGCAATATCTCTATAACGAATGATAGTTCCAAAGCGATGATACCGAACAAAGTTCCAGTAATGCGCGGGAGCTGCCCAATGTGTTGTAAATCTCATTCCGAAGGAAACATTGAATATTGTGTACGGCGGCAAAGGTGCCCAGCCAATATAGTCGTTATCATATCGCCATTCGACCCATGCAGGTCCCCAGACATCATCCGGCATCCAGACCCAGCCATAGTAGTCGTCATTATACCAACGACCATAGTGATACGTGATCCAACCAAACGGTTCATTCGACATCCAGTACCATCCGTAATCAGTCCAAACCCATTGACCTATAAGATACGGCCGCCATTGGTGAGGAATGTGGAATGGACGCCAGACCCGGAGCCCTGACTCACCTTCAATCCATTCGCCGTGGGGGGAGAGGGAAGAAAAGAATGATCCAACCTGCATCCCAAAATCAGGAGGATTCAGATTTGGCGCTGCCCAAGATTTTTGATTT
>PMDB01000004.1:0-3023 GCA_003155495.1 Ignavibacteriota bacterium
TAAAGTACTTCAGATAATAGTAGAGGCGGTACCCCAGCGCATTATTTTCGATAACCAATGGCTCGCGCACCGTCGCGACAAATTCGGATGTCTTTTCGTCGACGGCAAAATCGAGCACTTCGGGATTCAATAATTTGCACTCTTCGGCATTCGAAGTCGATCCGAAAAATTCGGTTATAAATTTCTGAAGATTAAGTTTCCATTCTTTTGGTTCACTTCCTTCAATGTTGACCGGCGACAATTGAATATTCTGGAGTTTGAGTCGAAACACAATATTATTCGCTGTTGTTTCAGTTATATGCACCGTAACGATTTGAGGCACGTAGCCGACGATTGAAGCGATGACTTTATGAATGCCGTAGGGTACATCTTTTATTTGAAATCTTCCCGTGCTGTCAGTAAAAGTTCCAATAGTTGAATTTGCGATGAAAATATTGGTAAATGGAAGAGACAAATTTGTGGAATCATCGACGACCTTTCCTCTGACGATTCCTTTGAGTGTTTGCTGTGCGCCGAGGTTTTGCGCGAGAAATACACATAATATCATGAGGCACAACATGATGAATCTGGTTCTATGTAGCGCAATCGGACTCATAAATTCCTCCATTGAGAATTTATCGCCGCCTAACGGACCGGCTCCCGATAAATCGGGATGCGACGCTGATAACTTCCAAAATGCAACCAACGAAACAAGTTCATGCTGATAACCAAATTAATTTATTCCCGACCAACGAGGTACAGAAAAGTTAATTATAAAAACTTAAANNACCATTAGCCATGAATTTCGCACCACGCTCATTCCGTCAGCTTGTGCTTTTTTTTGCATCCCTCTGTTTTCTAGAGGGGAGCGCCTGGTTATGTTGCAATTGCATCATCTAAGCAAAACAAGTTTTTTCGTTTCAGCAAATTGCCCAGCATGTAATCGATAAAAATAAACTCCACTTGGCATATTGGTTGCATTCCATTGTTGTGAATAGGAACCTGCAGGCATTTCTTCAGAGATAATGGTTGATACCTCTCTTCCAAGAAGATCGTACACTTTGATTGAGACAAAAGAACGTTTTGGAATGCTAAAAGAGATATTTGTCACTGGATTGAACGGATTGGGATAGTTTTGAGAAAGAGAAAAGTTGATTGAGATATCACTTTTTGCTCTGTTAACATCTGTTATTATTTCTGAAAGCGGACGATACCATACATTAGAACCGTTAGTTCCTGCAACGAGATTGGTTCCGCAAACTGTAAGAGCATAGATATCCCATGCTGGAAGCCCAATACTAACATTGCTCCAGGTAGAACCATTATTTGTAGTGAGAAAAACTCCTCCGGAATAAGTCCCTGTAAAAAGTTTCCCAGGTACGGCAGGGTCGTCGGCAAATACACAAATGTATTTGTTTGTAAGTCCTGTGCTCACCGAGATCCAGCTTGCACCGTTGTTTGTGGTGCGATAAACGCCGGTAGACGTTCCTGCATAAAGATATTTACCGCTGAAAGTAAGAACATTGATTAAGGCGTTAGGCAATCCGGAGTTCACGGCTGTCCAGCTTGAACAATAGTCCGTCGATTTAAACACACCATAATTATTAGTCCGGGCATAGAAAATATTGGATGAATCGGCATCTAGAATCAGACTTTGTATAGGTTCTTCAGCTACTCCAACGCCAAAAGGTGCCCAATGGGAACCGTCATCGCTGGAGACAAATATACTGTCATCCAATGTTGTAATATAGATATTGTCATTATGGACCATCAATGAATAGATGTAAAATGGATTCGGGGTTTGTTTCATCGGGGCATTGATTGCGCCCCATGTTACACCGTTGTTTGTTGAAAGGAATACATTTCCTCCGGTGTATGCAAATAAATTCGAGTCTTTAAAAGCCAAAGAAACAACCATAGAAGATGGTAATCCGGCAGGCATCCAGGAGATACCGTTATCGTTCGAAAGAAACACACCGTGATTGGTACCTATAAAGAGATTCGTATCCCTGCGTGCGAAATCAAATTGAGCATCGAACGATTGCCCGGTGAGACAGGTCCAACTGGAAGCGTCATTGGTTGATAGAAAAATGCCTGAACTAGTGGCAGAGAAAATATTCTTGTCTTTAATTGCTAGAGAGAAAACATTCGTTGATAAACGCCCATCGACCCAACTTGAACCGTGATTAGTAGTAAAAAACAATCCATTATCACTGCCTGCATATAGTATCGAATCCTTAATAGCAAGAGCTTGGATAACCGTGTGTGCTAATCCGGTGGCAGTCCAACTCGCACCATGATTAGTGGAACGGAAAACTCCCGAATGAGTACCTGCGTATAGATTAATATCTTTAGAGGCTAGGCAATAGACAATAGTGTCAGTTAATCCGGTGTTTATAGAATTCCAGCTCAATCCATTATTTACAGATATAAATACTCCACCTCCAAACGTACCTGCGAAGAGATTGGTTCCATTAACTAACAAAGAAATGACATTAGTGTCGCTTAATCCTGTGTTTAAGGAAATCCAATTTGTGCCATTGTTAGTGGAAAGAAAAACTCCGCGAGAAGTGCCTGCAAAAACATCTCCAGTTGAATCAGAATTAGCAACAATAGCATTGACAATGATAGAAGTTGGAAGTCCGTTATCGATGTGCGACCAATTTGCACCAAGGTTGGTGGATAAAAAAATGCCGTTTCCGGTGCCTGCATAAATATTATGCCCTTTAACAAGAAGTGAAAAGACTATTCCAGCCCTTGGAAATACTCTGCCAACAGATGACCAAGTCGTACCGTTATCTGTAGAAAGAATAGTACTTCCGTCACCACTATAAACCCAAAAGATATTTTCACCGTCAATGGAGAGATGACAGAATGGATCATAGAATGGTCCTTCAGCCTGTACCCACTGGGCATATAAAGGACTTACAGTAGCGATTAAAAAAAACAAAACAAAAATGTATTTGATAGTGTACTTCATAAACTCATCCTTTCCTGCGAAGACGAAATGATACTTGCAACCTAACGGACCGGCTCCCGATAAA
>PMDB01000004.1:3069-4629 GCA_003155495.1 Ignavibacteriota bacterium
TTTAAAAAGTTTATTATAAGTTCTAGAAACCACATTCATAGGAGGATGTACCATGCAACATACAATTTTGAATTTCATCAATCAACATTTTTTCATCGGCATCGACGTCCATCTCAAACAATGGAAAGTCACCATCCGCAATACTGGTATTGAATTAAAGACGTTCTCGATGAATCCTTCTCCACAAGAGTTATTTCACTACCTTCAAAAACATTATCCCGGCGGAACCTACCACCTCGTCTATGAAGCAGGATTCTGCGGCTTCTGGATTCAACGCACCTTTACTGAATTGGGCATCCATTGCATCATTGTTCATCCCGCTGATACACCCACAACAGCGAAAGAAAAAGTTCACAAAACTGATCCGGTAGACTCACGCAAACTTGCCCGTGAATTAGAGAACGGCTCTCTCAAAGCTATCTATGTTCCTCAAGTGGCTAGCGAACAACTCCGTTCTCTTATGCGCTTAAGATTCCGTCTCGTGCAGCAGCAAACGCGCACCAAAAACAGAATCAAGGGATTCTTGCGCGTCAACGGCATCGCCATCCCTGCCGTGCATCTTACTAATCCCCGATGGTCCGGAGCGTTTCTTCTCTGGCTCAAAGGTGTTCATCCTTCTTCCGTTGCCGGAGGATTCACGCTGGATAATCTCATTCTCCAACTGGAACAAACACGCCTCAATCTCTCTGGCGTGCTCCGACAACTGCGCCGTGAAGCTACTTCGAAAAATCTTGCCTCTACCGTCGAGGCAATCGATTCCGCTCCTGGCATTGCCTTCATTACCACCATGACGCTCATAACGGAAATTATCGATATCCGACGCTTCTCCCGCTTTGAGCATCTCTGCAGTTTCGTCGGGCTCGTACCTTCGGTCTATTCCTCCGGCGAGACTTCCTATACCAGAGGCATGTCCTTCAGGCACAACCAATATCTGCGCCCCTTGCTCATTGAAGCTGCCTGGACGGCTGTCAGGAAAGATCCTGCTCTCACCCTGCGCTTTAACGAACTCTGTAGAACGATGTCAAAACAAATGGCTATTATCCGTATTGCCAAAAAACTCTTGAGACGTATTTTTCATCTTTGGAAACAACAGGATCGGTATGTCTATGCCTTAGTTGCTTAGACCAAACAACAGAATCGAACACTCGTGAAACTTGTAATGATAAAATATGGGCGAGGACTGTTTACTCAAGCTTGTTCACCGGGACTCTTGCTCCCGAATCCCGCTCTCCGGGACATGGTGAATTTCTGTCAGACTACAGCCTCGCCCTTTCTTATAGATTTAAACGACATACTGTCCCTGCACTTGCGCGTTCCAGTTCCGACTGTGACAGGTCCAATGAAAAGCTCTGGAACATTCTGCATCTCAAGCGCCGTTGCGTGAGGATTCATAACAGATTATCCAAAGGATCCCTTCGGGAATTCTTTTTTTCCGGTGTTCTGAATATTGCATCTTTGACGCAAGTGAGCAACGCTCCTTTATGCTCTCTTGCTCGAAAGGAATTATAAAATATTCTTAAAACATCTATTGACTTTTTACATAACAGCTTGAGCGCCTGG
>PMDB01000015.1 GCA_003155495.1 Ignavibacteriota bacterium
CCTCCGTTCCGGGCAACCAGGCAGCTATAATGACATCGGAAAAATGCAATATTTTTTCGAGAATAAGAGGTCTACCTGAAACAAGTATAACAATAACAGGTGCTCCATAGCCTTTCATCTTTTTCACTAAATTCACATCAGCTTGGGAGATACTCAGGTCTGTCCTGTCTCCGTAACCTTCTGCATACGGCGTTTCACCGATCACAACTACGGAATATTCAGCTGTTGTATTTGTGAAATTACCAGTACCAGAATATTCTATCGTATCATTGGGAGCAGCGTTTCTGATCCCTTGGAGAATTGTTGTTCCTTTCGTAAGAGCATTACCACTGATCCCCTGCCATGAAATTGTCCAACCACCGCACTGATTTCCAAGGTTATCTGCATTAGCTCCAGCGACCAGGATTCGTGCATTTGTTTTTCGAATCGGGAGAATACCGTCTTTTTTCTTCAATAATACGATTGATTCACGAACACATTGGCGTGCAACTGCGCGATGTGTGACGTCGCCTACAAGCGGTAATAGTGATCGATCAGTAAAAGGCCTCTCAAACAAACCGAGCCTGAACTTGATGGTAAGAATTCTTTTCACAGCATCAACCACGCGGGCGGTATCAATTTTGCCTTCACTGATAAGATTTTTCATGGCATTATAAAAATCGATATATCTATATGGCAGCATTATCATATCGATACCTGCATTGACCGATTGTTCGACACAATCTTTGTAATTACTTGTCAATTGGTCTATTGCGGCCCAGTCTGAGACGATAAATCCTTTGAATCCCAATTCGGTTTTTAGAACATTAGTAATCCAATATTTGCTACCGCTCATTTTTTGCCCGTTGATACTGCTAAAAGACACCATAATGCTTCCCACTCCCGAATCAATAGCTGAAATATATCCCGGCAAAAAAAGTTTTTTTATGGTTGCAGTATCACCTTGCGTATTACCTTGATCTCTCCCACCAGTGGTTCCCCCGTCTCCGAGATAATGTTTTGCACAAGCTACGATACTTGTTGGATCTGATAATGAATCTCCTTGAAATCCTCGTATTTCAGATGAGCCGAGAAGTTGAGCTAACTCTGGAGTCTCCCCAAATCCTTCATATGTCCTGCCCCATCGTTCGTTTCGTGGAACAGCTATGCATGGTCCAAATGTCCAATCTATTCCCGTCGCAGCAACTTCTATTGCTGTAATCCTGGCTGCTTCTTTAACCAATTGCGGATTTCTTGTGCATCCCATACCGATGTTGTGTGGAAAAATCGTGGCACCAACTACATTGTTATGTCCATGCACAGCATCAATTCCATAAATCATTGGACCTTTCAGCGGTGTTTTCAAGGCGTAGGTTTGCATCGTATCGTAGATATTTGCCCAGCTTAGCGCTGAATTACCTGTTCTCGGGTCACTTCCGCCTCCGCTAAGTACCGAACCGATAGAATATGTGGTGAGACTATCTGGCTGATATTGAGCAACTCCAAGATCGACCTGCATCATTTGTCCTATTTTTTCATCGAGTGTCATTCGACTTAACAAATCAGATACCCGTTGATCGACTGATAAAGACGAGTTTTGATAAGGAAGAACTTGAGCTGATAATAATGAACCTATTGAGATAAACAGGAACATTGTAAGAATGAGATAGGTTTTCATAATCACACTTGAATACTATTGAGAAAATAACCGAATCATTGAATGTGATGACAACTATTAAATTAACTTCCTTCTGTACTCTTCACCGGTCGTAGAACTTGCAGTGCAATCAATTAAAAGGTGATAATCCATGACGCCCGCGGTCAATCTTTTTTCTTCAAGATAATTTACTATTGTACATTATCGTATCAGTTGCTGCGGTTTAATAATTGTTCCCATGATGCATCCTGTATTTCACCGCGTTTCGTAGAATGAACAAGGATATATTCATTAAACCCTATAAGATCAATAAAGACGAATTGAACACCGCCTTCTATTTGATGATAATTCCAGATTTCGTACGGTTTGCTATCTGTCGAATTCGTAAATCTTTCTATCTCATCCGGTTCTCCATAGAGAATAAGGATACGGCCTTGATCTGTGCGCCACCCTTCTTTGGTATAGGTCTTATAACGATGATTGGCCGTCAGCACTCTTTGGAGATAAATAGATCTCGTAAGATGTAAGTCTCCAATGTTATCCTGCTCGATTTTCGTCCAGAAATTTTGCAAAAATTTTTGACGACCTTCTTTGGTCGTTAACTTGTCAAATGCTTTGACATCCTCAGATTGTGATATATATTTTGCGGTTTGAAATTCCTCTTCAAGCTCCTCCGAAGACAACCTGGCAATCTCATCACTCCCTTCAAATAGCATTGTTGCTTGCGTCGATGGGACATCGGGATTATACAAATATATTGGCCGTCGTGATCTGGCAATCTCGTTGCCAAGAGTATCGGAAAGGATAACTTCATAGTTGAATTTTCCGGAATTAATCGAAGTAACATTCAGCGTCGTTACATCCACGACATTGGGCATTGAGAATCGACGCAGATGAGTGCGTCCCTTTTTAACAACACCCTTCGAATCCACAATTTGTGCTTTGATTGCATACGTCATCCCCGTTTTCAGATTATAAAATTCCATATACGTGAACACAAGAGGATACGTCGTTGAACCGTAAACACAATTCGGATTAGGGATGACTCGATATGTATTTTTATAGAAGATATCTTTTTGATCTGAGGATTCGGTGATGCTTGAGCATAATTCGATATCACTCAGAGCAACCGTGTCGGGTCTTTTGATGATATCGACCATAAATAATGAACTATCTCGTCGTAATCGATTGAAGACATCAATACCGAATACAGAAACCTTATAGGAGCCACATCCTAAAGCATATGTCGTGTTATTGACCATCGATTTTGTTCTAGCAAGAGAAGTAGAATCGACAAGGTTCATGGGAATGTTAAACCGATCGGTGTGAACAAATACTCCGCTTGATGTATCCTGAATTAAAATAATCAAATCGACTTTCCCATGATATCCCAAGGAGTCTTGCTTGAGAACAGTAAGACTCGGATAGACTGCGGTTGATATTTCCACATACATCATAGAATCGTTTTGCCAAAACCGGCTATAATCGGCATTAAGAACAAACCGATTATGCACAGCAGGTGTAGTCTGCGAATACATCTGAAGACTTAGCAGACAGAATAAGAGAGCGCAATGACTAAACGAACGAACATGTTTCAAGCTTTCCTCCACGAACAAGTTGCCTTTACTCTATTGAATACCTGCATAATATACATCTATCTTTAAACAAACCAATCAATAAATCGATAGCAGCTATTTCATCTATACATTTCTCAACTCCTCTATAGCACTATATCTATGGAGAAAATTATTACGTTCACAGAACCAGCTTTCATTATGGACTAATTTGTCTTTTCTGTACTTCCTTTTAACTGCGTCATAACACGTAATTTAGTGAGATAGGTTACATACTCAGATCGTGGAGCCAAATTTCGTAATCGCAAATAGTATTCTTCTCCATTATTCCACTGACCGTTTAAATAATAGGCTCGGCTTAAATTAAATACAACCTGATTGTCTAACAAATCTGCTTTTGATAAAAACGAAACAGCTTCTTTGTAATCATTCTTCATCAACGCCACTTGCCCAATCCATTTATTTGCAAAATAGTTTTCTTTATATTTCAACGATTTGCGCAACAATTGCGAAGCTCTCTCATACTCTTTTTCTTCAAAAAGGACTGTTGCTGCTTTCTGATAAAATTCCATTTCATGAGGAATTGAAGTAATGAGGGCGTTATATTCTAAAAATGCCTTGTTGAAGTTACCTTGTTTTTCATAATATGCGCCTAACTCCATATGACCAGATTCTAAGCTAAAATTTGCACTTTGCATAACACGATAGACGATTTCTTCAATATGATTAGCAGGTCGAAAATTTTGGACAAACCGGTTAGGCAGAGATTTCGGTTGGAAGGGCCAGCTACCTTTTAATTGCTGGATTACCAGCACACTATAAACACTATCTAGTTCGGTTATTCCATGATTCCATTCTTGATCAATACAACTCGATGGCCATTCATGACTAATCATTCGATTGTTTTGAATTGTTTCATAAAATGCTTTTGCTAATAGAAAATAGCCCTTTATGTTTGGATGTAAATGTTCTAATATCAAAGAACTACCGATTATTTTATTCGGAGATTCTTTTTCAAAATACGATATCGTAGGTACAATCGGAATGGAATATTTCTTTGCTAATTCCCTTAAGATTAAATTAAATTCTTCCGGCGCGCGAAAGCGCAACGCATCTAAGTCTTTTGCCAAAAGATATTTTTGTTCGGCTTTTTCATATTCACCTTTTATTTCTAACTGTTGTGCCAGGCTATAAATTGATTTTGCCGATTGTCCTTCCTTATCCTCTATCGAGATAAATGGTTCTTGATCCCTTACATTGCTTACCAATTCGCTTAGTATCACGGGCACATTTTTCTCTGAAGCTTTTTGGATGATCGCATCCATATTTTCTTCAAATTGTCTTTTTCCTGCCTCATACAGTGAACTGCCATACGGAATAGTCTGTTCTGCTACTATTCTTTCCATCAAAGTGGCAGTGGGATCAATCTCACTTCCTTTATGAAATATTTCGCTAAACTGAATTCTTGTCCATCCAATGCAATCACGTAAAAGCAGAAATGTTTTTATTGATTGGAACTTAAGATAAGTATTAATAAGCCATCTCATATTACCCAAGGATTGTACCGACCCTACACCCAATGCACCGTAATACTCATTATGACCTGTATACATAAGTACTGCGTCGGGTGATTGCTTCATGACTTCATCTATCAGATCTAAAAGTGCGTAGCTATTGATAGCAGCCATGGAAACATTAATGACTTCAATCCGCTTCTGAGGAAAAGCATTTGAGAGTCCACGCTCTAAAACATTGGGAAAAGAAGCGTTATTTCCATAAGGAAATCCTGCAGCACTGGATTCACCTAACACGAATATTCTGTACCCATTTGAAGGCTTTTGCTTGAGAAATAATTGTTTTGGAGGTGTCGGTAAATTCGATTGCAGAGAGAAATAACGGCGGGCAACATTCGGGTTGCATCGCAGATATTCACTATACCCGTCCGGTCCTTCAATGAATAGGTCGAGATTTCCACCGTAGTGAAAAAACCGAAGACCCATTTCAAGGAGCAGGAGGCATATGAAGGGGAATAGAAAAGCTATACCCATGAATATTCTCCTTTTTTGAGGAGACAAAGTCAGTTTGGGCGCAGCATCAATTCCCTCTATTCTCTTTTTCTTATTTTTCATTTATCCAAAATCAACTTCTGATTTGTGTTCTTTGCCGTTTTGATGAGATGGAATCTTTTTCCTTCGAGACATGTCTATCCAGAAACAAGTTCTTCACTCCTTTAGGAATACTCTTGGAATTATAAATAGTAATAGTATACTGTTCCTGAATTTTTGTTCCACAATTGCTTTTTTCAATCACTGGAACCACACGGGTCGAATATAAATCACTACCCGGCCCACCTCTCTGGAAACATCTCTACTTCGTATGAGTGATAATGAGTTTTTCAGAGACAATAGATTTGCCCATCCGCGTTTGGATGAAGTACAAACCTGAAGGCAGCCGATTCAAGATAAGCGATTGAGTGAATTGCTGGTCCGCTTTGGAACCCACTGTCCGTAGTACTTCCTGGCCCAGAAGGTTGAACAATCGAATCGAAACCTCGCCCCGATATGAATTATCCAATTGCAATTGCGAAGTGGACGATGCCGGATTTGGATAAAGTCTGATTGGGCTGAGTTGGATGGCATGCCCGCTTTCGACGCTGGTTGAAATGTCGGCAACGAGCTTGACATGACCGAAATAGTCTGCGTTCTGCCAATGCAAATTCCCTGGTGATGGTTCCCAGACCGAACCGAACATATTATCCCGCACCTTCGGGTTTTCATTTGGATCATCATTATCGCAATAAGCTACAGAGAGTCCCATTTCTTTACCAACTACTAATTGTGATCTGGAAGCATCTTTGTTGTTATTATCGTATGTGTCGTTGTACACGATTAAAGAAAATTCCCGGACCGCTGTATTTCCTGTCACACGCAACGCGAATTCAGGAAAATGTGAAGTGTAATCTGCACGCGTACTGGTAGACTGGGTTCCAGCCATATCGTCGACGTGAACTTGTGTGGTAACTTGACCTGCCGCTGGAAGAGCAGCATACATATGATAGGCAAAAGCATTTTCGGCATTTATCCCAGGGCCATCATACATATGTACCCCGCCGGACTTGTTTTCATCAATAAAAACTTCTGAGATGTCGTAGTCGTAAATAGCACCACCTCCGGCTGGATTATAACCATCCACAAATACGTCATCCGTAACTTCCATCAGAAAATATAGGAGATTTGTCGTTGACGACCAGATAAGTTTGTATCGTCCATAATAATCGGAAGAGTCCACCGATGGTCCAGTATACGGAATCCATTTCTGAATAATAGGCTGCCATGGAACATTTTGCCAGCATACATCATTTCCTATCCCATCGATGACCGGAACGGTTGCAGCGTTTGGTGCGAGTACAGGATCATCTTGAACTAAACCATGTTGAGAGTGGGCTTTGCCATACATAAGAAATAATAGTGACATACAAATAATATGGAGTCGATGGTACTGTTGATTCAATTTCATTTAAATATGCCTTCCACTGAAAATATATTACATTCTATTTAATTCAAGAAAATAAATTTCTGTCCTAATTTCTCTTCGCCGTATCAGAAAAAATCACTTCAACAGAAGCATTCTCTGAACCTGTGATTGGACACCTTGACTTCCTTCAGCATTGAGCCTGGCAAAATAAACACCTGAAGCAGCCGCTGTACCTTTAAATTGACCATTCCATTGAACAGAATAAACACCTGCAGTTTGATATGCATCAACAAGTCTTTGAATACATTGACCTTGAACATTGTAGATTGATAGATCCACATGCGCAGACTGCGGAAGATTATATATAATAGTTGTAGACGGATTAAATGGATTTGGATAATTGGGTTCAAGAATGAATTCAGTTGGCTGTGTTTTGGAAAGTGATCCATCGACAGATGTTGTATTGTTAATCTTTACTAATTCTATTCCTGTTCCGGTACCAAGATCGCGTGTGTACTTCTGGTCGGTTGAATTATTCCAGTGTTCATGCACGCCCATACTTCTGGGAAGATACACCCCGTTACCTTCCGGATTGTACTTGATACCCTTCGGCCAATTGACAGAATCTGCTGCTTGGCGTAAAAAATCATCGACACCTAAATATTGTGGAAAGGCATTCCCGCTCGGGTTGCCGCTATAAAACTCTGCATGGAGAAAATCATAACCGACAGATTCTATGGCAACCGGGTCCTGCGACGCAAATATCGATGCAGGGTATGTATTGTTAAATGGTGCCATTCTCCACTTCCATGGTGGATCACCATAATTTGTTGAACTCCATAATGCATCAAAGAGGTACAGAATTGTTTTGCCTCCAAGATCTTTATGCCCGATGAAATCCACAAAGATTCTATATTTCCCGTATCCACCATTATCTACTGTTCCATCACCTTGTGTACACGGTAAACTGTAATGGTACGGGAAGGCGGTTCCATCTGAGGAAAAACGTAAAAGCGTCCCAAAATGATTTTTGCTTGAAAGAGAAATACCAGCCCGATGATGTTGTTTAAACACGGGAATATTAATCAAATACGCCGCTTCTACGTAACAGGCCGGTATATAATTTTGCAATTGGCCATCGCTGGTCATTAATTCAGGATTGGCTGATTTCACAATCGGCGTCCGTCCATTGCCGTTCCCCCAGTAATGTACATTTGGAAAATCCGGATGGCATTTATTCCAATATACATCATCAAAATTTCTTCCTGGATCACCGATACTAATATTTTCTTGCGCAACACCAACAACATTGACAAGTTGGTTCAGAATGGCATAAGCCATTTGAGGTGAAGTGTCAACCGTTCTAAGATCTGCTCTCGTGTAACTATTCCCAGAAGCACCAGTATTGAAATTGAGCTTTATAACAATTTTTTCCCCCGCTGTATATCCGACATTTCCTCTACTATGAGTTTGATTATAATATCGGAAGATGGCATCCCAGGACTCTGCATCTGATCCTTTGCCGGTTAACGATCGTATTGCATTTGATACCATATCATTTACCGCTGATTGATATGTATTATTATCCTGCAACCAATAATTATTAGTGGTGTTGGTACAAGCCTGATTGACTGCAGCTGGATTATGAACCCAGACGACGCGACCTGGGAAAATTCCTTTACCTACACCGATGGGTGCATTAGCTGTATCAAGATGACTCACATTAGCATAGACAGTAGGTTGATCTGCCTGAAATGCAAAGAATCCAGTGATGAGTGCAACTATTAAAAAACCTGACATAACCCAATAGCGCGAGTTCTTCCAATGTTCTCTTACTTTACCCATTGCAAAAGCTGACGCGGCGAGGCCGAGAAGATAAACGACGAAAGCTGATGCCATCGGATAGGCAGCTCGCATGCATGGATATGCGGCACGGCTCGGTTTAGGAATTACACGGATAAGAAACCAGATAAGTGCTCCGAATCCGATGAGAGGAAATAAAACCTTGTAGAGTATCTGTTTCAGTTTCATTTGAATAGATCTTTCTCAAATAAGGGTTTTTGCAAAGAATTACTTCAACAGAAGCATCCTCTGAACCTGTGCGTTCATCCCCCGGCTTCCCTCGACAGAGAGTCTTGCAAAATAAACACCAGATGCCGCTGGTATGCCATTCACTGTACCATTCCACCGGACATTATACTCGCCTCTCGTTTGATATGCCCGAACAAGAGTCTGAATATGTTTGCCCTGGACATTGTAAATTGACAAATCCACATGCGTTGCCTGCGGCAGTTGGTATCTGATGGTTGTGGACGGATTAAAGGGATTTGGATAGTTGGCTTCCAGATGAAACTCCGAAACAACAGCCGGAGTTTTCGACTCGACAGCAGTTACTAACAGGGAAACATCCGCACTTTCCAGAACGCCAGCCAATTCGTCCTTGTTGTTGTAAACAAGAACCTCTACCGTCTTCGCGCTGTCAGGAATAGCAATATTTTCCTGAAGCTGAAATTCCTCAAGCGGAATAATTATATGTGATTGTCCCTCCGATAGAATCTTGCCCTGCGCATCGACAAACACTGCCTTCGCTGTGCCTTTGTAGAACACACCATAGATAGCGGACAAACTTTGCGTCTTTGAATTGTAAGATAACCTTTCGGCAATCGCACCAACAGAATCCACATCCAGTACCGGTGCTCGGACTTTGGCAGCCCACCAATTCTCTGTAAATGTATAATTCCCTCCAGAAGCAGCTAGAGCAACGACGGGACCTTTCACTTCGACCTCCATATACAATGGAGGGCTATTACCACTCACGTACACAGTCACTCTGGCGCCATCGTCCGGATATTGCTCGCCGTCGAAAATGGGGAATGTTCTAATAAACACGACCGTATCCGACAGATCGGTATAGGCAATCCAGCCTTTGTCCGGATCGGCGAAGATTTTTGTACCGTCCGGAACAAACTGCACGCCATACACTCCGGGAGCCACCTCTCCCTTCCAGGCTGTGCTGGTGTGTTCAGGACTCACTCCGCTTATACCATAACCACTGTTAGGATTGATTGGGAAATATGCCCAGTAATTCTGGTAATCCGATTTGCCGGGATGGTTGACAATCGATTGTGTTATACTCCACACGCCCCAATTCACAAGCACTGGACCTGTATTGATAATGGTTTGTTCCATCCTGACCCTGCTTGTGCCCGGAAAAATTGTCGCTCGACGCATAAACTGAATATTCGGTGCAACCCATGTTTCAACCGGACTCGTGACGAGAGCGACGACAGAATCTGCTGTCTGTGAAACGATTTGATAAGGATATTTGCCATAATCGAGTTTTTGCGGGGGTGGCCATGTACCAGGCCAGACGCTCTGAGGCGATGGCCATGTTTTATAACCTCCAAAGTTATAATAGCCATTCAAAGCAGGTGTATAGGTTTTCCCAAGTAGACTCGAATTGATCATAATGGATGGAATACTTCCTAAATCGTACTGCATCACACGGCCGCCGATAGCCGGCACTGTTGCCATCGTGATGAGATCATTCTGCATGACGATTGTTGTATCCCATCCCCAATGATTGTAATTGGAAACGATTTGAATTGTAACATTGGGCGTCTGACCGTGCAGGATTGCAAAAGCAAAACAAGCTGCAAAAATACTTATCTTTCGCATTCGATTATACTATAGATGAAGAATTTTGATAATATTTTTAAGTTGGACTAAAGATTTTGACATCTGAAACATAGAATTAACTAAGATTCTTCTCCCGAGTACATCGGGAGAAGAATCAAGGTGAGAATAGAATTTTTCAGATGCCGCTGCTTAAAAGCCGTTTCAGTGATACTATTTCAGCAGCAGCATTTTTGCAGATCTATCAATTGTCTTTCCATCCCCCAATGATGATGCTCTCACTCTATAGACATAGACTCCGCTGGAAATTGGATTGCCCCAATCATTTGTTCCATTCCATACAACTCTTTGATCCCCTGCCGATTGTGCACTAAACGTGTATGATTTTATTTGTCGTCCCTGAATATCATAAATCGCTACTACAACCGAAGATTTTTCGGGCAATGAATATGCAATTGTTGTACTAGGATTGAATGGATTAGGATAATTTTCGTAGAGCTTGAACGTGGAAAGCATTGTATTCTTCGAAGCCATGACACCAGTTGGAACAGCCGGTGCATTTATCAATTCGATTCCATTTCCAGTTCCAAGATTTCTTGTATATTTCATGTCGGTGGCATTGTTCCAATGTTCGTGGACACCGAGGCTATACACATGAACGCCGGTGTTATTGGGATCATATTTTATTCCAGCCGGCCAATTTGTTGAATCTGCTGCTTGATGGAGATAATCATCAACTGCGGGCATTTGGACAGAAGCATCTTTTGTATTCACGTTAGGGAATTCACTCCTCAGAAAATCGTACCCGACAGATTCAATCGCTACCGGATCGAACGATACAAACAGTGACGACATGTATGTATTGTTAAAAGGAGCCATTTGCCATTTGAGGGGATTATCAAGTTCCCAATCCGTAGCCCATAGAGCATCCATGATATAAAGAAGGTTCTTGCCGCTCAATAATTTGTGCGTCATCAAATCAACTTGAACGCGATACATTCCATAATCCGTTCTCAGCAACGATTGGTCCGTCCCGTACGGACTCACCAGGCCTAGGTGAAGATGCGAAGCGTCTTCGCGCGTATGAGATCCGAAATGGTTTTTTGCAAACATCGTTATGCCAGCCCGTTGATGACCTTTAAGCTGTGGAATATTCAATATATAGTCGGCCGTTTCAAAAATCGTATAAAGACTATCACTAAAGACGGGATCGCCGGTTGTTCCGGAGTTCATTTGGTGTGTCTGCAAGACTGTTCCTTTGTCTGAATAATAAATCCAGGCGGTACTACTTCGTACAACTTTTTCTCTTCCCAAAGTTGAGTAGCTATAATCGAGATAATGGACATTAGGAAATTCACCATGCCACACATCATAGAGATGTTTGTAGATGTGCTTCATTGGATCACCAATATAAATATCACTCTGCGCTACACCGACGACATTGACAAGCTGCCGGAGAACCGTAAGAACTGGCGCAACCGATGTTTCGGAAACGTTAGATACCGTTGATAAATCCGATGAATTATATTGATAGGCACTTGTAGCGTTTGTTTTGATAAATATCTTCTCTCCTTTGACATAATTGACGGCTCCTTTCCCTCGAGTATTATTGTGATACTTGAAGATTGCCACCCATGCCGCACTGTCAGTTGTTTGACCTGTCACACTGTGCAAAGCAGAAGAAAGCATTTGATCGACTTTCGTCTGAGTTATATTTGCAGGCAAGTACCAGCTATTGATTTTACAATTTTGCTTTACCGCATCGGGATTATGTACCCACACCACTCTTCCCGGCAAAATTCCTTTTGCAACTCCGATAGGCGCATTTGCAACATTTGCAGTATTTACACTAAAAGTATTTGCATAGGCAGCAGGTTTATCTGCCTGGAAAGTTAAGAAACCTGCAACAAGAGCAATCGTTAAGAAACCCGCCATAGCCCAATAGCGCGAGTTTTTCCAATGTTCTTTTACTTTACCCATTGCGAAAGCTGACGCAGCAAGGCCGAGCAAATAAATGACAAAACCGGATGCTACCGGGTATGCAACCCGCATACAGGGATAAGTGGCACGGCTTGGTTTAGGAATTACACGGATGAGAAACCAGATCAGTGCTCCTAATCCGATAAGAGGAAATAAAAATTTATAGAGTATCTGTTTCAGTTTCATTCAAATAATCCTTTCTCTAATAAGAGTTTCTAAAAAGAATCACTTCATCTTCTACTATTTAATATACTCTTTTTCTCCTAAAAGAACCGTCACTGCTTTCTGATAGAAGCCATCAGATGTAATGTGGTTCGATTCCTGACTTAAATTCGTGCTTATTATCACAATGTGTCCTCTTAACTACTTTTCTTTTTTTTCTTGTCCTTCAATTAACCGAGCTCAACTTCCACCGTATGAATTTTCCCATCATTCATATCTGGGATGGTGTTACCCTTCAATAATTTTCCATCGAGACTCAGACTCTTCACGCCTTTACAAACGTTCTTTGGATTATGTACTGTAATATTATAAATACTAGTTCTAAACTTTCGAACCACAGTATACTTTTTCCATGAACTTGGGATGCAAGGATCAATAATTAATCCATTGTAGTCCGGATGTACACCGAGAATATACTGAGAGAGAGCTACGAAAGACCAAGCTACCGTGCCCGTAAGCCAAGAATTTTTGCCTTCACCCGGTGTAGGGGCATCTTTGCCGGCAGTCATTTGACTGTACACATAAGGTTCGGAACGGTAAATATCTATTTGATCTTCTTTGGTCGGAGGGCAAATGCTCTTGTAATATTCCATCGCCTGATCTCCCCTGCCAATCATGGTCTCAGCGATTTGTATCCAAGTATTATTATGCGTAAAGATACCGGCATTTTCCTTATATCCGGGCGGATAGGAACTTACTTCACCTAAGTGCTCATAATATTTTTGGAAAGCCGGTTGCTGCAATATAATTCCGTTCGGTGTCGCTAAATATTTCCGGACACTGTCTAATGCTTTTTTCGCGTAACCATTTTCTAATCCAGCGCCGCCCAAAATGCACCAGCCCTGGCTTTCAATAAATATTTTACCTTCTTCATTTTTTGATGAACCAAGTTTTCTGCTGTAAGAATCATAAGCCCTGAGAAACCACTCACCATCCCATCCATGCTCATAAATGGTTTTTCTCATATTTTCAGCTTGCTTGAAGTAGTCTTCGACTTTCTCAGGTTTTCCTGCATTTTTCAGAATTTTCGCCATCTCATCACACGCCTTACAAAACAAACCGGCGATCATGACTGATTCTGCGACTTTATCATTTTCGATATGTCCTGCTAATTGAAAACTCTCACCCGGTGTCGTAGAGAAACAATTCAGATTAAGGCAATCATTCCAGTCAGCATGGCCTATGAGTGGCAATCCATGCGGTCCTCGGTGATTTAACGTATACTGTAGAGAGATAGAGAGATGATCAAGCAACGTTGAATTTGAATTCTGACCATCAGCAAAACCGGCCTTTTCACTTAGAATACTATAATCGCCTGTCTCTTTCAGATAAGCCGCAACGGATAGAATCAACCAGAGAGGATCATCGTTAAATCCGCCACCTATATCAGCATTTCCTTTCTTGGTAAGCGTCTGATATTGATGAAAACATGTGCCATCAGAAAGCTGAGTTCCTGCTAAATCCAATATTCGCTGACGTGCTCTAACGGGCAAGATATGCACGAATCCTAGTATATCTTGATTGCTGTCGCGATATCCCATCCCTCTGCCAATTCCGGATTCATATAA
>PMDB01000066.1:0-4000 GCA_003155495.1 Ignavibacteriota bacterium
ATTGCAGTACGGAAAGATGCGAAATGAAAATCTTTTACTACGCCTATAATTTTGCCGTTTTTACCCCATACCCTTATTTCGTTATCGAGAGGCGATTTCAACCCCATTGATTTTACAGCCGCTTCATTAACTACAAATGCATCGGTTTTATCCGTGGGATATTGCTCGGAAAAATATCTGCCCATTTTCATCTCGAATTTGTAAGTGGCAGCTAAATTTTCATCCGAATGAAGCACCCAAAAAGGCTTTTCTTCATTTTGCGGTTTTCCCCTCCAACTTACACCTACTGTTCTGGTTAACGCCGTGCTTACCGGTTCTGAGCGTGATACATTTATGATCTCCGGATTTTTCAGAAATTCATTTTTCAACACATTATACTTACTGTTTGCTTCGCCTGTCGTTTTAATACAGAGCAAGTTCTCTTTATCAAAACCAAGGTTACTGTTTCTAATAAAAGAGAGCTGATTAAACACAACAATAGTACACACGATTATAACGACGGTTGTAACGAATTGAAAAACAACAAGTCCTTTTCTTGTGAACTGGTTCCAGGAGCCAAATTTCAATTTCCCCTTCAAGATTTGAACCGGCGAGAATGAAGAAAGAAAGAGTGCAGGGTAACTTCCGGAAATTAAACCTGTAACAACTATTACAAGGAATGAAAGTCCAATGAAACGCGGATCGAAAAATCTGATCGTTAATTTCTTTCCCGTCAAAAAATTAAATTCAGGTAAAAGAAGTTCAACAAACAGGATGGATAGCACAAATGCGATAAAGGAGAGAATAAAGCTTTCTCCCAGGAATTGAAGCAGCAATGTATTTCTCTTTGCCCCAACCGTTTTTCTAATTCCAACTTCTTTTGTCCTTTTTAGCGAAAGAGCGGTTGATAAATTCATATAGTTGATGTTTGCGATTAAGAGAATGATAAACGCAATGGCTATGAATATCTGCACATATTTTATATCACCTGTAGTCTCCAGGAATTTAATATTGCCGCCGTATAAATGAATTTTTGTGAGAGGAATGAGTGAATAGCTTAAATTTTGCGTGTTTTGATTTGGGAAATTCTTTACCTCACATTGTTTAATTTTTGATGACAAATCCTTAAGATCGCTGTTGTCTTTTAATTGAATGTATGTATGGAAAGATTGATCGCGCCAAGCGTCAAAATCTATTCCTATCGATTTAAACCAGTTTGTCGTAAGTATGATCTGACCTCGTATTTGAGATTGTAACGGGATGGTTTCTAAAATTCCGCTTACATTCATTACGGTTTTTTGGCCAAATCCCGAGACATCAAGCGGTTTACCAATCGCATTTTCATTTCCAAAATATTTTTTTGCAATTTCTTTCGTAATAATTATTGAGTTCGGAGCAGACAATGCTGCAGCAGGGTTGCCTTCCCTAAATTTATATGAAAATATTTCAAAGAAACTTGAATCTGCCAGAATAACACTTTCTTCAAATCCCTTATTGCCATTTTGTATTAGGAATTTAAAAGCTTCGGGCAATTGCATAAAGCTTGTTGATTTTATTATTTCCGGTAATTCCTGCTTTAGCGCCGGGGCAAGCATTTTTGAAGTTACTGCAGTCATCTCCGCATTATTGCCTCGAAGCACCAGATATGTATTACCTGCATTCTTAAAAATTTTCTCGTAGCTTAATTCATCAAACACCCATAAAAGAATTATAATCGTACAGGCCATTCCGACAGCCAGACCGAAAATATTGATGAAAGAAAACACTTTGTGGCGGATGAGATTCCTCAATGCGATTTTAAAATAGTTTTTAAACATAAATTCTCCTGTCATTCATTCTTTAAAGATTCCACCAATTGCTGTGTGCCGTCCTGAATACTGATCGCTGATTGCTGACCGCTCTAAGCTATTGCAGAATCAATTTTTCTACATCACCAAAATTCTCGTAGGAAGAAGTAACAACTTTTTCACCCGCACGTAAACCTTCCAGCACTTCATAGTATTGCGGATTNNTGCCCCCTTCGTATTCCTTGCGGAGCGTCTCCAATAAATATCATATCTGCCTGAAATCTTCCGTTGGTAACTTGAACGAATACTTTTTTCACTCTTAATTTATAAGGACGATCATCGAGTATCCATTCCCCGGTTTGCCCCTCTTGAACACGCGTAATATAATGCTCATCAATATCTACCCGTACCTTAGATGCAGTCGTGTCGTCTATTTGTCCGATGTTTTGTCCTGGGGAAATAGATTTTCCGATCTCTGCATTTAAAGCTGTAAGCTGACCGTTAATTGGCGCGCGAACGGTCAAATTAGAAAACTGGTCATCGATCAATTTCATATTTTTTTGAAACTGCTTCACAGTGGTTTCCAACTGTTTTATTTGTCCTTCCCGTGACAATGAATCCAGCGAGTAGGATTGTAACGAAAGATCGCGGCTTTTTACAAGATAATCGTATTGATCCCGACTGCTCTCAAATTCATTTTGGGGAATCAGATTTTTCTCGTAAAGCTTTCTGTTCATTTCAAAAATTCGTTTTTGGTTTTGAATCTGTACATTCAAATTCAAAATTTGCATTTGAAGATTTAGCTTGTTTTGTTCTAAAGCCAATTTGAATGTTCGAAGATTATTTTCCTGCTGAACTACCTGAGTCTGGTTGTAGATCGTTTGGAGGGTAAGATTAGCGTTTTCCAATTTTATAATCGGATCGCCGATTTTAAGATATGCTCCTTCTTCGATAAACTTTTGAACGACCTTTCCACCTTCAACGACATCCAGAAAAAAAGTCTCGATCGGCAATACTTCTCCTGTAACAGGAATGTAATCCTGGAACAATCCCCCGGTCACGATCGAAAGAGTGAGACGCTCTTTCTGAACATTCAATGCTGACCGGCGGTCACCAAACACTATGGAAATCAGAACGAATAAAACAATGAGAGTAGGGATTCCAACTATTCCGATGCGTCTCATTGTCCAATATTTCTTTTCGAGTGGCTTATCCATATTTGAGTTTAAATACAATTTCTCTTCAATTAAAACAGTTATCGTGCCATTCCATTTCTTTGATAAAACAGCCAGATTTTAAAGTATTTCGGCAATAAAGTGTCCGGAATCGTTCACCAGTGTTCGCTAATGAACATCATTGAATATATTTTTATATCTTAATGGCGGCATTAAGAGTGGAATGATAATTGATGAATATGAATAAAAAATGAGTGTCATATGTCCAAAATATTGATTGTTGATGACAATGAAGATGTTCTGCTGGCGGCACGCCTGCTCCTCAAACCGCATGCTTCATCCATTGTGACCGANNGATATGAATTTCACAAAAGATATGACAAGCGGGCAGGAAGGATTTCGCTGGTTAAAAGAAATATTAACTTTCGATCCTCAAGCGGTTGTCATTTTAATTACTGCTTATGGAGACGTAGAGACGGCTGTGCGTGCTGTGAAAGAGGGAGCAACAGATTTTATTTTNNAACCATGGCAGAATGAAAAGTTTCTAGCAACGTATTTTTCATCACTAAAACTGAGAGAATCTCAGGTCGAATTAAGGAGAATAAGAGATAGACAAAAATATTTAAATGAAGAACCCGAATCCGGATTCTCTGAAATTATCGGTTCTTCTGATGCGATGGAACTCATGTTCAATACCATTTCGAAAGTAGCGGCCACAGATACCAATGTTCTTATTTTAGGAGAGAACGGAACAGGCAAAGAGCTGGTTGCCAGAGCACTTCATCGGAAGTCGAAACGATGTGATGAAGTCTTCGTCAGCGTGGATATTGGATCAATATCGCCGACGTTATTTGAAAGCGAATTATTTGGCCATATGAAAGGTGCATTTACCGACGCCAGAGAAGACAGGCCTGGAAGATTCGAAATCGCTTCCGGAGGAACGTTGTTCCTCGATGAGGTGGGAAATATACCTCTCGAATTACAGGCTAAATTATTATCTGCCATCCAAAATAGAACGATCACGAGGGTCGGAGCCAATAAACCGATTGATATAGATAT
>PMDB01000066.1:4015-6749 GCA_003155495.1 Ignavibacteriota bacterium
AAACTGGAACGTTATTCCTGGCCGGGAAATATCCGAGAGCTGCAACACACAATCGAAAGGAGTATAATTCTTTGCGAAGGCTCAGAATTAAGGTCAACAGATCTTTTCTTGAAAACTCAGCAGACTCATATCTCAGAAGGTGCTCTCGATACGTATAATCTCGAAGAAATCGAAAAAACAACCATACAAAAGGCTTTAGCGAAATTCGATGGAAATATTTCGCAAACAGCGAAAGAATTGGGACTCACACGTACCTCGCTCTACCGGCGGATGGAAAAATTCGGACTTTAGCGATGAAGAATTTCAGAGTGAACTTGATAGCACAAGTAATTCTATTGACCATTACCATCGCAATATACTTCTATTTATTTACTGAATCTGCACAGCTAACTCTTCTTATCACTTTCGCACTCATCGTATTCTTCCAGACTTTCTATCTAATAAAGTATGTGGATCGGACTAACAGAGAATTAAAATATTTTCTTGAATCTATCCGTTATTCCGATTTTTTACATACTATCCATCTAGGAAAAATGGGTGGATCGTTTAAAGAGCTTTCTGACGAGTTTACTAATGTTCTTGAAAAATTTAAGCAATTGAGAAATGAAAGGGAAGAGAGCCTCAGATATCTGGAAACGGTTGTTCAGCATGTCGGTGTAGGTTTGATAGCTTATGATACTGCAGGTAATGTTGAATTGATCAACCGTTCCGCAAAAAAGCTTTTTGGCTTACAAAACATTAAAAATATCTATACACTGAACAGCGTCAGCCCTAATTTTGGTAATTATCTTCTTCAGCTTCCGGACAATAATAAGAGGGTGTACCGTCTATTAATTAAAGATGAAACCATTCAGCTGCTGCTATATTCGACTTCATTCGGGATGCGTAATCAGATATTCAAACTTGTCGCTGTTCAAAACATCCTACCGGAACTTGAAGAGAAAGAAATAGAAGCTTATCAAAAACTAATACGCGTTCTTACACATGAAATAGTGAATTCGATAACACCAATATCCTCGCTTGCTTCAACAGCCGGCAACATGCTCTCAATGTTTCAAAATACAAATGTGCAAAGAAATGAGGCAGCCGTGGAAGATATTTATTCTGCGATTATTACCATTCAAAAACGGAGCGAGGGATTGATTTATTTCGTTGAAAAGTATAGAAGCCTGACAAAGATTCCAAATCCTAAAGTACAAATTGTAAAAGCATTAGAAATATTTCAACGATTACGTACCTTAATGGAGACCGCCATTAATGGAAAAGGAATTATATTTTCTATGGACATCGAGCCAAAAGACCTGGAGCTGATTACCGATCCCGATCTCTTAGAGCAAGTGATAATTAATATTTTAAACAATGCCATACAGTCGCTTGTTTCTACTAAAGAAGGAAAAGTAGGATTATATGCACAAATAGACGAGCGTGGCCGGGCTTGCATACGAATCAGAGACAACGGGCCTGGAATACCGGAAGAATTGCTGGAAAAAATATTTATCCCTTTCTTTAGTACTAAAAAGGAAGGCTCAGGGATTGGATTAAGCATCTCAAAGCAAATTGTCCGGACACTTGGCGGTACAATTAACGTCTTCTCAAAGCCCAATCAAGAAACAGTGTTCACAATTCGACTGTAGAATTTAGCATCGCATATTGTACTGTAAAGTCTGTTTTGGATTGAATCTGGGCTCTTTGCAGCGGGGGTATGCTATATTAGAAGATTAAAATTAGTTTTTATTGTTATATAATTTCTTTTTTTGATTGAGGATACTATGTATTTTACATTATAATTAACTTGGCTATATTCCCAAAAATCATTATGTGATATTAAATTAACGACGGAAAAATGTGCCCCCAACGAGATTCGAACTCNNTAGGCCTCTAGACGATAGGGGCGGGTGTCATGAAAGAAGAATTCAGAATGATGAATAAAGAAAGAACAACTATTCCTTTCTCTGCTGAGCTGTCTTTGCAGATGTAACAAAAATAGCAATTAGCTCATCGGCTTCTTTGTACAATTCTGTAAATATATTTTCTTCAATCAAATGTAATTCAAAGAACAATTCTAACCAATACTGCGTTTCATCCACTTCTTCGAGAGAGATTTTAATCTTTGAAATAAAATCTGCCCGTGATCTTGCTCTGCATGCAGACCTATAATTTGCACCGACAGAAGTTGCCGAGCGGACAATCTGCTTCTTTAAAATCTCGGACTCAGTTGTTCTCTTGATTCCTTGCACCAATGAGAGCACTGAAACTGAAAGTGCAAATCTTTTTGTCCTTCTTTTAAGATCTGTCGATGGATCTTGGCGCATATCCATTCCTCAATCTTCAATCTTAACCCTGCACTGCCATGAAGGTTCTTTTCAAATCTTCATCCAAAACTCTTCAATCATCAATCTACGTTTTCTGTGTCCCGCTGTTTTCTAGCGGGATTAAATCTTCAATCTTCCTGGGGTGACCAGTGGGANNACCAACTGAACTATGGCCACCATGAAATTATACAACAAAGCCCGTTATTTGCATAACAGGCTTCCTGTAGCTACTATAAGGTACCGAATTGTGTACGCAAAGGCAAGATTATTTTCGCGCTCTCGTTCTCAATTGTTAGAAGCAGTATATAGGATTTGAGAAGATCTCCCGGTAATTTATGTTAAAGAAGGTTAACTGACAGAGATTTTGACAACCCACGTTTCGTAAAAAAGCGGCATAAAGGTTGAAGACAATAAGGATGCTT
>PMDB01000066.1:6791-11731 GCA_003155495.1 Ignavibacteriota bacterium
AATCTCAAAGAGGGCACTGTTACTTTAATAGTTCAAGCCATCGGTAAAACCACAAAAGCTCTAGCATTGAAAAATGCCGGAGAGTACATCATGGATCTTATGGGCCCATTGGGGAATCCTACGCTAATCGAAATGGGAAAAACAATTGCCTGTATAGGCGGTGGTGTTGGTACTGCTGAATTGTATCCGATAACAAAGGCATTAAAAGAAGCAGGAAATACAATTTACACGATTGTTGGTGCACGGTCTAAGGAGTTGGTGATTCTCGAAAATGAAATGCAACAAGTCTCTGATACATTATATATCACAACGGATGACGGTTCATACAAACGTAAAGGATTTGTGACCGATCAGCTGAAAGAATTACTCGATGCCAATCTTGGCATTAATCTGGTCTATGCCATTGGACCGTTGCCAATGATGAAGGCTGTGTCCAATCTTACAAAGCCATACAATGTGCGAACAGTTGTGAGCTTAAATGCCGTGATGGTGGATGGTACGGGTATGTGCGGAGGATGCCGTGTCTCGATAAATGGACAAATGAAATTTGCATGCGTCGATGGTCCCGAATTTGAAGGACATGAAGTTGATTTTGATGAAATGCTCTTGCGCAATCGAAGCTATGCTGAAATGGAAAAAATATCAGTTGATCGATTCACAGAAGAACCTCACGTTTGCAAGCGGGAGGGTATGGCATGAAGACGAACGTGAATAAGATGAAACCATCCGAAAGGATGAAAATTCCGAGACAATCTTCTCTCGAACAACAGCCCGACGCGCGAAAACGAAATTTCACCGAAGTATCTTTCGGAGTAGACGAAGAAAGAGCTTTGCTCGAGGCGGCTCGTTGTCTTGAATGTCAAAACCCTGTTTGCCAGGAAGGCTGCCCGGTCAATATCGATATTCGTTCCTTTGTGCAATTGGTTTATCAGAAAGACTATGTCGGCGCGGTCAACAAGATTCGTGAATCGAATTATCTACCGGCTATTTGCGGTCGTGTATGTCCGCAGGAAGAACAGTGCGAACTGGTTTGCACACTCGGCAAGAAGCATGATCCCGTAGCGATCGGTAAGCTTGAACGTTTCGTTGCCGATTATGAATTGAAGCATAATTTGTTTTCTCCACCGGTTATTAAAGAGCATCGCTCTGAGAAAATTGCAATCGTCGGTTCAGGCCCGGCTGGTTTGACATGCGCCGCTGAGCTAGCGAAGCTCGGCTACCAAGTAACGATCTTTGAAGCGCTCCATGCAGTTGGTGGAGTGCTCAGATACGGTATTCCGGAGTTTCGTCTTCCAAGCACTATTCTTGATTTGGAAGCAGAGCGTATAAAAGCATTGGGTGTTAAGATCGAAACAAATTTCCTGGTTGGACGCACAGCGACCATCGATGAGTTTTTAGAAGAGTGGGGCTTTCAAGCAATCTTCCTTGGAACAGGTGCCGGCACACCGCAGTTTATGGGAATACCCGGTGAGAATCTCAACGGTGTATACTCTGCGAATGAATTCCTGACCCGTGTTAATCTGATGAAGGCATATAAATTCCCAGAATATGATACACCTATCAAAATTGGAACATGTGTAGCAGTCATTGGTGGCGGAAATACTGCGATGGATGCGGTACGCACTTCAAAACGTCTCGGGGCTGGGCATGCCTATTTGATTTATCGTCGATCACGCACAGAAATGCCGGCACGTGCGGAAGAAGTCCATCACGCGGAGGAGGAAGGTATTGAGTTTATGATGCTGACAAACCCGACTCGCATTATCGGTGACGAGCTTGGACGCGTCTCTGGCATCGAATGCCAGAAGATGGAACTCGGTGAGCCCGANNACACCGGGCTTGAAAACTGGACGTAAAGGCGTTGTAGTGACTGATGATGTTCAACACACGAGCAGAGAAGGGATTTTTGCTGGAGGCGATCTCTCTCGCGGCGGCGCAACGGTTATTCTTGCTATGCGCGATGGAAAAATCGCTGCGGAGAATATCCACAAGTACTTGCAGCAAAAAGCATATTAATATCTGATACCCATTCAATGAAAAAAGGACATGATTTCTATCGTGTCCTTTTCTTATATCTACCGACAAATTTTATCCAATCACCGATATTATTGCAACATTTAGTCAATACAATAGTATTTTACTAATAGATGTTAGTTTGAGGATCGATTAATATTTCACATTCATTACAAAGTTTTAACGGTAAACAGTTGATTGATAACGAAACTTTTATTATACTCTAGAGTATTAAATGACTAACAGTCAGTATATAAAAGGCATTATAAAATGGGCATAGAAGAACGAAAAGAACGCGAAAAAGAGCATAGAAAAGAAGAAATTCTGGATGCAGCTCAGAAAGTATTTTTTGATAAGGGCCTTCCAACGGCAACAATGGATGAAATAGCCGAAGCCGCTGAATTGAGCAAAGGAACATTGTATCTCTATTATAAAAGCAAAGAGGACTTGTACCTCGGTGTGATGATGCGGGGAATGCAGGTGCTTTTTTCTGAATACGAAGTTCTTGCAGCTTCACTTGATTCGCCGCTTCGAAAAATTATAAAGCTGAGTGAATTGTATATAGACTTTTTTGCTTCGAACAGGAATTTTTTCAGGATGTTTCATTTCTTACAGATGCCTCAATTTCACAAACAGGTTTCCGAGGAAATGCAGCAGTACTGCGGCGTTGAGACGCGAAGATTGTGGGACATGGTTATTGGAATTATGAAAAAAGGGATGGAAGCCGGTATTCTTCGTTCCGATCTCGATCCGACTGAGATTGGAATAATTCTTTGGTCCAGTTCATCCGCATTAATGATGCGCGGCGATACCGAAGGAGACCGCTGGAAGGAACGGTTTAATATCGATTTGTCTCACACGCTCGAAGTTTCCAATCGATTGTTTTTGAATGCTATCCTGACGGATAAAGGGCGAAAAGAGTTTGCTGCAATATAATAGAATAAATAAAAAATAAAGGGATGATCTAGAACGAGGAAATAATGAAAACACGATTTATAAAAACTATATTATTCAGTTTTGTTCTTGCAATGCCGCTTCCTGCTCAGCAAAAGCAAACATTGACGATCGAGCAGGCCATTCAAATCGGGATGGAGAACAGCAAAGCGCTTCGCACTTCACAATATAAAGTGCAAGCCGCAGATGCAAAAGCAAGCGAAACAAATACGCTTGGATTACCGTCGTTAAAATTGAGCGGGACGTACACAAGATTGAGTCCTGTTCCGGCATTGACACTTCCGTTTCCGGCCTATGGAATCAACGATCCGTCCACCAACATCGTCCAATTTCAGACGATCAATTACCCGTTGACATCGGATATTGTGAACAACTATGGTTTGAAAGCAACATTACAGCAGCCGTTATTCACTGGCGGCAAAATATCCGGCGCTATCAATGCGGCTGAATATGCTGCAAGAGCGACACAAGAAGATCATAAAAAGGATCAAGCAGATGTTCTGTACAACATCAAAGCAGCATATTGGAATTTGTATCGTGCTAATGAGTTTAAGAGGTTTGTTGATGAAAATGTCGATCAAATAAAATCACATGCTGGTGATGCTGAAAATCTTTTTAAACAGGGACTGTTGACGAAAAACGACGTCATGAAGGTTCGTGTTCAACTTTCTGATGCGTTGGTGCGTCAGATCGATGCGAACAATAACGTACAGCTGGCTATGTATATGTTGAATAATACACTGGGGCTTCCGCTGCAAACGGAAATAGAACTCGCCTCCACCATTACCATTACAGATCGAGATTGGGCGCCGGCAGATCAATTGATTCAATCTGCATTTGAAAAACGACCGGAAATGTTGGGTATGGATGCCCGCATAAAAGCAAGCGAAGCAGGATTAACGTCGGCACGCGGTGGATGGTGGCCGCAAATCTATTTAGTTGGAAATTATAATTATAATAGGCCGAATCAGCGTTATTTCCCAGCCACCGATGATTTTAAAGATTCATGGGATGTGTCGGTAGCGGTTTCCTTTGATCTCTGGAACTGGAACCAGACCGGACATCAAACAACGCAAGCGCAGGCACAATTGGCACAGGCGCAAGAAGGGCTTTCGATGACGAAGGACGGCATTACGTTAGAAGTGACGCAGAGCTATCTGAATATTCAAAAAGCGAAAGAACGAAGGATTGTTTCGGAACAGGGCGTCAGTCAAGCAGAAGAGAATTACCGTATGACAGACGGGATATACAAACAAGGCCTTGTAGCAAATTCCGAGCTCCTCGATGCTGAAGTGGCATTACTTCAGGCAAAATTAAATTTGACACAATCATTAGTTGAATACGAACTTGCCATTGCCCAGCTTTCGAAAGCAATAGGCGAATAACAGGAAAATATAAACTAGAAGGATACTTACGATGAATATCATAATAAAATACGTTTCCTTAGGCATCGTGCTTTGTGCATTGGTCGTTGGAATCTATTCATGCAATAAAGCGAAAAGCGACGGTCAAAACAGTACAACTGCAACGATTGCAACTTCGTATTCTGTCTCGGTGATAACAGCAGCCAAGAAAGATATGACGGACAACTTTTCTCAAGTCGGCACCATTGTTGCGTACAATGATGTTGCGGTAGTCTCTGAAACATCGGGACGTGTCGTGAAGGTCCGTGCAGAGATTGGCGACTATAAAGAAGCAGGATCGGTGCTTGTCGAAGTAGACAGCGAGTTAAAGGAGGCAGCATTCAAAACGGCGGATGTATCGTATGAAAAAGCAAAAAAGGACCTCGAACGATATGAAGCTCTCTATAAAGAAGGATCAATTTCTGATACTCAAATTGAACAAGCCCGCTGGAGTTACCAATCAGCGGAAGCACAATTTATTGTAGCTCGCCGCCAATTAAGCGATACGAAAATTACGACACCAATCTCCGGCATCGTTACGGCGAGATATGTGAATGTCGGTACTATGGT
>PMDB01000064.1:0-92996 GCA_003155495.1 Ignavibacteriota bacterium
GATTGGGCTACAAAGTACCGTTCTTTGATTGGATATGGAACAATAGATATAATCACTGATTCTGAACAAAAGAAACGTGGACTTGATATTATTATGACTCAACATGGCAAGACGATGAACAATGTATATAAAGAAGAACAAGTAGAAAATCTTGTCATATTGAAACTCACCATAGAACGCGTAACAGGAAAACAATCTCTGAATTGGAATTAACAAATGTAATGATTTTTTGTTTTTTGTATTTGACAATAATCCAATTCATCACTTAACCTGAATGTCAAAACAATCGTTCTTATCGCAAGTAGAAAAATTATTGCCCGGTACAATATGAGTTTTAACATCGTTGGCTATCTCATCTATGCATCTTTGATGTCGATTACTCCGGGTCCGAATAATCTAATGCTCTTTTCATATGGAAAAGCATATGGTTTTAATGATTCGAGGAATGTTATGTTTGGGATTTTTCTCGGGTTCTTTCTTATGCTCTGTTTAGCCGGATATGGCATTGCAAATATCGTTACAAGCAATCCAATGGCGGGATTGGTACTTAAAATTATCGGGTCGTTGTGGATGCTCTATCTTGCATTTATCTTGAGAAAGCTTAGCGTGAAAGTTGAACCGGGCAAAAAAACTGCTATCGGATTTGGTCAAGCATTTTCCATGCAATTTGTTAATCTGAAAGCATGGGTCATGGCAATCAGCGGAGCAAGCGCGTTTTTGCCGCAATCCAATAACATCCATCTGAATGTTTTCGTTTATGCGATAAGTCTCGGATTGGTCGGGATTCCTTGCATGTTTATATGGCTCAAGATGGGCGATTTAATCGCCAAGATTGTCAAGTCGGAGAAGGCAAGTCGGATATTAGGTTATACGATGTTTTCCCTCATGATTGTCAGTATCGTAACGATCTGGGTCAAATGACAACCATAAATGATCGGGTGCCGTAATGGAGAAAAATATGCAGCACAGTTGGTTAGAATGTATCCGCGGATGTGGGAAAAAATATTCTATCTATGATGTAATCTACAACTGCGAGAATTGCGGCGGCTTGCTGGATGTTCAGCACAATATCAATACGCTCAAACGCCGGACTGCAGCATCATGGAAAAAATTATTCGATGACCGGACGAGGACGAACAAGTGGCCCTACGCAAGCGGTGTGTGGGGAAAGAAAGAATGGGTCTGTCCTGATCTGGATAACGAAAACATTGTCTCAATGTATGAAGGGCATACCAACTGTTTCTGGGCAGAACGGTTAGGCAAAGATATCGGAGTTCCAGATTTGTGGGTAAAGCTTTGCGGTAATAGTCATACTGGGTCGTTTAAAGACCTCGGAATGACCGTCCTCGTATCTGTTGTGAAACAAATGATGGCTGACGGGAAACCGATTCGCGCTGTAGCTTGTGCTTCCACGGGAGACACTTCGGCGGCATTGTCTGCGTATGGTGCTGCGGCGGGAATTCCCACAATCGTATTTCTGCCTAAAGGGAAAGTTTCTACAGCACAGCTTGTACAACCGATTGCCAACGGTGCAATGGTGCTTTCGCTCGATACAGATTTTGATGGATGCATGCGTATCGTGCAAGAAATTACTGCTGATAATTCGATTTATCTTGCCAACTCAATGAACTCATTGCGAATGGAAGGCCAGAAGACGGTCGGTATTGAAATCGTTCAGCAGTTCGATTGGGAAGTGCCAGATTGGATGATCATCCCCGCTGGCAATCTTGGGAATGTAAGCGCTCTTGGAAAAGGATTGTTAATGATGCGAGAGCTTGGCTTGATAAAGAAATTGCCGCGCATTGTGTGTGCACAAGCGGCACATGCAAATCCTTTATATTTGAGTTTCAAAAAACGTTACAAGGAATACAAACCGGTTACAGCACAGAAGACACTTGCATCAGCAATCCAGATCGGTGCACCGGTAAGCTATGAGCGTGCCGTGAAAATACTATATGAATTTGACGGTATCGTTGAGCAAGCAACGGAAAATGAACTTGCAAACGCCGCTGCACGCGCAGATAAAGCCGGATTGTTTACCTGTCCGCAAACCGGTGTTGCGCTTGCCGCCCTTACGAAAATGATAGAACGGAAAGTTATAAAAAGAAAAGACCGCGTTGTCGTAATTTCCACAGCGCACGGATTAAAATTTTCGCAATTTAAAGTTGATTACCACGAAAAAACACTTCAGGGAATTGATTCACACTATGCCAATCCGCCAATTCTGCTACCGGCAGATGTAAATGCCGTGCGAAGTGCGATAGATAGAGTGATTGGGAAATAATTGTAGCCGCTACCAACTTGGCCGCTGTCTTTATGGCGAGCGGTCGCGATTTTAACGTAACAAAAGAAAATTGTCGGGGTCAACAGTCTCGGCTACAGATAATTACTTCCTCCTCCACGGATTACCTAAAAGACTACGAAATATCCCAAAAACGATATTCCTTAGTGAGATTACCATGAAGAAATATACATCTCGCTATTGAAGCAGAAAGAGTCTATACTTAATACATATCAAGCATGGTTCACTATGCTGGATATCTGTTCGTGGTGATCGCGCCAGACAGCATGCACTCTTAAGAGATGAAATTTATGAAATATACTATGCGTGATACCGGTTTGTATAATGGACATAACCGGAGAATCGCTTTTATACGAGGTGACGAAATTTACGATGGCGACAATCGGAGAGTTGCCACCATGCATGGGAAGTATCTCTTCGATTCAGAGAATAGAAAAATGATGACGGTTCGCGGCGGGTTTATCTTCGATGTCGACAACAAGCAGGTTGCATCGCTTGTAGAAGTACAGAAATTGATTGAAGGTGCAGAGGAGGGATTACAGGCAGTAGCGCTCTGGTATTGTTTTATCCGTTAGCTGTGAAAAGGGTGTTACCGACCTCGGCTACTAGGATTACAGGATAAAAGAATCAATAAAAAAAGACAAAGATTGAATCTCTTGAAAATTTATTCCTAAAAATATCGTTTTTTCATTCTCAACGCCACATTGACAAGACCGATAAGCACGGGTACTTCTACCAAGGGACCAATAACAGCCGCGAAAGCCACACCAGAATTGATACCAAAGACTGCAACCGACACAGCTATAGCAAGCTCAAAGTTATTGCTTGCCGCTGTGAAGGAAAGAGTTGCGGTCTTCGAATAGTCAGCTCCGACTTTCCTGCCCACATAAAACGAAATAAAAAACATTATCACAAAGTACAGAAGCAAGGGAATCGCAATCCTTATAACATCAAGAGGGATCTTTATAATATATTCGCCTTTGAGAGAGAACATGACAACGATGGTGAAGAGAAGCGCGATTAATGTCATCGGACTTATTTTTGGTGTGAATTTCTTTTCATACCATTCTTTGTTTTTCAGTTTCAACAGCACAAAACGGGTTATCATACCGGCAAAGAAAGGAATTCCAAGATAGATGAAAACGCTTTCGGCTATTTGTCTGATTGTGATTTCGACTTTAAAAGATTGCAGCCCAAGCCAATTTGGAAGAACGGTTAAGAAAACATAAGCATAGACCGAAAAAAAGAGAACTTGAAAAATAGAGTTGAATGCAACTAAACCTGCGGCATATTCAGAATCGCCTTTTGCGAGTTCATTCCAAACAATAACCATTGCAATGCAGCGAGCAAGACCAATCATTATCAAGCCGGCCATATACTCCGGATGATCCGGAAGAAACAAAACTGCTAACACAAACATTAAGATGGGGCCGATAATCCAGTTTTGAACAAGCGACAACGCCAGTACTTTGGTGTTTTTAAAAATATCGCCGAGTTCTTCATACTTTACTTTTGCAAGGGGCGGATACATCATTAAGATCAAACCGATTGCAATTGGAATGTTTGTGGTTCCGCTTTGAAATGAATTCCAGAAGTGTACTATTCCTGGGAAGAAATATCCGGAAAGAATGCCTACAAACATTGCCAGAAAAATCCAGAGTGTTAAGAACCTATCGACGAATGATAATTGCTTTGTCAGAGAAGTCATAGTGTATTCTTTTCTTAATTTAGCTCCGTTGTAATTCGTTTCCAACGGAGAACGCATCGCCAAGTTTGTCGCCGATAGTATAATACGCCATACTGCCGAATGAACCCCACAGCATTGGCCGTACTTTCTCGATATCTGGAAGTTGATTTGGATTTAAAACCTCGCTATCAGCGACCATTCCGACAATTTTTCCAATGAACATCGTATGCAGGCCAAGATCGACCTGCCTGATCAGCTTGCATTCAAGGGAATACGGAAATTCTTTTACAATTGGGGCATTGACCAGTTTGCTCTTTTCCGGAGTGAGGCGGGTCTCCTTGAATTTGTCATACTTTCTTCCCGACACTATGCCGACAAAGTCGGCCTCCTTGAGATACTTTTCAGAGGGAATATTCACTGTGAATGCCTCGGTCTGTTTGATGTTGTGATAACTAAGCGTCGCTTCCCTAAGAGACACACTGATACATGGCGGTTTGCTTGATGCGATTCCTCCCCAGGCGGCATTCATGATATTAGGCATGCCATCGGAGCCATATGTTCCAATGATGAGCACCGGAGAGGGGAGCAATATCGTTTGTGCCGGAAGGGAGACTTTCATAATTAATTCCTCGTTAATAGATGTTGACTGTTTCTATTTCGATGAATATTAAAATCAATTCTTTTAACACAATAACAATCTCTGAAGGCAATTTCTTTTGGAATTTCTCTTTTGACATTTCTGAATCACAATGCATTATATTAACTCAAAAAAAATAATAATTGCTTAATAAGAGAAGTCATCTTTTCTTCTTTGTTCTTCTTTCTTTATGCTTCATTGTGTTAATTACAGCACGTTCCTTTGTCAGGGCCGCCACAAGTAGGAGCTGTTCCATTGAAAGCACCCTGAATAATTCCCGCAGCACATCCGCATCCGTCTCCAACATCCAGTACAATTGCTCCCTGCGGGCAGTTTCTTTTACACGCGCCACATTCCATGCAAAAATCACGGCCAATAATACGCACTTTTTTGTCCTTCAGTTCAAAGACTTCGTGCGGACACACTTTCACACACATACCGCAGTTATTGCATTTCTCTTGAATCAGATCGAGTGTTAGAACTTCCGAAAAATATCTGAGTCTTTCCATATGGCTACTTTCTTTAGATTGCGATTTCAAGAACAAGCAGCATTACCGCTATTGCACCGAATATGACCTGAACAGGTATTGCAATCTTCATTTCTTTTTTAACACCAGCAAGCGATGTATATGTAGATGCACCCGTAAAATTCATTGCGAGGAACGAAGAAAAACTCGATATGAAGAATATTTCAGCGAAGTTTACCATGAGACCTCCATCCAGGGAATGGTTCAGGAATAATAGCATCGAGACAATTGCTCCTAGGATGAGTCCCTTAAATGAAAAATTTCGTGTAGGAATATAGGGGAGAAGTAATGGAGTAAAAACTATTCCGGCAATATATCCTGCTGCAACAATTTTTGCAATAGGGACGATATTCCTGAGTGCTTGTTGCATCGAGTACCCATTCGCATTTATCCCTGAGAGAACAGAAATGACTATTAACATAGTTAGGAGATAGCGCATATTATAAATAATGTCGTTGGGGACAAGTTTCAGCCTATCGTACCAATCGAACTTGACGCGTCGCATTTCTTTTGATGCTTTATAATTTGCCTGCACAAACGCCGGGATATCCGTAGCCCGTACCGGTCCGTAGATCACCGTGAATCCGGATACTTCTTTGACCAGATGCGCTGCAACTCCTGTCGCACCGAGCTGCGGAAGAATCAGTCTTCTGTGAATCACTACTTTGTCAAGCGATGTCAACTGAATTCTTCGTACCAATTCCTTTGTCCCGAACGTTCCTTTGCCTGCCGCACACCAGACATTAACCCCTTTGGTGTCCAACACAAGAAGCCAAGCATTCACTCCATTCAAATTCTTTCTCACCAGATCGAATGAAAACTTATAATTGGCAGTTACAAAGATATCTGAACGATCATTCGGTATTCCGACAGCATATAAGCCCGGATCAACTCGATACTGATCTCTCCTGATACCCCAGCGTACTTTGAAAGCTCCAAGGTAATCCTTCCAGTCAAGTCTGGCTGAGATTTGTGGAATTTCACCTGCCCTAGTTTCAATACCGCCTATAATATAAGGTTTTGAGGTCGGTACTGGATCGTTACTGGGGGTTTTGCAGCCGTAATCATTCGCCGGAACTTTCAACTGGAGAGAAACCAGTTCGTTGGAATTCCCGCAACCACATTTCTGATCTGAACATCCCATATTCTATCCTCGACTATTTTTCAACTTTGATTGATAAAATTCAAAAATCCTTTCTTTGATTTCATCTCGCACACGGCGAAAAACTGCAAGTACTTTTTCTTCCGTTCCTGTTGCTTCTGCTGGATCATCAAATCCGATGTGAAGTTGGTGCTGTACTTTACCGACGAATACAGGACAAGTTTCCTTTGCGTGGTTACAGACTGTAATGATATAATCGAATGAATCATTGAGAAATTGATCAACCGACTTTGGATACCCTCCGCTGATATCGACTCCAACTTCCTTCATTACTTGAATTGCACGGGAAGAAACACGCGAAGCCGGATGTGTTCCAGCAGAATAGACTTCCTGGTTCGGGTCGAATGATTTCAAAAATCCTTCCGCCATTTGACTGCGGCAGGAATTACCTGTGCAAAGGATAAGAATACGCTGCGTCATAGTGATTTCTTATTATGAATTATTCATTAATCCATGAAACTGTGTATTCAGTGTTGTCCGGTATTATCAGTTTCGGAGCTTCCACAATCCAGCGTCCGCGTAATCTTAACGAGCGGGCGGCGAGTTCAAAATGGCACATAGCGATGCCCATATCCACGCGTTGCAGATCGGCAAGCCGGAGAAGGCTAAATAACAACGTTCCCTTGCCGTATCCTTTGGTTCGTTGAAGATAAAAATGCCATGCATCACCGATTCGAACAATACGCCATGGCTGCTTATTGGAAGCTGAAGGAGCCCAGCGGACCATTTCCAGCGGTTGTGCGTATGCACCTGCGGCTCCTGTCGTCAGCGGACTGCCAAATGAATCTACAAAAAACAATTGTTCTTTTGGCAGGCGACGATTGGCGCTTAAGTATTTTCGAATCTGCCCGTCTCTTCCTGTTTTCTCCACAATATATCCCGTAGCGACAACAGCAGGGATGGTCTCTGTATCGCGCAGAGATATTTTCTTTGCAAACCTGCTTTTGGTAAATGTACCGCCCAGCCAGCACGTTCCTAAACCGATATCGGTTGCAGTGAGGATCGCATGCTCGAAAAGATACCCGTAATCTTCCAGGTTCTTCGTGCCTTGCTCAAGCGCACCTATAATAAATCCTGTTGGATTTTTAATATATCCGTACGTGCCAAGTCCTTTCAGAGACTGCCGGTCATCCTGCGTGGCGGCAACAAGTTCAAATCGTGCATGCGTTCTCAGGGGACCGATCTGCTGCGTCTTTAAAAAATCTTTCAGCGATTGTCGATGCGTTTCTCGTATCGGTTCATCGAGGTACGAACGGCAGGAAAATCGTTGACCGATGATTTCTTGAATGGGTTGATTCATTCTTCTTTCCTGAAGCATACCAACTGAATTATAAATTTAGTTTCATGCATAGAGCCGAACTGCAGCAGCAGCTCCCAAATTGTGATGATTTCTTCATCGGCTCGTTTTTGATAGAGGAGCGATCTACAGCCATAAATCCTTTCTTGGAAAAGAATTTTGAAGCGGTTTCTGTGAGTAGCACTATCCTCTTTACGCCTTTCTGCTTTGCCAGTGAAATCATCCAATCTACCAATTGTGAACCGATTCGTTTCTTCTGCATGGTAGTTGGCACAGCCACAGACCGGAGCAGCACATCCTCGTTGTAATATTCAAATCCGGCGACGCCAACAATAGCTTCATTTTCAACAGCGAGATAGAATTCAGTCATTGTTGTGCCAACCGTTTCTGTCGGGAGATTATGACTTTTCAGAAGCGAACGGATGGCTTCGGTATCTTTCTCTATCGCTTGACGATATGAAATGTTCATGGTTTCTCCGCATATACTGTTATGCTGAATATCCTAACAGGACTTTTCTTATATTCGCGCAATTGATCTACGGTAAGGAATTTTGCCAGAATATCATTCGGAATATCGATCTTACGGTCTTTTTGAACGATGATATTAGAGAAACCAGCTTCCTTGATGATCCGCAGGTATTCTTCCTTTTGAACAGCACCGGAGATACATCCGGCATATAATGTTGCTTCGTTTCGAAGCTCATCGGTGAGTTCACCTTGCAGAACGATATCTGAAATGCTGAAATGTCCGCCGTGTTTGATGATACGGAATGTCTCGGAAAACGCTTTCTGCTTGTTCGGCACGAGGTTCATGACGCAATTGCTCACCACAACATCAGCGGTATTATCTTCGATCGGCATGTTGTCGATATCTCCAAGACGAAATTCTGCATTCTTAAATCCGAGTTTTGCAGCATTGACTTTTGCTTTTTCGATCATCGCTTCTGTCATATCAATTCCGATAACACGTCCGGTTTCGCCGACGATGGAATGCGCGATAAAGCAATCGTTCCCAGCGCCCGAACCAAGGTCAACGACAGTATCGCCCGGTTTGATTTGGGCAAACTCTGTCGGCAGGCCGCAGCCAAGAGCAAGATCGGCATCAGGCACGTAACCGGGAAGTTTCGTATAATCTTCTGACATAATCGAAAACTCCACGTTCGAACACCCGCAGCCGCTGCCGCAGCAAGAGGATTGGTTCTGCTCTTTGGTTTGCAGTACGATGGCCTCATATTTCTCTTTCACCATCTCTTTAATCTCTTGTTCCGTGTTCATATGTCATTCTCCTATAAATAACTATCGCAATATTACGATAGATGAGTACAAAAAATTTTCAACAGCACGATTTCGCATCATTCAGAAACTGAGCAAGAATCTGTTTTGCTTCCTGCCATACTTTTTTATTGATGCAGTAGCATACCTTTGGTCCTTCAATCTCACCTTTGATAAGACCGATACGTTTCAATTCAGCAAGATGTTGTGATACAGTTGCCTGAGACAAAGGAAGTTCTTCCACGATATCGCCGCAAACACAAGTATCCTGTTTGGCAAGGAATTCTAGAATCGCGATACGTGCCGGATGTGCAAATGCTTTCCCGAGATCCGCAAGGCGATTCTGATTATTGCTAAAAGATTCTTTCTTGGATGTTCCCATAATTAATATATCGTAATATTACGATATAAGTTTCATAAAAACAAGAGTAAGAGAAAATAAATTTTGAAGGGGCGAAAAAAACTTAGTAAATGAGTCGTTTAGAGGAGAATATAAGTTCCGACCTTCCGGGAAAATAAACCCGGCACTGGAAGGTCGGAGATATGTGAGTCATCCTTCATTCTCACCGTGCAAGGAGAGAAGAGAAGGAAAACCACTTCTATTAATATGTAATATCCGTCCGATTAATCCATGATTTTGCGAAGAAACGCTGGACGCTCGGTATCGGACTTGTCAATCTTTTCTCTTTGCATACCGACTTCTCGGAGTGGAGCATTCGGAATTTCAACTCCGCGACGCACAAAGGTCGGCACCTCAAAGCGCTGCAACTCTGTTGGACCAACCGGAACGTGGTCGATCAATTTCGCTGTCGGTTTTGCGGGCCGTTGAACTGCCGATGCACGTTTGTTGAAACCGGTTGCGATGACAGTTACCATGATCTCTTCCGTCATGTTTTCATCAATGACGGTGCCGAGAATAACATTTGCCTCCTCACCTGCTGCTTCGTGAATGATCTTTGTTGCTTCATCCACTTCCATCAGGCTGAGTTCTTTTCCGCCGGTGATATTAATGAGAATGCCCTGTGCTCCGGCGATGGAAACACCTTCAAGCAACGGACTGGAAATTGCCATCTGTGCCGCTTCGGTTGCACGGTTTTCACCTGAAGCAATACCGGTGCCCATGAGCGCGTCGCCCATTTCTTTCATAATAGTGCGTACATCGGCAAAATCTACATTGATGTAGCCAGGGACAGTGATTACTTCCGAGATACCCCGTGTGGCATTATACAAAACCTGATTGGCTATTTCGAATGCCTCAATAATCGGAGTGCGACGGTCAATAAGATCAAGAAGCTTTTGGTTGGGAATGACGATGAGTGTATCGACATTCTTCTTCAGCTCCTCAATTCCTTGCTCGGCTTGTCCATTTCTTCGTTTGCCTTCACTGTTGAAGGGCTTTGTCACGATTCCTACTACGAGTGCACCGACGCTCTTTGCGATGCTTGCTACTAACGGTGCACCGCCGGTACCGGTACCACCGCCCATTCCTGCGGTGATAAATACCATATCGCAACCAGACAGGGCCTGCGCGATTTCTTCTCGATCCTCTTCGACAGCACGAAAACCAATACTGGGGTCAGCGCCTGCGCCGAGCCCGCGTGTGAGATTTTTGCCAATTTGAAGTTTGTGCGGAGCTTTATTGCGCTCTAGCGCTTGAAGGTCTGTGTTGATGATAACGAAATCAACGCCGGCAAGACCTTTATCGATCATACTATTGACGGCATTGCCTCCGCCTCCGCCAACACCAACAACACGAATTTTTGCTCCTCGACCAGTTAAGGTATCAAGTTCGATAGGCACGGTGGGTTCTCCTTTTAATTGTTGTGAGTTTGTTGTTGATAATGTTCTTGCTTATACTATAGTTCATCAAACCACGATTTCATTTTCTGGAAGATCGTTTTGCCTTTTCCGTCCTGAATGACTGCTTTTACACCGGAACGATCACGATGTTTCAATTCATGCATCACCAATCCGACGCCTGTAGCGTAAATTGGATTCTCGATTTCTCGAACGAGGCCAGAGCTGAATCCGCCCGGAATTCCAATCTTCACCGGCATTCCGAGTACCTCCTTTGCAAGATCAGCAGTTCCTTTTATAAGTGAGCCGCCGCCGGTGAGTACAACGCCTGCTGAAAGATGTTTAGAATAACCGGAACGTTTGATCTCCATTGCAGCAAATTCTAAAATTTCTTCCATCCGTGGTTGAATAACTTTGCAAAGTAAATGTTTGTCGATTTCGAGCGGAGCGCGTCCGCCAATACCGGGTATTTGAATTGGCTGGTTATCCACGATTGCAGGCTCGTATGTGAAGCCGTAATCGACTTTGATCTTCTCTGCTTGATCTGTAAGGATGCCAAACCCTTTACGAATATCGTCCGTTACTTTTCTACCGGCAATGCCAATAACAGCCGTATGACGAATAGTGCGTTCTTCAAACACGGCGAGATCCGTTGTGCCGCCACCGATATCGAGAAGCGCCACTCCAACTTCCTTTTCTTCATCATCCAAAACTGCATAACTCGATGCAAGTGGTTCGAGTACCATATCATTGACATGCAAACCGGCACGTTGGACGCATTTGTAAATGTTTTGCGCTGCCGTAACAAGTCCGGTGATGATGTGAACAATCGCTTCCATACGCACACCGGACATTCCGACCGGATCGTAAATATTATCCTGTCCATCGACTATGAATTGCTGGGGAATGACATGAATAATTCTTCGGTCAAGCGGAAGTGCGACACGCTTTGTATCCTCAATAAGCCGATCAACATCTTCCTGCGTAATTTCATTTTCCGGCCTGCTGATACTGATGACGCCGCGGCTTTGAAAACTTTGAATGTGATCGCCAGCGATACCGACCGTCACAGAACTGATTTTTACACCGGATTGTTGTTCGGCATCCTGGACAGCCGATTGAATGGAGCGGACTGTTTTTTCAATGTTTGTCACTACACCGCGCGTCAATCCTTCAGACGTGCTCTTGCCGATACCAAGTATTTTCAGTTTTCCTGGATAATTCTCGTCCGGCGATGCGACAATCGCACATACTTTTGTGGTACCAATATCTAATCCGACTGCTATGTCCTGCTCCATATCACATCCTTCTCGTCATAATTATATTCATTAAATAATCTATCATTACAGGCTCTTTGTTGTTAATGGTTCTTGACTCCAGCGTGCAACGATCTGATCTTGATACCGTAAATCCACATATTGCAAGTATTGCACTCCACGCGTACGTACAATATCATTCCAAAATATTTCCAATCGTATAAGTTTTCCAGATAGATCGCCCCGTCCGAAAATGATGGGCACGCCGCCTTCCGCCGAGTAGAACACTATATCTCCGCCGTTTCGCACTTGTATTTCTGAAATATTATGATAGAGCGGGCGGTTCATGGTTCTTAACACTGCAAGCAATTGCAGAGCTTCGATTTCGTCTGGCTGAGTAATGGTTGAACCTAACACGAAGGGTTCACTTGCCGAAATTCCGGTGATCATGGGCAGATCAAAAACCTTGCGTGAAACAGTTTTGGGAAGTACGACTCCATCTTCATCCAAGTATAGTGGTTCGGAGAGATTCATAATGGCAATAGGTACACGCTCAATAATTTGGATATTTATTGAGTTGGGTAAGTTTCGTTCAACGACAGCATCTTTGATATAATGATGGCTCATGATATTTCGCTGAATAGCGGTCAGGTCGGCTTTATACAGAAGCGCACCTATTTGGATTTGAGTAAGTTGAATAAGTTCATTCGTGTTGACGATCCGGTTGCCATCTATTTTGATTTGATTAATTTTCAAGCTCGATTTCCATGCATTAGCGCTGAATACAAGACAAATCACCAGAGCTATCAGCATCAGCACATAAAAAGTCTTCGGTTTTGATTCGTTCATGCTGCTTCCTTTGCAGAATTAGAAAATCCAACCATCTTTACTTCCAATTCTAACATTACGCCTGAATTTTGATATACCGTACGCTTCACCAAATCAATGAGCTTTACTACGTCCTCTGCTTTTGCATTGCCAAGATTGATGATAAAATTTGCATGCTTTTCTGATATTTGTGCATCACCCACTCGTTTGCCTTTTAATCTGGCTTGTTCAATCAATTTTGCGGCAAATGTATTTGGTGGATTCTTGAACATACTGCCAAGGTTTGGAAACTCCAGCGGCTGGGTCTCATTGCGGCGAAGGATCAATTCCCGACGTTTTGCACTAAGCATCTCTTTGTCTCCTCGTTGAAGCTTAAATGATGCACTCAACACAACATCTTGATCAAATCCAGAATGCCGGTATGCAAAATGAGCATTTTGATTTTTTACTTGCTGTGCATGTCCATTGCGGATGACTTCAACTTCAACAAGATGATCGGCAATTTCACCACCGTGAGCACCGGCATTCATCGCTACTGCGCCGCCGATAGTACCGGGAATTCCTGCAAGCATTTCCACACCAGCAAGTTCATTTTGAATGCAGAAGTCGACAAACTTTGTCATCCATACTCCGGCTTCTGCAATGACAAGATCGCCTTCGATGAATATTTTTGAAAGCGCCTGTTCAACATTGATAACAGCACCTCGAATTCCTTCATCACTGACAAGCACATTGCTTCCACGACCGAGAACCATCCATGTATAATGATGCGTGTGGAAATAGGCGACGATTGCCTTAAGATCATCTTTGTCCATCGGTTCAACATAGAAATCTGCCGGGCCACCGACCTTCATCCATGTATATTTTGTCATGGGTTCATCAACAGCAATGTTACCGCGGAGTATCTTCTGTATATCAATTAATGAGATCATTGATTCATGCAAAGAAATATTGTTAGCCTGCTCAGATATTTTCCTTTTTACTTTTGATTCTTTATTTGATTTAAAAGTTCTTCACCGTATTTCCAGATATCACCGGCACCCATTGTTATTACAATATCGCCTGATTTCACGATGGACTTCAGAAAAGCAGGCACCTCTTTTTTATCCGGAACATAGTGAGCTTCCTTGTGGCCAAACTGTTTTGCCGCGTTCACGATTAACTCGCCGTTCACTCCCTGGATCGGTTCCTCGCGTGCAGGGTATACATCCGTAACTACCAGCACATCTGATAACAGGAACGACTTGCCGAAGTCTTCATAGAAATCGCGAGTGCGGCTGTACAGGTGTGGTTGGAAAACACATACCACACGTCGCCGCCAGCCTAGCTTCACGCCGGAAAGCGTAGCTCTGCATTCTGTTGGATGATGCGCGTAGTCGTCGTACAAAGCAATATCGTTGACTTCACCTTTCTTTTCCCACCGCCGATAGACGCCTGCAAATTTCTCGATGCCAGCTTTGATCTTTTTATATGAAATGCCAAGTTCCAATGCGACAGTAATTGCACCAAGTGAATTCTGCACGTTATGAATGCCCGGCACCTGAAGCATGATTGTGCCGAGTTCTTGATTATTACGAACAAGCGTGTACATTGTTGAGTTATCCTTATGCCGGATATCCATCGCCTGAACGTCCGCTTGCGGGTTAAGACCATAGGTAACAATTTTCTTTTTGATCAAGTGCGGCATAATATCCAACAGCGCTGGTTCATCGAGGCAGAGAACAATGAATCCGTAGAATGGTACTTTTGATGCAAACTGAATAAAAGCGCTTTTGATATCTTCCAAATCGCGATAACAATCAAGATGGTCGGTTTCGAGTGTGGTCAACACGGCAATGGTTGGTGTGATAGACAAGAATGACCGATCATATTCATCTGCCTCTACAACGATGAATTCACCACGCCCAAGACGCGCATTCGTACCGCCTAATCCGCTTAATTTACCGCCGACAATGACTGTTGGATCAAGTCCGCCTTCCATCAGTACAAGACTTGTCATCGAAGTCGTTGTTGTCTTTCCGTGAGTACCAGCGATGCCGATGCCATATTTCAGGCGCATAACTTCTGCAAGCATTTCGGCCCGACGCACGATGGGAATGTTTCGCTTCTGGGCTTCGAGAATTTCTGGATTATCCGGTTGCACTGCAGAAGAGTACACAACGGTGTCTACATCTTGTGCTATGTTTTCTGCACGATGCCCTTCGAAAATACTGGCACCAAGTTTCTGGAGACGTTCCGTCACTTCAGAAAGCGCTCGATCGGAACCGCTGACCTTGAATCCCTGGTCGAGCAATATTTCTGCTATTCCACTCATCCCGATACCGCCTATCCCAATGAAATGTAACTTCTTGATAGAACGAAACATCTGCTATAATTCCCGTTGAAAAAAAGTTGAATTTTGTCTGTGCCGTCTGATGTCAAAACGACTTTGTTTTTTACCGGGCACTGTTTTTGCAATTTTCTCCATCTCAGCAACAAGTTCACGATTGTGCTCATATCGTCCGACTCGAATTCGGATTGGAATCGCTCGGCTTTTCATCTTGATGGAAATTTGTTGAAACCGTCCAGCCGTTTGTACGAATCGTTCCTTGCCGATGTGCATCCATTCGATGTCTTTGAGTTCGAAAATTCGTTCCCGGTGCCGTGAATGAAATATCATGTGTTCCGATGTCATGATGAATTTTCGATCGCGCCAGATATTAAGAAACAATACAACCAAGGAAATACAAAAAAAGAATACGATGATATACACAATAGGATCCTTAAACACGAAACTAAACTCGCTTTCCACAAAACTACCGCGGATGCCGGCGTACAATACCAACGTGAGAAGATACATCAGTGTTTGCTGATAATAAAAATCGAGCTTATATTTGAATGTTTTCCCGTTCACGATTACTTCGCTAAATCAAGAATTCGATGTGCAATCTCACTGCCTGCATTTGGTTTTCCAAGCTTTCGGCAAGCTTCGCTCATCTTCTGCCGTTTTTTGTCATCGCTCAATAAAGAAATCAATGCATCTTTCAACATTGCCTTCACATTCCGATCTGTTATCATAATTGCCGCACCTGCATCGATTAATGAGCGTGCATTGAACGTCTGATGATCCGCAGCTGCGTGCGGATATGGTACAAGAATTGCGGCTTTGCCCAGACGTGTTAATTCTGATAATGTTGTTGCTCCGGCACGGCACACGACAACATCGGCTGCGGCATATGCGTATTCCATTTTATCGATGAATATGCCAACCCATGTGCCCTTTTTTGTTTTTATTTCATCCACGAGTATCGGGTCTAATTTTCCTGTTTGCCATATGAGCTGTATTCCAGCACTTGTCAATTCATGTATCATTTCTCTCACAGCCTGATTGATGGATGTTGCACCGAGACTTCCGCCAAAAATAAGCACTGTTTTTTTCGATGGATCGAGATTAAAAAATCGATTTCCTTGTTCCTGTGATATTGTTCCAAGCACATCTCGCGTTGGTGTACCAACAAATTCGACATTGTCCTTTTGCTTTAACCATCGCATCGTTGTATCGAACGCCGTAAAAATTCTTGTCGCCCTCGTTGAAAGCATCCGTGTTGTCATTCCCGGAAAACTGTTCGATTCGTGAACAATGGTTGGGACTCCAAGCATTGATGCGATCAATAATACCGGTCCGCACACATATCCGCCGGTTCCGATTACAACATTCGGCTGAAACTTTCTCATGAGAAAGAACGACTGAACAAATGAAACAACTACTTTTACCGGAAACAGCAAATTTTGCATCCGCAAGTTACGATGGAATCCGCTGATCCAGATATTTGCAAGCGTGTATCCTCTCAGAGGAACAACGCGCGCTTCAATTTTTCCTTTGGTACCGACGAACAAAAATTCCGCATTTGGATTCAACTTTCTTATTTCATCTGCGATGGCGATTGCCGGAAATACATGACCGCCAGTTCCGCCCGCCGCGATGAGAATTCTCAGTTTCTCTTTCGGCACTCTTTAATACGCTTTTCCGAGACCCGTCTCCGGTGCAAGTGTCGACGCATCGTTCTCTACGGATTTAGTCATCCGTGGATGCAAATCCGTGTGCGCTGAAATATTCAGCAGCACGCCGATAGAAAATGCCGACAGCATCAAAGACGAGCCTCCATAACTGATAAATGGCATCGGTAAACCTGTGGTGGGAAAAATTCCCAGTGCCACACTTGCATTCACTAATGCATACAACGTAATTGTGCTTGTTATAGCAATGGCAAGAAACCGTGCGAAATCATCTTTTGCGTATTTCGCAATCCGAAACCCGCGCAGCATCACAAACAAAAATGCACCTAGCACGACGAGTGTACCGAGCAATCCATATTCTTCTCCGACAATGGAATAAATAAAGTCATTGTATGATTCGGGCAAAAACAAATCACGCTGTCGGCTCTCACCGGGGCCGACGCCGAATAATCCGCCATTGCCGAAGCCGATGATACCTTGCCAGAGTTGATAATTATGTTTGCTGTTCGTATCTCCTTGGACGAAATGCATGATGCGCTGCAACTGATACGGACGTTTCAATACATACGCCATAAATAGCACATAGAGAGTAAACAGACAAATGGCAACGAGAATCATTCCGAGAAGATGTGGAAGTCGGACGCGGCCAACATACAGGAGCACGACCGTCAACACAAACAGCATCAAACTAGTGCTGAGATTGGGTTGTGCAAGCACCAGCCCGGTAACAGTCCCAATCCAGATGATGACAGGGAGAAATCCTCTTTTAAAATCTCTGATGTTTTCACCTTTTGTTGCCAGCAAGAGACTTATATGGAACAGCAATGCAAATTTTGCAAATTCTGATGGTTGAAATCCTAATCCGCCGAAGCGAAGCCAACGAACGGCACCTTTTGTTTCACCTCCGAGCACGAAAGTGACAATTAAAAATAACACGGCAAACATGAGCGCGAGCTTTGTGAATTTTCTATAGAAACCATACGGAATGCTCAAGCCTACAAACAAGGCACTTATGCTGAGCAATACTTTGATTGCATGCAGGTCGAGATAATGACTTTGAGTTTCGAAGCGTTTTAATGACCATTCCGCAGATGCGCTATAAACGACGCCGAGACTAACAACCATCAGCCCGAGCACGACAATGAGCAGCCAAATGTCAATATGATTTCGTTGAATCTTCAGCATCGATTACTCTGATGACATTGATATTTCGCAGATAAAGGATTGAACAGATTCATATTCCGCGAAATCAACCATCTGTATACAGTCATTGATATCTTTGAAATCATAAATTCTTCACAAGTTCTTTGAACACTTGACCGCGGTGTTCATAATTCTTAAACCAGTCGAACGACGAGCATGCCGGCGAAAGGAGAACTACATCTCCAGATTGTGCGAGAGACCGCGCTGTTGCAACTGCTTCATCCATCGACGCTGTCTTTGTAATGGCGGATGTTCCACGAAATGCTTGTTCCACTTTATCTGCCGATTCACCGATGGCAACAATCGCCTTTACTTGTTTCTTCACAAGTTTAGATAATCGAGAATAGTCGTTTCCTTTGTCACGACCTCCAAGGAGTAACACAATCGGTTCCTTGAATGCCTGCAGTGCATACCATACTGAATCCACATTGGTGGCTTTCGAATCGTTATAATAGCGGACGCTGTTGAGTTCGCGGACAAATTCCAGACGATGCTCAACTCCTTCGAATGTCTTCAATGTTGATTGGAGCGAATTTGCCTCGACTCCAAGCAGTTGTCCTGCAAGCACAGCCGCCATCGAATTATAAAGATTGTGTGCGCCTTTGATGAAAATCTGATTGATGTCGATGACTTCCGTTTTGACTCCTCCGAGAGAAGTGACAAGTTTTTCGTTTTCGACAAATGCGCCTTCGTTCATTTTTTGCTGTATACTGAAGGAAACCTTATGGCTTTGTGCTTGAGAAACGACTCGGTTTGTCCATTCATCATCTGCATTGTAGATGAGCACGTCGTCAGACCGCTGATTTTTAAAGATCCGTGCTTTGGAAGCTACATATTTCTCCATCGAGTGATTGTACCGATCCATGTGATCAGGTGTCATATTCAGCAGGATTGAAATCTTTGGCCGGAAAGCCTCGATATGATCCAATTGAAAGCTGCTCACTTCCAGAACAGCAACATCTGTTTTAGCCAGTTCCAAAACGAGAGATGAGAATGCCGTTCCAATGTTACCAGCAACAACATGTTTTTTCTTTGCATGGTCGAGTATCCTTCCAATTAAAGTTGTGGTTGTCGTTTTTCCGTTGCTGCCGGTAATTGCCACAATGGGCGACCGGCAAAACCAACTACCAACTTCAAGCTCACTGACAACTTTGATACTGCGTTTTTGTGCTTCAAGAACAACATACGCATTGCTGGGAACGCCAGGGCTGATCACCATTAACTCGCATTGATACACACGATCGGAATGCTTGCCGACCTCAAATTCAATCTTTTCAGATTGAAGATTGGAGATTGAGGATTGCAGTTTCTCTGCCGAAGAAGAGTCACTGACAAACACGTCGGCTCCTTGTGATCGAAGCAGTTGTGCGACGGCAACACCGCTGCGTGCCGCACCGATAACAGAAACTTTTTTCTTATGGAGAAGCGTACTATCCATTCCAGAAATTACCGCACCTTAAATGTTGCCAAACTTAAAATCATGAGTAAAATGGCAATGATATAAAATCTCATAACAATTTTTGGTTCTGACCAACCAAGCAATTCAAAGTGGTGATGAATCGGCGCCATCTTAAAAACACGCTTCCCTTCACCATAACGTTTCTTTGTATACTTAAAATACATTCGTTGAATAATGACCGAAATGCTTTCCATGAGAAAAACACCGCCAAGTGTCGGCAGGAGAAGTTCCTTCTTGATCAATACGCACATAGCACCAATAACACCGCCGAGCGCAAGCGAACCGGTATCACCCATAAATACTTGCGCCGGGTGTGAATTAAACCAGAGAAATCCCAGCGACGCGCCGGTGATTGCCGAGCAATAAATTGTCAACTCACCGTTGCCCCGCAGGTAAGGAATGGTGAGATACTGGCTCCAAATTGCATGTCCCGATATGTATGTTATAATTGCGAGTGTGAAGGCTACGATACCGACATTTCCGATCGCTAGTCCGTCGAGTCCGTCCGTCAAATTTACAGCATTTGATGTTGCGGTAATAACGAAGATGACCATCGGGATGTAAAATATTCCGAAATCGAATTCAAGATATTTGAAAAAAGGAACAGTGGTGCTTGATTTCATCCGTACCAACTCCGTATCGATCCATTGCGGGAAAAAATAGATCACGCCACCAACAATCAATCCAACAAAGACTTGTCCTACAATTTTATATTTCCAGATAAGCCCTTTGGGTTTTTTTCCGATGACTTTCAGATAATCATCCAAAAATCCGACAGTACCGAGTGTTACCGTGACAAAGAGAATAAGCAGGATGTATACATTTTTTAAATCCGTCCATAATAAAGCGGGAATGAGTATCGAGAGAAGGACAATCAATCCGCCCATAGTTGGTGTGCCGGCTTTTACGAGATGGGTCTTGGGTGCTTCAAGTTTTGCTGCCTCGCCGATCTGGAGTTCACGTAGCTTACGAATGATCTTCGGTCCGAGCCAGAAGGAAATGATCAACGCTGTTACAGCAGCAGCACCGGCGCGAAAGGTGATATATCGGAAAACACCAAAACCCGGAATGCCAAATGTTCGATGCAAGTATGTAAAAAAATAGAACAGCATATGTTATGCTTCTACCTTTTGTGAAAAATGTTCTTCGAGAGCGAATACTACTTCTTCCATTTTCATTCCGCGCGACCCTTTGATGAGAACGATATCACCATCGTTGAGTGTATGAAGCAAGTGCTCGGTAAGCACGGTTTTATTTTCAAAATGTGCTTTGGTCTCCACGAACGCAGCATCATATGTGTACTTTGAGAGCGCGCCAACGGTAAAAAGAATATCGACACTGTGCTGAGCGAGGGCTTTTCCAATTTGTTGATGTAACTCTTCTGCTTGATGTCCGAGTTCCAGCATATCAGACAGCACTACAATTTTCTTTCCCTTTGATACCATGGTATGCAGCGTTGCCAATGCTGCATGTGTGGAATCAGGATTTGCATTGTATGTATCATTCAAGATGGTTATTTTTGCAGTCCGATGAATTTGCATCCTTTTACTGGCTGATTGGAATGAGCCAAGAGCTTTTTGAATGTTCACACGCGGTACTTTAAAAGTAAGACCTATGGCTATTGCAGCAAGAGCATTCTGTGCGTTGTGTTCTCCGGGTGCACCCACAGTGATATCGAATGCCTTTTGGGCTCGCGGTTTCACTCGCAAGAGGGCTTGGCCATTCGCGTTAAATGATTCTACTGTTCCCATAATGGATATACTGCGAGAAGAAAATCCGTAGCGTACTGTTTTCTTTAACTTCTTTATTCGATGCACAATATTCTTGTCATCCATATTGACAAAGGAAGTACCGTTATGCTTTGAGAGCCAATCAAAGAGTTCACCTTCTGCATGGGCGACACCTTCAATCGAGCCGAAGAATTCTAGGTGTTCACGACCAATGTTGGTGATTACTCCGTGTGTTGGTTCCAAAACGGTGCAGAGATATTCAATTTCGCCTGGATGATTAGTGCCGATCTCGATAACTGCGATCTCATGTTTTTTCTTTATTCGAAAGAGTGTCTGTGGCACACCAATATGGTTGTTTAAATTCCCTTCTGTGCACAGCACATTATATTTTTGGCTGAGGAGACTCTTCAGCATTTCTTTTGTTGTTGTCTTCCCGTTAGATCCTCCTACTGCAATAAACGGAATCGTGTACTTCCGTCGAAAGAGCCTGGCAAAATACCCAAGAGCATGGATAGTGTTTTCGACAGTGAGTCTTGGGATATGGATGCTCACCATCATTGTTTCATTCGCTTCTGCCCATCGACGCTCAACAATAATACCGGCTGCACCCATTTCGATGGCTTTGGAAATAAAATTATGCCCATCGAATTGATCACCTCGAATGGCGATGAAGAGTTCACCTGCCTTGATGGTCCGTGAATCAATCGAAATACCGGGGATTTTAAAACTCTTCAGTCCATCAAACCCAATCGCTTTATGATGCGGTAGTGCAAGGATGTCGGGCTTGGTCAGTTTCATTATTGAGTGCTCAGATTATTTTGATGAAACGCAAACCATTGATTCCTCAGACGACACATCTGTGAAATTTTGGATCGATCGAAAATCAGAGTTGTCCGAATAATCATAAAAGACTTTCCAGAACTTCGCGGTCACTGAAATGAATTTTCTCTTGACCAAATACCTGGTAATCCTCATGCCCTTTTCCTGCAATGAGAATGACATCACCGCGTTGTGCACAATTGACAGCACGTTCAATTGCTGTTCTCCTATCTATTTCACGAAGAACACTTGCATGACGAATAACGCCGTGCATAATGTCATCAATGATTTTTTCTGGATTTTCTGTCCTCGGATTATCAGTCGTTACAATGACAATATCACTGTATTCGCCTGCAATGCGACCCATCAATGGGCGTTTTGCTTTATCGCGATCACCTCCCGCACCGAATACAGTTATAATACGGCCTCGATTTTGTGTCGGCAGAATTTCGTGAATAGTTTTTAGACAATTCTCAAGCGCGTCCGGTGTGTGTGCATAATCGATAATTCCGGTCCATCCTGCAGGAGAGACAATGCGTTCAAATCTTCCGCGAACATTTTTCAGATTGTTGATACCGGTTATGATTTGCTCGCGTGGAATTCCAAGTGCGATACCGGCAGAATATGCTGCGAGGACATTATAGACGTTAAACTTACCAATAAGCGGCATGGTGAATGTGAATTCTCCGTGTCCATTGCTCAATGTAAGCGCTGTTCCAGTAATGCTAAACTTCATATTTTTTACTTGCACATCAGCAGCAGAGGTGATACCGTAGGAAATTGCTCTCGTGTTGATAGCATCACGTATCTGTACTCCTCGCCGATCATCATGGTTGATAACGGCGCATCCGGATGGTTTCAAATCCATAAAAAGAGTTTTTTTCGCTTCGAAATACTTTTCCATAGTTCCATGATAATCGAGATGGTCTTGTGTCAAATTTGTGAAAATTGCAACATTGAAATCGAGTCCGAAGACACGAGACTGATCCAATGCATGCGAAGAGATCTCCATTGATACCGATGTGCATTTTTCTTCCACCATCGAAGCAAATAGTTCATTGAGCTCAAGCGATTCAGGTGTTGTATGCGTAGCCGGAATGACGCGTTCGCCGATTTTATATTCAATCGTCCCGACCAAACCAACTTTCTCTCCGGCAGCTTCCAGAATCGATTTCACCAGATGAGAAGTAGTAGTTTTTCCATTTGTTCCTGTCACACCGATAAATTTTAATTTCTTAGATGGATGACCAAAAAAATTCGACGACATCAAGGCAAGAGCTCTTCGCGTATCCGGTACTACGATTTTAATGACACCAACATGCATACAGAACGGATCCGGAAGTGCATTATCATCTTGTAGGACGACAACTTTCGCGCCTTGATTGATAGCACCCTGAAGATAGGCATGTCCGTCACTTGTCGTTCCCTTGAGTGCGACAAAGCAATCATCGCGTTGGATTTTCCGTGAGTCGTACTGGAGTTTGTTGATTTCCACTTCATGTGTAACGACCATCTGTCCATACATCGTTTGGAACAATTTGGAAACCGTAACACCTTCGAGCAATTGAGAGAGTTTCATAAGCAGATCAATTCAATATAATGATGCCTGTGCCATGCTGCGCGGCATGCAGGTAAGTGTGATAGATGAGCCCAGACGCGTTCGTTCGCCCGCATTTGGGAATTGTTGTGTCACGACACCCGAACCCTGAACTTTTACTTCAAATTCATCTGAAACAAGTCGATTCATTGCGCGACGAATACTCATTCCCCGTACATCCGGCACTGAAATCATTCCATCAGACGAAGCGACGGATTCGCCGTTGAGGATAAGAGAGACCGTCTCGTCTTTTTCGACTTTTTTCCCTGGCTCAGGAGTTTGCCTGATAACCAAATTGCCCTCTCCAAATGTCTGACAATTGAGTCCGTAGTTTGTGAGCATTTTTTTCGCTAACGACGATTGCAACATACGTACGTCGGGAACAACGATGATGCCGCGTGCAGCAGGGTCCTTTGCAATTGTAGTTCGGGAAAATTTATAAGATGTCATAATCACGCGTTCTGCAATGGCGCGAAACACCGGTCCGGTGGTGCTGCCGCCGTAGTACCCTCGTGAGCGCGGATTGTCCATCATCACTAAGCAAACGACTTGCGGATCTTCTACTGGATAGAAACCTACAAAAGATGCCGTATAATTATTCTCCACATATTTACCGCCAAAATACTTGCGCGATGTTCCGGTTTTACCAGCGATACGCACATCATCGATTTGCACTTCTTTTCCTGTACCGCGTTCAACAACTCCTTCAAATGCCGGTAAAAGTTGATCGAGTGTCTTCTGTGATACAACGTGTCTGATTGCTTGCGGCTTTTGTTCAGCAATCGTTTCGCCATTGCCGTCTTCAATGTGAGCAACGACAAAGGGTTTCATGAGCACCCCTTTATTGGCGATCGCCGCATACGTGCAGACAATTTGAAGGGGTGTTGCACCGATTTCATATCCGTATGACATGGTTTGAGTCGTAGTGCCTGACCAGTCATGGTCAATCGGTTTCTTCAGCACTCCGCGGACTTCACCGGGAAGGTCAATCCCTGTAATCATCCCAAATCCAAAGTCTCGTGCTTTACGATATAATTTTTCCCCGCCAAGTAATTTCCCCACTTTTGCCAGCACGATATTGGAGGATACCTCGATCGCTTCCTGAAATGTAAGATAGTCGAACTCATGGGAATCGCTGATGAAACGAAACTTATTACCGCCAAGAGACACTTTCATCTTTCCATGTTCTGCATTGAAACGGCTTTCTGGCGTAACGAGATTGCTCTCAAATGCAGCAGCGGCTGTAACCACTTTAAATACAGAACCCGGTTCAAATACATCGCTGACGATACGGTTGCGTGCATCGGCTATGTTGAGCGAATTCACATCGTTTGGATTGATCCACGGATAGACGGACATCGCAAGAACTTCGCCTGTCTTCGGATTTACCATCACCGCACACCCACCATCAGCTTTGTTCGCTTCAACACCGTGCTTCAATTCTTCGTCCACAATCGCTTGATATTTGACATCGATGGTTAGAAAAATGTCTTTCCCGTTAATTGGTTCGCGGCGAGGATAATCTGCAGAAGGACGCACACGTCCCAATCCATCTCGCTGCATAACGACAGAACCGTTGACACCCTTTAATTCGTTATCATATTGAAATTCGATACCTGAGATTCCTTTGTTGTCGATGTTGGTAAAACCAAGTAGCGCTCCGGCAAGTTCATCGTAATGATATAACCGTTTCGGTTCGTTGATAACTACGATGCCTTCGAGTTTTTCCGCTTCGATACGGCGGGCGATTTCAGGTGTCACTCTGCGCTCAAGCCAGACAAATCGTCGTATGTTTTGGTCTTCATTTGTCTCGCGCATTTTTTCAAGATAGAATGAAGAGGGCTTTCCAAAAACGCGTGCAAATATATCTGCCACATGGTCTTGACGGTCACCAATAATTTTTGGGTCAGCGGCAAATGAAAGTAATATCGTGTTCGAAACAATGACATTGCCGTTCCGGTCGAAGATGTTTCCGCGCGTTGCCGGCAAGATGAATAACCGCTCATACTGCTTTCGTGCTAAGTCTTTGTACAAACCGGAATCGATAACCTGGATCTTTACTAACCGAAAAAGAATGACGGCAAAGAAAATAGCGAAGGAGAGTTTTAGCATCAGGAAATGGGAACGGGAGAGAGACATGGTCTCTTTTCCCTGAATAGTATGTTCTCTATCCCGATAGGTCATCGCCTGTGTTCCATCTGTTGCTGCAGCACCTCTTCCACTTGGTTCACGTGTTCAGGATTGATCTCGATCCACACAGGAAGTTGTTTCGAATTCTGCAATCCCAACTGATCGCGGGCAATCTGCTGGATTCGGTCAAGACTAGACAACCGGTCGATCTGCGCCTTCAGCAGTTCCTGTCCATTGAGGATTTGCTGGTGTTTTATTTGAAGTTGATTGTTCTGTGCCATGAGCCGGCCAACCGCTAAGATATTGCCTATATAGAGAATACTTGCTACAGCACCGCCAAGAAGAATTAAGATAATGGTAAACGGAGATACCTTTCGCCGACTCTGTTTTTTGTTGAAGACCAATGGAGTGTCATCAGGTGTTGCTGTCTCTTTGGTCGGCATGGTGTCTGTTCCATTGTACACCATATCCCGCGCTTCACGAATTTTTGGAATGGAAATCGTAGAAACTGATGGTTCGGATCCTGCCATTGCACGAGCAGCATACACTTCACCAAGATTTTTTGTTTCAGATTGCACGATTCATTCTCTTCCTATATTTTTTCGGCGGCACGGAGTTTTGCGCTGTGTGAACGAGGATTTGCCGCCATTTCTTCTTCCGATGCTGTTACAGGCTTTCGCGTCAACAAGTTCAGAACTGGCTGCACGAGCATATCCGGGATAATTTTATGACCCGAGGAAATCGAGTGCGCAGATGCTGAGCGAAATGCCTCTTTTATCAAGCGATCCTCCAGTGAGTGGTAGGAGAGAACGACGATTCTCCCACCAGGGTTCAAGACATCAATGCAATCGCGAATTGCGACCCGGAGATTTTCCATCTCATTGTTCACTTCAATCCGAACCGCCTGAAAGACTCTCGCCAGAGTTTTATTCAGAAACTGGCCACCAACGGTTCGCTCTATTATAGCTACGAGCTGACCAGTGGATTCAATTGGATGCTGGATACGAAAGTGTACCATCGCCCTGGCAATCCGTCGCGCGTGTTTCTCTTCGCCATAGTTCCAAAGAATATCCGCAAGCGATTGTTCGTCGTACTGGTTGACAACATGCTTGGCGTCTATTTGTTGATGGCGATCCATCCGCATATCGAGCTGCGCATCGGTTCGAAAACTGAATCCTTTATGAGGCTCGTCAATTTGAAACGATGAAACGCCTAGATCGAGGAGTACGCCTTGAACCGTATTCACTCCATGTTGAGAAAGAACAAATTTAATGTTTCTGAAATTATCTTTTACAATAATTGCGCGATCACCAAATTGTGCCAGATATTCACGTGAAGCTACTAATGCATCGTCATCAAGATCAATTCCAATCACTTTCCCCAAGTGGTCGAGTTGTTCAAGCACCGCTTTCGCGTGCCCCCCACCGCCGAGTGTTCCATCAACATATGACCCATTTTTCGTAGTGAGAAGATATGTAAGAACCTCCTGTATAAGAACGGGAGTATGGTACGTGTATATCTCCACTCTGTGTCACGACACTAGTGCTGAGGTTTAAAGACCTGTTCAGCAACGGTTTCATAAGTATCCGGATGATTTTTTTGATACTCTTCGTATACTGAGGGGTTCCAAATCTCAATGCGATCCAACACGCCAAGAATCAATACTTCATTATCAATATTAGCAAACTTCATTAAGTCCGGGGGAAGTGTGATTCGAGATTGGTGGTCGATCTTTGAATCATTTGCGCGCTCAAATAACGTTCGCGCATAGAAACGATGTTGCGCATCGAGAAATGAAAGACTCCGGACAAATTGTTCCAGCTTATTCCATTCATCCTGAGGATACACATAGAGGCATCGTTCGAATCCGCGTGTAACAACAAAATTTCCTTTTGCACTCATTGCAAGATTTATTCGCAACTTTGCAGGGAGAGCCACACGTCCCTTCTCGTCAACCGAATAAGAATATCTGCCTTTAAATGATGACACAACGACCTCTTAAGTTTCTGCTTAAATTCAACGGGAATTCTCTTCCCGAATTCCCCACTTTTCCCCACACTGAAGATGAAATTTACGGAAATACTGCAGAAAGTCAAGCGAAAATTAGGATATTTTATATTAGAAGTAGGAGCGCCTGAAAAGTTTTCCATGTGGGTCATTATTGGACTTCGGCCTGTATTTCAAGAATCTTCACCTAGCCGAATAATCCTCTTACGCAAAACCGGAGATTATTGCCTGTGAAAACAATTTTTGGACTGTATTGTCGTAGTTGATTTTTCAGCAAGTTCAAATTGACCATACATCAAACTGACCATACATTATAAAATAAAGGAACAAAAGGGGATTTGAATTTATCCGATCAATTCAATAGCTTGGCATGGTCACATAGATAATGGAATCTATAGTAATGTCACAAAACAGGAGAGATTTTCTTAAATCCACCGCACTTGTAACCGGTGCCTCAATGATGATCAACGATCCGTATAAAGCCATTGCCGGAAGCATTCCGGCTCATTTTGAAACAGGTTCGATGAAACTGACGTATCGTCCGTACACATTGGAACTGAGGCATGTTTTTACTATAGCCACGAATTCGCGAAAGACAACGCCGGTGATGCTCACCGAAATCGAATTGAACGGAATTCTCGGATTTGGTGAAGCTTCTATGCCTCCCTATCTAGGTGAGTCGCATGAAACTGTGCAGGCGTTTCTCTCCAAAATTGATTTGAGCAAGTACGAAAATCCATTTGATCTTGAAACCATTCTGAATAACATCGATGCAATTGAACCGGGTAATACAGCGGCAAAAGCATCTGTGGATATTGCGCTTCACGATCTTATCGGCAAGTTGATAGGACAGCCGTGGTTCAATATTTGGGGATATAATAAAAACAAAACACCGAACACATCCTTTACTATTGGTATAGACACGCCGGAGGTTGTAAAGCAGAAAACGAAGGAAGCAGAAGAGTTTAAAGTGTTGAAAGTGAAGCTTGGCGGCGATACCGATAAGGAGATGATCGAAACGATTCGCTCGGTCACCGATAAACCATTAACCGGTGATGTGAATCAAGGATGGAAGGACAAAGAGAAAGCATTGGAAATGCTTCACTGGTTGAACGAGCGAAACATGGTGATGATCGAACAGCCGCTGCCGAAAGAACAGATAGACGATTTGGCATGGTTGACTGAGCGTTCACCGCTTCCGATTATCGGTGATGAAGGAGTGCAGCGTCTTACCGATATAAAAAAAGCTGTGGGCGTTTATCATGGTATCAATATTAAATTGATGAAATGCACGGGAATGCGCGAGGCGCAGAAGATGCTCACACTTGCCCGCTCGCTGGGAATGAAAGTAATGGTTGGCTGTATGACGGAAACATCGTGTGCGATATCCGCAGCATCCCATCTCTCACCGATGGTTGATTGGGCAGATCTTGATGGTGCATTGCTCATTAAGAACGATGTTTTTAACGGCACGAAAATCATTGATGGAAAAGTAACGCTGACGGACCGTCCGGGCATTGGCGCTGTGAAGGTGTAATCTCATTGATGATGTATCGTATGAGTAATTAAATAAAAGGACGGCGTCAGAAAATATTTAAATTTTTTAAGTCACTTTCCAACTGCACAGTACTTTCAAACCGTATTGCTTGCATTCCTGCATTTTTTGCGGCTTTCACATTTTCAATAATATCATCAATGAACAGCATCTTGGATGGAAATATTCCCTGGTCTTTGATGATGGCATCATAGAAACCGCGTGCTGGTTTCATCACGCGTAATTGGTACGAGAGATAATGCTTCTGAAGAATTTTGAGTTGTTCGAATTTCGTTAGACTGAGTCTGTAGTGAATTTCGTTGGTGTTGCTGACCAATGCCGTTTGATGTGTTCGTGCGACCCGCTGTACAATATCTTCCATTCCTTCCACAGGTTTTTGAATAATACATGCGAATGCTTGCTCGATTCGTTGTGGAGTAAATTGTTGATTGAAGACAGTGTGAAGACCGTTGAGGTAGGAATCCGTAGAAATAAACCCGGTTTCGTATTGCTTTGTTAACGATGTGTATCCTTCTACATAAGGAATCATTTCTTCTGCGCGGGAAAATCCGAGGTCGTGCCAGAAAGCCCTGAAATCGATATATGCAAGAACATTTCCAAGATCAAACAATACAGTGCTGATGTGGTTCATTCACCATTCTCCATTTTTCTCGCCTCCCTGCAAGATCGCAAGAAGTCTTGAGAGATAAAAATAGTAAGAATCAACGGGAACTTCGCTCATTGTTTTTTTTGTTATGTATCGTGACAGCGAATTATTACAAATTCAACATTAATTGAAAGAGGATATTTTTATGGTAAAAATCAACACACCAGCTCCCGATTTCACTGAAGATGCGTACGTGAACGATCAAATCAAGAAAATTTCCTTGAGGGAATATCGAGGAAAATGGGTTATTTTGTTCTTCTATCCAGCAGACTTCACATTTGTGTGTCCGACAGAACTTGGAGAATTAGCAGATCATTACGCCGAGATTAAAGCAGAAGGTGCGGAAGTGATTTCGGTCAGTGTCGACACCAAATATGTGCATAAGGCATGGCATGACGTGTCCGAAACGATTAAAAAAATTAAATATCCTATGTTGGCAGATCCGTCACATCGGGTATGCGCAGACTACGGAACACTCGTCGAGGAGGAGGGATTGTCCCTTCGCGGAACATTTCTGATTGATCCTCAGGGTATTTTAAGAGCCTACGAAATCAACAATAACAGCATTGGCCGAAGTATTGATGAAATTATTCGCAAACTTCAAGCGGCAAAATTTGTTGCCGAACATGGCGGTGAAGTATGTCCAATGAACTGGAAACCGGGAGCAAAGACGCTGAAGGAAGGACTGGATTTAGTAGGCAAGATATAAAACAGGTACATGGCGGCATCTCCGGACATGCGTATGACCAAGGATATACTCTTGTCACACTTTACCGATTATTAAATGGGATGAACACTTTGTATACGGATTGCGGTCCGGTTAAATCCTCTGTCAGCATCATGACATTCAGAGAGAGTCCATCGGTTGAAATAATCCCGCGTACGAAATGAAACATACGATATTCAGTGTTCCACTGAACTTGATCCTGTAATTCACTCGGCTCTCCGGCTTTGAGTGTGTGAAGTAATCCGCCTCCGCCGCCAATGACCAGAAAATGCTTGTTGGCAACCGTATCTTTGAAATGCTGAAATGTATGTGCATGACCGCTGAGGAAAAGTCGGCACTTATTGGATTTCATGAATGGCGGAACAAATTTATCACGCACTTGCTGGTCGTGACCGACGATGGCACTGTTGGAAAATGGTGGATGATGACACCCGACTGCCACCATCTTAATCGTAGAATCTTGTTCAAGAGCGTGTAGTTCATGAAGATACCATTCCTGCTGTTGTAATTCTTCTGAAAGATTCAATTCTGAAAAATTAGAATTTAATAACACCAGAGCGAGCGAACCGTTGCGAATTGAATATCCAGTTCTTTTGAAGTCGGGAAATCGTTTTTTCAGGTTGCTTTCACCAGCACTCGGAGAAAGAAGATAATCATGGTTGCCGGCGGCCACGTACGCGGGTATCCGCCGAACCTTCAAGCGTGTAAGAAATGAATCAATAGTAGACCAGGAGGAATTGAATGAACCGATTGCTGTCACATCGCCAAAAAAGAAAATAGATGATATATGAGATTCGCTGGCAATGGTATTAAAAAGAATTTTTGTTGCTTCTTCGTTCCGGTGTGTTTTTAAAATTAGTTTTTCAAACCGCATAGGCGACTGTGTGTCGCTGATGAAGATAATGGAGTTCTGGGCACTATCGGTAGAATTGTTGTCTTTACCGCAGGGAGTTCCACTGTGGCACCATGGTGACACCAGTGCGATGAAGAGAATGGAAAGCGCAATCAGTCCTCTTATGTCCATGCGAAACGAGTCTTCAATTGGAGAGAGTGGTTAATACTCTTTGCGGTTCGCATAGAAGTTCATCAGCAATCCGATCATCATCATATTGGCAACGAGTGCAGAGCCGCCATAGCTGAGAAATGGCAATGGAAGACCAACGACCGGCATCAATCCCATCGACATGCCGGTATTCATAATTGTGTGTGTGCCGAAAATTCCCATAATACCGATCGCTGCCAGACTAGCAAATCTATTTTTTGAAATGCTCGCAACTCGAAGTGCATGCAACAAAAGCGCCGCAAACAATCCTAATACGATCGATGCCCCCAAAAATCCAAACTCTTCTCCGGTAACGCAAAAAATAAAATCTGTCCATTGTTCGGGGATATAATTCAATTGTGTCTGCGTTCCTTTGAGAAACCCTTTACCGAAAAATCCACCTGAGCCGATCGCAATTTTTGATTGNNTAATGCCAAATGCCACTGCTACCGTAAATCTATTCTCGCGAAAGATGTACAGCAATACTGTACCGATGGCAATCGCAATGAGAAATTGTGTTGTTCCTAAGAGAGCACCACATGCTGCCAGAATAGGAACAAGAATGGCAATAAGGATAAAATTTGATGCACCTGCCCAATAAAGTAACGGCAGCAAGGCTGCAAAGAAGACAATGGTGGTTCCGAGGTCAGGCTGCGCAAGGATGAGAAACATCGGTGCAGCGAATATGCATAGGGAGATGGAAAGATGTTTGAACTGCGAGATGGAAACATCGGTTCTCGAAAGATAGGAAGCGAATGCCAGAACAGTTGTAATCTTAGCAAATTCAGATGGTTGTCCGCCGATTCCACCCATTCCAAACCAACTCTTCGAACCTTTGATAGTACTTCCAATAACCAAGACGATCACAAGGATAGCCAGTACAATAAAATAGAAAGAAATCGAAAGCCGTTGCAAAGTTCGGAGGGGAATAAAGGATGTAACTACCATGATGATGAAACCAATACCTGCCCAGAGAGCTTGACGGTGGAAGTTCGCTGCGTTGTTGATATCGAATGTTGCGCTGTAAATGGATACTAACCCAATGATCACCAATGCAAGGCAAATGAGAAACGCGCGGAAGTCGAAATATTCTTTGAAGTACGAGAACATATTAATGCTTTCCTCTTTCAGTGGTGTCCATTATTGTGTCATGCGGTGTTGTTGCAGAAACATGGATGCTTACTTTCCGGCGCAATTCACCGAAAAGATATTTCTCCATAACCATCCCGGCAATAGGAGCTGCTTTCGCGCCGCCATATCCGGCATTTTCCAACATCACGGCGATTGCAATTTTTGGATGATCAAATGGAGCAAAGCCGATATACCATGCATGATTTGCGCCGTGCGGATTTTGCGCGGTTCCTGTTTTTCCGGCTGAGACGACACCGGAGATACGTGCCATGCCGCCAGTGCCTCCCGGTTCTTCAACAACACGCCGCATGCCTTCTCGGATCATTCTCATCACATCGCCGTTAAGCCATACCGGAATTTCACTATGATCGATACTATCGACTTTATTTGTGCGTTTATTACGGATCGAACTCACGGTATGCGGCTGAAAGAGCATGCCGTTGTTTGCGAAAGCTGCGACATACTGTGCCATCTGCAACGGCGAGACACCGATCTCACCTTGACCGATGCCGAGACTAACGAGATTTCCCTGAGTCCATTTTCCTTTTCCGTATACTCGATCGTAGTACTCGGTGGATGGAATAAGTCCTGATGTTTCATCACCAATATCAATTCCGGTTGGCTTACCGAATCCAAACCGCTTGCCGTATTCATTGAGCTTATCTAATCCAACTTTCAAGATGAGTTGATAGAAAAATACATCACATGATCGTTGAATAGCTTCCACTACATTAACAGATCCGTGTACATGGATGTCGTCTTTGAATACCTTATTTCCGAACCGGAATGAACCTCTGCATATAATGCGGTAATGTTCGTCAATGATACCTTCTTCGAGCGCTGCGGCTGCAATAAGCATCTTGAAGGTAGAGCCGGGCGGGTAGCGTGTCATTGTGGCACGATTGAAAAGAGGTTTGTCGGGATCGGTGTTTAGTTTTGTCCAGACTTCAGATGAAGTAACACCGCTGAACACCGATGGATCGAAATCCGGTTTGCTCACCATCGCCAGTACACTACCGTCGTTTGGGTCAAGAGCAACCAATGCGCCGCGATAATTTGTCATAAGCGATTCGGCAAACGCTTGAAGCCCGAAATCAATGCTGAGCATGAGATCGAATCCTTCTTTCGAAGGAACATCACGTCGTCCTTCTTCCAACGGTCCGAGGAGTTGTCCTTTGGAATTGACAGAGATGAACTCGTATCCCTTTTCGCCGCGGAGGAATGTTTCGTAACTAGCCTCTAATCCGGATGAACCGACAAGGTCACCCTGTTGATATGCAGTGCTGGATTTCGCGAGTTGAGCATCTGTAATTTCTTTGCAATAGCCGAGCAAATGCGGCGCACGTATGTTGAACGGATACAATCGCTTGGATTCCACATCATAGCTGACTCCGGGGAGTAGGTAGAGATTTTCTTCCACCTGGGAGAGAGTTTTGAAATCAACATCACGAATAACGCGCACGGGGGAAAACCGTGAATATGCACGACCGCGATTGATTCTTCCTTGAATGAGTGCAGGATCTAATTGTAACAGCGAACTCAAGAAGGCGAGATTGTTTGTGTCGAAAAGCGCTGGTGTTACAGTGATCGAGTACGCTGGCCCCACATCCACAACGAGCCGACCGGTACGATCGAACATATATCCTCGCACCGGTTCTTTCACAACCACACGCACACTGTTTTCCTCGGATTTTTTCCCAAACTCCGTATGCGACAGCAATTGAAGCTGGTAAAGCCGAAGAAAAAGAATAACGAATGCCAGCGAGATGACGATCGCTAAAACGCGTCTCCGCGAAGATACATCAATTTCGTCCTCAGTGATCATTGTGCCCACGAGACATTGAATTTGCGGGAGAAAAAAAACATTGGAAGGATGCCGATGATGCACGTGTACAGCGTCGTACCCAACGTAGACTCTAACGTAGAGAAGAAAATTGTATTTTCGCTTCCTTGGAAAAAAATAGCAAAGTACACGAAATTATGAACTACGGAACACATCCCGATCAGCAACAGATACCGGTATGATCCGAGTGTCTGCTCAGTTGTATTTTCATTGAAGAAATAGCCCGCCGCGAATCCGGCAACGGTCTTTGAGAGTGCAGCCAGACCGAAAAACTTTATGGCTATTATATCCTGAAGCAAACCGATGATAAATCCCGAGATGGTTGCTTCAATCTGTCCGCGGCATAAAGCGATATATACCAGATACAAAATAAATAGATCAGGGAGATATCCACTGAGCGAGATGAAGGGGATGAATGTAGTTTGGAGTAGTACCAAACCGATGACGATAAGAGCCGAACGTAAGTAAGTTTGCATTTCTATCCGTAGATTTGTTTCAGAAAAATAGTACCGAGAAATGGAGAGAGAAGCAAGAACGAGTATGTAAAAGAAGCGGAAAAGTTCTATGGTGGAAAAACACAAAAGCCAGCCGGGAAGGCCTTGCTCTTGGTGATGCAACTGTTGTCTAGTATTTGCTCCTTTTCATTCGTCTGCTCGCCTGTGCTTGGCGATCCTGTATCATTTTGTCATAAACCTTGACCTGCTCTTCAGAAAGAACTTCTTTTATTTTGTTATCCGTCTTTATTGTTATCTCCTGTACCGCTGTGTGCATTGCTTGGCTGTCACTGCGGTTATCGTTTATCGCTGTAGTCATCTCTTCACGCTGATCTTCGAGTATCGTTGTGATCTTTTTAGTTTGTCCGGCGCTTAATTTGAGTTTATTTTTTAGAATCTTTATCTGCTCCTCAACAGGCATCCGTTGTAGCTGAGCTTGGGCCGCAGATGATAGGAGCATCAGCGCGCCGAGCAGAAGTACGAGTGCTGCGGTCATTCGTTTGATGTTTATGAACATACGTTTTTCCTTTCTTGATTGTTTTTTCCCTCGTCAGCAATGTGGCGGGGAATGTTTCCCTAGAGCGATTCATGTCTCATGATACTAAGAACGCTGACAATGTAAAAATGTTTCCGTTTTCTACGATGTGCTTTTCTCATCTAAAACCTCTCGGAGTTTTTGCAAGACCTCATCATTGGAATATGGTTTCTGAATGAATCCTTTTACCCCTAGCTGATGGAGAGAGAATTTGAGGTCCGGTTCAAAAAAACCACTAGCAAGGACAACCTTTATCTGTGGATCCATTTCTTTGAGCTTCTTAAATACATCAATCCCGCTCATCTTAGGTAATCCGACATCAGTGAGCACGAGAGCGATCTCATCCCGATGCCGTGCGAATACTTCAAGAGCTTCTTCACCATCTGCGGCAACATAGACACTATATCTATAGGATTTCAGCAGCTGCCGAATTACTTTCAATATAAGATATTCATCCTCAATAAGAAGAATAGTCTCCGTTCCACCAGATGGTTTTTCGTTTCCCGGTGATACTTCCTCTATCGGTGTATCTACCATAGGTGATACAGGGAAGTACAAGTAGAAAGTTGTTCCTTCTCCCACGTAGCTTTCCACATCTACAAACCCATGATGTGACTGCATCACCCCGTACACTACCGAAAGACCAAGGCCTGTTCCTTTGCCTTTTACTTTGGTTGTGAAAAAGGGATCGAATACCCGGGCATATATTGCTTCGTCCATTCCCTCACCGGTATCGGTTACGCTGATACAGACGTACAATTCTTGATCGGCTGTAGGAAAACGTTTCGATACTTCTTCTTTTGTATGTTGCTCTGCCTTAATGGCAATCGATCCGCCATTTGGCATGGCATCGCGTGCATTGACACACAGATTTAAAAGTGTCTGATGAACCTGTGTGCGATCAGCAAGAATATCCGGAAGACCCGGTGCACACGATTGTGTAAAAGTAATCGTCTTCGAAAAAGTCTCTTTCAGCATCGAAAGAAGTTCATGAACAAGATCAGGAATATTTAATGGTTCGAAAGCAATATCGGTTTTCCGTGCAAATGTTAAAATTTGACGGACAAGTGCCGCACCTCGATCTATTGCTTGACTAATAGCGGAAATACTCTCTGAATGTTTCCGAGTATCATTCCTGTTCTTTTCTAACGTTGATGAATATCCGAGAATAATAGCAAGAATATTATTAAAGTCATGTGCAATACCGCCAGCAAGTGTGCCAAGGCTTTGAATTTTTTGCGATTGAATAAGCTGATTCTGTAATTTCTTTTGATCGGTAATATCTCGTACGACAACTTGTGTCGCAGGTTTTCCCTGAAAAATAATCGGTAACGAAGTCACTTCTACTTCAACAACGAAACCATCCAGGCGGATAAATCTTTCTTCCAAGGGGGGTAATGCTTTTCGTTCTGTCATTCCAAGTAGTACACGTTGGCGAACAACCTCGATATCGTCAGGATGGATTATACTCATAATCGGCATTCCAATTAATTGAGACGCGTCTGTCGCACCAATAAGTTTGATCGCCGCTGGGTTGACGTACACAAATTTTCCCTCGCTGTGTACCGCAATAGCATTGGGTGAATATTCCACGAGGCGGCGATAACGCTCTTCACTTTCTTGCAGCTGTTCTTCCGCAAGCTTTCGCTGAGTGACATCGCGGAAACTCCACACCCGTCCAACAGGCTGTCCGTCAATTCTTTGAGGATGCGAATAGCGTTCAAATATTCTGCCATCCTTGAATTCCAGAACGTCAAAACTTTCGCTTTCCGGATGAGAATAGAGTTCGTTCACTTTTGAGACAAAATTTTTCGGGGACTTCAATTGCGCTAAAACGAAATTAATTATTACTCTGTCCTTGCCTTCCGCCAACATGTTTTCGGGGATATTCCACATCTTAACAAATTGAGCGTTATAATTGGTGATGGTTCCGATGCGATCCACAACTAAAATCCCATCAGCGGTGGATTCCAATGTTGCCTGAATAAGTGAAAAAGATTGCTCTAATTCTTCTTCTTCCCGTTTTCGGTCTGTAATATCACGATGGATCCCTAAAAAGCCGATAATTTTACTTTGATTATCAAGAATCGGATTATTCGTGCCTTCAATATGGACGAGTCGGCCGTCCTTTGTTTTGTTGACAATTTCACCGGACACTACATTCTTGGAAAGGAGTGAACTCCAAAAACTCTTGTAATCTTCTGAAGAAAGGTTTCCTGATTTGAAAATCCGAGGCGTGTTTCCAATAGATTCCTGAAAACTATAACCGTACAATTGTTCGAAGGAAGGGTTTACAAAAATAATGACCCCCGATGGATCAGTGATAAAGACTGCATCGGAGGAGCGTTCAATACCTAATCGAAATTTGAGTAATGATTCTTCGGCTTTCTTGCGTTCTGAAATATCTGTAATAATACCTAAAATGGCATTTTCGTTTTCAAAAGGAATCAATTTTGTAGTAATAATTACATCTATTCGTCTCCCTTGTTTGGTTCTGACAATATATTCATATGCCGGTACTTCCTCACCTTGAAGATGCTTGGCGAAATAATTCTTGACAAGTTCTAAAGATTCCGGCGCGGTTATTTCCAAGAAGTTAAAATCAGGAGAATAGAATTCTTCTTTTGTATATCCCGTAAGTTCTTCACATTTTGCATTCGCATAGACAACGCGCCCTTTTCTATTGATAAAAATCATATTGGGAGATTGTTCGGCAAAGGTTCGAAATTTTTCTTCGGATTCTCTAAGAATTTCCTCAGCTTCTTTTCGTTCAGTAATATCTCGGATAATACATTGGTAGAACTTTTTTCCTTCGATTTCGATGAGCCGGACACTTAATTCAATTGGAAAAGTCCTCCCATCTTTCCGCCGGTGAATGGATTCAAATGTGGCACCGTTTTGTTCAATATCAACCTTTAATCGTTCGGAAAGGTCGCTAGGTTTTATGATATGCAAATCGCTGACTTTCAAATGAAGAATTTCGTCATGCGTATATCCATATACTTCCAAAGCCCGGTCATTGACTTCTACAATTTCCAAATCTTCATTTGCCAGAATATATATATCGTTCGCATATTTGATTAAGTATTCGAAGTGTTTGAAAAGTGCTAAGCGCTCAACCTTTGCTTGATATTGTTTGTTTTGCCACCAGAAGCCGAGAAACGCACCGGATGCAAGAATGAGAATGATTATCATGCCACCAATCAGCCATGCTTCTAACCGAAGCGGTGCAAAAACTTCTTCTTGATCTACTTTTGAAACCATAAACCAGGGGGAACCAGGAATTCGCCTAATGACAGCAAGAACGGAAACTCCGCGATAATCCATTCCTTCCACAATTCCATCGATGCCGCGTACTGCCATCGCTGCGGGGAGTTTTTCGTTTGAAATCGGCAATCTCAATATGGATGGAATGATCTTCTGATGACGAAGTTCATTCAGATAGACAACATCATCGCTGTCGCGTTCTATCAGCAGTGTCTCTGATGAAAGGCTTGGTGTGGGCCACAATTGAATGAGAGGGAACAATATTTTATCGGGATCGATGCGTAACAATAATACGCCGACAACAATACTAGTATTCTGTCTGGTCATCAGGAGCGGGGCAATAAGAGCGAGGTGAATCTTTGATGAATCATTTGTCCGTTGGAAATCAGACAATATTGTCTTTTTTCGAACGATCGCTTCCTTGATTAATTTTTGGACTGGTGTTCCGATAGGATCCACGAAAGTCAAACTCGAAAGACGAACAGTTCCTGATGTATCAAGCAAATAAACGGCTTGGTATTCAGTATTCTTGAGGAAGGAATGCAACCATGACGAGACTTCATTTTTTCGATTCGATTCATTTGGTGATTGAAAATAGGATTGTACTTGGTGTGCCACGAGTGCATTTTCAAAAACCATTTCAGCATCACCGAGCCGTTCATTTTTCCATTGAGTGATTTGCCGTATTTTTAAATCTGCAATAGCTGCAAGTTCATTCTGCCTCTCATCGACAATTCGTCTTTGTTGAAATCGATAATAAAAAGATGCTGTAAAAAAGATACTCGTTATCATGAAGAGAAAAATGAGGATGAGTATCCATGGTATTTGGTGATCTTTTGTATCAGCGCTCATACAGTGTACCGTTTTTCTTGAATACTACGGTTATGAAATAATTTTCTTATGGCGAACGTAGGAAATCAAGACTGTTGTTGATGAAAGACAACTCAACATACGTAAAGACCTGTCATAGATGCTGCAGACTCTATTGGTTCATTTCTCGTCTCTTCAAGAATAAAGCTTGAAAGACGTATCAGTGAATGTGCATGAGAGAACAACTTTAGAACTTTTCATGTCTTCCAAACCTATCAAATTTCGCACACGGAAGCAAGTTCCCAATTCATGGGAATTGACAAAAGGGCAAAAATGTTTTATGGAAAGAAAGACCGCCTTCTTCAGAACATTATCGAAAAAGGCGGACATTGTTCATGAAGAAGTTATTCGTATCTCAGGGCGTCAATGGGATTCAGCATGGCCGCTTTTCTTGCCGGATAGAAACCGAAAAAGATGCCGATTGCAATCGAAAATCCAAATGAAAGAATAATCGAAAATGCAGTAATAATCGTCGGCCATTTTGCGATGCTGGAAATCACATTCGAGCCGACAACACCCAGGATGATTCCCGTGATCCCACCGAGCAAGCTGAGGACAAGCGCTTCAATCAGAAATTGTGTAAGAATATCCCTGGCGCGAGCGCCGATAGACATGCGTATTCCTATTTCTCGAGTCCGCTCGGTAACGGAAACCAGCATGATGTTCATAATGCCGATACCTCCAACGAGCAATGAAACCGAGGCGATGCTAGCCAGCAGAATAGTGAGTACTTCTGTTGTCGCTGTTGCTGTGGCAGCTAAGTCCGTCTGATTTCGAATAGTAAAATCATCTCCGTCATATGGTTGAATCTTGTGTCTCATACGTAAGAGCGCGGAAATTTGTGTCTGTGCTGCACTAATATCCTTCAAACTTGTTGCAGAGACAAGAATAAATCTTAAGTTTGGAAAGTGTGAAAGTCTTTTCAATACGGTGGTATAAGGAGCAAGAATAACATCATCCTGATCCTGACCCATCGCATTTTGCCCTTTTTTCGTCAGCACGCCGACCACTTTAAACGGGACACTGCGAATACGAATCGTTTGATCGACCGGACTCGCTTCAGGGAAAAGGTTATCGGCAACTGTTTTCCCAAGGATACAGACTTTTGCAGCAGCTTTGATGTCTTGATCCGTGAAGAAATCTCCATACTCGATAGGCCATTGACGTATCTCAAGATAATCGGAACCCACGCCTTGAACGCTCGTTGACCAATTCAAATTACCGGCGATGACCTGACCGCCGGCAAACGCTCCCGGCGAAATATATTGCACAGCCGGACATTCTCGTGAAATCGCCAGCGCGTCGTCCTCGGTGAGTGTTGTTGCAGATCCTGCTCCACTTCGCACACCAGCTTGTTGTTGGGCGCCTGGATACACCATAAGTACGTTCGTTCCGAGTGCAGCAATTTGTTGCTTCACCGAGTACTCTGCTCCTTGTCCAATAGCCAGCATAGCTATGACGGCTGAGACTCCAATGATAATTCCGAGCATGGTAAGAAAAGATCTCATTTTATTTCGTTGCAATGCTCTAAATGCGGAAAGAATAATATTCAATATCTTCATGCTGCTTCCTCCTCGTCGTCGATCACGGGAATTTCTTTGATCACTTCAGACGCGATTTTGGGTTTGTTGTTGACTTTGTCTGCTCTAATTTTACCATCTCGAAAGACGATGTGTCGCTTCGCAAACTCTGCGATATCCGGTTCGTGCGTTACAAGAATAATGGTTATCCCGTTGTTGTTTAATTCCTGAAATATACCCATCACCTCAACGCTTGTCCTGCTGTCCAGATTGCCGGTGGGCTCGTCGGCGAGGATGATACTCGGATCATTCACCAATGACCGTGCGATTGCGACGCGTTGTTGTTGTCCACCGGAGAGTTGGTTCGGGTAATGATGGATTCTGTCTCCAAGGCCGACTCGTTCGAGCGCCTCGGTCGCTTTCACTTTTCGAATTTTATTTGATGTCGGACCATAGAACAAGGGAAGTTCCACATTCTCCAGCGCTGAAGTGCGTGAAAGCAGATTGAAACCCTGAAACACGAATCCGATTTTTTTATTGCGTATCAGTGCAAGCTCATCTCTGGATAATTTTCCCACATCGATCCCTTCAAGGATGTACGACCCTTTCGTCGGTTTGTCGAGACATCCTAAGATGTTCATGAATGTCGATTTGCCGGAGCCGGAAGCCCCCATAATTGCAACGAACTCGCCTTTTGATACATTGACCGATACCCCGCGGAGTGCGTGCACATCAACTTCTCCAAGTTGATAGACCTTGGTCAGGTGTTCTATCTGTATCAGAGTTCCATTCGTACCGGACGATGAAGAAGAGAGATCGCGGGTCATCGGAAGCCGCCTCCCCCCCCGGGACGTTGCTGTTGTCCTGATCCCGCGAGAGGATTTTGTACTTGTCCGGTTCCGGAATCGCTGGTTGACGTTGCACCGAGTACGACCTGATCTCCTGTCTTCAATTTCGTGGTAGTGATCTCGGTGAACCGCCCATCGTTCAATCCAGTCCGGACGGAAACCGACTCAAGCAGACCATTCGATTTCAAAATCCAAACTTTACCTCTTCCGGATTGATGAGATGGAACGTAGGCGTTTTTTTGATATTCTGGAAAATTCGATGTAACGCCGAATGCGTTCAATCCTTTTTTCACTTTTGCCTTCGGCGTATTCTGTTGAACTGGCGGATTATTTTGATTCATCCTACCTGCGAATAACTTCTGCATTTCGCTTCGCAGTTCTTCCTGACTCAACTTCCCTCCATGTGCTGCTTGAATTGAATCCCTGATTGCCCGGTAGCGCGCTCTGTCTCCTTGTGAAAATTGTCCACCATTCTGTGCACTTACGCCATCGGATTGAACCTTAGAAGAATCTCCGGTTTCTTTTCCTTTGCCCGCGAAATCACCTCGCAGTGAACCGGAACCGGTCGTGTCGATGATATCATTCGGCGGCTGGAACCTGAGAGCCATATTTGAAACTTTCATAACATTTTGTACGCTCGCAATGAGAATTTTGACATTTGCAGTCAATCCCGGCATGAGTTTCAGTTGATCATTGTTCACATCGATGAGGACGATGTAGTTGACGACATTTTGAATGGACTGGGGAGCGAGCCTGATCTGCGATACCGTACCTGTGAATTTATCATCGGGGTATGCATCGACGGTAAACGATGCTTCTTGCCCAATGCTGACCCTGCCGATATCTGTTTCATCGACAGTTGCCTGCACTTGCATTTTTTTTAGATCGTTTGCGATAGTGAATAATGTAGGAGAAGAAAAACTCGCTGCCACCGTCTGGCCGATGTTGACTGCACGGTTGATCACGACACCGTCGATGGGCGCATAAATTGTTGCATAGGACAGGTTTATTTTTGCTCTATCGAGAGAGGCCTGTGCAGATTTTAACGAAGCTTCATTTGATTCATAGGTTGTTAAAGCTGCATCGTAATTGAGCTGTGAATCAAGTCCTCGGTCGAGCATTACTTTTTCCCGCTCATAGTTTCTTTTACTATCTGCATACTGTGCCCTTGCCTTGTCAAGATTTGCTTCGGCATCTTTTACAGATTGGATAAGGAAGGTAGGATCTATTTGAGCAATGAGCTGTCCTTTTTTTACGACTGAGTTAAAGTCAGCATACAGCTTTGCGATGATCCCGGAAACCTGCGTCCCGACATCGACCGACGTCACAGCATTGATCGTTCCCGTGGCAGTGACAAACACGGTAAGATCGCCTTGCGAGACTTTGTCGAATTTGAAGTTGTATGCCTGACTCGTATTCCTTGCAAAGAGAAAATATGCGACGATGATGGCCACAACGGCGGCCGAACTAAAAATATAGATTTTTCTTTTCATTCCTTACTCCTCTACCAACATATATGGAAATCATACACTGCTTACATGAATAAAGACGAGCGAAAAACTGAAAAGTTGTTCGAATAATGAATATAAAAGAGGCCGAGAAATGATTCACCTCATTCCGGGTTTAGGCAATGTCGAATATACAAGGTTTCATCGAAATACATATGCTGTATCAATATCTGAAACTTGAACTTGTGATTTGAAAAAAATTGAAGTAATCTAAGTGTAGCACTATGAACCCTTTTTGTAAATCAAGAGAAGTTCATGTGTGGTGTAAGCATGTCATAGAAGCGAGCGGGAAATCATTGTCTTTCTTAGAACGCGGTGGACGCATTCGTACTTTAAAACTCAGGTTTATAAATGGTAAAAAAAAATTCATTTTGGACGAAGAGCTTCATACGAATTAATAGACTGCCGGTCCAGGACTTCTGTAGGCCCCCAATTTATGCATTTTCAGGAAAGCGGTTTCCTCTTTTTTGCATAACTGAAAAGCGATAAGCTTGTTTTGTCCGAAAGTAGACGAATGCGAGTCGGTACGTTTCTTGCGCTGTATAATAGTGATTCTTTAAGAAAAAGTATCGTTATGCATGAACTTTCAATTGCGCAGAATATTATTGAGATTATCCAGCAACGCATTCCCGAACAGGAATGGAAACAAGTAACCGCAGTGCGTGTAAAGATCGGAGCGGTGGCGGGTATCGTTCCGGATTCATTAAAATTTTCTTTCCAAGCAATCACGGCAGAATCGGCGCTCTGCAATGCACGGTTGATTACCGAACATATTCCGTTCCGTGTTCATTGTCGTACCTGCAACTCAACCACAGAGAATGAAGACGGATTTGCCATGTGCGGTGATTGCGAGAGTACTGATATTCAAGTACTCTCCGGCACAGAGCTGCATGTTGTGGAGATTGAATTGGAAGAGACTGAACAGGTCGTATGAGTATTATTACAGTAGAACGAAAAGTCCTTGAGAAAAACGATGAGCTTGCGGCTCGAAACCGTGAAGTTTTTCGTTCCCATGGCATATTCGTAGTAAACATGGTCAGCTCGCCCGGCTCCGGTAAAACAAGTATCCTCGAACGAACACTTGAATACTTGAAAGACAGCCTTCGGGTGACAGTGATTGAAGGAGATGTGCAGACGGACTTGGATGCGCAGCGGGTAGCAGCGTTGGGCGTTCCCGTGGTGCAAATTATTACGAACGGCGGGTGTCATCTCGAAGCACATTTGATACAAGACGCACTCGGCACGATCGACCTCAAGGGAGTTCAACTCTTGATTATTGAGAATGTCGGCAATCTTGTCTGCCCCGCTAATTATGATTTGGGAGAGAACATGAAAATTGTCGTTGCAAGCACAACAGAAGGCGACGACAAGCCGCTGAAGTACCCCGGAATGTTCCGAAATGCATCAGCCCTCATTATCAACAAAATAGACCTTCTCCCGTATGTCAATTGTCATCTTGAAGAATTGAAAAGCAATGCTCTCCGCATCAATCCAACATTACACGTGTTTGAAGCATCATGCACAACAAAGCAAGGAATCGCAGAGTGGTGTATATGGTTGAAAGAGCAAGTGACAAGTAAGAAATATGAAGTATAAAAAAGAATGAACTAAGAACAAAAGAACGGATAGCATAAGATAACTATGGTACAACCAGAACCTAAGAACCATCCCAGCGGCGACAACCGATTCAAGTTGCTCGACCGCGCCATCACAAAGCATCACGCAAGCGGCGATGCATTGATCGAGATTCTGCATGTGGCGCAGGGGATTTTTGGATTTCTCGCAAACGACCTGATGGTGTATATTGCCAATGCGCTCAAGCTTCCCCTCAGCCGTGTATACGGCGTTGCAACATTCTATCATTTCTTCCGCCTCAAACCGCAAGGCGAACACACGTTCGTGCTCTGCACGGGTACCGCTTGTTATGTGAAAGGTGCGAACGAAATCCAGAAAAGTGTCGAGCATCATTGCGGCTGCAAATTCGGTGAAACGACAAAAGACAACAAGGTATCTCTCATTTCAGCGCGCTGTGTCGGCTCATGCGGTTTGGCGCCTGTCGCTGTGCTTGATGATGCAGTCGCGGGCAAGCTCACCACGGGCGAAGCTGTAAGGCGCATTCAACAGTGGCAGGAAGAGAAAAAGGAGGTTGCAGCATGACCGTAGAAGATCTCCGTGAATTAGCGGAAAAGGAACAAGCGCGGCAAGCGGAATACGAGCATCGCATTTTATACTGCTCCTCTGCAGGGTGTGTTTCCAGCGGATGCGACGCAGTAAAAAATGAATTGAAGAAAGCAATCGGCGAACTTGGTTTATCGAAGAAATGCGAAATGATCGGCACCGGCTGCCTCGGACTTTGCGGCGAAGGTCCGCTCGTTTTTGTGCATTCGGACCCGACACTCTATCAACACGTGGATGCAACCGTGGCACGCAGAATCGTAGAAGAACACATTGGGCAGGGTAAGAAGGTGAAAGAGAACGAGATCGACTTGAACGACCCCTTCTTTGCATCGCAAAAGAAAATCGTACTTGAAAACATGGGTAAGATCAACGCCGAGAGCATCGAAGAGTACATTGCAGCAGACGGCTACGAAGCGCTCGCAAAAGCGCTCACCGAAATGGTGCCGGAAGAAGTCATTAGCGAAATTCGTAAAGCCGGATTGCGCGGGCGCGGCGGAGCGGGCTATCCGACAGGATTAAAGTGGGATATTGTCCGCAAAGGAGTCGCCGATCAGAAGTACATCGTGTGCAATGCTGATGAAGGAGATCCCGGCGCATTTATGGACCGCAGTGTACTGGAAGGCGATCCGCACCGAGTACTGGAAGGAATGGCTATCGCAGGATATGCTGTCGGTGCGAACCAGGGATTCATCTATGTTCGTGCGGAATATCCATTGGCAATCGATCGATTAAAAACGGCGATTAAACAGGCTGAAAGATTTGGCCTGCTGGGAAACGGAATTTTCGAATCACATTTTAATTTCCGCATCGATATCCGCATTGGCGCCGGCGCATTTGTCTGCGGCGAAGAGACAGCACTGCTGCGTTCCGTGATGGGCCGCCGCGGACGGCCAAAAGTACGTCCGCCCTATCCTTCTGAGAAAGGATTGTGGGATAAACCGACGGTTATTAATAACGTGGAAACATATGCGAACGTTGCTCCAATCTTGAGGAACGGCAGCGGATGGTTTGCAGCAATTGGAACACAAAAGAGCCCCGGAACGAAAGTATTTGCGATTGCCGGAAATGTGAAACGGCCCGGGCTGATAGAAGTGCCGATGGGCATCGCATTGAGGAAAATTGTTTTCGACATCGGCGGCGGAACACCGGAAGGAACGACGTTTAAAGCCGCCCAGGCCGGCGGGCCGTCCGGCGGATGTATTCCGACAGAACATCTCGATATACCCGTCGATTATGAATCGCTCCAAACAGTCGGTGCCATGATGGGCAGTGGCGGCATGATTGTTATCGATAATACATCCAATATGGTGGAGGTAGCAAAATATTTTTCCGAATTCTGTATGGATGAATCGTGCGGCAAGTGCATACCTTGCCGTGTCGGAACGAAGCACATTTACATGATGCTCGATAAAATTGTCAAGGGTGAGGCGACAGAAAATGATTTTGAATTACTGAAAGAACTCTGTGTCATGGTAAAAGAGACAAGTCTCTGTGGCCTTGGCCAATCAGCCCCCAATGGCGTGCTTTCCACTGTTCGATTTTTCAAGGACGAGTATCTTTCGAAGTTGAAAAAATCGTCCGAGGGCAATACACATCTCAATGAATCCTCATCAGTACCTGTTGTGAAGGAGGCTTAGACAATGTCTGTTATTACATTTACCATCGATGGAGAACAATATAGCGCTAAAGAAGGCGATACGATTCTTCAGGTAGCGCGTGATAATAAAATTCCTATTCCCACGCTGTGCTATCTCGAAGGCTTATCCACGTTTGGCGCTTGCCGGTTATGTGTTGTGGAAATCGAAGGATCACAAAAGTTATTTCCGGCCTGTACAACAAAACCGACCGAAAGTATGATTGTGCACACGAACACGGTCAAGCTGAAAAAATATCGAAAAATGATCGTCGAATTACTGGCGTCCGAAGGAAACCACCAGTGCGCAGTCTGCGTCGTCAACGGCCATTGTGAATTGCAGGACCTTGCGTACGAAGTTGAACTTGATCACGTGCGATTTCCGTATCTCTTTCCCAAAAAATCACTCGATGCGACACATAAAGATTTTGTGATAGATCGAAACCGCTGCGTTCTCTGCACGCGCTGTGTACGCGTTTGTCATGAAGTAGAAGCGGCGCACGTGTGGGATATTGCAGGCCGCGGGATCGATTGCGAGATCATCGCCGATCTCAACCAGCCATGGGGTACTTCACCGAGCTGCACATCGTGCGGCAAGTGTGTCCGTGTCTGCCCGACGGGTGCTTTATTTGATAAAGGTGCTGCTGTCGGTGAAATGCAAAAAGAAAGCGGCTTCATAAAATTTATTGTGAATGCGCGGAATAAACACGAATGGGTACGAACAGCGCATGAAGAAGAATAAGGCCGATAAAAAATTAGTCGAAATAGTGTGCACGAAAATCAACAACGAAAACTGATTATTTAATAATAGAAACAATACAACTATGAAACCAAGAGTAGCAACTGCATGGCTGGGAGGATGTTCGGGATGTCATATGTCGTTCCTTGATCTTGACGAACGTTTGATTGATCTGGCAGATAAGGTAGAACTTGTTTATTCTCCTATTGCCGATATAAAAATTTTTCCGGAGAATGTAGATGTCACTCTCGTCGAAGGTGCAGTGACGAATTCTGAAAACGAAGAGATGGCGCACCTCATCCGGAAGAATTCACGACTCGTTATAGCATTTGGGGATTGTGCAACGACGGGGAATGTTACCGCGATGCGTAATCCGTTCAAGGTCGAAGATGTTGAACGGCGTGCATATATTGAACTCGCCGATAAGAACCAACGAATCCCTGACGAGTACGTCACCATTGCACAACTTTTAAAAACGGCCAAACCGCTGCATGAAGTGATTAAGGTGGATGTATGGCTGCACGGATGTCCGCCGACTGCCGACCAAATTTGGTTTGCTGTAACCGAATTGCTGCAAGGCAGAATTCCGGTACTGCCGCCTGCATATTTGAGATATGGATAAATGAAACATGACCCTGAACATGGTTGAGGGTCTCTAATAGAAAAGAAATGAGAAGACAATGTCGAAAATGATTACAATATCACCGGTGACCCGCATTGAGGGCCACGCAAAAATCACGATACAATTAGACGACAAGAATGATGTGATCGATGCCCGATTTCATGTGAACGAATTTCGCGGCTTTGAGAAGTTCACGGAAGGACGCCTGCTGTGGGAAATGCCCGGTATCACATCGCGAATTTGCGGTATCTGTCCGGCAAGCCATCTTGTAACGTCGGCAAAAGCCGGTGATGATATTCTTGCGGTGGAAATTCCCGAAACAGCAGAAAAACTTCGCCGCCTCCTGACGCTCGCACAATGGCTGCAATCCCATGCACTCAGCTTTTTCCATCTCTCCGCACCGGATTTTTTGCTGGGCTTCGACTCCGATCCCGCAACACGGAACGTCTTTGGCCTCATCGCTGCCGATAAAGAATTTACGAAACGCGGAATTCGCTTGCGAAAATTTGGCCAGGAGATCATCGAAATTCTTGGCGGCCGCCGTATTCACACTCCGTGGACAGTTCCCGGCGGCGTGCGCGAGCCGCTCGAGCTTGCGAAGAGAGATCAGATGCTCACATGGATTCCCGAAGCAAGGGAAACCGTCAAACTTGCATTAGATGCATTGAAGAAAATCCATAAGAAGTATGCGAAAGAAATTCCCGAGTTCGGCAATTTTCGAACATTGCTGGTCGGGCTTGTTTCCAAAGACGGCGGATTGGAATATTATGACGGATTCCTCCGTATCAAAGACGGCAACGACAATACGATTGCCGATAAAATTGAACCGAAAAAATACTTCGAGCATTTTGGCGAAGCTGTAGAACCATGGTCGTATTTGAAATTCCCGTATTACAAACCATTTGATTATCCCAGGGGAATGTACCGGGTCGGTCCGCTGGCGCGCGTCAATATCTGTGATTATATCGAAACACCGCTGGCAGAAGCCGAGCGCAAAATTTTTAAATCACTCAGCGGGAATGTCAATGTCGTGAACAACTCGTTCTATTATCATTATGCACGCTGTATTGAAATGCTCTTTGCCGTTGAAAAGATCGAGATGCTCTTGAAGGATCCGGCGATTCTCGGAGAAACTATTCGCGCACAAGCCTCCATCAATCGGTTGGAAGGCATCGGGTGCAGCGAAGCGCCGCGCGGTGTGCTGTTCCACCATTACCATGTCAATAAAGACGGCGTTATCCAGAAAGCGAACCTGCTCATTGCCACAGCGCAGAATAATCTTGCTATGAACCGCACGGTACGCCAGATTGCCTCGCACTTCATCGATGGCAAGAAAGGAAAGATTACCGAAGGCATTTTGAACCGTGTGGAAGCCGGTATCCGCTGTTACGATCCGTGTCTTTCCTGTTCGACACATGCACTCGGTCAAATGCCCCTGCATGTGGAATTGCTCAGTGCGGGCGGTGAGGTGCTCGACGAAGTTCACCGATGACCAAGGTGCTCGTTATCGGTTACGGCAATACACTCCGCGGCGATGATGCCGCGGGGATTCGTGCCGCCGAGTTGATTGCGAAGCGCCGCCCCGAAATCGAATGTGTCTGCATGCACCAGCTTATGCCTGAACTGGCCGAACAGATTGCTGTAAACGATATCGTGATTTTTATTGATGCAGATGTGAATGCTTCACAACCGAATGTACGGTTGGTTGTGCCCGGCGTTGAAGCCGACCAGCCGCGCACGCACTTTATCTCCCCGGAATCTTTGCTCCGTCTGAGTCAGCAGCTCTATCAGCACATGCCGTTGAAAGCGTATGTCATCGGTATTCCTGCATCACAGTTTGAATTTAGCGAAGAACTTTCGGAATCGACGAAGAAAGCAGTTGAGGAAAGTGTTATACTGGCGGAATCTTTGCTGCTCCCCGGGAAATCAAAGTAATAAAATCACTGATGTAAATTTTCTAAGTAACTGGATGCTGCACACGACGCTCTTTTTTGATGTATATTGTTCGTTATGTGAGGTGAGCACCACCCCTCTGTCCCAACGCTGCCGTACACTTCAATTGAAAAATTTTGAAATCGGGACGGTTTCCCCTTCTCGTACGAGGAGGGGATGAAGAGGTGGTGGACAACTCTGTAAAATGATTGTCTCTGTTGGTAATAACCTATGAATCTGCGTAATATCAGTAAAGTTATTAACGTTTGCCTCTCTGCACTCCCGAATCTCGAATTGGTTTATTATTATCATTATTCTTTGCCGGTGCAGGATTCGAAACGGCAGGAGGTCGACCTGTTTGTACCGGTCGGTGATCGTTCGAACTCGGTGGTGGTGAAGATGGCCTATCGGAGATATACGTGGCTGGCGGTAAATATTGTGGAGACTGCGGCATATGTTCCGGAACCGAATCTGGATAATAGACCGGAATATATTCAACATATGGCTGAGGAGCCGGGGCAGGTTCAACAGACGTATTTTCCGTGGTATCTTCCACAAGAAGAACCGTATAGCATCCGGGAAATAAAAAAATTGTAACAAGAAGANNTAATTCTTATTAAAAGATACTAAATATATGCCAAAGTACATATTCGATTTTTGGGGAATTTAACGATCTATAGATGCAAATCGACTTTATAAAGCAACATCGGTGGATGGAATTTAGGACAGGCCAATGCGAGAAGATTCCTGGAGTTTTCCGGTCGCTTTTCGTGAGAAACTTCGGGAATCTAAAGTTACTTTATAAAATATATACTTATCGTCCCTTTCTTTGAGGAAAGCAACCACCCCACTAAAGGAATGTCTGCGTATTTATTGGAATCCCACTACGTGGAATTAAAATACTACGCTCCTCCTTAGTAAGGAGGAGCGTATGAAGAAATCCGCAAAGCGGAATTACAAAAGCTGCGCAGATATAATTATGTGGGGTGGCGGAGTCGCGGATACAATTAATTTGATGAACCTCTTCTGCCGATTTCGTGGGCTTTGGTAAAAGAAAAAAAAGAAAGGATTGTCATTCCAGTGATAACGGGAATCTATGAGTCCTTCTACTAATTCGATAAATGATTTTATCGCTGCTTTTATCCTCGTTCCCAAGCCCCGGCTTGGGAACGGGAAGTTATTGATTAGATCTTGGAAGCAGAGCTTCCGGTGGCACGCTCCCAATTAGAACTTGGGAGCGAGTTGATTTTTTTTCTAAAATTTCCTCTGGTTATTAACGTCTGACTCTCTGTGCTTCTGGATCTCGAGTTGGTCTATTATTGTCGTCATTTCTCGCTGGAGCAGGATTCGAAATAGTCTGTCCGCCTCTCTGGACCCCGAAATCTCGGCGAATATCCGGACTCGGTGGTGTAGCGACTGGACTAATAGTAATAGGTCCGGCTGGCGGTAAATAAATTGGTGGTTCCGGAGGCGGAGGCGGCCACCAGGGTCCTGGTGGAGGAGCAGGTATTGGCCATGGTTCCGGATCGTCCGGCATAGTCGGACCTGGTCTGAAGGATACATCTTCATCAGTTGGCTCCACAAAGACAATGGTGTAACATCCGGGAAATAGGAGTATTGCTGTAAGAAGGAAACCGAGGGTCAGGAATGATTTCATAAGAACCATCCTTTCTTTATTATCTTTCTCTTTCGAATATATCACTATATATGCCAGAGAATGGCAGTGGATTTTATTTAAATTCAAACAAGTGAGCACCCGCGCCGACTATTTCCGGCAACAGAGTGAATGGAATTTAAGACAGGCTAACGCGAGAAGATTCCCGGAAAATTCCCGAAGTTTTCCTGTCTCATCTCGTGAGAAACTTCAGGAATCTAACGTTACTTTATAAAATATTACTTATCGTCGCTTTCTTTGGAGCATAAAGCAACCACCTCTCATTCTCCCCCTCTTTTATCAATAATTCTCAATTTCTCCACTGCTCATTTATTCATCTACTCATAGGCTCACTTGCCCGCCAATCTTAATGGCGGGTCTGCTCCTCCAACCATTGAGATTCCCCTTCATTTTGCATAACTTCTTAGCAGATGCCCCGCCCAAAGGTAAAGCATGGCGGGCAAGCGGTTGGGGATTCGCGGCATTTCACGGTGGCTGCCTTTCATATACAAAAGTATATATTTGTAGCGCAAAGTATATAGTTGATTTCACAAATGAAAAGAAGTGAAGGTTGAACAAGAGACGAGCTTTAGCTACCTTCTTAGCAGATTCTATTTGGGGGATTATGTGGCTCACCGATGGCATTAAACTAAAAGTTTATCATAATAAATTTGTCTCAAGATATCCACCCAGAAAATCAATAACGATGATAAAATTCAATTTGTGTTTCGAAATTTCACCAATACAAGAGTAAGAGTATGCCCACATTACAGTTCAAAGGCAAAAATATAATTTGGAATCACCATCTCTCGGTTCCGTACCATACACTTGAAGAAGTTGAGAAACTGCACTTCCAACCGGAGAAGCCAAACGGGAATATTATTATTGAAGGTGATAACCTGCTTGCACTAAAAGCTCTTCTACCACAATATGGTGGAAAAGTAAAGTGCATTTATATTGACCCACCATATAACACAGGTAATGAAGGATGGATTTATAATGATAATGTGAATAGTCCTCTTCTCAAAGAATGGCTTGGAAAAGAGGTTGGTAAAGACGATTTGACCCGTCATGATAAATGGTTTTGTATGATGGTACCTAGATTGAAGATTCTGAGAGAATTACTTGCAGATGATGGTGCAATATTTATAAGCCTTGATGATAATGAGATGAGTTCATCTAGATTACTATTAAATGAAATATTTGGCGAAGAAAACTTCGTAGGTCAGATAAGCGTATTGTGTAATCCAAAAGGACGATCCCAAGATAAATATTTCGCAACAAATCATGAATATATTCTCGTCTATTCAAGAAATGTATTGCCAAAAGGATATTTCTCTATTGAAAAAGATGAGGAACAAATAGATATAGAGTATACGGAAGAAGATGAATTGGGAAAATATCGTCTTCTAGAATTAAGAAATACACATAGAGAATTTGGCAAACACAATAGGAAAAATCTTTACTACCCGTTTTATGTAAATACTGAAGATGGATCTTTGTCATTAATAAAAGATAATGGAACAAAAGAAGTTTATCCTATTTGGGACGATGGTTATGAAGGATGTTGGACTTGGGATACTAAAAAGGCTGATTCTGACATTGATCTATTAGTTGCGCAAAATATCAAAGGAAAATGGAAAATTTATAGAAAAAGCTATGCAAATGGCGCTGAAAAGATGCTTAAGACGATTTTTATTGATAAATCATTCCATACTGAAAAAGGGCAGAAAGTATTTAATAGTCTATTCAATGTAAAAGGAAAATTATTTAATGCTCCAAAATCAGTAGAGTTAATTAGAACAATAATAGGAATATCTACAAAAGAAAAAGATATCATTCTCGATTCCTTTGCTGGCTCTGGTACAACTATGCAAGCAGTTATGGAAATGAACAAAGTGGATGGCGGGAATCGTAAGTGCATTCTTGTACAGATGACAGAGGCAACAGAAATAGATCCTAAGAAAAATATTTGCAAAGATATTACGCGAGAGCGTGTGAAACGAGCAATCGATAAATATGGTTACAGCACTGGCTTCCAATACTATAAAATCGGTATCCCTATCGATGCTGAAACTCTTTTATCTGGAAAACTTCCTACATATCAACAATTTGCTGAATATATATATTACCTCTGCACCGGAGAAAACGTAAAGAACAAATCGTTTATCAATGAAAAGAGTTACTATGTCGGTGATTATGGTAATACGGTTGTGTATTTGGTGTATAAACAGAACTTCGATGAGCTCACACATCTTGCACTTAATCAAGAACTCTCCGAACAACTTATTGCTGAACATCCTAAGAAAAAACTCGTTGTCTATGCCCCGGCTTGCTTCCTTGAAGAAGATTATATGAGGGAAAAGAATATTGAATTTGTCGGAATACCCTACAACCTTTTCCAGAAAGCTGAAGCATAATTATGTTTCTGAAAAACTATCAGGTTAAGGTTGTATTGGAATTGAAAGCATTCTATCTGACTGCACGCCAGACAAAAGATGCTTTTTTAAGTGCAAGGAAAACTCTCCCACCAGAAATGCAACATATTTTAAACTGGGTTCAAACCTCTTTTCAAAATATAGGCAAAAGTTGTAATGATTGTTGTATAAATGGATTGAAAGAATATTATCCTCGCATCGTCATGAAAGTTCCAACCGGTGGTGGTAAAACTCTTCTTGCCGTAGAAGCAATCCGAGAATATCAGAATATTTTTGCCCGCAAACGCACTGGACTTGTTGTATGGATCGTTCCAAGCGAAACGATCTATTCTCAGACCGTCCAGAAACTAAGAGATAAAGCTAATCCACTTCGCCAATTATTGGATCAAGCAAGTGCCAATAAAACGCTTATACTAGAAAAAGGCCAACGATTAACAACCTATGACATTGAAGATAATCTTGTTATCCTCTTTGTGATGATTCAATCTATTAGTCGTCAAAATGCAAAAGAAGCTCTAAGGGTATTTCAAGATTCCGGTGGCTTTGAAAGTTTCTTTCCTGCAGATAACAGGTATGATCTTCATGCAGAATTGAAAAACTCTTGTCCCAATCTTGATCTCCTCTCAGAAATTGGACCGATCATAAAAACAAGTCTCGGTAATGCAATTCGTTTATCAAAACCGTTTATCATTATTGATGAAATCCACAAAGTGTTTTCCGATATGGCGCGCAAAACCATCGATGGATTGAATCCTGAAATGGTTCTTGGTTTAACTGCCACACCAAAAGCAGAAATGAATATTATTGTATCTATTACTGGCCTTCAGCTTAAAGAAGAGGATATGGTAAAACTAGATATGCATATCATTCCACCTGCTGGGCGTAGAAGAGACGATTGGCGAAGCATGCTTCGGGAAATTAAAATTCATCGTGATAAACTTGAAAAGAAAACTATTCGGTTTAAGCAGACTACCGGTTTGTATATTCGCCCAATTGCTCTTATACAGGTTGAATCAACCGGAAAGGATCAACGCGGAAGGCACAACAGAGTACATAGCCTTGACGTGAAAGAGTACCTCCAAGGATTGGAAATCAATCCTGATGAAATTGCAATCAAAACAAGTTCACAGAACGATATTGAGGATGTGAATCTTTTTGCACAAGATTGCAATGTACGTTATCTCATAACTAAAGAAGCACTTCGTGAGGGATGGGATTGTTCATTTGCATACATATTGGGTGTTATCCCCAATGTCAATTCGGATACCGGAATGACACAACTTGTTGGACGTATTCTTCGGCAACCCTTTGCAAAAAAGACTGGCGTTCAAGAACTCGATGAAAGTTATGTGTATTACTCTAAAGGTGACACGAGGCAGATATTAGAAAAAGTAGGTACGGGTTTTAAAAATGAGGGCCTTGAAGACCTTATTACGAAAATAAAAGTAGAAGACAATAATACAATCAACGCCACAAAGAAAGTAAAGATTAAAAGAATATTCAGCTCAAAATATCAAAATAGTTTTTATTTACCAGTCTGGGTGATAATTGATAATGGGAAAAATAAGAGAAGATTTTCCTACGAACTTGATATCAGACCGTTTATCGACCTTTCTGAATATACACTTTCACCAGAAGAATATGGACGACTCAACACATCTTTGAGCGATGAAATGAATGAACGTCAGGCTATTGCTATAACTCTTGATAAAGAGAGTAAAGTACACGCGAGATTTGAAAAGACAGGGTTGAACGGTTCTGGTGGAGGCAACATCGAATATCTTACACGTAGATACTCAGAACTTATTGAAAATCCATTTCTCGCAAGAAAGATAGCATCCATTCATTTTGAGACAATCATTAAGAACCTTGGAATGGAGAAAACTGAAGAACACTTTGGATACATTGCAGCATTTCTATGCAATCTTTTAAAGGAGGAAAAAGCAAAACGCGAAGAAAATCTCTTTTTACAATACATTAAAGAGAAAAAAGTTGTTCTTGCTGTATCCAATGAGCATACAGATTATGATTCTATAGGGTATAAAATACCAGAAGCAGATGAAATAACAGTGGGCAGAATCCCGAATCCATATAAGTATTATCTATTTGAGGATATTGATCTTACCGCAATGAATAGTCTTGAACAAAAAGTTGGCGATATCCTTGATAAGCAAGAAAAGATCCTTTGGTGGTTTCGTAATAAGGTTTCAAAACAATGGTATTCCATCCAAGGTTGGCACGAGTACAAAGTGAGACCAGACTTTGTCGCAGCAAAAAAGAACAATGATGGAGGACTTGAGATTGTATACATACTTGAAAGCAAAGGAGAACACTTATCGGGTAATGCAGATACAATCTATAAGCAAAAAGTTCTACGCCTTATGACAGAACAAAAGAAGGAGCACGCTGTTCAACATTACGAACAGATTGATTTGCCCTTTGGAAAAGTCAATGAGAATGTAGAGTTTTATCTTGTTGAACAGGGAAAAGAAGAAGAGAAAGTGAGAAGCCTGTTTGTGGATGCTAATTTGGCCGAGAAAGGAAAACCTAACAAGCCCACAATTCGAAGGAGAATTCGCAAGACTTAGAATTGCTTTGCTATGTTCAAAGTGACACTTATACTATTCACGGGAAAATAGCTCCTATGCAAGAAAGGAAAGCCCTATGAGTCTAATTCTACCCGCTATTCAGTTCACTCAACGAAATTTGAAGATGTATATTGCCTCAATTCCAGTAAATGAATTGGAACATCTGTCTATAGACATATGGAACCCGAAAAACATCGTGGGCAAGAGAGGCTACCAGCGTCAGCCTGATGACAAACGAATCAATAATATTGCAAAATACTTCGAGCGACAAAAGACTATAATGCCGGTTGCCGGTCTTGTAAATGTGCGGGAAAAAGGCAGACTGAAATTCAAGGACGGAAAACTAATAATACCAGACGGGATCAAAATTTGGGTAGTAGATATGCAGCACCGACTTAAAGGCTTAGTAAGGGCGCATGAGAGGAAACTGATATCTGGAGCCAACTTTCAATTCCCGGTGGTAATAACTGAGGGACTCAGTCAAGTTGATGAAGCAGCTCAATTCTACATCATCAACACCAAAGCTAAGAAAATGGACGTTGCTCTCACCCGGAGGCTATTAATCGAGAACGAAAATGCTAAGCTGTTATCAGACGTGAAGCCTTGGGAGATTGCTGCAGTACGAACAACCATTGAAATCAATCAGAGAATCCGTCAAAATCCATGGTTTGGGGTTATTCGTCAGCCCAATGAAGAATCGAGCAAGAGATTCATTGCAACGGAGAAGTCATTCGTTAGTTCACTTAGGCAACTGTATATTGCCAGACATGGAAATCCTCTGAGAATGTCAAAGAGGTTGGCCTATTTTTGGAATGTGATTCAAGAGTTGATTCCAGAAGCTTTCGAGGATCCTCGACGCTATCTGATACAACGAACTGCAGGGATGTTTACATTCAATTTTTTCATTGCACCTGAGTATCTTGCAAAATATAAAGACAAAGACCTAAAGAAGCACTTATCAGGTATTGAGAAGATAGGCTCTGAGTTCTGGAAAAGGTCAGAGAAAAAAGGAGCAAGAAGATTCGGCACCGGAATGGGCGGATATGCTAACCTTGCGCAATATGTAAAAGAGAGACTTTAGCTATGGCCGAACTACACGAAGCGATCTTGCTTTCATATCGCAAGTCCTTGAAACGAAAAGGGTTTCGCGAATACAAGTCTCCTATGCCGACTTATAGGCCCGACATATTTGCAAAAAGAAGAACAATTGGCGGTAAAGTGAAAGAAGAAGTTGTTGTTGAGGCTGAAATCGAATCCACATTGTTCAATAATCACACAGCGGAACAACTTGTACTCATGGATCAATACTTACGTCATCAGAAATCAAAGAAAATTAAGTGTTCAGGTATTCTGCTGGTTCCAAACAGCAAGGCAGCGAGAGTAATGGCCAATCTATTGCTCTCGAGTACATTTCCAAGAGAATCCCTGATAAAGTTGTATTTTGCAAATGGAAAATGAATAAGGTGAATGGGAATTAAGATAACGACATGAAGCGTTCTGAAGTACAGGCATTATATTTTATTACTCCCATTGAGAATCTTGAATCTATTATAGAGCATGGGATAGTGTGTTTTAATAGCGCAAAGAAACTCAAGGCAAAGAGTATCGCAGACACAGATATACAAAACCGGAGAGAAAAGATTATTCCGGGTATCAATAAAAAACTTCATAGTTTTGCAAACCTCTATTTTAATCCGCGCAATCCAATGATGTATAAACGAAAACAGTTGCATGAGAAATTATGTATTCTTTGTATTGACCCATCGATTCTAGATATACAGGATGTTATTATTACAGACGGAAACGCATCAAGTGATTATACACGTTTTGAACCTTCACCTCTTGGGCTTAAATACTTAGAACCTGACTCGGTTTTTGCTGAATACTGGACAAGCGATAATACCTATGAATATTGGCAATGTAAGAGAAGAATTTGCGTTGAGGTATTAGTACCAGACTTTGTTAATACACGCTTTATTATTAGAATTTTAGTATCTTGTGCAGAGAGTCAAAAAAGAGTAAAAGAAATCCTTGGTGTTAGCAAATTATCGGAATCGGTTACGATTAAAGCGAGCCTATTTTTTCAATAAACTTCATGATTAAAGTCCTCGTCGGAGATATTTTTAATTCCAAGGCACAAACATTGGTCAATACTGTAAACTGTATTGGCATTATGGGAAAAGGCTTGGCGCTTGCATTTAAGAAAAATTTCCCGGATATGTTTACAGACTATGAACAGAAATGCAAACAAAAGTTAGTGAAATTAGGAAAACCTTATCTCTATAAATCTCTTTTCCCTCCATATATTCTTCTCTTTCCGACAAAAGATCATTGGCGTTCTGTATCTAATATTCATACAATTGAAGCAGGGCTTCAACATTTAAAGAAGAATTATAAAGACTGGGGTATAACATCCATTGCAGTCCCTCCACTTGGTTGTGGTTTAGGAGAACTTGATTGGAGCATAGTTGGACCAACTCTATACAGACATCTGAAAGATTTAAATATTGAAGTGGAGTTGTACGCTCCATTTGGGACTCCACATAAAGAACTGACGCCAGAATTTTTAGGGGAGCAAAGCAAGCCGCAAAAGGAAGAAGCATACCGGAGAAATGGGTCAAAAATAGATTCAGGACTTATTGCAGTAGTAGAAGTGATACGACGTATTGGGGAGTCACCATATCATTGGCCCATCGGAAGAGTTATGTTCCAAAAACTCACATACTTTGGAACAGAATTAGGTTTGCAAACAGGATTGACATTTCAGAGAGCAAGCTTTGGTCCATTTGCAGAAGAATTAAAATCTAAAATCGCTCGTCTATCAAACAATGGGATAATCACAGAAAAGCACCTAGGGCGAGCATTTGTGATCAATATAGGGAAAACTTTTGCAGACGCCAAACAAGTTTTTGAAAAAGAATTGTTAAACAATGAGCAAGCAATTGAACGATTGGTTGATTTATTTAGCCGCATAAATTCCAATGAAGCTGAGATTGCTGCAACAGTACATTTTGCACGTAAGACAATGAAATTAAAACTTGGTGAGATTCCCTCTGAGTATGAATTACTGCAAGAAGTCTTAGAATGGAAAAAGCGTCATCGTCCTCCGTATAAACCCGATGATGTTGCAAGAGCAATTCGACAACTGGCCATCCTTGGCTGGCTTGAAGTAAAACCAAGCAATGAAATCTCTCAACAGCTTGAAGTTGAATTAGAAGTGTAATATTTTACAAGCCAAGCAATGTTTTTCATATCTTACTCCCACAGCTATAAGTGAGCTACACACTACGTTTGGCAGGTAAATGTTCTCCCAAACAGAAACATTGATAATATCAAATGGGAAAAGAATCTAAGGACCCATAGTCAGTCCCGTGACAACGGGAATCTTATTTTGAATTAAGTAGGATACCCGCTTACGCGGTTATGACAGGAAAAAAAGTGTTTTGAACTAAGGAATATTCAATGGCAGACTCAACGATAGCAACAAAAGATGTTGAAAGTTGGATAAGAAATGAATTCCTTCCCAAGAAATATCATCAGGCATTCTCAAAACAGAAATTAGGGGTGCAGTCCGGCGGAGTGTTATGAACCCCCATATCAGAGGATTATCTGCGTTTGTTCTGGTTACACGCTTGCGCGTGTATCATTATTACGCGCTTTCTGAAAGGGGGGGAGAAAAGGGGGTTATCAAAATTATGACTGAAGCGTTTAATAAAAAGGAATTAAAAGCACGAAGAAGATCACTTCGCAAGAACATGCCAATAGCGGAAGTTATACTCTGGTCTAAACTAAAGAATAAACAGATACTCGGAGGGCGATTTCTTCGGCAATATAGTGTCAATCAATATGTGCTCGATTTCTATTGTCCACGGTTGAAGCTTGCCATTGAAGTCGATGGCGATTCACATTTTATGCAAGGCGCACAGGAGCAAGACAAAACACGTCAGGAACACATTGAGGCATTTGGAATACGGTTTCTCCGTTTTACCAACGAGGATGTTTGTAAGAATGTCGATGGAGTATGTCAGACTGTGTATAATGCTGTTGACGAGTTAAGGAAGAGGTAACATAATATTATGGCAGACTCAATCATAGCTACAAAAGATGTTGAAAATTGGATACGGAACGAATTCCTTACAAAGAAATATCATCAGGCATTCTCAAAACAAAAATTAGGGGTGCAGTCCGGCGGAGAATTTGAATGCGACGCGGTTTCCGAAGACGGAAAGATTGTCTGTTTTATCTCAACGAGCTCAAGTAAAACGACAAGCGAAAAACCTGGAGCAGATGAGCTTGCCAAAGTCCGCTCGAATGCTTTTTGGGCAGGTTCCCTCAGTGAAAAACCGCAGGAAATTGTGTTTGCATTTACAGATAAATCAATGATCGAGCTTATCAAGCAAGAAAAAGAAAGTGGACGCTTCCCAAAGCACATTAAAACGATTCTTGTCAAGTTGCCGGCAGAGCTCGAAGGAAAGTGATGTTGTGTTATTTCTTTTGTCTTGACACAAAAGAAATAACGAAAGAATCACAAAGTGATGGCTTCGCCAAAAATCAAGACTTACGAAAAATATGTAGTCGGAGACATGAAGAAGACACACGCATTCGCGTGTGACATTATTAAGCCTCCGGATGGCTCGCGAAGCGCACAAAATAAACTCGCGATGAAAAGCATCAAACAAAGAAAAATGAATTATCTGTTGGCCAATAAAAAAGGAATACAAATGAAGAAGATCATCTTTGCCGTTCTGACGTTATCTGTAATAGGGTTTTCCATAAGCGAATCGCAATTGATTCGTGGTTATGGCATCAAGGTAGGCGTTGCGTCCACGAGCCAAAATTGGGAGTGGGCACCAACGGTGGGTGTTACTGCCGCTTCAACAGCAGCACACCAAAGCCTCGAGGTCGGAGCATTTATAGAGTGGCTTGATATTCCATTGTTCAGTGTTCTCACAGAAATTCAATATATTCGAAAAGGTTCAGATGTTACGACAAATGTGCCAATGACCACAATAGAGAATCCGGATGGGAACGGTCAATTCATTTCTTATTCTACCGAGATCAGTTATTTATCGGTGCCGATATTGGCGAAGCTTCGAATGAATGGAGGATTATTGTCTCCATATATTGTTGCTGGTCCGCGATTCGATTTTTGCCTTACGAGCAGCGGCGCTTTCTCTAAGAGTGATTTAAAGACCATGAATGTTGGCGGCACATTCGGTGTGGGCGTAGAATCGGCTTCCATCCTTCCCATTCAAGTTGGATTAGAATTCCGCTATAGCCCGGATTCCCAGGCAAGTTACTCAACTCCGTTCTTGACGGTCAAGAATCGGTCATTAGAATTGCTTTTGGTTTTAAGCATGTAACGATGACTGAGTACGTTCACGCATTGAACTGTATCGAAACCGGCTACAATTGGATGGAAAGAAGCTGAAGGAAGTGCGGTGTGGGAAATGGATTGCACTGGGGGAGTTGATAGAGAAATAATTGTAGCCGCGACCGTTGGTCGCGGTATGCAGGATGCCGAGGCCAGCAGAAATTCGACGTCACACCCCGAAGGGGTAAAGCGACGTCGGCTACAGATGGGCGCGGAGAGGATTACAATGAGAGATAAAGAGTGTGGTGAGAAGAAATGATGAAGCAGGAAGAGAAAAAAGGTGAAATAGTCCTCTATAAGGCGGAGGATGGACAGACCACTGTTGATGTACGATTTGAACAAGAAACAGTTTGGCTTACACAGATCCAGATTGTTGAATTATTTAAATCGAGCAAGGCGAATATAAGCGAGCATATTAAAAGCATATTTGCCTCGGGTGAATTAAAACGAAATTCAACCGTTCGGAAATTCCGAACAGTTCGAAAAGAGGGATTACGCGCTGTTTCAAGAACACTTGAACATTATAATTTGGATATGATCATTTCTGTAGGATACCGTGTTAATTCCAGGCGAGGCACTCAATTCCGCATTTGGGCAACAAGCGTATTACGTGAACACCTTGTAAAAGGGTTTACGATTAATAAGAGGCGTCTCAAAGAACTTCATCAGGCTGTTCATCTTATAACGGAAATTGCAGAGCACAGGGATCTTTCCGGTGATGAAGCAAAAGCGCTCTTACGCGTCGTGGAAGACTACACCTACGCCTTGAACTTGCTGGACGATTATGACCACCAGAAAGTTGTTATAGCAGATACAATTGAACGTAAGGTGCATGCTGTCACGTACGATGAAGCGATCAGAACCATCGGCCATTTGCAAAAACAATTTAATGCTTCTGAATTATTTGGACGCGAGAAAGACGAAAGTCTGCGAGGTTCGCTTGATAATGTTTTTCAGACATTTGAAGGAAAAGAATTATATCCGAGTCTGGAAGAGAAAGCAGCGAATGAGAAATCGGCAAATGCATGGAGAACAAAAAGACCACCTCCCCTTCGAAATAATGTCTGCGTATCTTTGGAACACGCAAAGCGTGATGCTTCCATACGCTCCTCCTTACTAAGGAGGAGCGTATAAAGAAAAACGCGAAGCGGTTTTACAATAGCTTCGCAGATATATTTATGAAAAGGGGTGGTTAAAATTCTCGAAAGAAGAATCATTCTTTTGTGGATGGCAATAAAAGGATAGCAGCAGCATTATTTCTTTGGTTCCTTGAAAAGAATCGAATGCTGTATAGAACAGACGGCACGAAGCGTATTGCTGAAAATGCTCTTGTTGCCATGACACTTCTTATTGCTGAAAGCAAACCGGCGGATAAAGAAATCCTTGCTCGAGTTGTAACGAATTTATTAACAAAGAGAAACAAATAGGAAGCAGCAGCAAGAAATGGTCTGCAAAATGCCGAGGTCAGAGACCTCGGCTACAGAGCAATCGCAAATTAAAATAAATCGATGAAGAAAAATAATCCAATTCTTTTCACTATTCTTTTCGCTATATACTTTTTAAGTCAGAGCAATGTTTATACTCTCGCTCAAACTTCCGATAAGCATATCTATGAAGCCGAGGCGGCGAAGTATAAAGGACTTCTTCTGCTGGAGGATTCGACCGCTTCCTCAGGCAAATATTTAAGGATGAAAGATACCGGAAGGATTGTCTGGAATGTTTTGACCGATACTTCAACTTGGCATGAACTTACTTTCCGATACAGAGCTTTTGGTGGTGATAAAGAAGAATACGTCATCCGAAACGGTTACCAATATGCCGTCGGCTTTGGTCGTTGTGAAAATTGGAATATTCATAAAACCCGAACATTTTTACACAAAGGTCTCAATGATGTTACTTTAAAAGGAAGCGACGGTAAAATTGATGTCGATTTTTTAAAAATTGTGCCTGTCGATATCAAACCAACAATCAAACCTTCCCGTAATATTCTGTACAGGGAATCCCCTTGTGATCTTTTCTTTAAAATAAATCGGTACGGCCGTCGAATTGAATCGGTACGATGCGGCATAAAGAATCTTCGATTCGAAGTATCGGATTTCCCGGCTTATGAAGATGCGGTGATGCTCAGGGTCCCGCAAGAAGAAATATTGAAGCTGCAGAATGGAAACAATGTACTGCAAATACATTTCGATAAGAATATCTTTAAAGAAGTAACGGTGAAGCTTGCCGAGAGGAGGAAACCGGCCGGGCTTACGATCATTGCTCCTTATGTCGAACATGGTGCATCTGTTCTCATGATTTTCCCGACAAGGAAAATATTGCTCGTCGATTGCGGACAAGATTGGGTGCGCGATAGTATTCTCATCCCTTTATTCCACCGCAATGGAATTGACACAATCGATTATTTTATCATAACACATTATCACAAGGACCACGATAGCGGCGATAAAGGAGAGAAAATAAAAAATCTTTTTCATGTCGGGAAATTCTGGGATTACCATAGTTTTCGTGCCGGCGACGAATTCGATCTCGAGGGGACACATGTAAAAATACTGAACAGTTATGAAGACGGCGATGAAGAGAATACTCGTTCCCTTTCATTCAAAATGGAATATAACGGATTTGTGTATCAGCACGGCGCTGACACGTATCATACGAATCAGCAAAAGATGATGAAGCGTTTTCCCAACGATATCGAAGCTGAAGTGTTTTCTGCAAATCATCATTTTCATGGATCGATTGACGTCGATTATGTGCGTGCAGTAAATCCGGCTCTTGTCATTATTCAGGCGCAAGAAGCGTTGTATGCGCGGAGCGCTTATATGGATACGTTTAAGGGTGAGATCGAAGGATATTTCATTAAAAATCAAAAGCGGTATATCGAAGATTTACCTACGTATGAAGTAGGAACCGTTATTGTGCGCGTGAACTCCAAGGCCGATTGGACATATGAGACCGCCAAAATAGGAACCGAGAGAATTCCATTTTTATTCAAGTAATATGCAATGATGCAGTCGCTGTCGAGCATTAAGAAATATTCTATTGAAATATGAACCCCCCACATCCCCCCTTCATTTGAAGGGGGGATGTGGGGGGTTCAATAAGGTATGGCGATAATTTACAATCGAAAGACAGAACAAAAAAGAAGGCGATATCTTCGTAAAAACATGCCGAAGTCCAAAGTATTACTCTGGACGAGACTGAAAAATCGGCAAATGCATGGAGAAAGGTTTCTTCGTCAGTACGGAGTCGATCAGTATGTTCTGGATTTCTATTGTCCGCATTTGAAACTTGCGATAGAAATTGATGGTGAATCGCACTTTATGCCTGGTGCTGAAGAGCAAGATAAAACCAGACAGGAATATATCGAGGCGTATGGTATACGATTTCTTCGTTTTGCGAATCCTGAGGTGTGCGATAATCTTGATGGAGTGTGTCAGATGATTTATGATGAGATAGAGATGATGAAGAAATTGTAGTAGTGATTTATGATTGTAGTATGAAAAAGACCGATGTTGACGACCTCGGCTACAGATGGATGCAGGAATAATAAAAATTAAAAACCACACGTTATCACATATTTTAAGGAAATATATCATGACAGAAAAGAAAATTAAATGGGGGATTTTAAGCACCGGATGGATAGCACATAAATTTGCGACAGCGCTTCAGGTTGCAGACAATTGCGAACTGTATGCCGTCGGTTCCCGAACTCTCGGTACGGCAAAAAAGTTTGCCGATGAATTTCATGTCCCCAAAGCCTATGGCAATTATGAAGAGCTTGTGAGTGATCCCGCTGTTGATGTGGTGTATATCGGAACACCGCACAATCTTCATGTAGACAACACACTGCTCGCACTCAATCATCAGAAACATGTGCTGTGTGAAAAACCATTGGGTGTCAATCGTAAAGAAGTATCACGTATGATTGAAAGAGCGAGAGAGAAAAATCTCTTCTTGATGGAAGCCCTCTGGAGCCGCTTTCTTCCTAACATCATCAAAACAAAAGAATTAGTCGATTCCGGTGAAATCGGAGAGGTAAAACTCATGACTGCATTCTTTTCTGTTAAATCCGATCATGGGCCGGAACACAGGCAATACAATATAGAACTTTGCGGCGGTACTGTTTTGGACACCGGAATCTATAACATTTTTCTTTCATTGCTCCTGCTCGGGAAACCAAAAAGCTTTTCTGCCATTGCCGGATTAAGCGAACAGGGGGGAGATAACAGCTGCAGTTACACGTTCAAATATGATAAGGATACCCTCTCGGTTATGTTTTCCTCATTCCTCGCGGATCCCCCAGTTGTTGCAGAGATCCATGGTACAAAAGGGAAAATAGTTCTCGATCATTTATGGTTCTGCCCGGGGAAAGTGAAATTGACCTATCGCGATGGCAGGGAAAAAATATTTGAATTTGATTTCAAGAGCAACGGGTATGAGTATGAAGCAGAGGAAACGGCGAAATGTATTCTTGCCGGAAAGACTCAAAGCGATTTGTGGAGCTGGAAGGACAGCATACAGCTTATCAGTGTTATGGATGATATCAGAAAAGAAAGCGGGATTGTTTATCCCAAGCATGATTTATAAAAAGGAACATAACAGGAAGATGCGGAGGTCAGTGACGTCGTCTATAGATAGAGCCAGGTATTGCCGGTAGTGTATGAAACCAGAACAGCCAAATAATCCATTGCATGGAAAGACCTTGGAAATAATCTTGCATCATTTGGTAGATCACTATGGGTGGGAACAATTAGGAGTAAGGATTAGAATCAAATGCTTCAACGACAATCCAAGTATTCAATCGAGTTTAAAATTCCTGCGTAAGACTCCCTGGGCACGCATAAAAGTGGAAAATTTATATCTCGAGAGTATAAGAAAATAAGTTTCGACCGAGGTCAACAACATCCGTTACAAATGTATGCAGGTCAATGGTAACCGAACAGAAACAGTGATAACAATAAATGGCAGAAGTGATAAAGATTGTGGAGGGGGCAGGAAAACCTAAGTACTTTTTGTCATTCCCGAATGTTGTAATCGGGAATCCAGGAAGAGGAAACTAAGAGAAGGTAAGAGATAAGAATCTTATCCTGGATCCCCGTTAGAAGCATACGGGGATGACAATTGGAGATAAAGATGGTGGAGGGGAAAATACCTCCCCTTGCTCCCCCCTTTTCTTAAAGGGGGGAAGGCGAAGGATGGGGGAGTTAGGAAAAGCAGTCTACACGATGCCGAGTTCAGCGACCTCGGCTGCAGATGTACTGGATTCTTAGATAAGATTTCTGTTCATTTCTTCGTAAGGCATCATGGAACTGTAAAGAAGAGGAAAGTGTTTGGATAGTGCAATGTCAACACAGCGTAAATATACATTTGGACCCGTCCCTTCGCGGCGATTAGGATTATCGCTCGGAGTCGATGTTATTCCGAAGAAACTGTGCACGCTCGATTGTGTGTACTGCGAAGTCGGAGTAACCGATAAGCGCGGGCTCGCAAGGAAAGAATATTTTCTTGCGAAGGATATCCTTGCTGAAGTGAAGGAAGTCATTGCGGAATATCCGAATCTCGACCACATCACCATTTCCGGTTCCGGTGAACCGACGCTGAACTCCAAGATCGGCGATATCATTCGCGGTATCAAACACATGACGAACGTACCGGTTGCCGTCCTCACGAACGGAACATTGCTGGATGATCCTGTTGTTCGCCGTGATCTGATGGATGCCGATATCGTTTCACCATCGATGGACGCAGTGACACCGGAAGTATTCGAAAAAGTCGACCGGCCCAATCCGAAACTTCGTATCGACAATATCATCGAAGGCATTAAAAAATTCCGGAAGGAATACCGCGGCAGAATGTGGATGGAAATTCTCTTTGTCGCCGGTATCAATGATCAAGATGATGAAGTTTACAAAATGAAGCAGGTGATCGATGAGATTCAACCGGAGAAAGTTCACCTCAACACGGTTATTCGTCCGCCGGCGTATTCATGTGCGAAACCGACAAGTCAAGAACGCCTGAGGGAAATCCAAAAAATATTGGGCGATCGAAGCGAAATTGTCGGCATCTTCAAAGAAACGCATACAACGCAAGCGCATAGTACCGACGGTCAGGCGATTCTTGCGCTCCTCAAACGCCGTGCAATGACTGTCGATCAGATGACCGTTTCGTTGAGGATGAAAAAGGAAGAGATCGTGGGATCACTCGATCAACTGCTGCAGGGAGAATTTATTAAGACATACACTTTCGACGGGGAAGAATATTTTCAAGCTCAATAGAAGTTAAAACATAGAACAGGTTTGCTGTCAAGTAAATTTGTACATACACATATACAAACCCCAGCGAGAACTAGCCTACCCTCTGAGGTCATTCCAACATTACATTTTGCTTTCTTAATGGATCCGAGCTAACTGCTGTCCAAGAATATTGACAATGTTCACTGCTTCGTGTGCAGCGGGAAGTACTTGTTTCCCGTCGAATATTTTGATTATTACTTCTGAACTTGTAATAAATGCCCGTGCGGTCGATATTTTCATGAACGAAATGATGGCAGTGCGCAATTGTTCGTTGTTCAGCAGTGTAAGAGCTTTCTTTTCATTGTTTGTTACAACCTGAACAATACGGTCAAACTCCGGATAACTTGTGCCAAAGCTTGGAGATGAAAGAGCAGCTTTTCGCTGGATACTAATATGAAATGGGATCGGATACGGCATGGATACAACGATCATGACATGTGCCGAATCGACGGCTGTTGGTATTGCACCCGTTCCCCAGAACGAACCGGGATTTCGACTTCCGCGAGATTTCCCTCCGAAGATCTTAATCGGCAGTCCGGAAACCTGGCCTCGAACTGCATGCCAAACGGTATTTAATTGAGGATGCCCGCCAATATAAGGTGTGAGTTTCAATGCTTCCTGTACCGGAATAATTGCATCGACCACCCGGCGTCTTCCTCGTGATTTCATCCATACGATAAAAACGATGAACACGATTATGATCCCTGCAATGACTGCCACAAGAGTAAAATCTTCATCCATGAGAATGCTCCTCTTCAAGGTGATTCATCGGATAGAATTTAATCAATTGTTGCGGGAAAAAGAAATGCAGAAGTTGTTACACACCCGTTTTCTTTTGGGTTTGTCCAACCACATACAATGGAGATTGGATCAATAATCGCAGCAATAAAATCATGTAATCAATGAAAAGCGTGGAAATTTACAAACCGAGAAATTGTACTGCTATTCCGCAAAGAAGGATAGAGGCGCCTGCGAGTGCATGCGTGTACCGCTCAAACTGTCCGGTCGGGAGAAAGCGTAAACCTGCAATAGAGCCAAGAACAACCGTGAGCATTGTCCCGATGGTAATGACACCGAAGACGACACTGACGATGACAACGTTAAAAGTATGCCCTTGAGCCGCCGGGTACATGAGAATAGGAATTAACGGTTCGCATGGACCGAAGACAAATATGGTAAAAAGAATCCACGGTGTCATACTGGGACTCTCGGTTTTCACGTGCACGTGTGTATGTTCTTCCGAATGCACATGTGTATGATCATGTACATGGCCGTCGCTGTGCGGGTGCCAGTGCGTGTGCGGCTGATTCCGATATGCACGTCGAATTCCCCAGATGCCGTAAATGAGTCCGAATGCGATCAGTATCCATCCAGCAATGTTCCCTCGCATGGACTCGAGCGATTGTAAATGTGAGACGGCAATGCCGAGCCCAATGCCGACAAAGCCGAGAATGATCGAGCTTCCGACATGCCCGATACCGCAGAGAATCGTGATCCACGTCGTTTTGATAGTCGACCATTTACCTGCTTTTGACATTACTATGAACGGCACATAATGATCCGGGCCGAAGAGTGTGTGCAAGAATGCAACGGATACGGCGGTGAGAAGAAGTATTCCTAGTTCTTGTGTCATAATGTTCTATAGCAAGATAAGAAAAAAAAGAACGATTTGTCATTCTGATCTCGGTTGTTTTGGATTTTTTTTCTCAATTTCAACAGATCGGAACTCCATCAGAATGAAGGGGAAAATTTATTGCTTATAGTAGCAAATGTATGAAACATCCGTACCCGCTTCCACATCGAATGACGAATTTGCAGGAACGATAAACTCGGCGTTCCTCCCCATTGCTTTCCAGTTCTGATTTGGAAGTTTTACCTTGAGCGTTCCTGAGGTGACGATCATGCGCTCTTCGGANNTCAAAATAGACATTGTGTTTCATGGTTGCTCCATTGCATGTGGTTTGATAAAAATTATTGTGATGCCAGGACTGAGGCCTGACGTGAACATGGGTCGACACGACTATAAAGTGAAAGAATCGGTATCCAGGTACTTCTTATAATCCTCGCGCGGAGGCGAGAAAATTTCCAAGACTATTGAATCTTCCACTACATCCGCTTGATGTGAAATATTTTTGTGAATGCACCAACTGTCCCCTTTTTTCATTTCGTATTTTTTCTCTTCTATATGAAGGACAATAGTGCCGGAGATCAAATATCCTGTTTGCTCATAAGGATGGCTATGACGCGGTAGGATCGCATTCTTCGATAATTTAAACTCTGTCATAAGTGTCGCTTCACCGAGCACGAGCGTCTTTATTTGATTTCCTTCCATCAGCTTTTGAAAATTCTTATCGGAATGACGGTTGATCATCTTATCTCCATAACGTGAGTGTGATTGTTATTGTTCTCTATCCTTTGGCTTAAGGTGCGAATGCACCTTGCCTCATTCACCATGATCATGCGCTAAAAAACGATCCAGGCGCTTTTTCTGACGCAGGTGATGACGAAAGTGCATCTCGATCAGGTGAAACCATTCCCGGGCATTCAAAAAGCCGAAAGCCGGATGAGCAGTCTTTGGAATTTCAGAGGCGCCGGCTAACTTCTGTTCTGTTTCACGCATTATTTTTACGAGCTTTATCAAACCCGTTTTCATCGCCTCGATATTCGGCGGCTGTTTGGGCGTATATGTATCCGAAGGCGGCACTTTGATACGCTTGGGCGGGAAGCTTCCCAGAAAAAATGTGAGCTTTCCCGGAAACTTCTTTCCCACGTTCTTCTCAGTTTGTTTACCTTCGAGACATTGCGCTATTTGCTGTAAAGGATAGAGACGGGTACCTGCAACTAAATGGTTATACACCTGTCCGATCGACCAGGAATCTGCATTTGGTTTTTTGGCAAACTGTTCTTCAGAGTATTGGCTCAGCGAAGCCAGCCAGACACCGGCGGTCTTTTCAAATTGAGATAAAATCGATTGTGTTGTTTTCATGGTGTTTATAAATCCAGAATAATCAAAATAAATTTAAACGACGGCAAAAATACTTCAAATTGTTTTGTACGTGAAAAATACCGTTGGATATAAATGCCGGTGCCACAAAATTGTAATGAGTTTTCCATTCAATCGCAATATAAACCCTATTCTTTGGATGGATTGCGTATAATCGCAGGTATCAATGAAACGCCTCCTGTTCTCTCAGCCAGGGATATTTTTGTCACGACCGGAACTTCTGCCGCCCATGTGTCGTCAAACTTAGGAAAAGAAATAGAGTCTAAAACTCATGATTTAATAAGAAAATTATGGCGGAGGCTGGGTGCCTTCGGCATCACGCGGTCAAATCCAACAAGCGGTCACCTCCTTCTTGCTGTGCTTGTTCATCTGCCATATTTTTTTTCTGCGAATGTTGATTAAATTTATTTTCTCCGATTTGTTTCCAAACTAGCTCCTTATTACTACTTCAAGTGTTCGATGGCGGCGTGCATTGAAGATAATTCGATTATCCAAAAAGTGTTGGCTTGCTTGTTACAGGTGCGACTCATCGTATTTCATCCGGGGCGACAAATTACGATATCATGGATATGGATGGGGATCTTAGGGGTTGGGTTGGCAGGGGGTTCCATATATTGAACCCCGTAAAAGATTTATACTATGTAGGCGTTCAATTGAACGCCTACAAGATGTCACCTTGGATTTGTGCTGTCCATCTCAAGTGTAATCTTTTATAACTACTCAGTGAATTCGACTACATCCGCCCGAATCATAATCTTCGGCTGGGTATACACGAACAAATTCAAAGCGTCAGAATCGTAGCGGACATTCACAAGGGCGAGTTTCTTTCCTTCAACTGGCCCATTTGCAGTTTCGTAATTCTTCCAGAGATTTTCAAGCGCTTCTTTGTATAACATTCCCGACCCGCTTACGCGGAAGAGTGCGAACGTGTTGGTTCCCATCCCCATCGAAAATGTCCCGCCAAAAAGATAACCTGCCTGCGCCTCACCCGAAATATTTCGGGCGACAATCTTGAAATTGTTTCTTTGAAGCTGCACATCAGTAACATTGGCGGCAGTAAACATCCCGCCAGTCGAACAACCGGAAAGGATCAAGCTTAGAACGGTGAAGATACAAACGAGAAACAAGGTATTTGTTCTCATAATGAAGGTCTCCTATACGTTGATGGTTTGTCGATATATGAAGAAGAACGGGCTTCCGAACGGCATGCATGTTCTTCAATGTGTGTATTTTACGATCTTCGAGAGATGAAGTTGCACAAGATATCTTCTCATAACCATTTTTTTTCAAGTCATGTTCTGTAGAACGAAGAGAACTGAATGAATTATGGAAAAAATACCAAGATTTCCAGCGAATGGCAATCATTCATCCTCCGCAGGGGCGAGAATAACTCGCCCCTGCGGCGATAGGATCATTCCCCAATACGTACTTTGCCGCCGCCCGATGCAGAGTAATAATCTGCGTCGTACATTGCTTCTCCGACAACGGGCGCATAATTAAATTCACCGCGGGTAACAGCACGAACGAGATAGTAAAATTTCTTTTCCCGGTCATTTTCGAAATTTGTATAATAATTAATTCGATCATCGCGGATATCAACATATACCGGTTGATCTGCGTCTGCAGTAAAGGAGTACTGAGAATTTTCCGCTAAACGCGGATTCTCGATCTCAAACCCGGCCGGAAACAAATCAGAGATCGCGACATTTTCCAAATCATTAATGTCGGATTGAATTGTCAATTTCACGATCAAGAGAGAATTTTGTTTTATCCCGTCAAGGCTTGCTGCATTTCCCAACCGGTCAAAAAACTGCCGCCTCATGCGGAGATTCTTATCTTCGATTCTCACCTTGCCGTCTTTTCGGATTCCTTCCTGAACGATGGAGTAGTATATCCTTCCCTCGCCCTGCAATGAGATGGTGACATTTCCGCCGAATTGGTCGATAGAGATTTTTTTATTACCGCCGTCATAGGCAACTTGTTTTCCTCCGATCGTGACGGTACCCTTGAGTTTTGCACCGCCGGCTCGCCGTGCCGCTTTACCGAATCCGAGAAGTGCAAATGCTTCTTCCTGAGTCGTATACCAATAATATTTTTTAAACAAGCCGGAGAGGTATTCCATATACCGGCCGATATTGGGATTATTCGGATCTGTCTCAAGAAGAACATTGAGCATCAAACCGGTTGCACGAATAGGCGAGTCGAAACACCCTCCGCTGGTGCGTCCTGGTTCTTCTGTGACGAATTGAGGCGGAAGTATTTCGAGATATGCTTTGCGATCGCCGCTCAATGCAAAAGCACCCGCGAGCAAGTACTGTGTATCGTTGGTTAAAAGGCTCTTTGAAGTCCGGTAAAAGTTCATCAATGTTTGGTCCGGCTGACCGGCAAGAGCTAAAATATATAATGCATAGATGGAAGTTTTTTCTGCAATTCGTTTGACAAGCGTTTGATTATTTCCATAATAATAGTAATCATACGTTTTTCTGTCTCGAGCTACGGTTTTGATAAAGTTCAATGCCGGATTGAGAACTCCATCGCCGACAGCGTATCCTGCTTTCTTTGCTTCAACAAGAAAATGAGTTGCATACACGGTTGCCCATTCATTGGTGTAATCTCCTCCTGGCCAATAGCTGAATGATCCGTTCGCTAATTGCATTCCACTGATTTTGTTGATGGCTTCATTCACGAAATAGGAAGGGCTTCCTTGTTCGATGATGGAAGGGTCGAGCAGAAGTGCAATATCACGCAGAAAGATTTGCGGGAATGCTTTGGAAGTTGTTTGCTCCAGACATCCGTGAGGATACCCAACAAGATGCTTCAATTCTTTTGCAAAATTTGCAACGGGGAATGGGCTGAGCACAACATGGCCATGTCTCCCGTAAGGCAAGAATACGTCTGGAATTTCTGCGGTGACAACTTTGCCTGCCTCGGCAAATCCGCTGGTACACTCAACCACAAAAGGAGAAATGGGACGTACAGCGAGTTCGGTCACCGATTCGATTCTTTCGCCAAGCGCATGCGTTTGTACTTTTACAACCGCTTTACCGATCTGGTCGGACGCTTTGAGTGTAAAGGGGGCGAATTTTTCCTGATTCGCTTCGATGTCGAGCGATGCCGATTGCTGAATTGCACTGATTCCTCCTTCTGTTACGACTTCCAATTTCAGTGAAACAGGTTTATCGGTGGTATTGAATACAGTGACAGGCATTGTAATCACATCACCTGGACTGAGGAAGCGGGGAAGCGCTGGAGAAAGAACAACAGGATCTGCCACCTTCATACTTTTTTGAGCAGAGCCGTAGCGTTCATTTTTATACGCTAATGCCATCATCCGCAGTTCGCCGCTGAAATCCGGAATATCAAACGTAATCTCTGCAGTACCGTCAGAATTGGTTTTGACAATGCCCGACCATAACGCGACCGGTTTGAACCGCTTCACACTGAGCGGATTAACTTGCATACTGCGCTGTTTTTCGAAGTCGCCACCGCCCGTACTGCTCTTCTTCTTTGGTTCTGGAATAAGGTCGCGGAAGAAATCGAATGTTTCTGTTTCCAACGCTTTCTTTGCATAGAAGTAGCTGTACGGATCAGGTGTCCGATAATTTTTCACCTGACATATTCCTTCATCCACCGCTGCAAGCGTAAGGAAGACATTCTTTTCATTCGGGATGCTGACCTTTATTTTTTGTTTTGTGCGCGGGCGAATTTTTTCCGGAGCATCGATGGCTACATTCAATTTGTTCGAAGGCTTCTCAATCATGAGAGGCACACATCCATGTCCTGCCATGAGCGGGATGTTTAAATCCTTCACTTTCCGGAAGAGGACAGCACTGATATAGACATTCGGTAGAAACTGTTCTTCGATGTTGATTTCCATTGAAGCGGAATTCTTTTCTACATCCAGATATTTATAGCTGTAAATTTTATTTCGTTCAACGGTGACCAACAGTTTTCCGCTGAACGGAGTTTGGAATAATACTTTTGCTTTTTCATTTGGCGCGTACGACGATTTATCGAGAACAATATCTACTCTTGCTTCCGGATCAATTTCGAACGATGTCACATCTGCCGATCCCCAGCTGTAGGCATAGAAGGAAATCTGGTTATATCCTTCTACTCCGGATTTTGATACGCGGAGGGCGTAATCACCTGAGCGTTTCACCGTGAAGAGAAAATCTACCGGTGTTTCTGTAAGAACAACATCTCGGGTCTCATCGACAATTTCCCGCTGTTCGGAAACATACCGAAGCGTGTTATTCTGGCTCATGCGGAGAACCGAATGCCATTCACGACGGATGATTTCGACGTGTGCCTTAAAATCCTTGATCGGTGTATCAACAGGATCAACGGCGATTAATTGTACTTTCAATGGAGAATTAGGTGCAACATAATAATCGAGATAATTGCGAATACCCACAAAATATTCTTTTGGGTACACCGTCGTTCGTGCTATCTGGTGAACCGGCCTGCCCGATTCATCAAAGACAGAAAATAATCCCTTTAAACTCAGAACCCCTGTTGCTGTGACCTCTTGAGGAATCTTGAAAGAAACGCTCGCTTTTCCTTCTTTGTCTGTCTCCAGTTTTTCTACATACGGATTTGCCGAATACGCTTTGGCACCTTGATCGGCAAACCAGAATTCAGGAAAACGTTTGGAACGGTACGGCTGCGGTTCAAATGTCGCTTCAAACTCGACATTGCGTCCGGATGCAGGCGGGCCGAAGAAATTGAGGGCAAGCAGATCGTAGGTAATTTTCTCGCCCGCGCGAGCGGATTCTGTGGATGGCTTGACACTTACCTTCAGCCGATCCGGCACAAAATCTTCGACACTGACTTTGTACGATGTCAGGAAAACTCCATTTCCAGTGTGCAAGTCAAGACGGTATTCACCGGTCGGTGCCGATTCAAGAGTTTGGTAATTGATTTCGAATGAACCTTGCTCGTTGAGATTACGCTGGAGTTCTGTGACCATATACCCGCGCGGATTATAGATTTCAACTTTCACAGGCATATTTTCAAGAGAAGTATTCGTTAAGCTTCGAACGATACCGCTTGCATAAATTTTTTCACCCGGGCGGTAAAGATTTCTGTCACCATACAGGAATGCATCATATAAACCTTCGATATCGTTTTTTCCGGACACATCGAATCTGGATGTCTCAATACGGTAATCGGAAAGGTTGAGGAAGTTAAAATCGTCACCTCGCTCAGCCGTGATCAGTTTCAGCGTGAAGTCCTCGCTTAACTTTGCAAAGTCGTAGAATTTCGCCAGGCCGTCGCCGTCTGTTTTGACTGACGCCATCGTTTGGTTGTTGGTTGAAATAAGGTTGATATTCACACCGGACATCGGGCGGTTATCGCTCAAACTTACAGCAAAGACGATAAGCTCTTGTTCACTCCGTTTGACAATCAATCCGATATCGGAAAGCGATACCAGCTTCGAAGTCCATCTCCATGATTCATCGGGTTTGGCAATCTCGATCAGGTAAAATCCTTTGTAATCTGTCTTCAAGGAGGGAGAGAGATCAAAGAGTGTGGTTACTTCCTGGTTTGTACTATTCGCAATCGAGATTTTTGTTTCTTCTATAATGCGGCCGTAATTGCCGAGAAAAAATCGAAACTTGCGATGATATCCTTCGTCGCCTTCATCGTTGTCATAATAATAGTCGTAACGCCTGCCGCCGTCGAGAAAATGGACGAGGTTGTTCTGGAAAATTTGACTGACGCGCACCTTGAGAGAGTCCATATTCACAGTTTTAATTTCTACGCTTCGCATACCGCTGAGTAGCATATACGAGCCTGACGATGAACCGAACCGAAATGCGGGAGTGACATTTCCGATGACAATATCTGCTTCATAATCGTTTTGTGTTTTTGCTCCCAGCAAGCTTTCAAGACCTTTTTTAACAACAAGATGAAATGAAGTGCCGGGTTCGAATTTTCCTTTCAGTCGAAAGGAGAGTTTGGATTCTGCTTCGACCGTATATTGACGGGAAGGAGTCAACTCGATATACTGCTTGATTGAAGCGGCGTCGATTTCCTGTGAAGTCTTAATTCGGATCCAGCTTTCTGTACCATCAAACCCGAATTCATGACCGTAAATCCTCAGATCTTCCAGCGCGGGCAATTTAAAAACAAACGGTTTATCGAGTGTGATGGCGGTTTTTGTTTCGGGCGAAACGAGTTTGTCATCAACACTGACTTTGATCTCTCGCTCTTTGCCATATTGGACTGTTGTCGCGATTTCCAGCGGTACAACTTTGTTGATCGCTGAGGACATTACTTTGAACGTTTTTACTTCATCGCCGTCCATCTTGACCTTGAGGTACGAGCCGACATCTGCCGGATTCACGGCATAGGTGAATTCAATATTTGCCTTGATACCGACGCTGCGCTTATTATCGATGCGGTCATAAAAGAAATCAATGCTTTTTATAGTAAACGGGTCCGTGAAAAAAGAAAACTCCTCATCACCGACAAATCGTTTTGCATGAGCTGTTGTTGCCAGCAACGTGCCGTTCAGCTTCCCCTTGAATTTCGTATCGCCGGGGAGCGCGGCATCAGGACTGAAAATCAGGTGCGATGTATCCTGCCACACGAATTTTCCTTCAATCGCCGGAGTAAATTCGATGTAGGATGTGTTCAGCCAGACATTGGTGGATTCCGGCGGAACAACGCTGCGTGAAAATGCAAATTGAAGAACTCCGCTCTGCGCAACGACTCCCACCGGCATCGTGCTGGTGATCCATAAGGATTCCGAATCCCTTTGGGAACATGAATAAAATCCGAGAGAGAGAACGAGCAGTGAAACAACAAACCATGGTCGCATAATGATGTCCCTTCCGATATTGATGTTAAACAGTGAACAATTTTTCCAGGCATCCATTAGAGATGCTTGATTAAAATTTTGACGGTAGATAATCGGCCTTTATCATCCAGACAGCTTGCAACATATTGGCCGCTGATCAGCGGTTTGAAAATTTTAGTGCCTGCATTCACACGCCCGAGAAATTGGTCGTTCAAGTACCAACATTGGTCATGCACATCGACTCCGGAACTGGCCTGAAAAGCAATCTGCTCATCATCAGACGTCAACAGGTAGGTCATAGCATTCGTCGGGCTGATGATTTTTGGGCCTTCGCCGGCGAACAATCGCTGGCAGGCAGGATTATGCGGCGGTGCGAGTGTGTAGCTCTTTCCGATTTTTTTCCAATAGTTTAAGAGTTCTTTGGGATAATCCTGGTACGTGACCGATTTATAGTTATGATTGCCTAGGCATGATGCGCAATACTGTCTCTTTCCATCCACAGAGATAAGGTATTCGTTGTCGACATCACAAAATTTTCCCAGCGTGTGGCTTATGGAATAAAGATCCTCGATGATATGTTTGCAGCGCGGAGTCGGAAGCTTGCCGCTTTCTGCACAGACATCGCGCGTATTGATATCGTCAGGCATCAGCAGAATATTTTTCTGATTCTTATGTGAGATCGAATTAAAAATATCGACGAGCAATGGCGCCGCCGTTTTGCTCCCGACGAGATCGGGATTTCCTTTGTTCGTCACATTGCCGACCCATACGCCGACTGTGTACTCTGCCGAATATCCCATCGTCCATGCATCGCGCCGTCCATAGCTCGTACCTGTCTTGAATGCAATCACCGGAAGATTCACCGCCGATTCAAAATTATTCGGTACATCGGGACGGTGAACACCGGAGAGAATTTCTGTTATCATAAAAGCAGCAGCATCGGAGAAAACACGAGTCCTTTGCACCGTCAACGTGTCGTTCGTGTAGCGGGGTGGAGCATACATGCCGCTGTTTGCCATCGCCGCATACGCGGCGGTGAGCTCTTCCAATTTTACACCGCACCCGCCGAGAATCATGCTCAATCCCATTCTCTCCCGCTGTGATTCCAAAGATTGAAAACCGAGATTATGCAGCAGCAAGGCGAATGATGTCAACCCAGCGTTTTTCAGCAATCGAACCATCGGAACATTCAGCGATTTGCACAGAGCGTCGTCGGCAAAGACAGAACCCGCATAGGTTCCGTCATAATTTTCTGCGGAGTAACCTTCGGCATCGTACGGAACATCGAGCAACCGCGTTTTCGGCGTGAGGGTTCCGTTATCCATATGCAAGGCATAGAGAAACGGTTTCAAAGTGGAGCCGGGAGAGCGAAGCGCCTGAACAGCATCTACTTGACCGAAGGAAGCGGAATCTGAAAAATTATCGGAACCTGCATATGCAGCAACACGCATGGTTTTATTTTCAATGACCATTACGCCGCCGTTCTGCACTCCGAATTGTTTCCACGTACGGAGGTGATTTTTTAACAAGCGTTCCACGCTGAGCTGAATCGGCAAATCAAGCGATGTCGTGTACTGAGTTCCTCGCGATACAAGCTGCTTGATGTGAAGGCAATAATGCGGCGCAAACTGTTCCAGCGGTTTTCGCACCACGGCTGTCGGCGTTTGTGCGAACACGATGGAATCGTTCCGGCCGAGAATTTTTTTCTGGAAGAACAGATGCGAACGTACGACGCGTTCCTGATGCAGGCGCTCCGGAAATTTATCGGGACGCAATCCGTTCGGATTGTTGGGGATCAGAATAAGATCGAAGAGCTGTGCCGTGTTGAGCCGTTCCAGCGGAGTTTGATAGTACAGCAGGGCTGCGGATTGAAGCCCTTCGATGTTCCCGCCCAGAGGAATCATCGAAAGATACATTTGGAGAATTTCATCTTTGGAATATTTCCATTCAAGCTGGAGCGCGCGGAACATTTCGATCAATTTTCCGCCCCACGTCCTGTTCTTCGGTTCGAGCAGGCGAGCTACCTGCATAGTAATAGTAGATGCACCTGAAATTCTTTTTCTCGAAACAAGATTCTGAATGCCGGCGCGAACAACCGCGAAAGGATTTACACCGGGATGATAGTAAAAATATCTGTCTTCTTTGTAGAGGAGAAGCTGCTTGAAGCGCGGAGGAATTTCTTCTGCCGTAGTTTTGAATCGCCACATATCGTCGTCGGTGAGGAAGGCATGCAAAAATGTTCCGTGCCGGTCGTACACAACAAGGGAATAAGGTTTTGGATCAGGGAGAGGATACACAAGCGAGAGGAGGAAGAAGCTGAGACAGAATAGGCCGGATACCGCCAGCACAGAGAACAGAAGCTTCCTCAACTTCATGGTAATCCCCAAAAGGGTTCTTCAATCGTGGTAGCGCATAACCTCTGCGTATTGAATGTGTGCAATGTAGGAGAGGAGAGCGAAAAAAGCAATGAAATTTCTGAGAGAAAGCTGCCTACTAAAAACTGCAAACTATTTGGATTTCTATCGCAAAACTGCGAATTCCGTTTGTAGTTGCGGACAATTTTTGCGAAATTGAATGAAAATTGACTCTGGAAGACGGAACAATTCTTGCCTCAGAAAATTGACGGGAACATTTTCATCAACGAATAAAAGAGAAAAATACAATGTCAGACGCGAAGGATGGACGAATAAAAGTCACAATTGACGGCAACGAGGCAGCCGCTTATGTTGCCCATAAACTCAACGAGGTTATAGCAATTTACCCCATCACGCCTTCGTCTAATATGGGCGAATGGGCAGACGAATGGTCAGCAATGGGACGCAAGAACTTATGGGGCACAATTCCTCAGATAGTCGAAATGCAAAGCGAAGGCGGCGCCGCCGGAGCAGTGCATGGTGCATTACAAGCCGGAGCGCTTTCCTGCACCTTTACGGCATCGCAAGGTCTGCTCCTGATGATCCCTAATATGTTCAAGATCGCAGGTGAACTTACCGCGACAGTTTTTCATATCGCCGCGCGAACGGTTGCAACACATGCGTTATCGATTTTCGGTGATCATAGTGATGTCATGGCGACGCGCGCGACTGGTTGGGCAATGCTCGCAGCAAACTCGGTGCAGGAGACAATGGACCTTGCACTCATTGCGTATGCATCAACGTTTGAATCACGCGTGCCGTTTATCCATTTCTTTGACGGCTTCCGCACCTCGCACGAAGTCATGAAGATCGAGCAACTGAGTGATGCCGATATAAAAGCAATGATCAACGACGATTTGATCCAGAAGCTTCGTGAACGCGCACTTACACCAGAACACCCGGTGCTTCGAGGTTCTGCACAGAATCCCGATGTATTTTTTCAGGCGCGTGAAGCGGCAAACCTCTATTATGATGCTGTTCCCGGTATCGTACAGAAAGCTATGGACAAGTTTAAACAGATCGTTGGCCGCGAATATAAACTCTTTGATTATGTCGGTGCCCCCGATGCAGAGCGTGTTATCGTGATGATGGGTTCTGGTGCCGAAACAGCTCACGAGACCGTAGAATATCTCACCGAGAAAGGTGAGAAAGTCGGCCTGCTGAAAGTCCGGCTGTATCGTCCGTTCTCTATCGAACATTTCATAAAAGCGCTTCCAGCCACCATCAAGAACATTGCTGTGCTGGATCGCACGAAAGAATCCGGTTCCACCGGCGAGCCGATGTACTTAGATATAGTAACGGCGTTGAGTGAGACTTTTTCCGCCGGTAAAGCTCCGTTCAAAGCGATGCCGCGTGTCATCGGCGGACGGTATGGATTGTCGTCTAAAGAATTCACACCGACGATGGTGAAAGCAGTCTTTGATGAAATGAAAAAACCTCAGCCGAAGAATCACTTTACAGTCGGAATCAATGATGATGTTTCACACACAAGCTTGACCTACGATCCAAACTTCAGCGTTGAACGAGACGATGTGGTTCGCGCTATCTTCTACGGTTTGGGTGCAGATGGCACGGTCGGTGCCAATAAAAACTCCATAAAAATTATCGGCGAAGATACAGAGAATTTTGCACAAGGGTACTTTGTATATGATTCTAAAAAATCCGGTACCATGACGGTTTCTCATTTACGTTTTGGACCGCGTCCGATCCATTCTATTTATCTCGTTGATCATGCCAGCTTCGTTGCATGTCACCAGTGGTTCTTCCTTGAAAAATTTGATGTACTACAATCGGCAATTCCGGGAAGCACATTCCTCTTGAACAGTCTCTATGGGAAGGACGAAGTATGGGATCACCTGCCGCGCCATGTTCAAAAGCAGCTTATCGACAAAAAAATGAAATTGTATGTTATCGATGCGTATGAGGTGGCAAAGAAAACAGGTATGGGCAGCCGTGTGAATACGATAATGCAAACATGCTTCTTCGCCATTTCCGGCGTTCTGCCGAAGGATGAAGCGATTAAAGCCATCAAGTATTCCATTCAAAAAACGTATGGAAGAAAAGGTGAAGCAGTAGTTCAAAAAAACTACGAGGCAGTCGATCAAACGCTGGCAAATTTGTTTGAAGTTAAAATTCCATCCAGTGTAACGAGCAAGATCGAAATGCCGCCTGTTGTTTCCGATAAGGCGCCTGATTTTGTTAAAAAAGTTACTGCGATGATTATTGCCGGCAATGGCGAACTGCTTCCGGTTTCCGCGATGCCGGTAGATGGCACATTCCCGACAGGGACGGCACAGTGGGAAAAGCGAAACATCGCTCTCGAAATTCCTGTGTGGGAAATAGATATTTGCATTCAGTGTAATAAATGTGCATTGGTATGTCCGCACGCAGCAATCCGTACTAAGGTATACGATCCCGCGAAATTGGCATTAGCTCCCGCAACCTACAAATCGATGGATTACAAAGGTCCTGAGTATAAAGGCATGAAGTACACGATACAGGTTGCACCGGAAGATTGCACCGGCTGTACTTTGTGCGTGGAAGTCTGCCCGGCGAAGAGTAAGAAAGAAGCCAAAGTGAAGGCGATAAACATGAAGCCACAGCCGCCACTTCGCGAGCAGGAGAAAGTGAATTACGAATTCTTCCTCGCTTTGCCCGAAGTCGATCGCCGCAATGTGAAGGCCGATTCTGTGAAGGGATCTCAATTCTTTCTGCCGTTGTTTGAGTATAGCGGCGCTTGCTCTGGATGCGGTGAAACCCCGTACATAAAACTTGCAAGTCAGTTATTTGGTGATCGAATGCTTATTGCAAATGCTACCGGCTGCACTTCCATTTATGGCGGTAATCTCCCAACAACGCCGTGGACAAAGAACAGCGACCAGCGCGGTCCTGCATGGTCAAACTCATTGTTCGAAGACAACGCAGAGTTCGGGCTCGGTATGCGCCTGACGGTTGACAAGCTGAACGAAATGGCAAAAGAATATGTGACACTGCTTTCCACCGATATTGGTGTAGATCTTGCAACCGAAATCATCGAAGCTGTTCAAAGAGATGAAGCAACTATTTATGAGCAGCGTGGACGCGTGAAAATTTTAATAGATAAGCTGGCAGCCATCAAGAAACCCGAAGCGAAGCGTTTATTGAGTATTGCAGACAATCTCGTGAAGCGCAGCGTGTGGATTATGGGCGGCGACGGCTGGGCGTACGATATCGGGTACGGCGGATTAGACCATGTGCTTGCATCCGGCAAGAATGTGAACGTTCTCGTGCTCGATACTGAAGTATATTCCAACACCGGTGGTCAGATGTCGAAATCTACGAATCGCGGTGCTGTTGCAAAATTTGCTGCAGCCGGCAAACCGACTGCCAAGAAAGACCTCTCGCTCATGGCGATGATGTATAATAATGTCTATGTTGCCCGAGTGGCTATGGGTGCTAATGATGCACAAACAGTTCGTGCCTTCATCGAAGCAGAAGCATACGATGGTCCGTCGATTATCATCGCGTATTCACATTGCATCGCGCATGGAATCGATATGGCACGCGGAATGACGAATCAGAAAATTGCTGTTGAAACCGGGTACTTTCCGCTCTTCCGGTACAATCCGGAATTGATAAAAGAAGGAAAAAACCCTTTCAAGCTCGATTCGAAAGCACCGAAAGGAGCGCTCTCCGATTTCACGTCGATAGAAACACGCTTCAATGTGCTGACGAAGAGTAATCCAGACCGTGCAAAAGAATTGCTGAAGTTAGCAGAAGGAGATGTCAAAGTACGTTGGGCAATATACGAGCAGTTCGCACATGAAGGCAGTGACGTGCAAAAGCCTGCTTCGAATTGATTCAGAGTACTTTACAGAGTGAAATCAATGATGCTCAGGTCGCTCCGGAATCTTCGGAGCGGCATCTGAGGTTTATCGTAAATACGTATTGCGGATTTTCCCAGAACTGTAAGGAGTGGAACACATGGAACTATCAACAACCTATCTTGGACTGAAATTAAAAAATCCCATCGTTGCATCAGCGAGTCCGTTGTCACGTTCCATGGATTCGATGCACCAGCTGGAAGATGCGGGCGCATCGGCCATTGTGATGCATTCGCTCTTTGAAGAGCAGATTATTCATGAAGCCGCATCGATGGATCACTACAAGTCGTATGGAACAGAAAGTTTTGCCGAAGCGTTAACATATTTTCCTGATACCGGCGATTATCATTTTGCACCGGAAGAATATTTAGAACTTGTTGCGAAAGCAGCGAACAAATTGGAAATCCCCGTTATTGCAAGTATGAACGGTATAACTCCGGGTGGCTGGACAAGCTATGCAAAAAAGATTGTGGAAGCGGGAGCCTCTGCGTTGGAATTGAATGTCTATTATATACCCACCGACGGAACCATGTCCGGTGTGGATGTTGAAAATCGTTATTCGGATGTGCTGAAGGAAGTGCTCGGCGCGGTGAACATTCCCGTTGCTGTGAAATTAAGCCCGTTTTTTAGTTCGATTCCGAATATTGCAAAGCGTCTAGTGAGTGAAGGCGCTGATGGCTTGGTGCTTTTCAATCGGTTCTATCAGCCCGATATCGATCTGGAAGAATTGGACGTGAAGCCGGGCGTTGAACTGAGTACTTCCTATGCAAACCGAGTACCGATGCGCTGGATCGGAATTTTATTTGGAAAAATAAAAGCAAGCCTTGCAGCAACAAGCGGCATTCATACGGCTGAAGATGTGCTGAAGTTGACGATGGTGGGTGCAGATGTGACGATGATGTGCTCAGCATTGTTAATGCACGGCCCAGAATATATCGGCAAAGTATTGAAAGATCTAGAACGCTGGATGCAGGAACACGAATACGAATCCATCGAGCAGATGAAAGGGAGTCTGAGTCATAAATCTATTGCCAACCCTTCTGCATACGAGCGTGCAAATTATATGAAAGCGCTTAACCGATACAAGCTTCTTGCTTAGGAACCGAATCCTTTTTTCCTGTGTTAGCAGGAGAAGAGGAACGGATTGAAAAGATTTGCAGAGAATCAAATGAAGAAAAAGATCTTGGTGGATGCACTTAGCAAGAACCTGGAGAAAATGTCTAAATCTCCATGGGTGCGTTCACTCAAAGATGGAAAAGATTTTATCTGTCCCTACTGCGATCAACGGGTAAAACCATGCAAATCGAATCCCTCTGCGATGTGCGAAAAGATGCTCCGTTCTGGATCGGAAGGGAAGCAAATTGAGGAAGCGCTGAAAGACTGCGACGAAAATAAATACGGCGTGTGTCTCTCCTGCGGTAAAGATATTTCGACAGCGCATCTGAGGAAACATCCCACGGCCGAGTTGTGTATTCACTGTGTCCGCAAAGGACACAAAACAGGGAAGAAAAAAATAGCGCACGCCTGATCGTTGTCTTTGTATCTGTGTCTACGGAATGACCGAATCATTATGTCCCTTATTGACGACCATCTTCTTTCTATTCTGAAACAATTCGATCGTCTGGGTCCGCGATACACGAGTTATCCCACAGCACCGGTGTTCTCTGCGGAGTACACGGCACAGCGATTTGAAGATGATCTCATTGAAAACAACCGCAACAGCTCTTCTCCCGTGTCCTTGTATTTACACATTCCTTTCTGCGATACATTGTGCTACTTCTGCGGATGCAACACGATCATTACACGCAATCGTGAAAAAATATCCGAATATCTCCTTGCACTCAAAAAAGAAATTGACCGCACGACATCGTTCATTTCGATAAAACGAAACGTCGTTCAGATGGCGTGGGGGGGCGGGACACCATCGTATCTCTCACCGGAGGAAATTCGTGATCTTGCAAAATATATTCGAGAGAGATTCACATTTGCTTCTGATGCCGAGATCAGCGTTGAGATCGATCCGCGCGAATTGACGTTTGATCATTTAAAAGCCTTTGTTGATGGCGGCGCCAATCGGTTCAGTCTCGGTGTGCAGGATTTTAACGACGATGTTCAGGTTGCAGTGAACCGCATCCAGCCGGAATCGCTCACGCATCAGGTATTTCAATGGTCGCGTGAACTTGGAATCAAGAGCATCAACATTGATTTGATCTATGGATTGCCGCTGCAAACGATTGAGTCGTTCAAGGCAACGCTCGAAAAAGTGATTGAGCTTTCGCCGGAACGCATTGCCGTTTTCAATTTTGCATATGTACCATGGATGAAGCAGCATCAAAAGCTCCTTCATCAGGATCAATTACCGACAGCTGAAAACAAATTACACCTTCTGCAGCTTACCATCAACACATTGATACGCGCCGGATATGTGTATGTTGGAATGGATCACTTTGCCAAACCCACAGATGAATTGGCAACGGAGCAGAAGAACAAAAACCTCAATCGTAACTTTCAAGGGTATTCCATCAAAGCCGGCGCGGATTTATTCGGCTTCGGCATGTCTGCAATTTCGCATTTCGGAGCGGTGTATGCGCAGAACGCGAAAGACCTGCCTGCGTACTATGAAGCGATCAATAACGGACGATTTTCCACCATCCTTGGCTACAAAATGACGCAAGACGATGAACTTCGCAAATTTGTGATTATGCGATTAATGTGCGATCTGGAATTGGATAAACGAAACATCGAGCGGCGATTCGGAATACTCTTTGATGAATATTTTGCGGATGCGCTCGTGAAGCTTGAAGAATTTCTACCGCTGAATTTGCTTGCGCTGGAAACAGATCGCATCGTCATCCGAGAAGCGGGACGCTTTGTTCTCCGCAATATTGCGATGTGTTTCGATGCCTACCTGCCCAAGATGGCGAAGGAAAAACCGATTTTCTCTCGCACCGTATAAATGAGTAACCTTCGAAAGGATCTCATTGAATAAGCTGCAGAAACCTTCCGTAGGTTTCTACGATGTTTCTCCTTACTTCACTCCATCGACCGCTTTCTTTACTGCAGTTTCGATCAGCGTCATGTCCGGTTTCTTGACGAAATTTTCCTTCATCAACAGATTCAAAATATCACGCGCTTCCTTGATCTCACGAAGTGTTGTATCATACACCTGTTGATGCGTCAGTTGAATTCGTGCAACACCCTGTTTCACAGCCTGTGTGGCAACATCAGCGGCTTCTTGTGCAAACACTTCGGTCTCTTCCATTGTCGGCATAATATAATCGGGATTGAGTCCTTTCTTCATCGCGAAATTTGCCATGGAATAGGCGGCGGTAATCGCCATTTCGTCTGTAATCTTGCGTGCACGCACCATCAGAGCGCCTTTGAGAATGCCGGGGAAACCCATCGAATTATTAACTTGATTGGGGAAATCGCCCCGTCCAGTAGCAATGATATACGCACCGGCTTCTTTTGCAGCATACGGGTAAATTTCCGGTACCGGGTTTGCACATGCAAAGATGATCGATTTCTTTGCCATCTTCTGTATCCAAGACGTCTTAATGACGTCTGGTCCGGGCCTGCTCAATGCAATCAGTACGTCCGCTCCAGTCAGAGCAGTTTCGATGTCTTCAATGCATGATGGATTTGTTGCTTGGCAAATTTCCCACTTGCGGTAGAATGCTTTGTCTGCTTCGATATCCTTGCGCTTTTTATTGAGTGAACCTTTGGTATCGAACATAACCACTTTGCCAGGATCTGCGCCATCCTTGAGAATCAATCTGGAGATGGTGGTGTTTGATGCGCCTGCGCCATAGAAGACGATCTTTACATTCTTCATTTCTTTGCCAGCAACCCGCAGAGCATTGATCAATCCGGCAAGAGTCACGCTACCCGTGCCCTGAGCATCGTCATGCCACACAGGGATGTTGCACTCCTCGCGCAACGTATCGAGCACTTTAAAGCAATTTGGCTGGGAAATATCCTCGAGGTTCACAGCTCCGAAACTCGGTTCCAGCATTTTTACAAACTCGATAATCTTGTCCGGGTCATGTTCTCCTTTTGCGTTTTTCGAGTTGATACAGAGAGCAACACCGTCGACACCGCCGAGATATTTCATCAGGAACGCCTTTCCTTCCATCACACCTAAACCGCCGGAAGGCGTGCAGTCACCGTCGCCCAGCACGCGCGTGGAATCCGAAACGACAGCAACAAGGTTCCCTCGGTTGGTGAGCTCAAACGAAGCGTCGTTGTTGTCGCGAATAGTGGTCGAGATTTTAGATACGCCGGGAGTATACCAAACATTGAACCAATTGAAGCCATAAATCCCTGCCTTAGGCACTGTAGCCATCTTGCCTCCGTAGAATTTATGGCACGAAAGCGAAAGTTCTTTCAAGAATATAGTTTTCGCTTTTGCTTTCTGCTCTTCACTGAAATTTTCGGGAAAAAAATTGTTCAAATCTTTGAGAGTCAAATCGAAGTTATGCATTGCATTCTCCGGCTATTGTTTTGAGAAAGTTCAATATTTTGAATTTACTTTAGCTTTTTTTCCTTCCATATACAAGCGATTGTGACAAGTTCTTCGAAAAATGTACAAATATTATGTTGGATTATTCTACAATCAGAGAAATCAAAGACGATGTGCATATCTTACGTTTGCCTATATCAAATATCTGTATTCATGCAAATTATCGGTAAGGATTGGCAGTGCAATGGCAATTGGACTGATGCTCTTAGGTATTCGATGGCTTGTGTATTTCATGATGACGAGTTCTGAATATTATTGTGAAAATAATAATAGTAACGGTTGGAGAAGTGCGATGTATTGCGGGGTACTCTCTCAATGTGCTCAGGATAAAGTTCTGCGGAGCAGAGTGCAAAAATAACTTCGTAGAAATGGGATGATTTGTTGAAAAATATTTTTCTGCTTTCAGGAATTCCATCAAAATATCTTCCTAAAAGTGCTAAGTAATCCCTTTTTCCGTCTGAAATCTTGCAATTAAGTCTTTATGTCGTAAATTACTGATGTGGCACAATACTTGAACATAGAGAAATACTCAATTCATGATATGGACATTTATTAAATCGCAAATCTCCAATCTCCAATCTACGGGAGTATATATATGATTCGAGGAACGATCATCGTTGCCACGGATATTTGTAAAGCATGTGAACTGTGCATTACAGCTTGCCCGCAAGATTGTTTGGAGATGTCGCCCAATCTCAATGTAAAAAGTTATCACTATGTTCAGTTAAAGAACGATACATGCACCGGTTGTGTGAATTGCGCTATCGTCTGTCCGGATAGTGCAATTACAGTGTATCGTCAAGTAAAGACTACGCCAAAAGGTGCAACAGTTTGAACCGAACAATCAATTCATCAAATGTGAATAGTCATGGCAAACGAAAAAGGAACTTCTGAAACTCGGTTGATGAAAGGTAATGAGGCGCTTGCCGAAGCAGCCTTCAGAGCAGGGATGCAGGCGTATTTCGGATATCCTATTACACCGCAATCGGAAGTGTTGGAATATCTTGCGGCGCAGGCGCCGAACCATCCGGATGTCGTTATTCTCCAAGCAGAAAGTGAATTAGCGGCAATCAATATGGTTCATGGTGCAGCGGGTGCAGGTGCGCGTTCTATGATTTCATCTTCTAGTCCCGGTATAAGTCTGATGCAGGAATGCCTTTCGTATATGACATGCGCGCAGTTACCTGCATTAATAGTTAATGTACAGCGCGGCGGTCCGGGACTTGGTACTATCTACCCATCACAAGGGGATTACTTCCAGGCAGTAAAGGGCGGCGGGCATGGTGATTATCATCTCATTGTTCTCGCACCCGCATCAGTGCAGGAGATGGTGGACTTCGTATTTGACGCATTCCGTTTGAGCGAGAAGTACCGTAATCCGGCTATGATTCTTGCAGACGGTGCGATCGGTCAGATGATGGAAAAGGTAACGCTCCCACCGGCTGGATCGTTGCCAAAGACAGAAGCACCTTGGGCAACAACAGGTAAGAGCCATACACACGAGCGTAATGTTATTACATCGCTATATATTCAGGCTGAGCGGATGGAAAAACACAATTTGATATTGCAGGCAAAGTACATTCAAATGCAGAAAGAAGTACGCTGGGAAGAAATTCGGACGGAAGATGCAGCCATCGTGCTCGTTGCTTTTGGGCTTATGTCCCGCATCTGTGAGAAAACGGTGGACCTTGCGCGCGAAAAAGGATTGAAGGTTGGACTCCTTCGGCCGATCACTCTCTATCCATTTCCGACAAACGCCATTGCGAAGTTAGCAAAAAGTGCAAAAGCATTCCTTACAGTCGAAATGAATGCCGGTCAGATGGTAGAAGATGTGCGACTTGCTGTTGATGGAAAACGGCCGGTAGATTTCTATGGTCGGATGGGTGGTATGATACCATCGCCCGAAGAAGTGTTGGTGCACGTGGAATCGATTGCTGAGAAACTTCAAGCGGTCCCGGTATAAAAGGAATGAAGATATGGAACCTGTAGCAAACATTGACGGTATGGAACTCGTTTACAAAAAGCCGCACACGCTTACCGATACACCGATGCACTATTGCCCCGGCTGTAGTCATGGCGTGGTACATAAGATTTTAATGGAAGTGATAGATGAATTAGGCATTCAAGAAGAAACGATCGGTGTGGCACCGGTGGGATGTTCGGTGTTTGCATACGAATATATGAACATCGATATGCAAGAAGCGGCTCATGGACGTGCAAGCGCTGTGGCGACCGGTATCAAACGTGTGCTTCCGAATAAATATGTTTTCTCGTATCAAGGCGACGGTGATCTTGCCGCCATCGGTACGGGTGAAACTGTGCACACGGTAAATCGTGGAGAGAATATTTTGATGTTGTTCATCAATAATGGCATCTATGGAATGACGGGCGGGCAGATGGCTCCGACATCGTTGATCGGAATGAAAACAACAACGACGCCATTCGGGCGTGAAGCGTCCACGATGGGCAATCCGTTGAAGATTACGGAATTACTTGCGCAGCTTCCCGGCGCGTACTTCGTAACACGTCACTCGGTGCACAACACTGCTGCCGTACGCAAACTCAAGAAAGCAATCGCAGCATCATTCAAGTATCAAAAATTAAATAAGGGAACATGTTTTATTGAGGTAGTTTCCAACTGTCCATCCAATTGGAAGATGACACCGGTGGAATCCAACGAATGGCTGGAGAAAAATATGTTTCCGTTCTATCCCCTTGGCGATATCAAAGTACCGAAATCGTAGTAAGACAGAATGGAGTCCTGTCTAAGAAAATTGCAGGAGTGAAGAATGAAGAGCGCGCACGAAATAATCATAGCAGGATTTGGCGGTCAAGGTGTTCTCTCGATGGGACAAATTATCGCCTATGCTGCAATGAAAGAAGGCAAAGAAGTCAGTTGGATGCCGTCCTATGGACCGGAGATGCGCGGCGGCACGGCAAACTGCATCGTCATCGTGTCAGATTCGCGCATCAGTTCACCCATCATCACAAAATTTGATAGTGCGATTCTCTTGAATCAGCCTTCCTTGGAAAAATTTGAGTCTGCGGTGAAACCGGGTGGATTGTTGATCTATGAGAAATCCAGTATCATTCATCCGCCGACAAGAACAGATATAGAAATTTTGGGTATTCATGGATTAGAAGAGGCGCAAAAGCTGACGAGTAAGCAGGTGGCGAATATGGTGCTGCTCGGTGCATTCCTGGATCGGCGTCCGATCGTACAGCCGGAACATGTTGTC
>PMDB01000064.1:93010-111161 GCA_003155495.1 Ignavibacteriota bacterium
AATCACGACTGCCGTATTACATGCAAAATGCTGACAGAAGCAATGCGGAAAGAGGCGGAAATGATTCATTTCTATGAAAAATTGATGATCGAATGCGATTATCCGGATGTGAATGCTTTTGTCCGGGAACTGCTTGAAGAAAAGAGCCGTATTGTATTGCACATTAACCAGAAATTGAACGAAATCCGTGCCCGCGGCCAGGTGAGTGAGGGGATCATTTCCAGCTTTGAGCCGGACATAATATAGTTTTTGATGGACTTTCTCGATCCGAGTTCGTATCATAGAATGGGCGCAGTGACGAGACGAGAAAGAATTTAACGCCAAAAACAGCCCGATCGTACTCTTGCTCGCGTCTAAGAAAGAGAAGGTGTGCGATGAAAGGAAAAGAACTTCAGCGTGTCAAAGCCGCCCTTTTATCGGAGTTAGATGTTTCACTCCAGAAATACTGCCACCAGCGCCTCAAAGATGTAGTGAATGATCTTCGTCTCCGGCATATCAATGTAAAACCCGATTCTTCTCCGGACGAAGTCTTCTCCGTATTTCTTCAGAGCGGCGTACTGAAAACAATGACCGCCGCGCCGATCGTGCGTATGCGCGAATCGCTTGAACGTATTCGGATGGGAACATTTGGCCTCTGTGCTCTGTGCGGAAGAGAAATTTCAGCAAAATATCTTATCCAAAATCCGACAACGACGCGTTGTGCTTCATGCGACCGGGAGTCGCAGAGACTTATGCGTCCGGCAGGTTCGTAAAGTGGAATGAACTTTCTGAGAAGGTTCTTCATTTCTCTGCTTCAGAAGTTTTATGCACGGTGGAGAGATTACTCCAAACCTACCGACATCCGGAATTCAATTATCTCTCAACTTTGATTTTCTATTCAAAACTTTCTTGCACTTCAAATAATCATTTCCTAATGTTGAGCACGTTGAATCAAAGCTGAAAGGAATATTCTCATGAATATAGGCATCTTGAAAGAAGTATTTCCATCAGAACGAAGGATTGCACTTACGCCCGGCGGCGTACAGACACTCGTCGGTTTGGGTGCCACAGTGTATATCGAACGAAATGCAGGAGCGCTAAGTTATTTCTCGGATGATGAATATCGCATAGCTGGTGGAACTATTGTGTATAGTCCGGAAGAGGTCATCAATCGTTCTGATATTGTTCTCAAAGTTGNNCCCACAGAGAGTGAACTGAATTATCTCCATGATGGGCAAACTCTTTTTTCTGCTCTTCATCTAGCAATTTCCAAACGAAAAACGATCGAAACGCTTCTCAAAAAAAACATTACTGCTATTGCCCATGAACTAATCGAAAATGAACGGGGTGATCTGCCGATTGTCCGGACCATGGCAGAAATTGCCGGACAGATTTCGATTCAAGTCGCAGCGCATTATCTGCAAACACGTGAAGGCGGACGCGGTGTACTTCTGGGAAGTATTCCTGGCGTTCCTGCTGCCGATGTGTTGATTCTTGGCGCAGGAACTGTAGGCAGAACAGCGGCACGTGTGGCACTTGGTCTTGGGGCAAAAGTGATGATCATCGATAAGAATATCAACCAGTTGCGCGAGGTGGAAAATCTCTTTCAATGGAGAGTCTCTACCGCTGTTTCTGATCAATACAATATCGAATGTGCGGTGCGTGAAGCCGACGTGCTCATCGGAGCCGTTCTTCTGAAAGGCGAGAAAACGCCTCATTTAGTATCCGAAGGCTTAGTGAAACAAATGAAACCCGGTTCTGTTATCGTCGATATCTCCATTGACCAAGGCGGATGTGTAGAAACGAGCCGGCCGACAACTTTGCTGGATCCGACCTATGTCATGCATGGTATCGTGCATTATTGTGTACCGAATACTCCAGCGTCAGTGCCGCGCACGGCAACCGTTGGATGGACGAACGTACTTCTTCCATTCCTGCGCGAGGCGACTGAGTTGGGGATGGAAAAAGTTCTCCGTGCTGATATCGGCCTTTCTAAAGGTGTTTGTACATTCCGTGGACAGTGCACCAATGATGCGGCGGCGAAAGCATTCGACCTCAAAGTCACAGACATTCAACAACTGCTCAAGTCAACGTCGACAGCCAACCGTTAGGAACGAGTATGAACTGGCTTGATCAATACAAATCAAAAGTTGTCTCCGTCGAAGAAGCGGTACGTGTCGTCAAATCAAACGATCGGATTTTTTTAAGCGGCAATGCAGCAACACCTCTTCTTCTAACGAATGCCCTTGCCAAGCGTGCACCGGAACTTTTTAATGTCGAAGTCAATCATATCTTATTGTTGGGAAGTGATCCGCTTTCCACCCTGGGAATGGCAGAGCACTTTCGACACAACTCGTTCTTTGTCGGCCCCGGGGATCGAGAGTCCATTGCAGAGGGGAATTCGGACTTTGTACCTGTTCATCTCTCTCAAATACCGGCGCTCTTCCGTTCAGAATATATTCCTCTCGATGTCGCTTTAGTGCATCTCTCTCCGCCGGATCCGCATGGGTTCATGAGTTTTGGTGCTGAATGCGGCGCATCGAAAGCGGCAGCAGAGAATGCAAAGATCGTCGTTGCGCAAGTCAATGAACGTATGCCGCGTACATTGGGCGATGTTTTTATTCATGTCTCTCGAGTGCATAAAATTGTAGAATGCTCTGTACCAATTATTGAAGGGAAACGGGTCGTCGCATCGGATATCGAGGAAAAAATTGCCGATTTCATTGCCCCAATGATCGAAGATTGTGCCACTCTGCAATTAGGAATCGGCGGTATTCCGGATGCCGTGCTGGCGCGCATCGAAGGAAAACAGCATTTAGGTATTCACACAGAAATGATTTCTGATGGAGTTGTGAATGGAATTGAAAAAGGAATCATTACCAGCCAAAAGAAAACACTTCATCCAGGGAAGGTTGTAGGGACGTTCGTATTAGGTTCTCAGCAACTCTATGACTATGTTCACAACAATCCACTCTTTGAACTCCATCCGTGCGACTACACGAACAATCCGTTCATTATTGCACAGAATGAAAAAATGGTCTCGATCAATTCTTGCATTGAAGTTGATATCACAGGGCAGGTCTGTTCGGATTCCATCGGCACAAAAATCTATAGCGGATTTGGCGGACAAGTAGACTTCGTCCGGGGATGTGCATATTCCAAGGGAGGCAAAGCATTCATTGCATTGCCTTCTACAACGAAGAATGATACAGTCTCCCGCATTGTACCACAATTAAAACCTGGAGCAGGAGTAGTAACTTCACGTGCGGATGTCCAGTATGTCGTGACTGAATATGGCGCAGCTTTCCTACATGGAAAAAATCTGCGCCAACGCGCAGAAGCTCTCATTGCGATTGCGCATCCTTCATTCCGCCCGCAGCTTGAAGACTACCTGCGGACAATCAGAAAAAGCGATTTAAATTCAGGTGCTTGAATCTAATGTCCTTTCTTCGATGTGACGGAGGAACAACTCCATTTAAAATTATATATACTCGGATTTCTCGCTTATCCTTCCACGCATTTTATTCCCGTTTTTAGCAAAAATTTCCAATTCTCAAGATAAACCGATGAGTTATACAACATATTCGTCAATAATAAGCTTAAACAACAAACACATCGCTTGATTTCTTGGTACAATCATTGCCAATTCTTTAAATGTTTTGGGTTTTCAAAAAGAATCGAATCATAAGTGTTTATAAACCAGGAAATTGCGAAAGCTTGATAATCAAGGTATGATTTGTCACCTTATGCGTGCCTTCGTCCATCAATATATTTGTAGAGAAAGAATTCAGGTTGTTATCATTGAGAAAAAATTCGATACAGAAATCTAAACATTCCCGAGACATTCATTTCTTAATCATCATAGCAGTAAGCGTGTTACTCCCATGGATCGTTTCAGCGCAGACCGTGGATGATTGTCTTGCGTGTCATTCAGACAGTACGCTGACGATGGAGAAAAAGGGGAAAATAATTTCCCTATTTGCCAATTACGCACCACTAAAAAAATCGCCTCATGCAAAACTTGTATGCATCGCCTGCCATGTTGGTTTCGATGCCGGCAATGTTCCGCACAAAGAAAAGATCGATCCGGTCAATTGCTTAAACTGTCACAAAGATGCATCTACCAAGCATTTCATCCACAATCCGATATTGAAATCAAAAACAAGCGAATCGGAACTTGTTGCTTCATGCAAACAATGTCACGGTACACATAATGTTCAACGCACGAAAATAAGGACAATAGGAATGATATCGACTGAATCGGTTGATATCTGTGCTACCTGTCATGAAGAACAAACGCGACATTATCGCCTATCGGCGCATGGCAAGGCGTCAAACGCTGGAGTTATCGGAGCACCTGTTTGCATGTCGTGTCATCGAAGTCAGATCACGGGATTAAATGGCAGTTCCGATTCTGCGAAAGTGAAACTTACGCAGGAAAAGCTTTGTCTCTCATGTCATCTGGATGATCCCAATGTACGTAGGCAAGTTTCACCGACGGCAGGTTTTATTGCTGCCTACGAAAAGAGTGTCCATGGCTCCGCGCTGCTGAAAGGAAACGCTGCTGTTGCGAACTGCATCGATTGTCATGGTAGCCATGAAATTGAGAAGGGAAAAGAGTCAACATCACGTGTAAATCGTAATCGCATTCCCGAGACATGCGGTTCATGTCATGATTCTATAGCACACGAGTATCGCGAAAGTATTCATGGAACCGCATCGATCAAGGGAAACAAAGAAGCACCCGTGTGTACGGATTGTCATGGTGAACATAATATTCTTTCGCCATCAAATCCAAATTCTCCCGTTTCTGCACGAAATGTGTCCGCTCAGGTCTGCGCGCCGTGTCACAGTTCTGTCACCTTAACGGAAAAATATGGACTTGCCGGGGACCGGTTTAAAACATTTTCATCCAGTTTCCATGGTTTAGCAACAAGTTCTGGGAATATAGAAGTTGCAAATTGTGCAAGCTGCCACGGAGTGCACAACATCAAACCATCCAGCGATTCTACTTCTTTAGTTCATAAATCTAACCTTGCCACAACCTGCGGAAAATGTCACCCCGGAGCGAATGAACGATTTACTGTAGGTTCCATTCATTCCTCGAATACAAACGAAAATGAAGAGCCTGTACTCTATTGGGTGTCATTCGCCTACATTCTTCTTATTGCATCGACCGTCGGCGGGATGGTATTACATAATCTTCTCGACTTCTATCGAAGATCAAAACGAAGGTTGATGATCAGGCGTGGATTAGTTCAAGAAGAACATTATGGACACACCCTTTATGTAAGAATGACTTTGAATGAACGCATTCAACATATTTCACTCATGATCAGTTTCTTTACGCTTGTTTTTACCGGTTTTATGCTTCGGTATCCAGAATCATTTTGGGTTGTTGCAATCAGAAACCTGAACACAAATGTTTTCGATATGCGGGGTATCCTACATAGGATTTCCGCTGCAGTGATGGTAACGGCAAGCTTGTACCATCTTTATTATATCTTCTTTGTTCCGCGCGGGAAACAATTGATCCGCGACTTGTTACCGAAGAGAAATGATATGAACGATGCGATTGCTGTACTGAAGTACAATCTTGGCTTTTCACCGATCAAACCACAATTTGACAGGTTCAGTTACATCGAGAAGAGTGAATATTGGGCTCTGGTATGGGGTACTGTAGTAATGAGCGTAACTGGTGTAATTCTTTGGTTTGATAATACATTTATGGGTTTATTTACAAAGCTTGGTTGGGATGTCGCTCGTTCCATACATTTCTATGAAGCATGGTTGGCATTCCTTGCTATTCTTATATGGCATATGTATTTTGTCATCTTTAGTCCGGATACGTATCCAATGAATCTTGCTTGGCTCAAAGGTTCATTAACAGAATCGGAAATGGCAGAAGAACACCCAAAGGAGCTCGCTGCTTTAAAGCGTAAATCATTGGAAAAAGACGGGAAAATGATATCTGTGATCGTTGATGGAGAGAAAGATGCGGCGAACACATCAGAAGAGAAGTCCATATAACACAGGTATGATTACGGTTGAGGCTGGAAAATTCTTGCATGAAAAAAATATTTCCTGAATCCTTTTACAATTCCATCACACTCATTGGTGGAGCCATTGCTTCTATCAGTTTCGGTTTGATTGTGTTTCTTACTATACTTGATGCATTGGCGAAAGAACAAAAGCCGTACATGGGTATTATTACTTTTATCGTTCTGCCCATAATTCTTATCGGGGGACTTTTACTGATTGCATTCGGTGTATTGAGAGAACATCGGCGAAAAAAACAGGGACTTGATACCCAACATCGCCTGCCGCGCATCGACTTGAACGATTCCAAACAACGAACAGCTTTCATAACGATTTCTTTTGCTGGTCTTCTTCTTTTGGGATTCAGCGCTTTTGGAAGTTTCAAAGCCTATGAGTATACTGATTCTGATAAATTCTGCGGAACCATGTGTCATAAGGTTATGCATCCGGAATATACGGCATATCAATATTCACCTCATGCGAAGGTTGGTTGTGCACAATGTCATATTGGTCCCGGGGCCGGATGGTTTGTGCGGTCAAAACTCTCCGGTGCTTATCAAGTATATTCTGTACTCTTTAACAAGTATTCACGACCAATTCCTACGCCGATCGAAAATTTACGCCCAGCTCAGCAAACCTGTGAGCAGTGCCATTGGCCCAAGCAGTTCTTTAGCGAGAAATTTTTGCACAACACATATTATCTTTCTGATGAAAAAAACAGCAAGTGGACGCTTGATCTCCTCGTTCGCATTGGGGGAGGAAATATCGAAGCTGGCCCCACATCGGGAATCCATTGGCATATGAATATTGGGAATGAAGTAATGTATGTTGCAACCGACTCCCAACGGCAAGTGATTCCGTGGGTTCGTGCGAAGGACCCCAATGGCAAAGTCACGGTCTATCGATCGACGGATCAACCGATGAGTGACTCAGTGGCAGCGGAAAAAGAAATGCGTCGCATGGATTGCATCGATTGCCACAATCGCCCAACGCATATTTATCATCCTCCAGCACGATCTGTGAATCATGTCATGTCACTTGGCTGGATCGATCCAGAACTTCCGGGTATGAAGAGTCTGGCTGTCAAAGCACTTGAACAATCGTACACATCAGAGAAGCAAGCTGGAGATGGTATTCAACAGGCGATCAAAGAATTTTATACACTCAACCATCCGGATATTGCACGGGACAAGAAAGAAAATATTGATCGTGCCATTGAGGAGGTTCAAAAAATATATTCGCGGAATTATTTTCCAGAAATGAATGTATCCTGGAAGCGATTTAATGATAATGTCGGGCATTTGTATTATCCCGGTTGTTTCCGCTGTCATGATGGAAAACATGTTTCTGATGACGGAAAAGTATTGTCGCGGGATTGCAATGTTTGCCATACAATCCTTTCACAACAATTCGAGAAAAAAGGGTTGCGAATGTCATTGAGCGGAGTTGAGTATCAACATCCGGTTGATATTGGAAATGCATGGAAAGAAATGAATTGTAGTGATTGTCATAATGCTCAATAGGAAATAATTCTTCTATGAATCAAATACCCGAGATTCCAGAGAATAAAAGTAAAAGAGATTTCCTCCAATGGGTTCTGGCTGGAGGTGCCACAGCTTTTTTAGGAGCCGTATTGTATCCCGTTTTTGCTTACCTCATTCCGCCAAAACAGGCAGAAGTTGAAGTTTCGAGTGTCAAAGCGGGAAAGCTCAGTGAAATGGAGAAGGAGAGCGGAAAAATTATCAAGTTCGGCACAAAGCCGGTGATTTTAATCCGGACTGCCAACGATGAAGTACGCGCATTTTCCGCAACCTGTACGCATCTCGACTGCACCGTGCAATTCCGGAAAGATTTCGGTATGATTTGGTGCGCGTGTCATAATGGAAAGTATGATCTCAACGGAAGAAATATCTCTGGACCGCCGCCGCGACCTCTCGATGAGTTCAGAGTTGTGATACAGGGCGATGAAATCCTTATCTCGAAAAAAACATGAAAACACACCTGCAACGAATCTATTCGTGGATTGACGAGCGAGTCGAGCTTCAGGGACTCGTGGAATATATGGGGAAAAAATACGTTCCTGTGCACCGCCATTCCATCTGGTACTATTTTGGGGGAGTTTCGCTCTTCCTCTTTATTATCCAGGTTGTCACAGGCATCCTTCTGCTTCTCTATTATAAAAGCGGGGAAGAACTTGCATTCGAAAGCATCAACTTTATCATGTCAAAGGTGCAATTCGGCTGGCTCATTCGTTCGATCCATAGCTGGACTGCAAACTTATTTATTTTCTCGGCGATGATTCATATGTTCAGTGTGTTTTTTGAAAAAGCGTACCGTAAACCACGCGAAATAACATGGGTAACCGGAATGCTCATGTTTTTCCTTGCACTTGGATTCGGATTCAGCGGGTATCTCCTTCCATGGAATGAACTCGCATTCTTCGCTACAAAAGTCGGCACCGATATCGCCGGTGTTGTTCCCATCATTGGCAAACCGTTGATGATCTTCCTCCGCAGTGGAGAAGAAGTTACCGGTGCGACGCTTTCACGGTTTTTTGGTTTTCATGTGGCAGTGTTGCCTGGACTCTTCACGGTCTTTCTGAGTATTCATCTTCTGCTTGTGCAACGCCAGGGGATGAGTGAACCATTACATATCGGCAAAGAGTCTGAGCGCAAGACTATGCCCTTCTTTCCAAATTTCATTTTGCGTGATATCACCCTGTGGCTTCTTGTGCTCAACCTCCTCGCGATTCTCGCAGTATTTTTCCCGTGGGAGTTGGGGAAAAAAGCTGAGGCATTTGCATCTGCACCTGCAGGAATAAAACCCGAATGGTATTTCCTCTGTTTGTTTCAAACATTGAAATACATACCAGGCAAATTATGGTTTTTGGATGGCGAAATCCTGGGTGTCATTCTCTTTGGGATTGCGGGGCTTTTGTGGACAATGGTGCCGTTTTGGGATCGCAAGAGTTCGCGCGGAGAACAGAATCGTTTTGTGAATTATATTGGATTATTCGCCGTCATATATATTATCATTTTCACGATCATTGGATGGCTCGCATGAAAAGGAGAATTTTTCTATTTACTGCCACTTTGATAGCCGTCCTTGCTTCCAGAGAAAGTGCTCTTGCGAACGACACATGTTTTGAGTGTCATCGAAATACAGAGGACAAACCTTCGGCATTATTTTTACACGATATTCATCATGACAAGGGAATTACGTGTGCCGGATGTCATGGAGGTAATTCCAAAGCCGAGGAGATGGAACAAGCAATGGACAAGAAAGCGGGTTTCATCGGAGTTCCGAAAGGAGACGATATCTCCAAGGCATGCGCTGCATGCCACTCTTCTCCTGAAAAGATGAAATCGTTAGGTTCATCTCTTCCAACAAATCAATGGGAGTTTCTGCAAACAAGTGTACACGCGAAGCTTTCACTAAACGGAAAAGAACACATTGCGCAGTGCGCTACTTGTCACAATTCGCATGGGATTGTCTCGGTGAAAAATCCCTCTTCACCAGTGTATCCCCTGAATGTTATCAAAACGTGTACACAGTGCCATGCAAATATAACATTGATAAAATCTTACAATCCATCTCTTCCAGTTGATCAGCTGGAAAAATATCGAACAAGCGTTCATGGTATGCGCAATGCAAAGGGGGACCCAAAGACTGCTGAATGTGCAAGTTGCCATGGAAGTCATGACATCCGATCTGCAAAGGATGTGAAATCAAAAGTATATGCTTCAAATCTTCCGGGAACATGTGCGGCCTGTCATAGCAACGCAGAATATATGAAGGCGTATAAAATTCCGACAGATCAATATGAAAAATATGCAAAGAGCGTTCATGGAATAGCATTGCTTCAAAAGCATGATGCAGGAGCTCCAGCATGCAACAGTTGTCATGGAAATCATGGCGCAGCACCTCCGGGTGTGGAATCGGTCTCAAAAGTGTGCGGCACATGTCATGCACTCAACGCTGACCTTTTTTCATCAAGTCCTCATAAGAAAGCGTTTGATCAGCGCCAGCTTCCTGAGTGCGAAACATGTCACAGCAATCACGATATTATTGCCGCGACCGATAAGTTATTAGGTGTTGCACCAGAAGCTATCTGCAGCCAGTGTCATAATGAGACTCAAAACGTCAAAGGGTATCAAGTGGCAAAGAAGATGCGTGGATTGATCGATAGTCTGGAAGCAGTCGAGAAAAGGGATCAAGAATTGGTATATGAAGCTGAACAGAAAGGTATGGAAATCAGCGAGGCGAAGTTTAGTCTCCGGGATGTACGACAAGCTCGGCTTCAATCACGAACTGCGATTCATGCTTTTAATGAAGAAAAATTCGCGGAAGTTATTAATAACGGCTTGAAGACCTCTGCTTCCATTGCAATGGAATCCGAAAGTGCAATCCATGAATACTATTTTCGAAGAATTGGATTAGCTATTGCAACACTTATTATTACACTTGTAGCATTGTTTTTGTTTCTCTATGTGCGCCGATTGGAAAAAAAGCAAACTAAGTAATCGATGGTTTTTATTTTCTATTTTCCAATGTGTTTTTGAATTTTCGCTTTTGATACTTGTGCTTTCCCAAGTATTGGAATTCAATGATGAAATCGAGAAACCGTTGAATAATTCATCGGTTTTAAATGCATTAAACCGTCATTATTGTCTTGTTTTCGTGGCATTATAGAAAGGCATTTTTCGGTACGTATGTTGATAAGTGTGTAGATTGTTTATACATCAAAAAGCAGAAAAAGGTGAAAATAATAACAATTTGGAGAAGAAACCCCTATGAAAGCCATTAGATTTTTCTTGATTATTTTTATTGCTGTTCCTTTTATGTTAAACGCTCAAAACACGTATGTTGGTGTCAAGAATTGCTCACTATGTCATAAAAGCGAGAAAAAAGGAAATCAGTTTGGTGTCTGGCAAAAGAGTAAGCATGCAGAAGCATTTAAAACCTTGTCTTCAGATACCGCGAACGCAATTGCGAAAGCGAAAGGATTGAAGAAGACTGCTCCGGAATCTCCGGAATGTCTTGAATGCCATGCAATTACAGCAGATGCAAAGTTGATGGCTGATGGTGTTCAATGCGAAATGTGCCACGGTGCAGGTTCCTCTTATAAAAACATGGCAATTATGAAAGATTCAGTGAAGGCAGTGGCAGCCGGATTGGTCATCTACAAAGATAAAGCGGCAATCGAAAAGAAGTGCAAAACATGCCATAATGAAAAGAGTCCGTTTTATAAGACATTCAAATTTGAAGAAATGTGGGCGAAAATTAAACATCCAATTCCAAAAGGATAACGTCTTATCTCGACTGAGCGCCTTGATCACCGTGTACAGTGGAACCAATAAGGCGCTCAGTATTCAAACTTAATTGAACTATCATTTAATCGCTTTAACTAAACCATACATAGGCGATGAACAATGAAACGTCTTATACCGTATAACAATTTTACGCTTGTAACTGTGCTTGGAGTGCTCCTCTGTATTATAAGCACTGAAGCATCAGCTCAATTTTTTCAATTGCATCTTGTATCATCTGCATATGCATGGCAGCGGCAAGATACAGTGGGTCAATCTTCCCGGCACCTCTTTGGATATCAAACAGCACAGCTGTCGCTTGCGGATGAAAATCTCTCTTTCCACACCTATATGCAGGGATTCAATGATTTTGATGGTCCATTGAAGAACAAAGGCACACTCCGATTTTACAATCTCTATGTAAAGTATGCGAACTTCCTGGATATGATCGATGTGAGTTTTGGACGTCAGATGATTTTTGCAGGTGTCGGAAATGGAACGATCGATGGTGGTATGTTGTCAGCACGATTTTTTGATTCACGTTTAAAATTGATTGGATATTACGGTGCACTTCCCATAGCAAACGGACAACTGAAGATGGTTGATGATCAGGCCCATAATAATATGCTTGGTGCACAAGTTGTCGGCTCACCGGCAGGCTTTGCAAAACTTTCACTCAGTTATATGAGAAAGCTCATTCAACCGGAGACATACTGGATGACACGAGCTTCGGATTCTTTGGGTGCTGTGCAAAGTGTCGAAATCAATCCCAGGGCAGAATCGGAGCAATATCTCAGTGGAGATGTCAATATTGACTACGATATTGTTTCAGCATATGCCCGTACGGATGCTGATTTGAACCTGGAAAAAATCTCACGAGTGCAGCTATTCACGCGTGTGAAGGTGATGGACCCCTTGGCACTTACAGGTGAATATATTCATCGAGAGCCCCGATTATCATATAATACCATTTTCTGGGTCTTTACATACAATGCGATTAGTGAATATGATCTCGGTGCCGAATATACGATTTGTAAAGATTGGCAAGTCTTCGGGAGATTTGGTAATGTCTCCTATGGGGATGAAAATTCTAACCGTGTAACATTCGGCGGGAATATGAAATACGCTTCGGCAAGTTTTAGTTGGAATACCGGGTATGGAGGAGAATTATCGGCTCTTTCTGCAAACGCAGGCTATCCACTTTTTGATAATAAACTTACACCAACTATTATGGCTGGATATGCTTTATACAAGTTGAGCGAAAACGCANNTCGCTTGATATGCAAGTACAATGGCTTCGAAATAATGTCTACAATAATGATGTGCGCATCTTTTTCCGTGCTAGTTATTTTTTAAGCGATCAATTGAACTTATTCTGAGACCACCATGCCTACAACAAATACAAATCCAACAAGAATACTCAAGCATGGATTTCTTTTCGTCTGTACAGCATTGCTGTTGATTCTTACATTCTTAGGCGCAATGATATCGCGCAGCTCAACAGCTGACGATATGAAAATACGACGGATCAAATTTTCGCACGAATTCCATGTGAAAGAAGCTGGTGTTGCATGCGTCGATTGCCACACTGATGCATCAAAAAGCGTCAAGTCTGCTGATAATCTTCTTGCGAAGATGGAAGCATGCAAAAGTTGCCATGAAGAACAGTTAAAAAGCAACTGTACCTATTGTCATACGAGTGCCGACTCCACGAAATATACCGTAACGCCAAGTCCTGTACGTGATTTGGTGTTCTCTCATCAACAACATGTGGAGAATCAAAAAGTATCTTGCGAAACCTGTCACACAGTCTTGGATAAGGCAGACGCAGCAACCGGAGACTTAGTGCCGGAAATGACAACCTGTACAACATGTCACAATGGCGTTAAAGTGGCTTCTTCTTGTGAAACATGTCATACGAATTTTGCTGCGTTACGCCCAAAAGACCATAACCAAACTGATTTTGTCCATGAACACAAACGTACAGCACGAATGGCTGATGCAAAATGCGGTACATGCCACTCGCAAGAAACTTGTATCGATTGCCACAATGGATCGGATCTTGTAAGAGTAAATGTACCGGGCCGCGATTTAGTATCCCAGCAATCGCCGAGATTGACTGCAAATGATCGTGGTCAGGGAATGAGGCTCACAAAAGTTCATGATCTGAATTTTAGGTTTACTCATGGAATCGCTGTGAAAAATAAAACTATAGAATGTCAAACGTGCCATAACGAAACAGAGTTTTGCTCAACGTGTCATGAAGCTGGCGGCAGCGTGAATAAAGGGTCGTTTAAGCCATCCTCTCATACAGAAGCTGGCTTTACAACGTTTGGTGTTGGTAGTGGCGGTGGTGAGCATGCACGTCAGGCAAGGCGAGATATTGAAACTTGTGCTATGTGTCATTCCTCCGACGGTGCAGATCCGGTGTGTATTCGATGTCACACTGATGCTGACGGTGTGAAAGGCACGGATCCTCGTACACATGACCATGGATTTATGGCAACAAATCATGGAATATGGCATTCAGATGCAGGTGCAAATTGTTATGTCTGCCATACGGATTATAACGCAAATCCAAGCGGTCGCAAAGGCCAAAAATTCTGCGGATACTGCCACCGTTAAATGGATGGAGTGATTATGAAGAGACAATACCAAATTTTTGTTCTGACAATTCTTGCACTATCAGTACTCTGTATCTCATGCAGTGATTTGAAAAAAGATACTTCGGCTCCAACAAGTCCTGTTTCTAAGAATTATAGCCCTTATAACTGTAATTCATGTCATGGCAATGAAACGAACGCGGCTCCACCGAAAGATCTGGAAGGTAATACATCAATCTCGGCACCGGGAGTTGGCGCGCATCAATCCCATCTTCTTGCGATTGATTCTGTCGGCGCGGTAGTCGCATGTAATGAATGTCATACTGTTCCAAAATTCGCGAATGATGTTGGTCATCTCGATTCAACACCAGGTGCTGAGGTTGTATTTCAAGGAGCGGTAAGTACGGCTCGATTCAGTCATATTGCCGGTGCGGATACGGCAGCAAAATACTCGAACACAACATTGCACTGTACAAATACATACTGTCATGGATATTTTCCTAATGGAAATAGAGTGTCGCCTACGTGGACGGATGAATCAGGCCAGTACCGAGCGTGTGGTTCATGTCATGGTGATCCGACAAAATCTACGACAGGGGAACGTGCCTTGCCAAAAACACGGCTCAATGGCGGTTCCCATTTAAGTGTACAGGATAATGCCAATATCTTTCAATGTTATAGATGCCATCCCAGTGCCATCGATGCAAATTACAATTTGAATTTTTCGAGGCATATAAACGGTCAAGTAGATTTCTAATGAATATAAAATGTTAGATGGAATTGAAACAGGCAGATGTTATCGAAAAGAAATTAAACGGTAAATAAAAAATTAATATAAAGGATTATGAACATGAGATATCGTGCGGTACATTTTATGGCAGGTCTTTGTGCCTTGTCTCTCCTTTTCTTCATAGGGTGTGAAGGTCCGGCAGGCCCTCAAGGTCCCCAAGGTGATAAGGGACAGAACGGACAAAACATTCTCACTGCATATAATTTAGAGGGGTTCAAAGATAGCATACAATGTGCTATGTGCCACAATGCAGACACTGATACGACATATCGCGTAGCTGCAAAGGAACTTCAATATGAAGCCTCAGTGCACGGTTCGGGTGCTGAATTCTCCCAAAACGGAAATACTTGCGCTGGTTGCCATACGAATGAAGGTTTCTATGAACGTTATAGTAGAGGTTTTTCAAATGAGACGTTCACTCTCAATGCTCCTTCCGGACCCATGTGTTACCAAAATTATCCGGATGCAACACGTCCTGGTTGTTTTACCTGCCATGCACCGCATAAACGCGGCAATTTTACTGTTCGAGATAGTACCGCAGTAAATATCTTTACGCTTGTGGGTGGACAGACAGCATCGGTATGGAATAGCACTGTTTCCTCAAATTTGTGCGTAAAGTGCCATCAACCGCGTATGACCTCCACACCATTTACATCAAGTCCTAAATCATGGCAGCCTGATCCGTCGAAGACGCAAGCAACGGATACTGCAAAGATATATACAGCGCGATGGAATAACCACGTCTCAGGTGAGCCAACACAAACTCTACTTGGCACTGGCGGTGTTGAAATCGCAGGCAATTTGAGTTATACAGACTCATATCATGCCACATTAATAAAAAATGGAACTTTGGGTTGCCCGGATTGTCATATGGCGACTGTGAAAAGCGGTAATCAAAACGGTGGACATACATTCGCAGTAAGATATCTTGCTGAAGGCTCGACAAGCCCATCATACAATGTAAACGGCTGTAATGTAACAGGGTGTCATCCAGGCCTTGCAGCCTCAGGGACCGATGCACATTGGGGTATGCGTGCGACAATCATTGCAAAGATTGCTGAGTTGGGCAAATTGATGATGGATACGACTATCACACAAAAATGGTCATTGCCGCAAAGCGGCAAAGCAGTTCCTTGGGTGACGGTTACTACGAGCACGGTTATAGGCGATTCCTCTTGGGCAGCCAATGCATCGACCACAAATCCATTGGTTATCACTCCAGCTTTCAAAGCTGGTGCATTGTGGAACCTTCAACAAGTCCAATATGAAAAGAGCCACGGAATGCATAACTATAAATATGTCTTGGCTTTGTTGCAAAATTCTATTGATGAGCTTAGAAAGTAAGAACAATATTACGTAAGCATTTTTATATATTGTTTTTTCGTGTGCGGGAGCGATCCTCCCGCACATGTGTTTTTCAGTCAAATCCTTCCTTCAGTGAAACCTTCATATTCAATTCTGTGTTGTATTTCGAGGAGTGATTGTTTATAATCGTATACATTCAATAAAAGGAATATACAATGATCGGTACTGTTGTTATCTGGATTGCTTGTCTTGCTGCTTTTGCTTCGGCCATACTCTATGCATTATCTATAAAAAAACCGAATAATCTTCTCAAAGCACGCAGTGGTTTTATCCTGACGGTCGTCAGCGTCATTTTAGGTTCTGCACTTCTTATGATCTACATTCTCCAGCACCGGTTTGAATATAGCTATGTTACAAATTATAGTTCTCGCGATTTGCCAATAGCGTTACTGATAACGACTTTCTGGGCAGGGCAGGAGGGGAGCTTTTTATTATGGGCATTATTTGCCGTGATCATCGGTATTTTTCTTCAGCGATTCAGCCGACACAAGGGAATGGAAGCGGAAGTGATGACGGTATACTCTCTTGTGATTGCTTTTCTTGTCCTGTTGATCTCTATAAAATCTCCATTTCAATATCTTTGGGAAGCTCATCCGAACGAGGTTCAACCAGGGTTCATTCCGCAAGATGGACGTGGTCTCAATCCGCTTTTACAAAATTTTTGGATGATAATTCATCCGCCGGTACTCTTCATCGGATTTGCATCATTGGCAGTTCCGTTTGTCCTCGCTGTGGCAGCTCTTTGGCAGAAAAAGTACAATGAATGGATTCGCTCAGCACTCCCGTGGGTACTCTTTAGCGGATTATCCCTTGGTTCCGGACTTATGCTTGGGGGCTATTGGGCGTACGGCGTGCTTGGCTGGGGTGGATGGTGGGGCTGGGATCCGGTAGAAAACTCATCGCTCATTCCATGGGTCGTTGCCATCATCCTTGTGCATACGATGCTCATTCAGATGTTGACCGGTAGACTTGTGCGGACGAATTTTATTCTTGCAGTATCAGCGTACTTATTGATTATTTACAGCACGTTTCTGACGCGCAGCGGAGTTCTCGCAAATGCATCCGTCCATTCGTTCGTAGATCCTGGTTCGCTTACTTATACTCTCTTGGTTGCATGGCTTGTGCTCATTGCCATTGGCGGTTTTGGGCTTATAATTTTTCGGCGGAAAGACCTGAACAATCAAATACAGCCCAGCGCATTGATGACACGTGAGTCCATTCTGTCCGTCGCGACGATTGTGCTGGGCGTTTGCTCAGCGATTATTCTGTTTGGAACTAGCAAACCGTTATTTTCTGGTTCTGTCGTTGAGCCTGCTTTCTATGATCGCACGACTCTTCCTCTTGCAGCGTTGATGACATTGTTGCTAGGATTCAGCCTGCGAACTAAATGGAATCAAGAGGATCGACAACTGCTTTTCAAACGCCTCATGGTTCCCGGTGCTTTCTCTGTTCTTGTTGTCGCTGTTCTTGTCTTCTTAGGACTGCATGATGTGTTTGCAACGCTACTTGTTTTGACATCACTCTTCGCATTTTTTATTAGTGTCGATCAAGGTTTTCAGTTGGTAAAGGAACGGCCGCTTTTTATCGGCGGCGCGCTTGCGCACACAGGATTAGCCATTCTGTTCATTGGCATTATCTCTTCCGGGCGTTATGGGCAGAAACAATCCGTTGCGCTTCCTTTCAATCAGGCTCAATCGGTTTTCGGGTATGTGTTGACGTATAGAGGCTCACTACCGACAGAGGATGGTAAGACAAAATATATTGTCTCTGTGGATCGAAATGGAAAGCGTAAAACCCTTGAACCGGTCATGTTTGAAAGTGTCTACAACAATAGCCTTATGCGCAATCCAGATTATAGTAGTTACTGGACAAAGGATTTTTACATTGAACCGATCTCTCTCGAACTGGACAGTACTGAACAACAAAACATTGTCGATTTACCAAAAGGGGAAGCTGTTCCCTATGGTCCCATGACGATCACATTCCATAAATTTGATCTATCATCTCATAACAAAGGCGAAATGATGGGAGGTAGCAATGGTGCAATGACTATCGGTGTTGTGCTT
>PMDB01000009.1 GCA_003155495.1 Ignavibacteriota bacterium
ATGACAGTTTTCTTATGTGCACCAAGACCGATCACCTCTACTTCATCTCCGACCTTTGCACGTCCGCGTTCAACACGACCCGTTCCGACTGTTCCGCGACCAGTAATAGAGAATACATCTTCAACTGGCATCAAGAACGGTTTATCGACGTTTCGTGCCGGCAGAGGAATATAAGAATCAACCGCATCCATCAATTCCATAATGCATTTGAATGCCGGATCGTCAGCTTTCACATCCGGACGAAGGGCAGCTTCCATAGCCTTTAATGCTGAACCACGAATAACAGGGATTTCATCACCGGGAAAATCATACTTTTTCAAAAGATCACGAACTTCCATTTCAACAAGGTCCAACAACTCTGGATCGTCAACCGCATCAACTTTATTCATGAATATAACAATCTTAGGAACGTTTACTTGATGCGCAAGAAGAATATGTTCACGTGTTTGTGGCATCGGGCCATCGGTTGCCGCAACAACAACAATAGCGCCGTCCATTTGTGCGGCACCTGTGATCATGTTCTTGATATAGTCAGCGTGACCTGGGCAATCTACGTGCGCATAATGACGTTTGTCAGTGGAATACTCAACATGCGCGGTATTAATTGTTATGCCACGCGCTTTTTCTTCTGGAGCGTTGTCAATTGAATCAAATGTGCGAATCTGCGAGAGACCCTTCTTGGCAAGCACCATAGTGATAGCAGCCGTCAAAGTGGTCTTTCCGTGGTCAACGTGGCCGATTGTACCGACATTTACGTGCGGCTTACTACGGTCAAATTTTTCCTTTGCCATGTGTTGATCTCCTTTAATTAGATGTAATTACTCATTCTATTAAAAAAATTTATGCAGCTACGTTACTTTTACCGCGAACTTTTTCGACAATCTGTTCGGCAATACTCTTCGGCACCGGCTCGTAGTGTGAAAATTGCATTGTGTAGAGAGCGCGTCCCTGTGTCATCGAACGAACTTGTGTCGCATATCCAAACATCTCTGATAGCGGCACATGCGCAGTTACTACTTGAGCATCTTTTCGAGATCCCATTCCTTCGATCTTGCCACGGCGTGAATTGAGGTCTCCCATGACATCACCAAGATATTCTTCTGGAGTCACGACTTCTACTGCCATCACAGGTTCGAGAAGAATGGGTCCGGCTTTTTTTGCTCCCTCCTGAAATGCCATAGAGCCTGCAATTTTAAATGCCATTTCCGACGAATCGACTGCATGGAACGAACCATCGAATAATCTAATTTTAACATCTTCTACGGGATAGCCTGCAAGAACGCCATTACGCATCGCTTCAATAATCCCCTGCTCAATCGGTTTAATATATTCTTTGGGCACCGAGCCGCCAACAATATCATTCTCAAATTCGAAACCCTTGCCTTTTTCGTTCGGCTCAACATCAATCCAGACATGTCCGAATTGACCGCGTCCACCCGACTGACGAACAAATTTGCCTTCCGCTGTTACCTTCTTGGTGATCGTTTCTTTATATGCGACTTGCGGTTTACCGACATTCGCCTCAACCTTAAATTCACGTTTCATTCGGTCAATAATAATTTCAAGATGTAATTCACCCATACCGCTAATAATCGTTTGTCCGGTTTCTTCGTTCGTTGAGATACGGAATGTTGGATCTTCTTCAGCAAGACGTTGCATTGCCTCGCCCATTTTTTCCAAATCCACCTTCGTCTTCGGTTCGATTGCAACGTCGATAACCGGTTTAGGAAACTCCATCCGTTCAAGTACGATTGGATCATCTTCAGTTGCCAGCGTATCACCCGTACGAGTATTTTTCAATCCAATGGCAGCAACAATATCACCCGCATATGCTTCCTGGATTTCTTCGCGGTGATTCGCGTGCATCCGAAGAATACGTGCAATTCGTTCCTTCCTATCAGAAACCACATTGTGAACATACGAACCCGCAGACAGTGTTCCAGCATAGACACGAAAATACGTTAATCGTCCGACAAAAGGATCACTCATGATTTTAAATGCCAACGCCGTAAATTTTTCATTATCACTTACCTTTCGTACAACATCGTCATGCCGGTGTGGATGGTGACCATGAATTTCTCCAGTGTTGATATCTAGAGGGGACGGTAATAAATCAACAACTGCGTCCATTAAATCTTGAACACCTTTGTTCTTGAATGAAGAACCGCAAAGGACAGGAATGATACCACCTTTTATCGTAGAGCGTCTTAGTACCCGTCGAACCTCTTCGGGTGAAATTTCTTTTCCATCAAGATAATTTTCAAGTAGCTTATCATCTTCATCTGCAACCGCCTCAAGCATCTTGATTCGATATTCATTTGCGCGCGGTCTTAATTTTTCCGGTATTTCTATTTCATCCCAGGTCGCACCCTGTGTATCTTCGTGATACATGCGAGCCTTCATCGAAATCAAATCTATGATGCCTGCAAACATATCGCCTTCACCAACCGGTAATTGTATCGGGATAGCATTTGCCTTTAGACGAGTCTTCATCATATCGACTACACCAAGGAAATCCGCTCCTGCACGATCCATCTTATTCACGAATGCGATACGGGGGACACCATACTTATCAGCCTGCCGCCACACTGTTTCGGATTGCGGTTCCACACCACCAACCGAACAGAATAAAGCAACAGCACCATCAAGTACGCGAAGCGAACGCTCGACTTCAATTGTAAAATCAACGTGACCTGGGGTATCAATAATATTGATGAGATGCTGACGCCAATAACATGTCGTTGCAGCACTAGTGATCGTGATACCGCGCTCTTTTTCTTGCTCCATCCAATCCATAGTTGCAGCGCCGTCATGAACTTCACCAAGACGATGCAAACGGCCCGTATAAAACAGAATACGCTCCGTTGTAGTCGTCTTACCGGCATCAATGTGTGCCATAATACCGATGTTTCTAGTTTTTTCTAAAGAATACTCACGAGACATAAATGATTACATACTCCAGCCTATAGAATCAGCATTTGCCGACCATACAGGTTACATGAAACAATGAAACACTAAAACTCTACCACCTGAAATGTGCGAAAGCTTTATTGGCTTCAGCCATACGGTGTACATCATCTTTTTTCTTCACCGCACCGCCTTCACCAGAAGATGCAGCAAGTAATTCTGCCGCGAGCTTTTGCGACATCGATTTATCCGAGCGTTCTTGGGCGTAATTGATCAGCCAACGAATTGCGAGAGCGGTTCGTCGCTCGAGACGAACTTCTGTAGGCACCTGATAGGTTGCACCGCCAACTCTTCGTGCTTTTACTTCGATCAGTGGAGATGCATTGTCCACTGCTTTTTTAAATATATCTAACGGATTCTTATCTGTTTTTTGTCCTATTTGGTCTAGGGCGCTGTAGACAATAGTACGGGCTATATTCTTTTTTCCATCTTGTAATACACTATTGACAAAGCGGGAAATAAGTTCATCACCGAACTTTGGATCCGGCGTCACACGCCGACGTATGGCTCTTTTTTTTCTCATCGATAATCAAGCTTGCTGTTTTGGTTTCTTTGCTCCGTATTTTGAACGTCCCTGTTTTCGATCCTGCACGCCTTGAGTATCTAACGTGCCACGAATAATATGATAACGCACACCAGGTAAATCCTTAACTCTTCCGCCCCGAATAAGGACGATAGAATGCTCTTGAAGATTATGTCCTTCGCCAGGGATATACGCTGTAACTTCAATTCCATTCGTCAGACGAACGCGTGCAACTTTACGTAATGCCGAATTAGGCTTTTTGGGTGTTGTAGTATAGACGCGCGTGCAAACTCCTCTTTTCTGAGGATTACCATCGAGAGCCGGTGACTTACTTTTCCACAACACCTTTTCTCGACTTTCTTTAACAAGTTGATTGACCGTCGGCAACTCTACACTCTCCAGATATTCTATTTCAACATGATGTACAAGTTATTTAATATAATGTTTTTTGATTTAGAAGTCAATGTAAAAAACCTCAAGATAATAAAAGACTAATCTATAACCTTGATTTTCCGTTTCGGTTTCTTCGTTTCGACTTCCGAAATATTTGCTTCTTCGGGAACCTCCTCTGCCATACCAGGCAGAATCGGTTCCGGGGCGGTGACAACAATATCCTTGAATTTCTTCTGTCCTGTCCCGGCCGGAATGAGGCGTCCCATAATGACATTTTCCTTCAGACCAAGAAGGTAATCGACCTTTCCTGCAATGGCTGCATCAGTCAATACCTTTGTGGTTTCCTGGAACGAAGCCGCAGAGATCCAGCTATCTGTCGTAAGAGATGCCTGAGTGATGCCTAAAAGAATAGGATCTGATGTAGCCTGTAATGCATCGCGGAAATCAACAACCTTTTTAGATCTTTTCTTGAGATCGATATTTGTTTCACGTACATTTTTCTTGGATATTAATTGACCATTTTTCAGTTTTGCATCACCCTTGTTGACGATAACAATTTTGTCTATGAGACCATCATTCTCGTCATGCAACTGGTTCTTGTCGGCGTGATCACCTTCGAGATACTTTGTGTCGCCCTGATCTGCAATTCGAACCTTCTGCATCATTTGACGTACGATGACTTCAATGTGTTTGTCATTAATTTTTACGCCCTGCATCCGATAAACTTCTTGAATTTCGTTCACCAGGTATTCCTGCACCGCAGTCGTTCCTTTAATGCGGAGAACATCATGAGGATCAATCGAGCCCGCCGACATGCGTTCGCCTGCCCGAATCAAATCACCTTCCTGAACCAAGAGATGCTTGCCGAGTGGAACGAGATATGTGCGCTTGTCCTTACCATCCGCACTCTCAATGAACACTTCTCTCGAACCGCGTTTCGGCTGACCAAGAGTAACTGTTCCATCGATTTCACCAACGACTGCCGGATCGGTTGGGTGCCGTGCTTCGAAGAGTTCTGTTACTCGGGGCAAACCACCAGTGATGTCACGTGTCTTGCCTATATCACGCGGGATCTTGACTAAAATGGAACCAGCCTGGATTTCCTCTCCNNACTTTCTGAATGTGTCCTGTTTGCTCATCCGGCTCTTCTCGATAGGTTACTTTCTCTTTCATATCGACATATTGAATTGTGCCGCTATGTTCAGAAACGATCACCGCGTTGTATGGATCCCATTCATAGACAAGTTCGCCTTTTGCAACCTTTGCATCATCTCGAACCAATAAGGTTGCACCATACGGTACATCATATTTTGTGAGGATTCGATTGTCGCTATCTAACACGTTAATGACACCGCTTCGCCCGGAAACCATCAACCGGTTATCACCTTCCTTCATAAACTCGATGAATTTGATACCTGTGTATTTTATGCGCCCGTCAAATTTAGAAACGACTTGTGATTGTGCAGCAATAAGACTTGCCGTCCCACCCGTATGGAACGTACGCAATGTCAATTGTGTACCGGGCTCCCCAATCGATTGTGCGGCAATAACACCAACCGCCATACCCGGCTCTACGAGATTTCCCGTCGTAAGATCGCGGCCATAACATTTTGCGCAAACACCACGGCGAGAATCGCATGTGAGTACTGAACGAATAATAACCGTCTCTATAGATGTTTCAGAAATCTGTTGCGCCTTGTCCTCGTCGATAAGCTCACCACCATGGACAATCACATCATTTGAAATTGGATCGATAATATCTGTGAGGGAGACGCGACCAAGAATACGCTCAGTCAATGGTTCCTTAATATCTTCAGCTTCTTTCAATGCGCTAGTCGATACACCTTTGATCGTTCCGCAGTCGATTTCACCAATGATTGCATCTTGCGCAACGTCAACGAGTCGGCGCGTGAGGTACCCGGCATCGGCGGTTTTCAATGCGGTATCGGCAAGACCTTTACGTGCGCCATGCGTTGAAATAAAGTATTCAAGAATCGATAGGCCTTCGCGGAAGTTTGCGATAATCGGATTCTCAATCAGTTCTCCTGTTGCGCCAGACATACTCTTTTGCGGCTTCGCCATCAATCCGCGCATACCTGCAAGCTGACGAACCTGTTCCTTTGATCCGCGTGCACCGGAATCGACCATCATATAAAGAGAGTTGAATCCATCGCGATCTCGCTGCAAAGCTTCAAACAATCTATCTGCAATTCTACTTGTAACACGTGTCCAGATATCAATCACCTTATTGTATCGCTCACCATTCGTGATGAAACCTCGGAAGTATTGTGATTCTACATTCTCTACATCTTTTTGGGCTTTAACGACTAGATCAATTTTCTCTTTTGGAATAACGACATCACCGATGGAAACCGAAAGTCCACCCTTGGTTGCATATGTGAACCCGAGCGTCTTCAGTTGATCAAGGAAATTTGCGGTGATCAAATTACCGCAACGACGGAACACCGTCGAAATTATCTGTACGAGACGCTTCTTGTTCAATAATTCGTTCACAAATGGAATTTCCGGCGGAACGATTTGATTGAAAATGGTCCGACCCGTCGTCGTTTCGACCAAGGTTCCGTTAATTCGTACTTTCACTCTTGCATGTAAACCAGCTCTGCCTTGATCATACGCAATGATAACCTCTTGGGGAGAAGCAAAGATATTTCCTTCTCCCACATCGCCTGTTTTCGATTTCGTCAGATAATAACAGCCGAGTACTTGATCTTGAGTTGGTGTAACAATGGGTGTGCCGCTTGCCGGAGATAGAATATTATGACTTGAAAGCATTAACATACGTGCTTCAAGTTGTGCCTCGTACGATAGCGGTACATGGACGGCCATCTGATCACCATCAAAATCTGCATTGAATGCTGTGCAGACCATCGGATGAATACGAATAGCTTTACCTTCAACCAACACCGGTTGAAATGCTTGAATGCCGAGACGGTGTAATGTTGGAGCGCGGTTCAACATGACTGGATGTCCATCAATGATGTTTTCCAAGATGTCCCACACGTCAGGTCCCTTCTTATCTACCATCTTCTTCGCACTCTTCACNNCCAACCACAATAACCGAACGACCAGAATAATCAACGCGCTTACCAAGCAGGTTCTGACGAAAGCGTCCTTGCTTCCCTTTTAGCATATCCGAAAGAGATTTCAAAGCTCGATTATTGTCGGAACGAACCGCATTAACACGACGTGAATTGTCGAACAGTGAATCGACTGCTTCCTGCAACATGCGCTTTTCATTGCGTAGAATTACCTCTGGCGCTTTAATTTCGATGAGGCGCTTCAGTCGATTATTGCGGATGATAACACGTCGATACAAATCATTCAGGTCCGATGTTGCAAAACGTCCACCTTCCAATGGAACCAACGGACGTAATTCTGGTGGAATTACCGGAATTACATCCAATACCATCCACTCAGGTTTGTTCGGTACATCGCTCTCCGGGCTGCGGAACGCTTCAACAACGCGCAAACGTTTCAGTGCGTCTTGTTTTTTCTGGACTGAGGTTTCCGTTGCAAGTTGCGCACGCAATTCTGCGGCGAGATCCTCTACATTCACACGTTTCAATAAATCCTTGATTGCATCACCACCCATTTTTGCAATAAACTTTTTCGGATCGTTATCCTCAAGTTCCTGATTCTCTTCCGGCAGCGAAGAAAGAACTTCGAGATATTGATCTTCCGAAATCAAATTGAACTGTCGCAAACCGGTTGTACCGGGATTGACAACGACATATGATTCGTAATAGATGATCTTTTCAAGTTCCTTACCGGTAATACCAAGAATTGTACCTATTTTGCTAGGTACAGAGCGGAAGTACCAAATATGTACTACGGGTACAGCCAGCGTAATGTGTCCCTGCCGTTCGCGACGAACGCTCTTTTGCGTCACTTCGACGCCGCAACGATCGCATGTAATACCTTTATAACGAATGCGTTTGTACTTTCCGCAATGGCATTCCCA
>PMDB01000080.1 GCA_003155495.1 Ignavibacteriota bacterium
ATGCCTTTTTCAATTTCTACAAATGCACCATAATCTGTCAGCGAAACAATTTTTCCGTTAATCTTCGTCCCGACAGGATACCGCTGGTCAATATTCTCCCAGGGATGCGGTTGAAGCTGCTTCATACCCAGCGAAATTCGCTTTTTCTCCGCGTCAAAATCAAGGACGACGATGTTGACTAATTGGTCGAGCTTCACGATCTCTGAAGGATGGTTTACACGTCCCCATGAAAGATCGGTAATATGCACAAGACCGTCTACACCACCGAGATCGACGAACACGCCGAAATCAGTAATTGCCTTAACGTGGCCTTCGAGTATCTGACCTTTCTCAAGACTATCGAGGATGGCTTTGCGCTGGCTGGAAAGTTCTTCTTCCACTAACACTTTATGACTGACAACGACATTTTCTGACGGATGATTAACTTTCACAACGCGGAAATCCATCTCACGTCCGATGAATACGTCGAAATCTCGAACAGGCCGAACATCGATTTGCGAACCCGGAAGGAATGCGTCGAGTCCCATAAGATCGACAACGATGCCGCCTTTCGTCCTTCGGACGCAGCGTCCTTTAAGAACTTCACCGGTATCGTGGGATTTAACGACACGTTCCCAGACGCGCATAAAGTCGGCGCGCTTGCGCGAGAGTACAAGTTGGCCATCTTTGTCTTCAATACTTTCAAGGAAAACTTCGATTTCATCGCCAATTTTTAAATCTTTAATGTTGGGGAATTCGCTTTTTGCAACTGTGCCTTCTGACTTGAATCCGATATCAACAGCGACATTCGAATCGCCGATATGTACAACGCGTCCTTTAACGATTTCACCGGCATTGATTTTGCCCATTGTACCGGAATAAAGCTGTTCAAGTTGTTTGTATTCTTCTTCAGAATACCCGTGTTCCTCAAACTCCTGCACGGTATTTTTTGTAACTGACATTCAACCTCCAAAACTGCTTCCCGCATTTGCGGGAATGCCCAAACGAGATGTTCTCCGCTGACAGCCAACGCACACCGGAGAACAAAACACTTCGGCTATTGATTAGTGTGTGATGAATTCGTGATTTATCTTTGGCTGTGAAACACTCTGTATGTTTTCTTTCATATTTTCAATTCTTGCTTTCACCTGCTCCATGAACCATTGCGGTGTCGATGTTGCTCCGGTGATACCAACGGTCTCAATTCCTTCAAACCATTCCGTATGAAGTTCCTGAATATCTTCGATGAAACGAATCTGCGGATTCACCGACTTTACAATGTCATACAATACTTTTCCATTTGAACTGTGCTTCCCAGCGACGAAGACAATAAGGTCATTTGCGGCGGCAAATTCGCGAATCTTCTTCTCGCGTCCGGATACCTGACCACATATAGTGTCTTTCGCATGAAACTCTATCGCAGTCTCTTCAATGGAACCAACAACAAATTCTCTAATTCGTTTTGATAATTCATCCTTGATCGCATGGAATGTCGCTTTGTCCATAGTCGTTTGTGAAAACAGAACCGTTTTCCGATCCAATTGTACCTTTCCCACTTCATCTAACGATTTGATGACAAGCGCTTCCCCATTGGTATGACCGACAAGACCAATGACTTCGGCATGCTCTTTCTTGCCAAAAATCACGACCTGATATCCTTCATCATAAAATTTTCGAATACGTTCCTGCACTTTCGTGACAACGGGACACGTAGCATCAACAAGTGTGATTCCGAGTTCCTTCGCACGCTTGTATGTGTCAGGCGGTTCTCCGTGCGCGCGTATAAGAATTCTTGCACCGCGAAGTTTTTCCAAATCGTTATGAGAGATCGTTTCAAGACCTTTCTTTCGGAGACGATCGATCTCCACAGGATTATGAATGATGTCGCCCAGTGAATACAGCTTTTCACCGGCGGCAATCTCCTTCTCCGCAATATCTATCGTTCGAACGACTCCCCAACAGAATCCAGAAAAATTATCGACGGATACTTTCATAGGACTGTTTCTTTTTGGTGGATCGTTCTTATTGCACGCTCTACTATGAAATCGACTTGTTCCTCAATGGTCAAGTTGGAAGTATCGAGTTCAATTGCATCCGCTGCTTTCCGCAGCGGACTTATGTCCCGTGTCGAATCTTTTCGATCACGTGTTTCGATTTCTTGAATCAATTCTTTTTCTTCCGTTTCAAATCCGCACAAGGCAAGATCTTTTTTTCTTCGCTTCACTCGCTCGTGAACACCGGCAACCATGAAAATCTTTAACTCCGCTAATGGAAGAACGACTGTGCCTATATCCCGGCCTTCCAAGACTACACCGCCATGGATAGCGATCCTTTGCTGTTCCCGTACCATCACTTCGCGCACACCTTCATAACTGCTCACAGTACTTACGGATTGGTTCACCTGAGGCGTTCTAATTTTATCCGTAATATCGGTACCATCCAAAAACACCTTCGTGGTTGGATTTCCTCCTTCCAGTCGAATGGTGCTCGTCTGTGCAAGTGAGGCAATTTTTTCTTTATCGCTCAAATCGAGCTTTTTTTCAAGTGCCTTCAGCGTCAATGCGCGATACATTGCGCCTGTATCAATATGAAGATATCCTAATTTTTGAGCCACCAATTTTGCTGTTGTACTTTTTCCTGATGCTGCAGGACCATCAATGGCAATGGTTATCTTCTTTTGCTCTTTTCTATGCATTATGAACTTATAATATAGGAAATTAAACACTTTGGAGCAATGAAGAATTCAATGGTTCTTGCATTTTTAACCTTTTAAGAGGACATTCACACTGATCATAATCTATAAAAAACAACTACACACATGAAACTGAATCATATCATCCTCTTCCTTTCATTAACCCTTTTAGGTTGCGGAGCGACACGCACCGTTAGCGTACCATACGATCCGTTAATACAATTAAAGAAAGACATCAATTTCATACTCGCAGACTCTCTCTTCGTTCCTGCTCGTGCCAGCATCAAAGTGGTATCGCTTGAGAACGGAAATGTCCTTTATGATCATGACAGCAAAGCGCTGATGAATCCTGCTTCAAATGTGAAGTTGCTCACTTCCGGAGCTGCTTTGTCGATACTAGATACAAACTACCAATTTAAGACGTCAGTGTTCGTTGACGCCTCTCCTTCCGATGGTATTCTTGCCGGCAACATCTATATAAAAGGATATGGAGATCCGGATTTAAAGACATCGGACTTAGACTCACTGGCACACGCAGTCCGTCAAAAAGGAATCATGAGTATCGAAGGTGATATCATTGTTGACGATTCATTTTTCGATAACAACTATTGGGGTGCTGGCTGGACTTGGGATGATGAATCTGATCCGGACGCGCCGTATATTAGTGCACTTTCTGTGAATAAAAACTGCATCAAGATCACGCTGTTAACCGATTCAACTACCATATATCCCTATCTTGAACCAATGACAGATTTTGTCACAGTTGTCAATAAGGCAAAATTAACAACCGACAGTATTCGTATTCCCTTGAAAATTAAACGGCTTTATCTCAGCAATCCTAATACCATTATAACGGAAGGTGAACTTTCTTGGTTCAGTCAAATTACTCGAAAGTTTTCTCTCCGTCGCCCTGAGTATTACACAGGAACACTTTTTAAAGAATCGCTTCGACATGCAGGAATTTTTGTGTATGGAAATGTTGTGAATGGTGCAACTCCGGCCGGCATCCGTGAAATTGCGCAGCATTATGAGCCAATAGAAAAAATGATCACGAATATGAATAAAGTGAGCGACAATCTTTCAGCGGAAAATACACTCAAGGTGTTAGGAACTACTATGAATGGTTCCCCCGGTTCCGCGAAAAGTGGAATATTCGTCGTAAAACGCTTCCTTTCTAACTTGGGAATCGACACGTCGAAACTTTCTCTTGCCGATGGATCAGGCGTGTCTCGGTATAATCTTTTATCTGCCGATCAACTTGTTCAATTTCTGACAGCGATATATAAACAGTCGCGAATATTCCCGATCTTTTACAATTCTTTACCTCTTGCAGGCGTTGACGGAACTCTCGCACGAAGGATGACCACGTATCCTGCTGCTTGCAATTTACATGCGAAAACTGGAAATCTGAATGGCGTAAGCTGTTTATCCGGGTATGTTCTGACACGCGATGGCGAGATGCTAGTGTTTTCTATGATGATGCAGAATTTTATTACACCAGCTGTCAATTATCATCAAGTGCAGGATAGAATTGGTGCTATATTAGGCGGATTTAGTCGAAAAAATTTAATTCGACAAGATTCGTTAAAATAAAACAAAGACATTTATTTTCTTAATATTCTTCCACTTCCATGAGTGAGCTACTGTATGAATAACACACAAGCTTCTTCCTTTGGGTTGTACGAAGCCACCCGTATTCTTATACCCGGTTTTTATTTTGCATCGCTCTCTGCGATGTTCTACTATTCTTTTATATCCCGCTATATTTCGTTTTCGATTGATCACGGATATTGGACTGTTCTGTTTTTATTTCTTGTGCTTGTCTCCGGATTGACGATGTATGCAAAAGAAACAACAAAGCGCAGGCGTGCCTTTATCGAGAACCAGCCAAGTGCATTCCTTCAAGATATCGTCCGTCGCTCTTCAGCCACAAATATTCTCAATGAAGCAGAAGCACGGCAGTTATATTTTTACATTCTCAACCACTTTATTCCTCCCGCATTTCATGAAAAAGTATTCTTCTTCGGCACTGTCTATCATATCATGAATCAAATGCGCCGTACCTCTTTTTGGTTTGCCATCCTGTCCGTCATATGTCTTACAGTACAGATAGCTCTGGGAATAGCGCTCGTGGAACAGCAAGGATTAGTCTCTTTCTGCCTGCTTGCCTGTCTGATTTATCTCTTGAATGTTAAATACAATAAAGCTGATAGGAAAATGCAGGAAAATTATCAGGACCAAATATTCTGGCTGCAAATGAATGGTGGAATCATTAAGGATCTCTTCCAGAAGTACGAACTTTCGAAAAAAGGAACGCTATCATGAAATCTCGCAAGTGGTGTCAGATTTCCATTCGAATAGGTGAGCCCTATCAGGACTTACTTGTCGGCCAGTTGACATTACTTGGTTTCAGCGGTTTCATTCAAGAAGAAAAATCCATCAGTGGTTTTATCCCGGCAAATAAATGGACTTCTTCGATTCAAACAAAATTTCAGAAAACGCTGGAGCGGTTCAAGTTTGAGTTTCCCGTTGTTGATCTGTCCTTTACAGTCAAATCAATACGTGAAGAGAATTGGAATAAAACATGGGAAAAACAAACCGGGATTGTTGAAGTAACTCCGCGGATAGTCATCAAACCATCTTGGAAGAAATTATCAAAACATTATCGCAACAAAATAGTTCTCCACGTCGATCCAAAGATGTCGTTTGGCACCGGGCATCATGAGACAACTCGCTTAAGTATCAGCTTGCTTGAACGGTTTTTGCAGCCAAAGATGAAAGTTCTTGATTTCGGTTGTGGAACCGGTGTTCTTGGTATTGCTTGTGTAAAGTTAGGCGCTAAATCCGTGATGGCAGTTGATAACGATCCGTGGGCAATCGAAAATACGCGAGAGAATATAAAGAGAAATAATGTTCAACGCCGAATGACAGTTCGGTTAGGAAGCGTGAGCGCTCTTCCGCGTTCAAAATATGATCTTATTGTAGCGAATATTGATTTCCGTACGATTTCCCGATTCCTCAAGCCTCTTGTTAACCGAACTCGTAAGGAAGGCACAATCATTCTTTCAGGTATTCTCACAAGCGATATGCCCGCTTTACATACTTTGTTTGATAAGAACCGGCTCATCCTAGTGAAGTTGGAGAATGAGAACGAATGGACAGCAGTCGCTCTTCGCAGAGGCATATGATGCGTCTTGCTTCCATCGATATCGGAACAAATACCATCCTGATGCTTATCGCAGATGTTGAAAGAAACGGAATTCTTTCTGTTGTGAGAGATGAACATAGTATTGCGCGGCTGGGTAAAGGTGTCGACGAACATGGCTTTATTCAAAAAGAAACTTTCCAACGTGTTCAGAGAATTCTGTTGAAATTCAAAAGTATTGCAGACTCGAATGAAGTTCAACATCTCGCAGCATGCGGTACCAGTGCACTTCGAGACGCAGCAAATCGGCAGGAATTCCTCGATTTTATACGAGAGCATCTGTCTATCGATATCAAGATACTTTCCGGGAGGGAAGAAGCAGAATCAACGTACGTAGGAGCTGTATCAGAATATTTGGAGGGCTCTCCTTCCGGAGAATTTGCCGTACTGGATATTGGCGGCGGAAGCACAGAGCTTGTTGCTGGAACCGGATCAAACGTCTCGTCTGCTGTCAGCATAGATATTGGCAGCGTCCGGCTTACCGAGCGAATTTTAAAAAATAATCCTCCCGATAACATCGCTCTTGAGAATGCAGTGAAACTCGTTCAACACCATCTTCGCCATATTTCACCTCTTCCATCTGCAACAGTGCTGGTCGGGGTAGCAGGCACACTCACAACATTAGCCGCACTTGACCTTCAACTTAAAACATTTGATAAAACTTTGATCAATCGCTATGTACTCACGAGGGAAACCATTGAACGGATATTCCAAGAACTCAGACATCTCACACTGGACGAGATTAGAAGCTATCCTCAGATCCACCATTCCCGCGCCGATATTCTCCTTGCCGGAATTCTCATTTTGCGGGAAATATTACGTAAAGTAAACGTATCTCAAATAACTGTGAGCGATCGCGGCTTGCGCTATGGCATAGTGTTGCAAACGGCACGCACGCTCTTGAACGCTTGACTTTATTCCTGTCTGTACATAAAAAAACCGGCGGAACATATACCGGTTTTTCCTATCTCAATGCATGCTCATCTAATTGTCTTTTCGCCGATTCCAGCGATCCCTTGCAACATCTCGCATCAATTCCCTAAGATTTTTGTTGAAATTGCGCTCGAAGACGATAAATTGAGACAGCTGTTTTAATGACAGGATATCTCTCAGTTCTTTAAGAAACTTTGTACGCTCTTCAAGTAATTTTTCCTCGCTCAGACCAATGTCTTTAATAACATTTTCTAGAGCCGCATCATTTGAATTCGATTTACTCAACTTCTGAAGCCGATCTATCAAGTCATTTCGTTCTCTCCCAATGTCGCGCATATTCTCTTCGTGTTTATTGTAACGCGCAAAAAAACGAACCGTCGCTTCTTCATTCATTTGAACAACTTCCATGAGACGCATTTTTTTATACTGGGCAATACGCTCTGCAGCAGGCCCTTGCATGGGCATTTGATCTTGAGCGGCTCCCTGTGATAGCATGAAGAGAATTGAAATCAGTACTATCATAAGTGCTCGAAGAATCTTCATAGCATTTCCCTTTCGGTAAGTCCTGATAATAATTGGTCCGCCTGTTCTCTATTCAAGCCTGAGAGAACTCCGTCTATATCCATGTCCACTATCTCGTCACTCTCAATTTGCTTCAAGAGAGCCTCTCTAATAAAATGTTCGCCTTGCAGGTGTTCGGCGATGCCTTCAGAGACGACTTCCGGATTCGATAACACGTTCGAGCCGGTATATTCATTTGAAACCGCTTGAATAACATCATCTGCGGAATAATCTTTCACTGCTTGAAAGAGAGCATCGGTCTGATCATGTCCGGATGAAGAATCTGAAGGCATTCTAATTAAAAAAATCAACAACAACGCAGAAACTGCGAGCGGAAGTATGAGCCTCGATATTATCTTTCCATCACTCCAGACAGGATCACGATGACCCATAAGGCGTTTCTGCACACGAGGAAGAATGGTGGAATAATACGATGAACTCGGTAATACCTTCCGAGTATGCTGTAGTGCATCACGCACAGCGATCAACTCGTTGTAATGATTTTGACATTCCGGACAGGTCTGTAAATGCAGGCGAACCTGATCGAGATCAAATTCATCCAAATGTCCCGTAATATAATCCATCAAGGAATATTTAATGTGCTCTGTGTGCACGGTGTACAAATTCTCCGATATTCTTTACCGCATGAAAATAATTCGCTTTCAGCCCGCCAACCGATGTTTTGAGTATCTTTGAAATATCTTCATACGGTAATTCTTCGTAATAGCGAAGAATAAAAACAGCTTTTTGTTTTTCAGGAAGCCGCTGTATGGCTTCTTCAATAAGTTGTTTTTGCTCACTCTGCTCATATTGCTTGTCCGGTTGTTCGCTCTCTTCACTCGGGTACTCAAAGAATTCATCAATTCTTAAGAAATCTTTTATTCGTTGTTTACGAATTGTATTAAGTGAGATATTGACCGTTATCCGGTAGAGCCATGTATAGACACCTGAGTCGCCTCGAAAATCATTGAGTGCTCTGTACACCTTCAAGAATACTTCTTGAACAATATCATCGGCCTGATCATGATCATTCACAAATCGATGTGCGATCCAATAGACTTTTTCCTGATATCGTCGTACCAACTCGTTAAATGAAGCCTCATTGCCCTTCTGGAATGATTCAACAAGTTCTAGGTCATTTGAGACGCTCATGATCCATTCTTATGTCAATAATTTGACACTAAGAAATCTTACAAGTTTAATTCTGTTATGAATATGAGTCATTACCAAAGCCCTAAACTTGCACCTATAGTACATTCGAACTGTCGAGCGCGATTTTGAGAAGGATCTGCTTCATCTTCAATTTTATGCACTCGTGCTCTGCAATTGACGTATACATCCCGAAACGGCTGATATTTCACTGTCATTCCAAAGGATCGTTCTATATGCAATGGGCCAAAAAGGAATTTCCAATTTCCCTGATTATCAGCATATTGATCGACAAGAGGAAGTATCCCCCCTTTTCTAAATATTTCACTAAATGTCGTAAGACGTAAAGCATGCATTGGCGATAAACCGATTTCAAGGAATAGATTATCAGCATTTTGTCCCATCCAATTTCCCATGATAAATCCATTATTTGTAAACGTTGTAGTCGGGAATGAATGGTTATAGGTTGCCGGATTGACTCGACTATATTCAAGCGTCATGTCAATATTTGTAACAGGGAAGTCAAATACACGAATACCGGAGGTGAATGCAACCTGCCGATGTGAACGATTCGGATCAAATAATTTATCTGTATTGAGTTCATCAATAAACAGAGAAAGATATGCGTTGACATTTTTTATGAGATTCAAATCAAGACTGCCGAACAACTGACAGTTATCCAAATCATTGTTATAGTGTTCGCCCGCCTTGAAGAACATGACAGGAATTAAGTACAAGAATAAAGGCCCCTTGTCGCTGTAGACAACCGATTCACCGATGGAAAAGTCAACACCATGCCAGAGAGATATTTCCAATTGATGAGCCGCAATGTATTTTGTATGGTCAACCTCGCGATATTTTGAATATGTTTGATCGGGGTACGTGACCATATACGAACGAGATGAATCTACTACCAGTGAATTGAGTTCACCATGAAAATATATGAAATCGATATCCTTGGAGATTGGCACCCGCATTTTAATTTGTGGATATGACGGAGTATTGTCGGATAATATCACAGTTCCATTCCTTCCATACCCCCAAACATTATTCATTTTTTCCAATGAGAATGTGAACGGTCCCGTTTGCCAGCTGATCTGCGCGTTTATTTCGTCATATTGAATCTGATTCTGGCTAAGGACTTGAGACGGAATGATTCCGCGGAAAGGGGTTTTGATTCTTTTGTAATAGTCCTTGTCAACCGGTGACAAAAACCATAATTCATCAATCTTTCCGTCGTTAAACCTGCTGTAATTTACATTGTCTCCTTTTTCGAGGTTATCGACTATGTTAAAATAAAATCCAACTGTATTAAAAACATATCCATAAGTTTTAAAACCCTGCGACCGAGTAGATGTCGACTGGCTGCTCTCAGACATTTGCGAAAGGCTATAATTGATATCGAAATTCAATACGCCTTCAGTTAAATCTCTCGAATAAATATGCCAGCGTGTTTCACTTGGTTCAGCATCGCCAGAGATTTTCAGTATTTCATAATTAAATTCTGTTTTCAGGAATTCATACGTCTCCCGTTCAACTCTGGTCATCTCATCAACATGTTTTTCCAAAGTAAGGAATGCAGAAGCAATCTGTATTCGTGACAAAGGTCTGGCGGCATCCTTGTACTCAATGAGAAGCTGACGTGCTTCCATTCTCTTGAGAAAATCATATACTTCATGTTGTATCGGAACATACACGGATTGTCCGTTCATGATAAATCTCATTACAACCACGAGTAGGATACTCCTAAAAAGAATTCGATTCATCCAATTTCCTTTTCGTTATGTTGCCTAATGTCCATGTCGCCACAACTCGCGCCATGAATGTATTTCTTCCACTTTTGGATAACGTGCTGGTGCTTTCCCAGTTATGAGGTATTTTACATCGCAATATATATGAAAAAGAACTGTCGGAAGTAAATTCTTTTCCAATCTCCGTGTTGAAACCAACGCACAGGCTTTTTTATTAACGGTACAGAATCCTCTCTGTGACATTCTTCTGCTCAAGTCAAGATCTTCAACGATACCAAAATCTTCCCGAAACCCACCGGCCTCTGTAAATCCCGCGTGCCTATATGCTACGCAAATGCCCGGAAAGAGTGACAGGCCAAAGAAATCGAACAATCGAACCATACCGTACGTGCTTCGATATACAAAGCGCTGCAAAATACCACCGTCACTTGGTTTTGCAACGCCGGTCATCCCGATAATCTCCGGATTTGAAAATTCGTGATGGCAATGACTGAGAAAATCCTGATCTAAAGTTGCATCTGCGTCGACAAAAATGAGAATATCTCCACGTGCTTTTTTCGCACCGACATTACGACCGTAGGCAATTCCCTTCCGATCTTCCACAATAACACTATCTGCATATTGACGTGCAATGTCGGCAGTGTGATCCTTTGAACGAGCATCTGAAACTATAATTTCATATTCTGTTCGTGTATATCGCTGGGCGCCTATTGATCGAAGACATAGTTCGATACATCCTTCTTCCATATAGGTAGGAACAATAATTGAGAACTCCATCGAATCTCTCTACCGAACCTTTACAGGTTCCCGGATGGCTTCTGTGCCAGATCCATTGCTCGTAGCAATAATTTCCTAAAAATATATTCCATTGGCTCTATCATCTCCGTTATAATCCCTGCCATTCGAGTACAACCGGAAATATGCATTGGACTGAGGAAGCTCTTGGATGTCCTGAATGAAGCAGCCATGGACCCGAGCAGTGAGCATAATTCCTGTCCCTTCGCAGTACCATATCAGAAAAAGATTAAAAATATTTTCGACCAAGAATATCTGAAAGTTAAATATTCGGCATGGGCATTCAGAGAACCAAACCAAACTGTAGAGTGACTGTCCAAAGAATACGTGAGGCTGTCTGTTACTTGTTCTCGCGTTGCAGTGCTACAAGATATGCCCAGCATAAGTTTACTCGTGATGCCCAGTCTATGAGGGAGATTTTCCCGAAGGTGCGCGGCAGTCGGTGTTTTGTGATGCAAAGTTACATTCTTTTTGTCCATACAGTACCATCGTTCTATGCCGGTATTTTTTGTAGAAAATATTTATATGTTCTCTTCAGCCCCTCTTTACGCTGAACGTGAGGAGTCCACCCAAGCAGTTCCTTTGCAATCGTAATATCCGGCTGGCGTACCTTAGGATCATCTTCAGGAAGGTCTTGAAAGATTATTTTACTGCGGCTTCCGGTTAATTGGATTATTTCTTTCGCAAGTTCCAGCATGGTTATTTCTTCCGGATTCCCAATATTCATCGGCATGTCATAATCGGACATCATGAGTCGGTAAATGCCATCGATGAGATCCGAAACATAACAGATACTCCTTGTCTGACTGCCGTCTCCGAAGACCGTCACATCTTCATTCTTTATCGCTTGTGAAAAAAAACAGGGGATTGCACGCCCATCGCTTATACGCATACGTTCGCCATAGGTGTTGAAGATGCGTACAATTCGTGTCTCAACACGATGGTACCGATGATATGCCATCGTCATCGCTTCTGAAAACCGCTTCGCTTCATCATACACACCGCGCGGCCCAACGGGATTCACATTTCCCCAGTAACTCTCTTTCTGAGGATGGATCAATGGATCTCCATACACTTCAGAAGTGGATGCGATGAAGAAGCGGGCAGATTTTGCTTTTGCGAGGCCAAGAGCTTTGTGTGTTCCTAAGGAACCGACTTTCAGTGTTTGAATGGGGACTTTCAGATAATCGATGGGACTTGCAGGTGATGCAAAATGAAAAATAAAATCTAACTTGCCGTCAATAAAAAGATAATTGGTGACATCATAGTTGAGAAAGCTAAAATTGGAATTTCCCATCAAATGACTGATATTGGCAATATCACCGGTAATCAGGTTGTCAAGACACACTACCTGATGACCTTCCGCAAGAAGCCGATCGCATAAATGCGAACCAAGGAAACCCGCACCACCTGTAACCAACGACCGTATCATTTGTTTTCCAGATACCATTGGATAGTTTTTCGTATCCCCTCGCGCAATGGTGTTTTTGCTTTCCAGCCAAGTTGATGGATTTTTGAAACATCCAATAATTTTTGCGGTGTACCATCCGGTTTGGTTGTATCGAATACGATAGTGCCCTCATATTCCACTTCTTCTTTGATGAGGTTTGCGAGTTCGAGAATCGTCACGTCTTCGCCGACGCCAATGTTGACGATCTCACTGCCTTGATAATTATTCATCAAATAGACGCATGCATCAGCGAGGTCATCGACAAAGAGAAATTCACGTTTTGGCGAGCCTGTCCCCCACACAGTGACCGAAGGTGCATCTTCTTTCCTTGCTTCGATAAATTTCCTTATCAGCGCAGGCAGAACATGAGAACTTTTCAAATCGAAGTTATCGTACAGCCCGTACAAATTTGTCGGCATGACGGAAATATAGTTTGTCCCGTACTGGCGATTATACGCCTGACACATTTCGATTCCGGCAATCTTCGCTATCGCATATGGCTCGTTCGTAGGCTCCAATTTTCCATCCAGAAACGAATCTTCTTTTATCGGTTGCGGAGCAAACTTCGGATAGATGCATGAACTGCCCAAAAAACAAAGTTTTTTTACACCGGATTGGTAAGCGGCATGAATAATGTTGGTTTGAATCTGAAGGTTGATATAAATAAAATCAGCAGGATATGTATTATTCGCATGAATCCCCCCCACTTTGGCAGCGGCGAGAAAAACATAATTCGGTTTTTCATGCTGAAGAAATGATTCAACAAGAGATTGCTGTGTTAAATCAAGCTCATCGATCGTTCGCAAAAGAAACTTTGCATACCCTTGTGCCTGGAGAGACCGCAGAATAGCCGATCCTACCAACCCGGTATGGCCTGCGATATAGATCTTCGCGGTTTTTTCCATATTAATAACCTCTTTTCTTTACTTTTTCAAAATCTGCTTGTGCCATCATTTTTGCTAATTCGCTAAAAGTTGTCTTCGGCACCCATCCCAATTTGTTTTTCGCTTTCGTTGCATCTCCGATAAGCAATTCAACCTCTGTCGGACGATAATAACGCGGATCGACTTCTACGAGTACCTGACTGTCTTTTTTCGATATTCCGATTTCATTTTCCTTTTCACCTTTCCACACCAAATCCATTTCTAATTCTGTAAACACCATCTCAATGAATTCTTTCACAGAATGCGTTTCACCTGTGGCAAGTACAAAATCCTCAGGTTCTTTCTGCTGCAGCATTCGCCACATACCTTCACAATATTCCGGTGCATATCCCCAATCGCGTTTTGCATGGAGATTTCCTATCGTCAGCTTTTTCTGTAATCCGAGTTTTATTCTCGCAGCGGCGAGAGTAATCTTTCTCGTTACAAAAGTTTCACCGCGCCGAGGTGATTCATGATTAAAGAGGATACCATTGCAGGCATACAACCCGTACGCTTCACGATAATTGATGATGATCCAGTACCCGTACAACTTCGCTACACCATACGGGCTGCGGGGATAAAATGGCGTGCGCTCTGTTTGCGGCACCTCCTGCACCTTGCCGAACAATTCGCTTGTAGAAGCCTGATAAAACCGCGTTCGAACTCCCGTCTCTCGAATTGCGTCCAAAAACCGCAGTGTCCCTACAGCATCCACCTCAGCCGTGTACTCAGGAACTTCAAATGAGACTTTCACATGGCTTTGTGCAGCAAGATTATAGATTTCCTCAGGTTCAACTTTTTCGAGGAGGCGGTTAAGGTTGCTGGTATCCGTCACATCGCCAAAATGCAGGAACATCCGGCTGCCGTATATTTGGGGATTATTGTAGAGATGATCAATTCGGCCTGTGTTGAATGAACTGCTGCGGCGGATGATTCCGTGTACTTCATATCCTTTTTCAAGTAGGAGTTCCAAAAGATAAGAACCATCCTGGCCGGTGATACCGGTAATAAGTGCTTTTTTCATGGTCTTCGTAGTGAATGGTGAATCGAAAATAGTTATTTGGTTCTTCGTTGATGAATGCTTAGGTATTTAGTGTTTAGTTTTTAGAATTTATTTTTTATTTCCTTTTTCTTTTTGCTCTTCACTGTTCTCTCTTCATTCTTTACTGTTTACTGATTATTCTTCTTTAATTTCACTTGTTCTTCCACCCACGGATAGGTCAGTTTAATCCCATCTTCAAGATAAACCTTCGCTTTCCACCCAAGCGAGAATATCCGTTCATTGGAGAAATTACGCGATTGAACTCCAACCGGACCCTTGACATGTTTGATAATGATTTTCTTTCCTGCGACCTTCGCAACTGTCTTGGCGAGTTCATCTACTGTCACATACTGCGGGCATCCGA
>PMDB01000098.1 GCA_003155495.1 Ignavibacteriota bacterium
GCGTTGGTACGTTAAGCATGGCTTGTGGTGGGTGTACGTTTTTATAATTAAGTTCTTTGTACTTCATGACTTTAATACTAATAAATTTTGTTATCAGCATGAAACTTGTTTCGTTTAGTACTATTTTGAAAGTTAATCAGTGCGGCAGCTTAACCGCCATCCGTTAGGTGCAATTGATTATTACAATTTTTAAAAAAGAGGAGACATTATGAAGAAAATAGTATTTATGATTACTAGTTTAATGCTTTTGTCAACAACAACTTTCTCTCAATGGGTTCAAACCAACGTGCCGGGAGGAGGATTGATTATGTCTTTTGCAAGTAGTGGAACAAATATTTTTGCTGGAACATACGGCGGAGGTGTTTTCGTTTCTTCGGATAACGGGACAAATTGGGTGCCTGTAAATTCAGGATTGACTACTCTTGATGTGTGGGCACTTGCAGCTAATGTAACAAATCTTTATGCCGGTACTCATGATGGTATGTTTCTTTCTACAGATAACGGCAAGAACTGGACGTCCATGCATTCATATCCTATCATCACAAATGTGATAGGGGCGATTATGGCTAGCGATACGAATGTTTTTGTTGGAACTCTCGGCCAAGGTGTATTCTTAACGGCCAATAGTGGCGCAACTTGGACTGAGGTCAATACGGGATTGACAAATTTATATGTTAGGGCTTTTGCTAAAAAGGACTCAAATCTTTTTGCGTGTACAGACGGTGGAGCCTTTCGCAGTACAAATAATGGCACGAGTTGGGTTGAACTCGATATGGGATTAACAAATACCGGTATTAATGCTCTTATGGCAATTGGTTCAAATCTTTACGCCGGAACCAACAACGGAGATGTTGTTTTTTCTACTAATAATGGTGCAACCTGGAATAAAAGCTTCATTGAGCAATATACATATGTTGATGCTTTTGCAGCTCGTCTCAGTGGAACAGGTGACACCATACTATTTGCAGGCACAAATGGGAGTGGTGTTTTTCAATCCACAAATAACGGCGCAAGTTGGACTAGAATAAATACAGGATTATCAGCTACGGCCGTATTCGCTCTACTGGAATATGGAACAAGCCTCTTTGCAGGAACGGAAGTTGGTGTTTTTCGTACTGACAATAAAGGAGCAAATTGGAATGAAAGTGATGGCGGCCTATCGGCGACGGAAGTCCATTCGTTTTATACAAAGGGTTCAAATATTTACGCCGCTACTTGGTCGAGCGGAGTATTTGTTTCCACAAATGACGGTTCGAATTGGACACGCCTAAACGCTGGAAAAAATCTATACAATATTTCATCACTTGTAGTAAGTGATTCAAATATCTTCGTTGGAACTGAAGGCGATGGTATATTTATTTCCTCCGATAACGGTACTACATGGTCAAATCCAGGATTGACAAATATTTATACTCTTGCTATTTCCGGTTCATACATTTTTGCAGGGACAAATAGTGGCATTTTTCTTTCCTCAGACAACGGTGCAAATTGGAATGCGTCCAATATCGGATTAAAAAATATGCATGTTTGGAAACTAACAGCATATAATAATAATATTTATGCCGGGACCGACAGTGGCGGTGTTTTTATTTCGAGCAATAATGGTTCAAGTTGGACATCACTTGGGGTAGTATCGCCGAATTATTATGTGAACTCGATAGTAGTTTGTGATACAAGTATATTTGCAGGAACTTATAGAGGTGGTGTTTTCCTTTCTACGAACAATGGCACAAGTTGGAATACTATTAATACCGGCCTAACCGATTTGAATATTTTTGACCTTGCTGTCAGCGGTAAAAATTTATTTGCTGGAACTCAGTTGGGAGGGATTTTCCTTTCAACTAATAATGGAACTAGTTGGGCTTCTGTAAATGCCGGATTGGCAAATTCTCCGGTATGGGCTCTTATGGTGATTGATGAAGATCTCTTTGCTGGAACTAGTGGATCTACTGGATCTGTTTGGAAACGGCCACTCTCTGAAATGATTACCTCTACATCTGTCGGGCAAGCATCTTCTCAGCTGCCAAAGATTTATAACCTTCGACAAAACTATCCAAATCCATTCAATCCAAGTACAACTATTTCATTTAGTCTCCCATCAAAATCTTTTGTTACGCTGAAAGTATTTGATATTATGAGTAGAGAAGTTACAACTCTTATCAATAAAGAGTTATCTGCTGGAAATTATCTTCAGAAATGGAATGCGGTAAATATATCAAGTGGAATTTATTTTTATCGATTGCAAGCCGGCGCGTTTACTGAAACAAAGAAACTTGTTCTACTGAAATAATACAATTGCACCTAACCAAGCGCTCCCCAAAAGAATAGGGGCAAGCAAGCTCGGCTTGTCCAGAAGAATGCATCACTCGAAGAGTGATACTTAATCTCACTGCGCGCACTGCAAATTACATGGCTAATAGTGGGTTTTCGTTTTTGTTATTCAGTGTTTAGTACCTATAACTTTGGTACTTATCAATATGGTTATCAGCATGAACTTGTTTCGTTTTGTGTATATTGCGGCGAAGCCGTCCCTTTGGGAAAACTTATCAACGCCGCATCCCGATTTATCGGGAGCCGGTCCGTTAGGCGTGCCCAAGAATTATTATTCGGTAATCTGAACCCGAAGGCGCTTACCGAGAGCCTTCGCATACTTGTGAAGGGTTGAAAGGCGGATATCTTCAGAATGGTTTTCGATTCGCGAAATNNGCGGATTTCTTGGTACGAAGTTTCTTGGCAATTGATTCTTGTGTCACTCCAGCACGTTCTCGTGCTTCACGAAGCATGACACTGAATTCAAAGGTCTGATAGCCAGACTCATAATCTTTAGCGAAATGCGGATTCTGTTTCTTTCGCTTTTCAATATAACGTTCAACATCATTCATGACTCTTTCTCCTTTGCAAATATTCAGATCGTCGTTGTTCAGCAAGCTTAATCTCTTTAGCTGGCGTTTTTTGTGTCTTTTTAGAAAACCCGTTTGTCAGAATAATCAATCGACCACCGTCAAAGAATCCCAAGAGACGATAGTTATTACCACCAAACTGAGCACGAATTTCCCAAATATCTTCCGTTCCATCCAGTTTTTTGAGATATTGAATAGGCACGATATCAATTCGTTCAATCAACCGAAGAACCCAAGTTACTTTCTGGGCATGTTGATCACTCAACGAATCGAGGAATTCTTCGATTGGGCAATTGCCAGATGGTGTTAGATAGAATTCAATTGTACGCACAGTTAAAGTTAACATATTAGTGAACCATAGTCAAATCATACTTTGGGGCACGCCTAACCAGGCGCTTCCCTCTAGTCACGAAGTGATGCCTTTGGCAAAAACAGAGGGATGCAAAAAACGCACAAGCTGACGGAATGAGCGCATGGACGTTAAGCATGACGTGTGGTGGGTTTTCATTTTTATTATTCAGTGTTTAGTAACTATGACTTTGATACATATCAATTTGGTTTACAGCATGAACTCGTTTCGTTGGTTGCATTACGAAAATTATCAGTGCCGCATCCCGATTTATCGGGAGCCGGTCCGTTAGGCGCCACGTAAAAAATACTATGGGACTATATGAATAAATATATACTGGTATTGATCGGGCTTGTCTATTGTAATAGTAATGCACAGTTGCCTTTTCCATTGGCAAAAGGAAATGTCTGGCACTATACAATTGAACATCAATTTTATCAGCCACCATTACAAAATTCTTATCGCACCATTAATGTCATCGGGGATTCTATTATGCCGAATGGTAAACAGTATTGGGTTCTCGATCAAGTTGATATGCTTGGTGGGCAATACATACGCTGTGATTCGGTACATATCTATTACTGGCAATCGGGAGTTGAAAAGCAAGTTATCAATCTGAGTGATTCTGTAGGAGCAATTGACACGATCCGATGGAGCGGGTTCTTTACTTCAAGATGCACAGGAAAATATCAGAGTACTCTTTTTGCCAAGCCAGCAAATATTTTTAGTTATTCTTTGGGAGGCCTCCTTTTTGGTGACTTGACCTTTGCCAGTGGATTCGGTTATAGCCGATATGAGTATCACGCTGATCAACCGATTGAGACAGATGTATGGAAATTGACGGGATGTATTATTTCAAATACACTTTATGGCACGACAGATGTTGAACAAGCAATCCAAGAGTTACCCACGCAATTTGCACTGTTCCAGAATTATCCGAATCCATTCAATCCATCGACAACAATTTCATTCTCCATTCCAAAGAAGTCATTTGTTTCATTAAAAGTGTACGATGTTCTCGGAAGATTCGTAACCCAACTTGTATCGGAAGATCTGTCACCGGGAGTACATTTTCGTCGATGGACTCCAATTGGACTCGCAAGCGGGATTTACTATTATCGTATTCAAAGTGGAACATTCAGGGCGACACGAAAGTGTTTGCTGTTGCGATAACTCAGTGACTTCTATTTTATTCATGCCGCGGCCTAACCAGGCGCTCCCTTCTAGTCACGAAGTGATGCCTTTGGCAAAAACAGAGGGATGCAAAAAACGCACAAGCTGACAACCGGAGGCCTGATAATGTCATTGCACGAAGTGCAATACAATTTAATACTGCAAATTGCATGGCTGGTGGTAGGTTTAAGTTTTTATTATTAACTTTTCAGTACCTCGTTGGTTGGGGAATATTTAATCTGGTTATCAGCATGAACTCGTTTCGTTTTCAACATTTTGAAAATTATCAGCGCCGCATCCCGATTTAACGGGAGCCGGTCCGTTAGGCAACATGCACATTGCTATTCGAACGATAGTTATAGAATCAATTGTGTTCAGTTAATAGAGGTTATAATGAAGCTTCGATTCTTTGCTCTTTGCATTATTTTTATGTTTGGTGATCTTAGGGCTCAAACGAATGTCTGGCAGCCATCGTCTGGACACACACAAGTGCTGATATGGCCGGGGGCGGTACCTGATGCGCAACCGATTGCGGCTCCGGAGAGTGAAACGACAACAACGGACATGGTTGCAGGCAAACCGGTGGTTGAAGTGGATAATGTCTCGCATCCAATGATGACTGTTTATTCACCAAAGGGAATGAATACGGGTGTTGCTGTGGTCGTGTTTCCTGGCGGAGGCTACAAGTGTCTGGCCATCGATCTTGAAGGCACGGAGGTCTGTGACTGGCTGATGTCCATAGGGATCACAGCAGTGCTGTTGAAATACCGCGTACCGTTTTCGGGACCATACTGGGACGAGCAATGTAATTGTCACATAAATCCTAAAGTACTGACAGCTTTGGAAGACGCGCAGAGGACAGTGGGCATGGTGCGCTTTCACGCTACGGAATGGCATCTCGATCCGCACAAGATTGGAGTGCTTGGGTTTTCGGCAGGTGGGCATTTGGTGGCAGCACTGAGCACACATTGGAAACAACGCTTGTACCCGGCTGTAGATAAAGCCGACAAAGAAAGTTGTCGCCCGGATTTTGCCGTGGCTCTTTATCCGGGGCACTTGTGGATGGAGGATGAAAAATTATTCGAGTTGAACCCAGATATTGCTACTCACATCACCCGCCAGACGCCACCTACATTCTTGCTACAGGCAGAGGATGATCACGTGGACAATGTAAATCAATCGCTGGTTTACTACATTGCATTGAAGAATGCCGGGGTTCCTGTGGAGATGCATTTGTATGCGCAGGGCGGACATGCGTTTGGGTTACGGGAAACGAAGCTTCCTATTACAAGATGGCCTCAGTTAGTGGAGAAATGGTTGGGAACAATCGGGATTATTTCGGAGTAGAAGTTCAGAATTGCGGACGACAACTATTCCAATGACTTTTGAGATGATTTCATGGTAATGCATGTAATAGCCCTCAATCCTTTGTTGTACAAATTTATTGGAGAGCCTTACAATAAAATCCATTGCCGCCTAACCAGGCGCTCCCGCCCAACGAGAGGGCGGGCATGCAAGCTCGGCTTGTCCAGAAGAATGCATCACGCAGCCGGACGCCGCGTGTAAATGATGCACACAAGAGTGTGCACCAATAATTACGCAGACATTATTCAAGATTTTTGTGCGCGCTGCAAATTTATAGCGAGCGTAGGTTTAGTACAGATAGGATTTATGAAGTAATGATATTGTGAATTGGAAACAAAATTTTTAATATATTTAAGTTCTTAATAAAAAAAAAGTTATGAAAGATTTTTTATTTATACTAATATTTGTTCCAGTGGTGAGTATTGCCCAAACCGCAGCACTCCATGAGAAAGCATATCAACATCAATCCGGCACCATTGCATTAGTTGATAAACGCTCCGAAATACAGTCTGATAGTATTCCACCCGACCAAACAGGAATGCGTAATTTGAGCTCTATCGAATTGGCTCAAGAGATGGTTCCGGGATGGAATGTTGGTAATTCGTTAGAAGCTGTCGGGGGTGAAACAGCATGGGGAAATCCTAAAATAACCCAAAGACTTGTTGATTCAATAAAAGCGGCCGGTTTTCATGCAATCCGGATACCAGTGGCATGGAGCAATTTTATGGATACCTCTCTCCATACATACACAATTGACCCAACATTATTGTCCCGGGTTGAAGAAGTTGTTAACTACGTGCTAAAAGATAGTATGTACGCCATTATCAATGAGCATTGGGATGGGGGATGGATGCAGCCAACTTCCACACAGCAATTGTATGTGAATAATCGTTTGGCTCTTATGTGGAAGCAAATTGCTATCCGTTTTCGTGATTATGATGATCATCTCATCTTTGCTGGCATGAATGAAGTCATGGTCAATGGCGATTATGGCACACCGAAACCGGCATATTATGCGGCTCATAATAGTTATTGCCAGACATTTGTCACGACAGTCCGGTTGACAGGCGGGCGTAATGTGTATCGCCATTTGGCTGTCCAGGGGTTCAATACAAATATTGGTTATACCCTTAGTGGTTTTATTATCCCTACTGATGTAACGCAAAGCAGATTAATGGTCGAGGTTCATTATTACGATCCCTATAATTTTACCATTAACACTGGCACTGGTTACACAACTCAGTGGGGAAAGAATGCAACCATAATAACCGATGCTTGGGCTAATGAATCATGGGCTGATGGCCAGTTCCAGAATATGAAGACAAAGTTCATTGACAAAGGGTACGCTGTCATTTTGGGCGAATTTGGTGTCGTGGCCCGCCTAAATCTGGGGAGTGCTGCGCTCAATGCTGCATTCGCTGGATACCGCCGATATTATGTGCAATATATTACTCGCTCTCTTGAGAGGTATGGACTCGTACCATTCTGGTGGGATGCTGGTAGTACCGGTAATAACGGTACGGGCATTTTTAACCGATTAACTGGAGCCAAGGCATATCCCGATATAATAAAAGCCATTGTCGATACGAATGACATAAATAATACCGGCACAAGTGTGGGAATGCTGGATTTATTTTCCCGCCCGGAAACATTTTCCTTAATGCAGAATTATCCTAATCCGTTCAACCCATCAACAACTATTTCCTTTAGTCTTCCATCTAAATCGATTGTATCGTTGAAAGTATATGATTTGACAGGAAAAGAGACTGCAATCGTTGTCTCCCAAGAATTATCTGCAGGCACATACTCGCGGCAATGGAATGCGGCAAATATGTCGAGTGGAATTTACTTTTATCAGTTGCATGCTGGCACATACACTGAGACAAAAAAACTTATTCTGATCAGATGAAACAATTGCAATGTAACCAGCGCTCAAGTCCCGTTATCGAAATTAATTCTCATGGAGTGGGATGGCGCCTGTAGCGCTCACTCTGCTTGCTCGGAAGAATGCATCATGCAGCCGGAGGCCGTGTCTAAATGATGCACACAAGAGTGTGCATCAATAATTATGCTGACATTCTTCAAGACTTTTGCACAGCCAGAGGCCTGAGAATATATTGCGCAGAGCGCAATACAAATTCTTACGTAAAGTTACTATATTTTTCAAGGAGCTCACTGTAAAATTTCCCGCTATAATAAAGCGGGATGCAAACAGCGCACATGGCGAGCAGAGGTTTTTTTATATTTGTGCGCCAAAGGCTCATGCGTCTCTGGCGCAAAAGTTATCAGCATGAACTATAAAAGAGGAAACACGCTACGCGTGTTACAGTTATGGGGCTCCGCCTATCGAATCGGGACTTACTTGTCCGTCGGTTGTGTGGCGGAGCGCCCGTCCGTTAGGTGGCAAACTAATGTATAATGTATTTTCGAGGGAAGAATGATAAGACAAGTAAAAGATTCTGATGCCGATGCTCTATGCCATATCTATAATAAATATATTGTGGAGACAAGAATTACTTTTGAAGAGACACCGTTACAAGCAGATGAAATGATATCTCGTATGAATACTATCATACAGAATTTACCATGGCTTGTCTATGAAGAAAATGGAAAAGTTATTGGCTATACCTACGCGAGTAAATGGAAGGAAAGAGCAGCGTATCGCCATTCAGTCGAAATTGCTATTTATATCGATTCCGACTCTGTCGGGAAAGGAATAGGTACATTACTGATTGGCGAGTTGTTGACAGCGTTGAAAGCATTGAGAGAAAAATCAATTCATGGCGTGATATATGGTGTTGCACTGCCAAATCAGGCAAGTATAGCCTTGTGTGAAAAATATGGATTTAAAAAGATCGCTCATTTTAAAGAAGTTGGCTATAAATTAGGCGAATGGGTTGATGTTGGATATTGGGAACTGATACTATAAAATATTTATTTCATTTGTGCCTAACCAGTGTAACAGAGCCGGAGGCTTGTCGCATTTTCGCAAAGCGAAAAACAAATGAATGAAAGGTGTACATAGTGTTTTCCCGAGGCAATGTGTAGTACAATTGTAGCGCGTTTGTTTAAGCTGTCAAATGAAACGATAGATGCTTATATTGTATAAGCAACTTGAAAATCGTATACAACAAATATAAAAGAACCCAATAGAGAAATATAGTGTAAGAAAGGCGTTTTAATTATGAATAAAAAAGAACTTGAGCAAACACTCGTGCTCATTAAACCGGATGCTCTCAAGAATTCGTTGATAGGATATGTGCTGTCTCAACTTTCAGAAGTTCACTCCGGACTGCGTTTTGCCGGAGCAAAGATAGTCCAGGTGAACAGAATGCTCGCCGATCAACATTATGCCGAACATAGAGGTAAGGTTTTTTTCCCGGCTCTTATAGATTATCTCATAGGACTCGCACATTACCCGAACGATCCCTGGAAACGGAGAGTGATAGCATTCGTCTTTCAAGGTCCGGGGGCAATCGTAAAGATACGGGCAATTGCCGGTCCAACAAACCCTGATGAAGCCAGAGAGAAAAGTCCGGGATGCATTCGTGCCTTGGGCACAATCGTTCAACTCAAAGATGCTTCTGGCAATGTTATTGGTGAGCGAATGGATAATCTTATTCATGCATCGTCAACAAAAACTGAGGCTGAACGAGAAATCAAACTTTGGTTTAAACCAAACGATATCCCCCCTTTAATGCGTGCATATCCCACTGAAGTCAACAAGGAATATTATTATTTCAATGATAAAAAGCTCTCGTTGTCACATGAACCGGGCAGTGTTTGCTTGTTAGCACCCGGCGATTATGTATGGAAATCCGATCTTGAAGCATTGCGTTTGATCTATAAAGGACGACCATCTCCCTGTAATATTGAAACGGTTGCCGCTAAATACCTTATCAACGAAGAGCGCGAGACAGTTTGAAGCGAGTACATTTCTTTTATTCGTTAAGAGTATGATTTCTCTGCTATTGAAATAATCAAAATCTTTATATGCAAAAAAAATACGTATATGCTTCAGCATTGCTTATAGTTGCAGTCATCATTGGCATCGGTTGGCATTCGTCAGTCTTTGATGTTCTCAAAACAGGAGAGAAAAATCTGCCTGTCAAGTTGTACTACGCTGATAATATTTCTCTGTCACATCAGTTCGCCATTGACGAGTTTAATCGCCTGCACGTAGGAATGATTGAAGTGATTCCCGTCAATCTACCGTTTTCTAAATTCAGTACAAACGAACGAAAAGAGCTGCTCACACGTTCGCTTCGCAGCAAGAGTGAAAAGCTCGATATCTTTGCTGTTGACCTGATTTGGGTACCCCGGTTTGCAAAATGGTGCGAGCCGTTGGATTCCTATTTTTCTGCCGATGAGAAGCGCCGATTGCTGCGGGATGCGATGCGGTCGTGCGTGTTCGAAGGAACACTTGTCGCGATGCCGATGTACCTCGATATAGGACTTATGTACTATCGTTGGGATATTATTCGGAGGTTACCCGATGCAGCTGCGGTCGAGAAACGGCTCCAGGAGTCAATTTCCTGGACAGAAATGAAGCAACTACGCAAGCGGCTCGGGTATATGAATAAACCCTTCTTTATATTTCCGGCAAAAGATTTCGAAGGGCTGGTCTGTAATTTCCTTGAGTTAGCGGTTGGTTATGACCAGGATTTTTTAAAATCGAATACCTTTCCAGTTCTCTCTCCGCCTGCGTCAAAATCTCTTCAGATGATGGTGGACTTTGTGAGAGACGGAACGACCCCTCCAGAAGTAACAGATTTCGATGAATTCTTGTGTAATACGTACATGCTTGACCACGATGCCGTTTTTGTCCGGAGTTGGCCTGACTTTGTTCAAAGCTTTCGCACTTCTTACTCGGATACCGCAAAGCTCAAATACATTGCTAAAGCACCTTTGCCCCATTTCGAAGGAAGGCCGTCAACTTCAGTCTTTGGAGGCTGGAATTTGATGGTGTCAAAATCTTCCACAAAAAAAGAAGCAGCAATTGAATTTATTCGGTTCTTTCAAAGCGAAAAAATTCAACGGATGATTTTTGAACGTACAGGATATTTACCGGCTATCAATTCTGTCTATGAAGATAGTGTATTCCTGCACACTCACAATGATTTGGCTTTTTTCCATAAATTACTCCGGAGCGGGTTCCATCGTCCTGCGCTTATCGAATACACAAAAGTCTCGGACATTATTTCTCATTTTGCACATCTTGCAATCAAACAAGAACTTTCCGTCGATGAAGCACTTACTCGCACCGATGAACTGATTCATTCCAACGAAGTACTGATCAAATGATGAACGTGAACCAGAGAACTCCCCGGCGGTTTCGGGATAGGTATCATAAATATCGGATTGAAATCCGACACATCACAGTCATCGCACTGGTACTGATTGTTTTTCAGTTCATTGTTCTCTTCATGAATCAAAATTCACTCCGGAAAGTATTTGTCAAATCTCAGCAATGGTACCAGCAGGATGCCGCTGAGCGTATTGCCAATCTAACCACTACTTCCATCGAAATGCTTTTAGAATCGAAAGGTTCGAAGGCAAAACTTTCTGACAGCGAAGAACGGAAAATCATTCAGGATTTTAACATCATTTTCAGCCAGCAATTGTTAGATAAAAACGTTCAAAGTGTATCTATCCTTATTCCACACGGGAACGCAATCATTGCAATCGATGATGGCAAACAATTGTATGATTATTTGTCTGGAGAGACGAAAAGGATTCAAAGTTCGGATAGCACGCATGCCGAGGCAATTCGATTGTTCCAATCGGTACAGGATACGCTTCGCAAAATAGAACAAATCTACACTGTTGTGGAGCGGGAACAGATATTTCATGTCTTTATTCCATTCGTTCCGCGTGGAGAATTTGTCGGTGCAGTCTATATGAAAACAACTCCCGATCTTATGTTCCTTACCGATGAAATGTCGAAGAACTATAGTCAGACAGCATTGGTATATTCTGCTCTCATCATTGTAGGATTACTTGCGATGTTCTATATCTCGACACGGACCCTAACCGAGCGGGACGAAGTGCAGCGATTACTATTTGAAGAACAGAAATTGCATTTGGCAGAACAAATCAACCATCAAAAAGAAATGATTTTTACCAAGCGAATCTATCATACCCACCATAAAGCTGAAAAAATTGTCGGGTTTATTAAAGAAGACCTGCGAAGTTTAACGACTGAAAACATCGGTATCATAAAGAACCGCATCGGCAAATATGCCAGCTTCATTGCCCGGGTGATCTATGATATGAAATGGTATGATCCTCCCATCCAAACAATTCGAAGCCCGCTGTTTAAGACGAACGTGAATGAGGGAATTCAATTTATTGTAGAAAACATTTTTCAGCGTGTGTCGGATAACCGGCCGGCAGTGAAGTTTGAACTCCAACTTGATCCCAAGATGCCTGATGTTGCCATCAATGAATATGTTATTTGGGAAGTGCTCGAACCAATTATCCAGAACAGTGTGGACCATGCTGGAGTAGAGAGTAAAGTTGTCACCATTAAAACAGAATACGATCCTGCGTTGAGGCAGTCGATGATCACAATTGCAGACAATGGAATAGGAATTCGCTCGGATCTTTTGGAGAGTGATGGGAGTGGTATCAAAAAAATATTCCAAGAACAAGTAACCTCCGGTACATTACCGGGTAAGGAACACTCCGGATATGGTTGTTATATTGCGTATGAACTTGCGACACAGCGTTTCGGTTGGAAGATTGATGCAGAGAACCTGCCAGCTGGAGGATGTAAATTTATTTTTATTGCACCGCATTAGGAAAACAAGAAAAAAGAGATACTATGTCAACTGATGAACGTATACAAATCCTGCTCATTGAGGATGAAGAGTTTGATGTTCGCCGAGTACGAAATACGCTCAGGCCATTCGATCATCAAATCGAAATTCGCGATGTTGTGTCGAATGGCGATTCGGCTATAGAACTCCTCGAGCAACATCATGAACACTATGATGTAGTGATTATGGACCTCCAGATTGCCGGCGGTACTATGGGGGAAGCGCTGATAAGGGCAATTAAACGAATAGAACCTTCGCGTCAAATCATCGTTATTACAAAGATGACTGTCAATATCACAGACTTTGATTTCGCGAATCGAATTCTTCAGGCAGGGGCATTTTGGTACTGTACCAAATATCCCAGTGATATTGAAGATTATATTTATCAACCAACCGACTTCATCTTGAGCATCTTTAACGCGTATCAGAGGAAAAGGCTTGAGAGTGAAAAGTCGCGGTCAGAAAAGAAGCTGCTGCGAAATGTCGAAGGTATGCTGTCCCGTACAAAAATCCTCGGAGTTTCAGAACAAATCCAAAAGATTCGAGCACAAATCAAACAGTTAGCTATGACCGATGCGACTGTGTTGATTTCTGGCCCATCAGGTACGGGGAAAGAGCTGGTTGCGATCAATATTCATTATGAAAGTAAAAGAAAATTAGAAAATTTTGTTACTATTAATTGCGGCAGTATTCCGGATGAATTAATAGAAAGCGAATTGTTCGGTTACGAGAAAGGTGCGTTCACAGGGGCAAATGCAAACAAACGAGGCCTTTTTGAACAAGCCAATCATGGCACAATCTTTCTTGATGAAGTCGCAGAACTTCCCCTCGTTGCGCAGGTTAAATTGTTGAGGGTCATCCAAGATGGTGAGATTGAAAAGATTGGGAGAACAAGAGAGAAGGTTAAGGTGGATGTACGGATTCTTGCTGCAACGAACAAAGTGTTACAACAAGAAATTGCTGCTGGGAGGTTTCGTGAAGATCTCTTCTATCGTTTACATGTTGTCCCTCTCTATGCACCTCCTCTCAAAGAGAGGCCTGAGGATATTCTCGTTCTCTGGGAACACTTCATGCGGCAAATGAGTATCGATATGATCAGACCGACTCCTACCACGGAAGAAACTGCTTTTGATGTCCTGAAGAGATATGACTGGCCGGGCAATGTGAGAGAGATTAAGAACGTCGTCCAAAGACTTCTCCTTCGAGAAGAAAACATCATTACTCCGGAAATTATTAAAGAAGTATTGTCTCTTCATCCAACATCTCATCAATATACAGATAGTAATGCAGTATTCTTTCAGGATTCTGAAAACGTTCCTTCGTTGCGAGAGATGGAGGGCATTTTCAGAAAAAAATACTTCACATTTGTCCGTAAACATTCTTCGTCTGATGCAGAAGCAGCCCGAAAACTCGGTCTCGCGCCCCCGAATTTTCATAGGATGTGTAAAGAACTTGGATTGAAGAGTTGATACATATTTACTTTGGGGTATTTGGCTCTCCCATAGCGAGTTTTCTCTTAGACGTCCTTCTTACATGTTAATTATCGTAATTGATAACACCGCCATTATTAACATGATAATTCTTTCAAAATTAATTATTGACTCTGGCAGAAATTACCTGATTTTTGATTGGTACAGTTGTTGCTCAAATATAGAGAGTGTTTTTGGGGAAGAGGGCTGTACAAAATTTTTAATAAGCGTTAGAAGAGCAATACTTGCTGTACGAAGTAAAATAGAGAGAATCAGGACAGCAATTATATTTTTGTAAATAGCTGAATTTTGGAAATTTTGTATAGTTTCGTTTAGATGATAAAAGGGAACTAAACAATAAAGCATCTTTTATAGGTAGAAAAAGGCTTGACATTCGTATAACAGTTTTTTATACTTCCAGCCACCGTACTATATGTTGTCTGAATGTTGTCTGATGGGCATTTTTGTAATCTGATAGAGAACCAAGAAAGAATTTTTTATAAGGAGTAAGTCTATGTCATCGGATAGATACCGAATTCTTGTTTATTTTGTCTTAGTATTTGCACTGACGGTAAATATTGTTTTAGCGGGAACTACAGGAAAAATAGCCGGCAGAGTTGTGGACAAAGAAACTAATGAACCGCTCATCGGCATTAATGTCGTTGTGAAGGGAACATCTCTGGGCGCGGCCACAGATATTGATGGGTACTATGCAATTCTATCTGTTCCGCCTGGTATCCATACTATTATAACGAGTATGGTTGGTTATGCTACAGTCACTGTGAATGAAATACGTGTTCTTATAGATCAGACTGCGACTGTTAATGTTACAATGGTGTCTCAAGCAATTGAAGCAGGAATTGTTGAAGTCATTGCAGAAAGAAACATCGTTAAAAAAGACGTATCCACCAGTGTAGCTGCAATGCAGCCGGAAGAAATTCAATCCCTTCCTGTTTCCTCCATTGATCAGGTTGTGGGCTTGCAAGCGGGAGTTGAGAATGGTATGGTGATTAGGGGTGGCAGCGCAGACCAATTACTTTTGCAAATTGATGGTGTTACTCAACGTGATCCGAGAAACAATAGTCCCATTTCTTCAGTTGCCTTAACTTCAATTGAGGAAGTTGCAATTGAAAAAGGAGGATTTAATGCCGAATATGGACAGGTACAATCAGGTGTTATAAATATCGTCGGAAAAGAAGGAGGCGTTGCTAAATATTCTGGTGCAATACAAGTCAAAGTTAGTCCTCCTGCTCCTAAGAACTTTGGACTATCTGTTTACGATCCTAATTCTATGTGGAATAAACCCTATTTAGATCCTGCGGTGTGTTGGACGGGAACAAATAATGGTAATTGGGATTTTTATACACAGCGACAATATCCTACTTTTGAAGGCTGGAACGCTGTTTCCAAAGGACTTTTATCGGATAACGATCCGACGAATGATCTTTCTCCTGCTGCATGTCAACGTGTATGGGAATGGGAACATAGAAGAAGACCAGCAACAGATCAACCCGATTATAATATTGATGGGAGTTTTGGCGGTCCTGTACCAATCATTGGTGGGGCTTTGGGCAATCTTCGATTCTTTACAAGTTTTATTATGGACCGAGAAATGTTTCTTATTCCTCTTACCCGTGATGATTACAAAAATTATAACTGGTCGATGAAGGTGAATTCAGATCTTAGTAAAGATGCTAAATTGATGCTCACTGCTACGACTGGTGCCTTATACACCTCTGCTGTAAATTTTGAAGAGAGTTATTTAAATAACATTACTACTTTTGGTATTCAAAATGGAGTTTTGCCATATAATCCTACTGATTATTTCAGTAGTTCATCAGCATCAATTGCACAAATGCTTACCGACGGAAGAGATAGCAAAATTTATTCTGATGGATGGTACAGCGATGTCGTCGTAAGGAATCTCACATTAGCCGGAAAATATACTCAAGTTGTTACCGCGAACACGTTTTATGAAGTGAGTGTGGAACATGTGAGCAGGAAATATCAGACACGCCATATAGCCGCTCGAGATACTGGAACAACATTCGAAGTGATCCCTGGTTATTTTGTAAATGATGAATCTCCAGATGGGTATAGCGCTACTTCGGCTAATTCTCCAATTTCAGGTATGTTCTTGGGAGGTCATTCGGGTGAAATAATTGATTCCAGTATTGTCAATTCTTATACGGCAAAATTTGATTTAACGAGTCAAGTAAATAAATCGAATATGGTTAAGTTTGGAGTTGAATTTAATACCTACGATTTGAAATTAAATTATGAAATAGGTGCTCCTGGGTATGGTGGTTTTACTACTGTGAATGAAGAATGGAAACCGTATCAGTTTTCTTCCTATGTGCAGGATAAAATAGAGATGTACGGATTTATAGCCAATGTTGGCTTGCGAATGGATGTGAGCAATCCCAATACAGAATGGGTTGGGGCTACGGGTGATCCACTTGATCCATCTCATTTTTCGACGTATTATTCGACTGATCCGAGTGGTGGTGACTATTCCGCACAGAAAGCCAAAGTTGCTGTTGACTTCAGCCCGCGTTTAGGTATATCGCATCCTATTACGGAAAATTCAAAGTTGTATTTTAATTACGGGCACTTTAGAGAATTGCCTTCGTACCAAGAAATTTTCAGAATTAGTCGACCACCTGCGGGCGGTATATCAAGCGTGGGTGATCCCAGCTTAGTTCAGGCGAGAACAATTGCTTATGAATTAGGTTATGATCTTGTTCTTTTTAATAATTACTTGTTGCAAATTCAGGCATATTACAGAGATATTTCAGATATACAAGGATATACTGCTTATGCAAGTAATATCAAAAATATTCAATATAATTTAGCTACGAATAACAATTATGCGGATACCCGTGGTTTTGAGGTAACAATCAGAAAATCCGAAGGTGATTGGGTAAGGGGCTTGGTGTCGTATACGTATCAGGCCACGACCAATGGTGCATTTGGAGAAACCTCTATCAATGATGATCCGGCTGCGCAAAGGCAAATAGACCAGACTACTCAAACCTTATATCAACAAAAACCGGTTCCTCAGCCACATGCACGAGCAAGTGTAACATTTTTAACGCCTAAAGATTATGGGCCAAATTTCTTAGGGATGAAACCTTTAGATAGTTGGTCTCTTAATATTTTGGGAGATTGGCGTGCCGGCGCGTGGATAAATTATAATCCCCAGGGATCAGCGGAATTCCAAAATGTTTTCAATGTTCAATGTTCAGATTATTTTAACATGGACCTTCGGTTAAATAAATCGTTCAATTTTGGAAAGTTTAATTTGATGGTTTTCATGGAGGTAAGGAATTTGTTTAATATTGAACGGTTGTCAGGAAAAGGGTTCTATGATCTTGTCGATCAGCAAGATTATCAGGAGTCGCTACATTTACCTGAAAGCACTGCTTATGATAATATCCCCGGTGATGACCGTATGGGTGATTATCGTAAGGATGGTGTTGCATTTCAGCCAATCGAACAGATCGGAAGCAAATCCAGTATAAATCCAGCGAGTGCAAGATCACAGGCTATATACTATGATAGAAGTGACAAGAATTACTATGAAGTGGTTAATGGCCAATGGTCATTAGTAGATAACGGCAAAATGCAAAAGATCAAGGATGATAAAGCATATATTGATATGCCAAATAATACTTCATTTAATTTTTTGGATCCGAGACAGATTTTCTTCGGAATAAATTTATCATTTAATTTTTAATAAGGAATAACGATAATGAGATGTGATAATAAGAGAGTGAAAATTTATTTTTGGGAAATTGCAATTGTTATATGTCTATGTTTTGTGTTTACCATTACAAATTTCCAGCAGCTCAATGCGCAGGTTTTGGGGACGGAGCACCAGCAGGTAAAATGGCTGGCGACAAGTGCATTACGTTCTTGGGTCTCGAGTATGGGAGCGGAAGGTGAATATTTTAGAAGAGACCGTTCAACCTTTGTTGCTGCAGATCAGATTGATGGGTTATGTTGGCCGAATGAATTTAATATAAGAATGAAGGGTGTAAGGGTGTGTAATACAGTGTGGATGGGTTCAACAGATTTTAACGATCCTGTTACCAATACTACATATCCTTATAAAGTCGTTTGCATTGGAAAAGACGCAGCATATTCCGGAACAGAGGTCTTTTCAGATGGATTAACTTTGGTAGGCAGGTTTCCACATCCAAGTGTCTATGTAGACAATACGAGCGCTTCCGCGCGCGATTTTGATGATATTACCGATAAAATAGACAATACTTTGCCTGCAGATAGAGTAATGATAAATAATGTTCATTTAAGTAATGGAGTGTCTATAACAAGGCGAATAACGTCTTATTCGCAACAATACAACAATAATTATTATATCTATGAATATACATTTAAAAATACCGGCATTATTGATGAAAGTGGCCAGAAAAAATTAAACGATACTCTTAGGGGAGTTATATTTTATAGGCAAAACCGGATATCCTTATCTGGTATATCTTATACAGGAATAGGAACAGCGAGCACTGGTTCTTGGGCTCCAACGGGAACTACATGGGGAATAAATACAATAAATGATGTGATAAGAAAAGATGTTAACCCTGCAGGCGAATTCAGGGCTAGTATTTCGTATTGGGGACCAGTAAGTGGGACTCCTTATGGAAGTGCAGCAGGCGATATAGGGCTCCCAGGACCGTTGAATTCAACAAGTGTGACGGAATTGGCAGGGTATGAGTTTACAGGAGATGTTGTATTGCATGCAGATAAAGCACCTGGTGATCCAACGGATGATATAACACAACCAACAACAACGATGTATGTAGGCGCTGACAATACTATTGATCGAAATGGGTCACCAACACAATATAACCGAAGTATAATGGCGCAAAAATATCAACAATATATGGCTGCTGGACATGCTTCTAAAACTATAGCAGATATAGTAGGAAAAGATGCGAATGGTTGGCCAACTGGATTTGGAAATGCGGCAGCGGGGGGAGACGCTGGTGGTTATATGGGCGCACAAGGTTTTGGACCATATACACTTGCTCCCGGTGATAGCGTACGTATTGTAATAGCAGAAGCTGTTGCAGGTATAAGCTGGAATAAAGGATGTGAAGTTGCAAAAAATTGGTTTGCAAATCCAAATAGTACTATTGCAAATGTTCTGCCGACAGGTTATAAGAACGGCGGTACTACAACGGATAGGAACGAATATAAGAATGCATGGGTGTTTTCAGGCAAAGATTCTCTCTTCCAAACATTTAGAAGGGCAGCAGCAGCTTATAATAATAACTATGTCATACCGCAGCCGCCGCCGCCGCCGGATAAGTTCGAAGTTAATTCGGGAGGCGATCGAATAAAAATTTCTTGGTCTGCGAGTGCTGAATCAAGCCCGCATTTTGACGGATACAGGCTCTACCGGAGTGAAGGCAAAACAGACACAACATATGACCTCATTCTTGAGTGCGGCAAAAGTACTGGTGATCTTGTAAATTCATACGATGACCAAAGTCCAAAACGTGGGTTTAATTACTATTATTATATTCAAACGAAAGATGACGGATCAACCAACCCCGGCGATGCCGCTCTCAATATACCCGTAGGTGAACCATTGGTAAGCAGCAGATATTATACGATGACAAATAATCCCGCATATTTAACACGTCCGGCTGGTGTTGCTCTCACAACGATATCGAACACTGCTACATTTATAGGCAATGATACCACTAAAAAATTTCTATTGCCGGTATCTATAGCAGATTCTACAGGCACAGTAGTGATGGGTTTAACTGTCAGTGTAAATGGTATCAGGCAAATTCCCTCGTCATATACAATAAGTGTTAACAAAGCAAGACTTGTTACAAAAGGTGTTTTAAGACCTGATACATTAATATTTCTTCAAGCTCCATTGGGGACTATTGAAGTAAGTTATTTATCTCCGACGGGCGAAAGAAGCAATAAGCTCTCAGATATAAGGGTGGTTCCGAATCCTTGGAATATCAAGGCAAGAAATATCCAATTTGGGACGACTGATCCAACTACGAGGGATCGATTGGGATTTTATAATCTACCGCCTATTTGTAAAATAAAAATCTATACCGAATTAGGTGATTTAGTCGCAACAATAGATCACACCAATGGTAGTGGCGACGATTATTGGCAATCACTTACATCTTCAAGACAAGTTGTTGTGAGCGGATTATATATAGCGTATTTTGAAGTTACCCAGGATGCTTTTGATAAACAAGGGAATATTCTTTATAAGAATGGCGATAGTATTTTTAAGAAATTTATTATCATTAGATGATTTTAGACATCTATACGAGAATATATATCGAATAGGAGATTAAAAAGTGAAGCGAATAAAAAATACATGGTTCATGGTACTACTCATCGGGGTATGTACATCCATAACCATGAGTCAAACAAAATTGGCTCAAACAGGATTTAATTTTCTGAGTCTGTCTTCTGATGCGAGATCGAGTGGGTTGGGCGGCGCCGTAAATTCATTATCAGGATTTGCGGGAGCGATGGCATCGAATCCGGCTTCTATGGCTGAAATGCCGACGTTTCTTAGCGCGAGTTTTGATATGAATAGATGGATAGCTGATATCAATTACTTATCGGCGAGCGTGATTGTATCGCCCTCTTCGGGAGATTTTGGTACTGTTGGTCTCAGTGTGCAATCCGTTGACTACGGAAATCTTGAAGGGACAATGGTCGATAGGAATAATCCGAATGGATATTTTGATACTGGTATTTTTAAACCTAGTGCTCTTGCAATAGGATTAGGTTATTCAAAAATGATCAACAAGCAATTTGGAGTTGGAGCACGAGTCAAATATGCGTATCAATCGCTTGGTGAAAGTACGTTCATGAGTGATCAAGGGGATGTGACGACAGCGAAAAACAAAACTAGTGCCATGGCATATGATTTTGGAACGATTTATAAGACAGGTATAAAAAGCATAGTGTTTGGAATGTCTGTGACGAACTTTTCACAGTCGGTAAAATTTGAAAATGAAGATTTTCAGCTTCCTTTGCTTTTTACCATTGGTATTTCAGCTAATCTTTTTGAGCTCATCAACAGCCCGCAATCTAATCAAGATCTTATGCTCTCTGTCGATTGGACTCATCCAAGATCGCATCCTGAACAGTTAAAAATTGGAGCAGAATATAGATTCATGCAACTTCTTTCTCTAAGAGCTGGATACGTTAGCGGCAACGATGAAAACAGCTTCACGTATGGCGTAGGTATTTCTTCCTTCGGTTTTGAAGTTGATTATGCGTATACCCCGTTTGGGGTATTTAATAATGTTCAGCAATTCACAGTACGTGTTTCATTGTAAAAAGTGTAAGGGTAATTTATGAAAAATGAAAAATTAAGACAGAGTATTTTCTCGAAAAGAACTTTTGCGAAGGAATGTACCTCGCCATGGTCGATCTTTGTTGTGTGTTGTATATTGATTATGCCGGTACTTTTTATCGCTTGTGAATACAATAACAAGCCCGGACTTAATTATCCTGCAATGAGTACCGATACCACCGGTAGCCCGACTATTACCGGCATCGTACCGGCGCTCAATGCTGTTGCAGGAGTCAGAGAAATAACGATTGTTGGTACCAATTTGGGAGTAAGAAATGGGGATACAAATTGGGTTTATATCGGTGGTGTGCAACCAATGTTTAAAGAAATACAGGATTCTTATATAATTATATATAGACCTGGTTTATCAACTGATCGTTACGGCAAAGCTATCGATGTGAGTGTAACGAATTCGAAAATGATTGAAAATTCTTCACATATTGCTTACGCGATGGAATTACCAGGAACTGTAGTAGGAAATTATTCCGCTATGCCTTCTTTGTTGGCAGTGGAGCTTGATAACCAAGAAAATATTTATACGACTTCAGCGAGAACTGTGTACGAAACTGACTTTGCAGGTGTAACACAAACCACATTGATTAATATGGCCGAATTTGGTGGGCCAACAGTTACTGAGTATACTTATATTACGGCTATGTCTTTTGGTCCGGGAGCTTATGGAAGAAATCTCTTTATTGCCGATGGCTTAAACCATATTTCACGCATCTGTGTTCTTGACACCATATGGAATGCGAATAGACCAGTAAAACTGCCAGTTCCTGGGGTAGTGAGCCAATTAGACTTTGATGAAAAAGGTAATATATACACCGCTGGTAATGGAAATCTGTATTTTGCCGATTCATCGGTTGGCATGGGTACTGCTCCAACTTTTACTGCAATTTCGGGCTATCCGCCTATTGCGAATATGAACTTAATAAAAATTCGCGTAGTCAAAGAATCAGGTAATCAATATCTTTATGTTGCTGATCCTACGCATGTTTGGAAAAGTCAAGTAATGGGAGTGGGAAGTTCTTTCAATGGAACTCTCTTGGTTGATTTGAGTACTCATCCTGAGTTAAGCGGATGTACCATTAGTTCATTTGAAATTGATGAAAATAGCTCTATATTCCTGTGCTTAAAAAATAGTCCTAAATATTCGTTGTTTATATGCGAAAACAATGGGTCTGTTACTCCATTCTATAGTGATCCGAGAATTTTACCAAACACTGTTGATAAGTTGATGTGGGGTAATAGTAAGTATCTCTATTTAATTAGCAGTTCATTATCCGGAGCTGGCAAAATCTATAGGATGACGTTAGATAGGAATGGAGCCCCATACCAGGGCAGGACATTTATAAAATGACAAAATACATCCATACATCTCGCTGTGATATGTATTTTGCCACTCACTCTCGTGGCTCTGCTTGCATCGGGGCAGGCCGCACGGGGTGTGTTTATTGTAGAAGGTGTGATAAAATCCACATAACGGAAAAAAGACACTGGATTTATGCGTAATAAATAGTTATTCTGTTATTAAGGGTATTTAACAATTTGTGAAGGTCATTAAATAAAAAAGGAAAGGAGGTTCCAAAAAGAAAAAACTGAAATTGGTGGTGCTTTTATAGGGGGAAAAAATCTAAAAGTCATCCTTCGATACTTGTTAGATTAAATAATTCAAAAAAACAATTTTGGAGAAAGTAACATGAAAAATGTATTATTATTTCTTCTTTCTCTGGTCTTAATAGCCAGTGTAGTTGAAGCAAAGATTATTGTAACAAGTACAGATACCCTGTATGAAATTCCTAAGACGAAAGTAGCGCCAGTGATTGATGGTTTGCAAGACAATGTATGGAAAACGATCGACTGGAATATGCAGCGATATTACATCATTGGCGATCCCCCAACTGGCAGTACTGCCACGATAGCTGATAGCGGTGTTGGTCTGACCGGTATGAGCAAATATATGTGGGATGACGACAATATGTACATTTTGTTCTACTTCGAAGACGATGTTCTTATGACTCTGGGACCGGGTTCATTGGGCGGTTGCAACACGGATGCTGTTGAACTCTACTTTGACGGAACCAATGACCATTCAGTAGAGTCTTCCTTAAAAGCTGGTGTGCAATTCCAGTTTACGGTTCCTCACTATCTCATAGGCAATGAAGCTGGAAATTTAGCTACTGCCTTTGGTCAACTTGGTGCTGATACAGCCGGTGTTGTATTTAAATACCACGATATGATTGATTCTGCAGGTTTCCCCGGAACTATGCTTGAAGTAAAGATTCCTCTTACAAATTTAGGTATCAATCCAGCCGCGGGAACAAAAATTGGATTTGAAGTACAACAAGATGATGCTGATGTCTTAGCAACCGGCCGCATAGCCATGTCTAAATGGTGGAGTGCTTCAAACGGCTCATGGAATAATGCAGCCAATTGGGGTACTGCTATTCTTTCCAGCAGAACTGTAGATACGGTGTTGGAAATAGCCCAACTTCCCACAGGTACAACTATAACTGTTGACGGGATATTAGATCCGATCTATAGAAAAGCAAATATTATTACGACAAATTTGTTTACCGTTGGAGATCCTACACCAGCTCCATCTGCCGCAGGTGTAAATACAAATCCCATAGACGGTGGATTCATTACAGCGTATCCGCTGTATGATGCTACAAATATGTACATATTTTGCGATATCGTCGATCCGGTTCCTGTGACAGTGGGACCTGGCTCATTGGGCGGTTGCAACACGGATGCTGTTGAACTCTACTTTGACGGAACCAATGACCATTCAGTAGAGTCTTCCTTAAAAGCTGGTGTGCAATTCCAGTTTACGGTTCCTCACTATCTCATAGGCAATGAAGCTGGAAATTTAGCTACTGCCTTTGGTCAACTTGGTGCTGATACAGCCGGTGTTGCATTTAAAGTCACCGATCATGCTGCGTTGGGTAATGATGGCGTCCTCACAGAAGAGGGAAGTGGTTGGAATTTGGAAGTGAAGATTCCTCTTACAAATTTAGGTATCGATCCAACCGAAGGAACACAAATTGGATTTGAATTACAACAAGATCAAAGTGATGACGCGTCGATTGGACGCCAAGCCATGCAAAAATGGTGGGCAAGTACAAACGGCTCGTGGAATAATGCAGCCAATTGGGGCTATGCCAAGCTGGGTCCTGCGATTGTTACGAGCGTGAAAGGAAAACCATCTGTTGCCAGTAGCTACAAACTGGATCAGAACTATCCGAATCCTTTCAATCCATCCACAAAAATTACTTTCGAGCTTGCAAAGAGTGAGAAAGTAAAGCTTGCAGTGTATAATTTATTAGGAGAGCAAGTTGCAGTATTGGTAAATGGAACGAGGAATGCTGGACCTCAGACCGTTACTTTTGATGCAAAGAACTTTTCTAGCGGTGTTTATTTCTATAAATTAGAAGCTGGAAGCACAGTGTTAGCAAAGAAGATGATGTTGCTTAAATAACATCAAAGGTAGATCAAGGAAAGCGTCTGTGGCAGACCTTGCACAGGCGCTTTTTTTTGTCAATTTGAAACACTTTGTAGCCCTTGGAGTTATACAAAATGAATCTACATTTCGTTGATATCGGAATTATCCTTTTATATTTAACCTCTACAATATTTATTGGATTTTATA
>PMDB01000090.1 GCA_003155495.1 Ignavibacteriota bacterium
CCGGCACAACAAAAGGCAAAGGCGGTTCCATGCATTTATTCGACCGTGAGAAAAACTTTTTAGGCGGCCATGCGATTGTCGGCGGACATATTCCCATAGGAACCGGCGCAGCATTTGCAATCAAATATCGCGGTGAAAAACGTGTCTGCCTCTGCTTTATGGGTGATGGTGCAANNCAGTGATAGAAGATGGACACGATGTTCTTAAGGTCTATCAAACCGTCAAAGCCGCCGTGGATCATGCCCGCGCCACCTATGAACCGAGCCTGTTGGAAGTGCAGACATTCCGTTACCGCGGCCATTCCATGTCCGACCCGATTCATGGCCATTACCGCACAAAGGAAGAAGTGGAGAATCAGAGGAAATTGGATCCGCTGACAGTATGTGCCAAGGTTTTGAAGGAAGCACATCTTGCTGCAGATGAATATTTTGAATCTGCCGAAAAACGCATCAAAAATATCGTTGAAGAGTGCGTCCAATTTACAGAGAGCAGTACCGAACCGCCGCTCGAAGAACTCTATACCGATGTCTATGCTGATGAAATGAATATGAGAATATAGGATGTATGTATTAGAATTTAGAATTTTCTTTTTATGATTTGTTCGTGTCTTGCTTGTTGTGTTTTGTAATTTAGAGTTTTTGATAAAGACATAACGATTGTGGAGAAAAAGGAATGCCTGTTGTCAGTATACGTGAAGCACTGAATCAAGCAATGGACGAAGAAATGGCGCGCGATGAACGTGTTTTCCTGATGGGCGAAGAAGTAGCCCAATATAACGGTGCTTACAAAGTGAGCCAGGGCCTGCTCGCAAAATATGGACCCAAGCGCATCATTGACACACCAATCGCCGAAGCCGGATTTTCCGGAATCGGCATCGGCGCTGCCATGGTCGGCCTCCGCCCTATCGTTGAATTCATGACTTGGAATTTTTCCCTTGTCGCCTTCGACCAGATCGTTAATAACGCTGCCAAGATGTTGTCCATGTCTGGCGGGAATTTCAATGTGCCGATTGTTTTCCGCGGGCCGGGCGGTGCGGCACACAGTCTTGCAGCAACACACTCACAAGCTCTTGAATCCATCTACGCCCATTTTCCGGGTCTGAAAGTCGTTATGCCTTCCAATCCACGGGATGCAAAAGGATTATTGAAGACTGCTATTCGCGATAATAATCCCGTCATCTTCATCGAAAGTGAAATGATGTACGGCGAGAAAGGCGAAATACCGGAAGGCGAATATACCATTCCCTTCGGAGTTGGAGAAGTGATAAAGGAAGGAACGGATGTTACCATTGTCTCGTGGTCCAAGATCCTTCAGCATATCGCGGTCAAAGCAGTTGGCCGTCTTGCGGAAGAAGGCATCAGTGTGGAACTCATCGATCCGCGAACTATTAAACCGATGGACTGGGAATTGATCTTCAATTCCGTCAAGAAGACGAATCGATTGGTGATTGTGGAAGAAGGATGGCCTTTTGCCGGAGTCGGCGCGCAGATTTCGCATGAAGTGAGCAATCACTGTTTCGATTATCTCGATGCACCGGTTGGACGTGTCACGCAGGAAGATGTGCCTCTTCCCTATGCGCATAATCTGGAAATTGCTTCCTTGCCGAATATCCAGAAAGTGATACGTGCAGTTCGAAAAGTTATGTATCTCGATTAACAAGTTTTGTTTTGGGGTTTTATATCTCTCCCCCTGTAGGGGGAGAGATAGTGGGGGTTATTGGAATTTCCGAGTAAGCATTATTATATTCTTACAGTCAGCAGAAAACTCCTGACAGCATTTAATACTTAGAGGAACCTATGGCGACAAAAATCTTGATGCCAAAACTGAGCGACACCATGACGGAAGGTGTCATCCTGAAATGGCTGAAGAAAGAAGGCGAAAAAATTAAGCAAGGTGAAACTCTTGTCGAGATCGAATCCGATAAAGCAGATATGGAATTGGAATCGTACGACTCCGGGATCCTGCGCAAGATCATGGTTCCTGAAGGAGGTAAGGTGGAAATCGGCGCTCCCATCGCCATTATTGCTGAAGCGAATGAAGATATTTCTGCATTATTGATTGAGACTCCTTTTGCGGCACAATCAATACCGAAAACAGAAATAGCGAAGGAAGCATCAAAATCGATGCCGCCATCTTCACAGCCTGCCTCTGCCATCGTCGCAGATGGACATGTAAAAGCTTCACCGTTAGCAAAAAGACTTGCCACGGAAAACAAAATCGAGCTTCGAGCCATTTCCGGAAGCGGACCGCAAGGACGCATCATCAAACGGGATGTTGTACCTCTCGTGAGCGGTAAAAAGCCATTGCAGTTCAAACCGGCTGCACCGATCATTCGCGGCGGTCATCGAGATGTAGAGCTGTCCCTCATCCGTAAAACGATCGCTCAACGGATGCAGGAGAGCAAACAAACCGTGCCGCATTTCTATGTCACAGTAGAAATCGATATGGAACCGGCAATCGCTTTTCGTAAACAGCTCAATACTGTCACCGATTCAAAAATTAGTTTTACTGATATTCTCGTAAAAACTGCCGCGATAACGTTGATGCACCATCCCAATATCAACGCAACTTATATGGGAAATACGATGCGGCAATTTGGCGAAGCGCATGTTGCCGTCGCTGTTGCATTAGATGACGGCTTGGTGACTCCCGTTTTGCGAAATTGCGAGCAGAAAACCATTCCTCAGCTCAATACTGAGTTACAGGACCTTGTAGAACGCGCCCGCAATCGCAAACTGAAGCCGGAAGAATATCAAGGCGCAACATTCACCATCAGTAATCTTGGAATGTTCGGTGTAGAAGATTTTGTCGCTATCATCAATCCGCCGGAAGGAGCAATTCTTGCTATCGGATCGATTGTCGAAAAACCGGTCGTGCAAAAAGGACAAATCGTCATCGGCAGCGCAATGAAAGTAACTCTCTCTTCCGATCACCGCATCATTGATGGTGCACTTGCCGCACGATTCCTGCAGGATTTTAAGAAATTGATGGAGAATCCCGCAGCGCTCATGTTGTAGCTGCTTGTTGCAGTGCGATTGTTCATTCGTACAACACAAAACCCCACCGATTACTTGACGGGGTTTTGTGTTCACAGCTCGATTTTCTGTGGAACCCCATTTCCTAAATAAACTGCTATCACCTGAAGGCGATAGGTTTGCACTTTGTCCATTCTAAGCAAACCATGACAACTAATACCGAGAAACTTCTGGCTATATGACCCCCTCTTTTATCTCCCCCTTTGAGGGGGAGAGTCATTACATCAACCTTTCTCAACAAAATTATGTCTCAGTATAAGGGTGCACTCCGCTCCAAGATGATAATCCCTTCCCCTCTTAGGGGAAGGTAAGGATGGGGTCATTGAATTTTAAATCTATGGTTCCATTATTCACATGGAAGTCTTCGCCTCAAGGCGAGTGTTTTTCTCCCTATCCCCGAAAGAGACAATAAAGTAAATCGGAGATTTAGGGATTGGTTTTGGGAGGAATCTTGAGGACTTTTCCGGCGAGAATTTTATTGCTTCGCAGGTTGTTGTAATTCTTGAACTTCTGCACATCAACACCGTACAATTTTGCTATGGTATAGATACTTTCACCTTTTTTTACTTTGTGGGTTGGTGAAAAAATACCAGTTCCGGAAATCTTGACAGGAGGAGTTGCATGTATTTTAGCAGGTGCTTCAATAATTTTTACGCGTTCTTCAGGCTTATCATAAATTTCCAATGTCTGCCCGGTGGTGATACGTGACGAACGAAGGTTATTCCATTGTTTGAGATCGCTGATACTCACTTCATAAATCTTTGCGATTTTTTCTAACGTCTCGCCGTTTTTCACTGCATGCTGGATCCATTCAGTCGATGATGATTTTGTTCTGGTCTTTCCTTCTTCTGCTTGCGCTGCTTCAGCAAGTTCGCCCTTTGTCATCGCTTGCTTCTCCGAAAACTCCATGCTGTCAACTCTTTTCAACAGTTTTGTTTTCGATGCTGGAATCCAAATGGCAATTGTTTGGCCTGCATGAATATAACTCCCGTAAGAAATATCATTCCAGTTACGGATATCGCTGGCACGCACACCGTACCACTCGGCAATATGGCCCATCGTATCGCCGCGTTTAACATGATAGACGAGTTTCTCTTTCCCCTTCGGTTGTCGTACCTCTCGTTTCGCATACCGCAATTTTGTTTTGTTGATATTATCCCTTGCTGCGTAGGATTTTATCGAACCAAAATTCAGCCCCCTAACCTCCGGTGAGTAATCATATGGGACTTTGCTATCCGCAATATCTTTCGGAAGAGGAAGCGCTATCACCGTGCCGGCCGAGAGACGCCGATCGCTGCGTATGTTATTCAGGTCTTTTAAAAGTGAGGCAGATAAACCATATCTCCGAGCAATGGAAGAAACTGTCTCGCCTCGTTTCACAGTATGGATCGCCCAATCTTTTTTTTGCTCTGCAGGGATTTTTGCATAGCTGAGAAGAAATGTATCTTTCCTTCCAAGTGGAATCCGGAATCGATATCCCGTAACACCGGGCGGTGTACACCAGCGAAGTAATTCAGGATTAAGATCCTGCAGCGTGTCAACCGTTGTGAGTGCGCATTTTGCCAGCACGCGCAAATCGATACAGTCATTGATATTGACAACATCGAAAGCGAGCGAATCTGCTATTGGTATGTTTGTAAATCCATGCTTTTGTGGATTGAGTACAATCCGTGCGACTGCAATATACTGTGGAATATAATTACGTGTTTGCCGCGGCAGATGTCTCCGCATCTCCCAATAATCCGATGCGCCGCTCCTGCGCATAGCACGAAAAATTCTTCCGGCACCTGCATTATACGCACCCAGCACTAAATTCCAATCACCTAATTCACTGTACAGGTCCTTGAGATGTCTGGCCGCTGCACGCGTGGATTTTTCAAAATCCCGGCGTTCATCAATCCACCAGTTCACGCGCAGTCCGTACATCGCGCCGGTCCCTTTCATAAATTGCCATAAGCCTACAGCACGCGCCCATGAGCGTGCATCAGTACGCAAACCGCTTTCTGGCATAGCTAAGTAAGCAAGTTCTTCAGGAGTTCCTTCTTCCCTAAAAATTCTTGTCATCATTGGGCAAAATCTGCCTGAAAGATACAACCAACGCTCCATATAATGCCGGCCCCGGCTCATAAAAAAGGCAGTTGCGCGTTCAACAAACTCGTTGAAAGGCAGGGGAACTTGTGTTCCCTTGATCTCAATGTGGGGAATCTTCAAACCGGTGGTATCCCCCTGCTCGACTACTTGATTCATTTTTGCCCGAAGTGCATACACGGATGCATCAGGGCCAAGACTGTCGATCTGCGCAATGTACTTTTCATAATCTTCAATCAAACTCTTGCTCAAATCTAAGTATTCTTTAGAACTGTCAATGCGTGAGTATTCACTTAATTCATTGAGGATTTGGATGGCTGTCTCGAATTCTGTGCCGCAGCTAAGAGAATCACCGGCTTCCTGTGAGGCAAGTGCAAGCAAATAATGCTGCCGTGCCTGTTCAAGCCGCTGGAGGATGAGTTCTGTGTCGTAATCGGATGTGTCTGCAGAACCGTTGCCGTTCCCGTTACCATTTATCTTTGCGCTCGATGTATCAACTGAACTGATGAGAGTATCTACAGCAAAACTTTTGAGCTCTGTGCCAGTTAGATTGGATGATTGAGATGAAGTATCAATATGGGATCGCGTCGTTCGTTCCGAAGAACAACTGAGGATTACGAATGATAAGAACGTAACTACAAACCGCCGCATCAGCCTCTACAAATTATCTTGAATCAATTTCTTTATTCAAAATAACGTATCCTTACCACTTAAGCAAGGAAATTGACCGCCTCAAAGCGGAATGTTGCCATGTTTCTTTCTTGGATTTGTATCGACCTTGTTCTCCAGAAATCGAAGCGCCTTGATCAGTTTCGGCCGGGTTTCATGAGGTAGTATAACTTCGTCAACATATCCTCGCTCCGCTGCAACATACGGATTGGCGAATCGCTCGGTGTAATCATGTACTTTCTCCGCGATTGCTTTCTCTTTCTCTTCTGAGTTTTCGATATCCTTCTTGAATATAATTTCCACTGCTCCCTTCGGTCCCATGACGGCAATCTCAGCAGTGGGCCAGGCATAATTCACATCGCCGCGAATATGTTTGGAGTTCATGACACAATATGCACCACCATATGATTTACGAGTGATGATGGTAATCTTTGGAACGGTTGCTTCACAGAACGCATACAGCAATTTCGCACCATGCTTGATGAGGCCTCGCCATTCCTGATCGGTGCCTGGAAGAAACCCTGGAACATCCTGCAAGATGATCAGCGGAATATTGAATGCATCACAGAAGCGAATGAACCGTGCACCTTTGAGCGATGTTTCGATATCGAGCACACCAGCGAGAATAGAGGGTTGATTTGCCACTATACCAACTGAGTATCCGCCAAGCCGGGCGAACCCCACGACCATATTCTGAGCATAGAGTTCTTGTACTTCAAAGAATCCACCATCATCGACGATTCTCGTGATGACCTCTTTGATGTCATACGGTTTGCTCGGATTTTCCGGCACGACCGAATCAAGCTCGATATCCATCCGATCCTCACTGTCGTGAGGCTCAACGAACGGCGGATCATCCATATTGTTCGATGGAATGTAACTTAAGAGTTTCTTGATTCCTTCGATGCATTCCAACTCGTTCTCCACAGCAAAATGTGCCACACCGCTTTTAACAGCATGCGTCAATGCACCGCCAAGGTCTTCAAACGACACATCTTCATGTGTCACCGTCTTTACTACATTAGGCCCGGTAACAAACATATAACTGGTATCTTTCACCATAAAAATGAAATCGGTAATGGCTGGAGAATAAACTGCCCCGCCGGCGCAAGGGCCTAAGATGGCAGAGATTTGCGGTACGACACCGGAGGCAAGAGTATTGTGCAGAAAAATATCTGCATACCCGCCCAAACTCACGACCCCTTCTTGAATGCGCGCACCACCGGAATCATTCAATCCGATGACAGGTACACCATTCTTCATCGCCATTTCCAAAATCTTGCAGATCTTTTCTGCGTGTGTCTCAGAAAGTGAGCCGCCGAAGACCGTAAAGTCCTGGCTGTACACAACTACATGCCGTCCGCTGATCGTTCCTCTGCCCGTCACCACACCATCACCAAGATATTTGTATTTCTCCAGCCCGAATTCACGAGACCGGTGATGAACAAACATTCCGATTTCTTCAAAGCTCCCTTCGTCCACCAGAAGGTCGATACGTTCGCGTGCAGTCAGCTTCCCATGCTTATGCCGATCCTCGATCTTGGTGAGTCCGCCGCCATGCGTCGCTTTTTCCCGCAGCTGTTTTAGTTGGCGTATTTTGTCCGTACTCATAAATTTCCTTTTTGATATACCATTTTTAAGTTCATAAATCCGATTGCTTCCTTAGGCAAATCAATATAATCTCCAGGCAGCGGTAGCACCTGCCAATGCACAAATCCAATTGACCGCATCGTTCGTCATCCATCGAATACCATTTACGAACACTGTAGCAGAACCACAATGCAATTTTCGCTCGGTGTACTTCCTGCAAATCCAGCACCGATATAAGGATTGCAGTGTTCCGCCAAGCAAACTGTCAAAAAGGCTTCCGATGATTCCTGAGAGAGTGGCAATGAGTACCATTCGCTTTGTCGCCGCCCAAGGGAATGTGCTTGCAGATACAATCAATGCACCTATCGCCCCGCCGATAAATCCTTCCAATGAAATACCGCCATTGGAACCTGTCTCGACAACTTTGAAACGGGAAAGCGAAATCGTTTTACCTCCGAACCAGACACCAATTTCTGTGCCCCACGTATCTGCAGTGACGGCTGCGATTGCGCCAAGATACGCTGGATAAAAATTTTCATTGGGCAAAGCATACTGAACAAGGATAAGTATTCCAGCGATACCGCCATTCGCCGCTACCTGTCCCCAATCGCGCGTGCTTGTTTTTTCGAAGAGATGTTCGAATTGTTCTTTTCTCTTCTTTCCTGCTTTCGATAGCAAACTGGATAAAACAAAAAACGTCACGATGGGAACTGTCCATTGCCATCCGCCGAGTCCATAGATTGTACTGGCAAGGAGAAACGCAGCGACAGAACCGCTGGCAGTAAGAAATTTAAAATAATATGAGGTGGTTGCAATAAGAAGAGACAAGAAAACGCCGATGATAAATCTGTTTGGATCCTGCAGCTGCGAGGGAATAAAATAAAAAGAAAGAACAAACGCGACAGACAACGGTATCGTAAAATTATCCAATCCCTTTGATGAGAGCGCTTCCCACGCTGTGGCAATGCTCGCTGAAACGATTGCAATGACCGCTAAATATCCCATCGAGTGCAAAGTCTGAAGCCCGAGAAAGATCATGCCACAGAAGAGACTGATGGATGTCACTGTGAACATCGTGATGGAACCCTCAATGGATTTCTTGTCGGATGTGAGTCGATACTCTCTTACCGGCCGGAAAGATTCACCTACCATCGCTGCTGCTGCGTCTCCTGTGGCAAGACTTACCATAGCCAGCGAAATGATTTCCGGATGGTTATTCCAGAACAACAAAATCAGCACAAAGAAGGAAAATGGATAATAGACTGTTCCGTACGAGAACCTGGATGTTCCATGAATACCGACCAGGAGGCGTGTCCGCACTGCAATCACCATGATCAGTACGGCAAAGGAAGAGAGGAGCAAAGGAATAAGCGCTGATTGAAAGAGCCGAGGCGCAAAAAAAATGAGGAATCCAACGGTGATGTGCACAAATTTCCTGGTTACTTCCGCATGCCAATGGAAATGTTTTCGGATGAGTTCGCTCGCCGCAACACACACGAGTAAGCCTGTGAGAATGAACACCAGAAGTGTCCATTCAAGCGTTCTCGGCGGCGTAAAAAGTTCATTCATATGAAAAAGCATAGGAATAATAAAAGCCTCTATCTCACGATAGATCTGTCTCTGCAGGTCGATGGTCACGAATGAGTGAATAGACTAACATCTCCATCAAATGATAAGGATCGGGCGATGTGCTTTTCAATTGAACGTCCGCATCGAGGAGCACATGAAAGGCATGTTCAATTTGTGTCGGCGAAAATCGCTTAACCGCAGCAATGTAGTCTTTGAAATAATAAGGCGAAATCCTTGTTGCAGCAAGCGCCTCTGTTTCTGATGTATCATGAGCGAGAAGATTCTGCAATTTCCAGAGAAGATTGAAGTATCTGGTTAACATCACGATGGTGAGTTGAGATGTTTCACCGATTTCGATCATGCGCTTCACAATCCGAAGAGCTTCTTCAAGGTTTTTCTTCCCGATGGCATTTTGCAAATCAAATACGGTGAATCCACGTGTCACACCGACAACATCCGCAACATCTTCCGGAGTCACACGCGTTCGTTCACCGAGATAGGTGAAAAGTTTGTCTAATTCATTTTGAATCGCTCGGAGTGAATTTCCGACGTACGCGTGCAGCAACCGGCATGCTTCAAGATCCACATCCTTTCCCAGTATTCTGCATCGTTCAGATATCCATGCCGGCACCTGATTGTCATAGAGGGGGTTGAATGCGAACACAATGTCGGATTTTTTTAAATCGATAAATGGTTTTGTGCGAAAATCTGGTTTCCCCGCCAACAGCACAAGACACGTAGACTCCAATGGATGTGATAAGTATGCCGAAACAATCTCTTTCGCCGTATCGCCTGAAAGCAGTTTGTCGAACTCTTTCACTACTACAACCCGCCGGTCGCTCATCATCGGGAAAGATGCTGCATGTGCCATCACCTCGCGCGCATCCGCTTTGCTTCCAAACATGATATCAAGGTTGAAAGCCTTCGTATCAGTCGTCAGCAGTTCTCGAATGATGCGATCAACACATTCTTCGACGAGAAAATCTTCCTCACCGATGAAGAGATAGACCGGTGCATACTTCTTCCCCTTCACCGTTTCAAGAAAAACATCATAGGAAGGAAATTTCTCCTTCTTATATTTTGACATTGCCACGCTGATTGTCTCTGTCGTTCCAGTACTATTTCTTCACGGTAACTTTTTTCATGACAATATCAACTTTCGGTTTCCCATCTGTAGGTCCCATTTGCGGAATAATCTCAACCGCCGCAATTGAATCGACCACATCCATTCCTTTCGTTACTTTCCCGAAAATAGTGTATTGTTTCGGCATCCATGATGCGTCTTTCAGAATAATAAAAAACTGGCTTGTGTTGGTGTTCGGTCCGCGGTTCGCCATCGCAACCGTACCCCGTTTGTATCCTTCTTGATAGGATGGAGTCGAGGGATTTAATTCATCGGCAAATTCTTTCCCATAAATACTTTTACCACCGCTTCCTGTTCCTGTTGAGTCGCCGCCTTGAATGACGAACCCTTTGGAGATACGATGAAAAATGATACCGTTGAAGTATCCTTCTTCTGCAAGTCCGGTAAAGTTAGCAACGGTTTTTGGCGCGTCGGTTTCATAGAGTTCGACTTCAATGTCGCCTTTCGTGGTTTCGATTGTAATGTTCACGTTCTTCCTTTTTGTAGTATCTGATTGACAACCTATTGATTGCGAAATTCCAAAGAAAATAGTGATGATCATAGCAAGTGTTTTTGTATTCATGGTTTCACTCTTATATAATAAAAATGCCAATAATTCCTATCATCAAACAATATAAAGAGAACCAGCTAAATTTTCCTTTTTCCATAATACGCAGCAACAGCTTGATGGCAGCATATCCGGCAATTGCCGACAGAGTAATACCAATCACAATTGGCAGGAAGCCAATCGCTGTACCTTGCGTGATGAGTTTGTATGTTTCCAGCAATGCCGCACCCGCAATCACGGGTATGGAAAGAAGGAAAGAAAAGCGTGCTGCTTGCACAGGAGATATTTTCATAAAAAGCGCGGCACTCATCGTCAAACCGGAGCGTGAAATTCCCGGTAGAATTGCTACCGTTTGCGCAAGTCCAATAATAATCGAAGAAAGAATGCCGACCTTTTTTCCCTTGAGCGGCTTTGCAAGTCGAGTAAGAAAAAGAATCAGTCCCGTGATGACAATATTCATCGCAACAAATTTTGGATCTGTGAAGATTTCTTCTATCTGACGATAGAAAGCCAAACCGATGACTCCTGCTGGAATTGTTCCAATGATAATGGCAATTCCTAAATGAAAATATTCTGTCTTCTTATGTTCTTCCTTTGATTTGTATGTTTTTAACGCCTTGATAAAAGAACGTAGAATTTCAATGATATCGTTCCAAAAAACGATCACCACACTGATAAGCGTCCCAAAATGAACAAAGACATCAAACGATACAATTTGTGGATTGTGCAAATTGAGCAACTGCTGGGCAAGAACCAAATGACCTGAACTGCTCACCGGGAGAAACTCTGTCACCCCCTGAAGAACTGCAAGAAGAACCGCATCAAGCACACTCAACAATCAACTCCTTTTTTATTATTACATACCTCAGTGTCCAATACCGGGCACAAACCAGCGAGGACTTGAAGTTCGAACGAGGTATCCATTGCAGATGGTTTCATTGTTCTTCACTCGAAGATGCGTTTGTCAAATCAGACACTTGAAGGTGATCACGAAAATAATAATACACGCCGATGATCATAACAACGAGATATCCTACTTCGTGTGTCACTATCGCGTAACTTAATGCCGTCGTCTCATCAATTCCATACAGCCTCATCATCGCGACTTTTAAAAATGAATGATATGTTCCCATCGCCCCAGGAGCCGGTAAAATCCAGGCGATAGATGAAATGACTAAAAGTACCACCGATGCGCCAAAATCCATTCCCGATTTCATCAAAGGGGCAAATGCATAAAAAGGCACAAACATGATCAGCGCATTCAGTCCCCAGATTAAAAAACTCTGAAATACTATCACACCGAATTTATCGCGCAGTTTCGCCACAGCAAATCCGGAATAAAACTTATCCAGTAATATTTCCACTTTCTCTTTATGTTTATGCGGAATAAAAAAGAGCATTTTTGCCAGAAACCGAAAGAAGGTTTCCGCTTTGAAAAAAAGAAGAATGAAAATGGCCAGAGCTGTAATCGAGCCGATTAGGAATAATGGACGAACAGCGTCTGCCTGATTCACGAATGGATCGAGAGAATGAGGATACAGAAAGAGAACAACACAGACAATAAAATAGAAACTCATAAAATCTAAAATTCGTTCAACGACGACAGTACCGAACACCGAGGTTCTGGAAATACCTTCCCGCTTTCCTACAATGTAAGGACGAACTAATTCACCGACGCGCGGCAGTACATTGTTTATGGCATATCCAATCATCACACCCGAGAAAAGATTCCGTTTTGAGATTGGGGATTTGATAGGAGCAAGCAAGTGCGCCCAGCGTTCTGCCCGGACCCAATTCATAAGAATATTCAACGGAACAAGTAATGAAACCCACCAGTAGTTAGCGCCTTTTAATGAGTCCCACAATTCGGAAAGCTTTACGCCTCTGAAAGCGAAATAGAGAAAAATAAATGCAATGATAAAACTGATTGAGTACCGGAAAATACTTTTTGTCTTTTTTGTCATACGAGGAACAAGGTGCCATTAGCGAAGGTCTACGACTTCCGCACCCTCCGGTGTTTCGAACGCGAAGGTTTTCTCTTTGATGTTCGTATTCAGTTTGATGTCTTTGACCGTATACGTGGTTTCTGTTTCGTTGACATCAAGAATCATAATCTTGCGGACCAGCCAGCCATGTTCTTCCACAGAGAGTTTCACCGACTTCACAAAAGACCGATCATCTTTCGGTACGAGCTTGAGGAGAATAAGCATCCCCTCTGAAAGCTTCTCTGAACCAAGCACTGAAGCATAATAATTGGCGGGAAGATTCAGCATGAACTGTTCCGGCGAGAGCGAGTTGTTGTTCTCTTTGTATTTGTCGATAATGACCTGATTGTTCGCCGTAGAATATGCCCACACCGTCACTCCATCTGTGACAATTGTTTGATGCTCTGATTCAATGCGGTAATGGTTTGGTTTCTTCATCATGAGTGTTCCGTGGAAAGTCTGTTCAATGTTCGAGAAACCGAACCGGACGTGCTGCTCAAACTGCGCAGTAGCGTTGTCGATCATCTCATAGCGCCGCTCTAAATTCTCCGTCACGTACTTCACTGTTAATTCTTTATCCTGTGCCATAATTTCCATAGCACCCCATAACATCAACCCCAGCATAAGCATTGTTTTCATTTTTTAAAGGCTCTTGAGTATAGTTTCCAATTCCGCTTCTGTTTCTACCAATACTTCCCGTGCTTTGCTTCCATCAAATTGACCGACAATACCTGCGGCTTCAAGTTCATCGACAAGTCGTGCAGCACGTGAATATCCTACTTTCAATCTCCGTTGCAGGAGCGACACCGAACCCTGCTGATGGCGCACGACAATGTGCGCCGCTTCTCCAAACAATTCATCCTCGCTCACGCTTCCACCGGCGTTCGATTGTCTTTTCTTTTCCAGAACCGATGGCAATTTGAACGGACTACTGTATCCCTTTTGTTTACCAATGTGATTGGTAATTCGTTCAACTTCATCCGTTGAGATGAAAGCGTTCTGAATCCGGTGCGGTTTCGGAGAGCCGGAAGGCAAGTACAGCATATCACCATTGCCAAGTAATTGGTCTGCGCCGTTCATATCAAGGATTGTGCGGGAATCGATCTTTGAAGCAACTTGGTACGCAAGTCGTGCGGGAAAATTTGCTTTGATGACACCGGTGATCACATCGACCGATGGACGCTGCGTTGCGACGACCAAATGAATACCAACGGCGCGAGCCAGCTGCGCCAGACGTGCAATCGGCTCCTCTACTTCTTTCGCGGCTGTAAGCATCAAATCGGCAAGCTCGTCTATGACGACAATGAGGTATGGAATTTTACGATGCTTGATAGCCTCTGTATCATGCAAGCGGCCGGCGGCGAAACGTTCGTTGTAGTCCGCTATATTCCGTACACCAGCAGAGGCGAGCCGATTGTATCGGTTCTCCATTTCCAGTTCGACACTTTTCAAAACGAGCACCGCATTGTTCGGCTCAGTGATAATCTCTTCATCCAAGTCGGGTGAAACGGCAAGATAATGATTGCGTAATTTCTTGAAGAGCGACAATTCAATCTTCTTTGGGTCAATGATAACGAACTTGACATCGCTTGGGTGCAAACGATAAATAATACTGGTGATAATAGTGTTAATACCGACACTCTTGCCAGAGCCCGTTGAGCCGGCTATGAGCAGATGCGGCATTTTTGCAAGATCATCTACATACACTTCCCCGGAAATTGTCTTCCCCATTGCGAGCGGAAGGATCGCTTTCGAATCCCGAAACTTTGCAGAATTAATAATGCCACGAATTGTCACCAGAGATGGATTATGATTCGGAATCTCAACGCCAACGGTTCCCTTGCCGGGCATCGGGGCAATAATACGTATGCCTTTCGCTTTCAACGCAAGCGCAATATCGTCTTGCAGACTTTCGATTCTGCTAATTTTCACACCGGCGGCAGGCACGAGCTCGTAGAGTGTAACAACCGGACCCGGGGTCACCGAAACGCTGTCGATCTCGACAGAAAAGTCGGAAAGTTTGGATCGCAGCAATTCTGCATTCGCTTTCAGTTCCTGTTCGTTTACTTCTTCACTTCCTCGATGTATATCGAGCAGATCAACCGAAGGAAAGACATAGTCAATTTCTTCTACCATGTCTTCTTTTGTTTCTAAGGCGCGGTCATCATAATCTACCTCTGCCTCTATAACCTTTTCACGGATATCGATTGTAAGTTCAGAATCAGCCTGTTGCCCGGTCGGTGGAGGTGTAGCCGATGGAATTGCTGGGGCCGTCGGATTTACAGGTGCCGATTTTATGACTGGATTGACCGGAACAACAAGCGGTTTGGTACGACTTTGTTCAGATAATTCTTCCGACGGTTTCTTGATCTGAACCGTCTCTTGCGCACGTTTTGTTTGAATATCTTTCTGCTGAGCAGTGTGTCGCACGTTCCACGCATCCTGTTTCTCTCTCAGCCATTCCATCCATGCAGCAATGGACTCGCGCAGTTTCGTCCACGTTACTCGATAATCCAAATCCACGAGCAGTGTAAGAACAATTATGAATCCGCCAACAATAATGATTGAAGCGCCGGCAAGGCCAACTGACTTCGACAACACATAGGCGATAAAATGGCCTACTACTCCGCTCCATTCCATCGGTAATAAACTATCGAATTGTCTGAGAAGACCTGCAAAGGAAGCGAACAACACCGCTAAGAGAATTGTGTAATTTGTGACAATAATTTTATGGCGCAAGTTCTTTTCATTAAACAAGTATATAGACCATACAAAGCCGAGAAACGGGATGCTAACCACAGCAAAGCCGATCGTGGAATTGATAAACCAGTTCGACACAACAGCGCCGAGTAACCCCAGCCAGTTCTGCGTGCGTTCAGCTTTCAATAGAATTGCTTCGTCGTTCGAAAACACTTTGAAAAGATCCCAGAGTGAAATCTCTCCGCTTGCCTGATCTATGGCAGAATAAGAAAGGATACTCAACAGAAGCATGATCGAAGCAAGAATTCCGATGAACGCACCAATCTGCCGGCGACGATGTGATGATCGTTTCGTTGAGGATATAGTTTTATTCTCTGCCATTCAGGACATCTTAGGAACTTACTGCCGATGCAGGATCGATGCTTGGTTCTTCTTTTTTAAGTTTGATAACAGTGCCGATAAGAATCGGCAGCACCGGTACTGAATCAATTTGGGCACAAATTTTTAAATCTTCTTCAAAACCGATCTCGACGAGATATTTGCCATGTTCAGAGGTCTTCAACATTTTGAGAATGGAACGTCCGAATGATTTAGAGAGCGCGTGAGCAGCTTTAGCTGAATCACTCAACTCTGCCTCCAGTGAATCAACCTTTAAAAGATTCTGGATCATCATTCCTGCACACACGACATCTTCCAAACTGAAATTTCCAATGGTGTTCGCCCTGCCCGCACAAATAAAAAGAAAATCTTTATTCTCGTTTCGAATAAAATCCGTTGTTGCAGTCAAGTTGATAAATGAACCAACTGCCAACGTGCGGGCGTACCGGCTCTTCGCCATCGCTACAGAACCGTTCGTAGTGCAGTAAATGATGGATTTTCCTTTCACAGCAGTTTCGCTATATTCCATCGGTGAATTCCCAAGGTTAAATCCCTCAATGATTTTTCCATTGCGTTCGCCTCCACGGAGCGTCACCTCACCAAAAAGGCTGCCAGAAATCTTCACCGCAGACTCGATATTTGCAACCGGAATAACTTCGCGCGCGCCATTGTTGAGAGCGATAGTGATAGTGGAGCTCGCGCGTAAGACATCAATCACAATAATGTTCTTCTCGCGCAACTGCAGCTCGTCAAACTGTCCAGCGCTAAAACTGAGATCTATTTTCATGCACGCCCCTTTGTACTAATGCTTCTGGAGAAATGGTACTGTTACAATAGTTGCCGGGATTTCTTTCCCTCGCACAAGAATTGAAATGATTGTTCCAACATTCGCAATGTCGGAAGCAATGTATCCCATTCCGATACCCTTTTGAAGCGATGGTGAATATGTTCCGCTTGTTACCTGTCCAACGACATGAGTGTTATACATAATATCGCAACCATGACGTGCTAGTGCCCTATCTGGAAGTGTGAACCCGATCAACTTTCGCTTCACACCTTCTTGTTTTGCCTTTACGATTGCATCTCTTCCATTGAAATCATTTTTATTGAGCTTTGTAATCCATCCCAAACCGGCTTCCAGCGGGTTTGTGGTTTTGTCGATGTCGTTTCCATAGAGACAGAATCCCATCTCGAGCCTTAACGTATCACGTGCACCGAGCCCTACGGGTGTGATACCAAATTCCTTGCCTGCGTCAAAGATCGCATTCCATATTTCTTTCGCCTGCTCTGCATCAGCAGTAAAATATAATTCAAACCCAAGCTCGCCGGTATAGCCGGTACATGAAATAATCATGGAGATTCCTGCGAGTGTCGTGCGAATGAAACTGTAGTATTCAACTTTCGACAGATCTTCCTTTGTCAATTTCTGGAGCGTTGCAAGGGATTTGGGACCATGGACCGCAAGCATTGCAGTTGTATCGCTCACGTTCTCAATTTCCACATCGCCAAATTTCTGAGATTGCAGCCAATCAAAATCTTTTTGAAGATTCGATGCGTTCACAACGAGCATATACTGGTTTTCCATCCGGTAAATAAGAAGGTCATCAATAATGCCTCCATCATGATAGCACATCGCAGTATACTGTACTCTGCCGGACTTCAATCTGGCAACATCGTTAACCGTTACTTTCTGAAGAAACTCGAGTGCGCCGCTGCCGCGTACAAAAAATTCTCCCATATGTGAGACGTCGAAGACACCAACTTTCTTGCGAACAGTAAGATGCTCTTCAATGATGCCGGAATATTGGACTGGCATTTCATAGCCAGCAAAATCCACCATCTTTGCTCCAAGCGCTCTATGAATGTTGTATAATGGAGTTCGTTTCAGCATTATTTCCCTTGAGTTTTTTCCCAATCAGCAAGAAATCTTTTAATACCGATGTCCGTGAGTGGATGTTTAATGAGTTGATCGATCACTGTGAACGGCATCGTGCAAATATCGGCGCCTATCATTGCGGCATCTACGACATGCATTGGGTGACGAACGCTGGCAACCAGCACCTCTGTAGTGAATCCATAATTTCGATAGATCGTTACAATCTGGCCAATCAAATCCATACCATTTTGACCAACATCATCCAAACGGCCGATGAACGGACTGATGAAGTACGCTCCCGCCTTCGCTGCCAGCAATGCTTGGTTCGCAGAGTAGCACAGTGTCACATTGGATTTGATCCCTTCACCGCTCAACGCTTTCACTGCCTTCAATCCTTCTTTGATCAAGGGAATCTTGACGATGATGTTCTTATGAATCTTGACGAGCTCACGTGCTTCTTTCATTATTCCATCATAGTCGAGCGAAATTACCTCCGCACTGATGGGTCCATCGACCAAAGCGCAGATTTCTTCCAATAATTTTCGGAAATCCTTTTTCTCTTTAGCAATCAAACTTGGATTGGTGGTTACCCCATCGAGCAGGCCAAGATTCATTGCTTCTCGTATTTCGTCGATATTCGCTGTATCGATAAAAATTTTCATACGATAGAACCCCTATTTATACTGGTCGGTAATATCTTTCTGCTGCTTCACCGAGAAAAATTTGAATTCTTCAGCTGGGAGTGCAGGATCCGGAACAAGCTTCACCTTGACGAAGAATTTAAATTGCAGCTTTGTCAGGCGGCTGATCGTGCCATCGCTAAGATATTCTGCAATGGTTGGATGAACACGTAACTCCAACCGAAACTCGCGCTTCTCCGTTTTGAATCGTTTGATCCAGCGTTCAATATGGTTCATCGTCGATGTCTTGGATTGTACTTGACCGGTACCGCCGCACGTAGGACATGCTTCGCTGAAACTCAGTTGCACATTTTGGCGAATTCTCTGGCGTGTCATTTGAACCAAACCAAATTCCGTCATCGGCAGTACCGTGACTTTTGCACGATCTCTCCGCAATTCTTTCTTCATTTCATCATAGATCTTCTTCTGGTTTTTATCGTCTTCCAGATCTATGAAATCAACCACGATGAGGCCACCGATGTCGCGCAGCCGAACCTGACGGCAGACTTCACGGGCCGCCTCAAGGTTAGTACGCAGCGAGTTCAATTCCTGTTCTCTCTTTGCAGCATAACGTCCGCTGTTCACGTCGATAACGGTCATTGCTTCCGTCTTCTCGATGAACAAGTACCCGCCGCTCTTTAACCATACTTTTTTACTAAGAAGAACCTGAATATCCTTCTCAATTCCGTACTTATCAAAAACCGGTTCCTTCTCCCGATAGTATTCCACTCGATTAAGCATATCAGGCGACATCCATTGGACATAAGTCCGAATTTCTTTGAAAAGCTTTTTTTCATCTACGACCACATGCTCTACCGTTTCCTGAAACAGATCGCGGATAACACTCGATGTGGTGTTCATGTCTTTGTAAATAAGCGCAGGAGCTTTTGCCGATTTTACCGCCTTCTCGATACCCTCCCATGTCTTAACGAGATCGTCAAGATCTTGCTGGAGCATCTCATCTGTTTTTCCATCGGCAACGGTGCGGATGATGGCGCCGAATCCCTTTGGCAGCATTGTGCGTACCACTTTTCGAAGCCGTCGTTTTTCTTTGAAACTGGCAAGTTTTTTGGAAACTCCTACTTTTCCATCGAAAGGAATGAGAACGAGAAATCGTCCAGGGAGTGAAATTGCCGAACGAACACGCACCCCTTTTTTCCCTATCGGTTCTTTTGTAATCTGCACAAGTATCTCTTGTCCCTTCTGCAGATTGACCTGTGAAAAATTCTGTGCAGAATGATGGCGTCGTTGTTGATTGTGACGCCGTTCTCTACCATCTGACTGCCCGTTGGCAGGAGGAACACCGTTTCCTCCGCCGACTTGCGCCACATCGTTGGAACCTTGGGGTACCGTTTCTGTAACTGCTTCTGCGGCTTCTTCTTCCTTTTCGTCTTCGTCTTCTTCAAAGAGCGAACTGTATTCTTCAATAGAACCAATATCAGAGAAATGCAGGAAAGCATCTTGTCCCATGCCAATATCGACAAATGCAGCGCGAATACCGGGCATTACTTTGGCAACTTTTCCAAGATAGATATCGCCAACATTACGATCTTTACCTGGTGTTTCTACGAACAATTCAGCAGTCTTGCCATCCTCAAGAATAGCAATGCGATGTTCGTTCGCAGTTGAATTGATGATAATGTCTTTTTTCATGTAAAATCCTCTTCCACTGCAGCAATAAATTGATGTTGTGAACTTGCTGCGTTTCAAAACGAAGTGGAAAAGTCCCGCCTGAATGCTGATACCATTCGAGGCGAGGAAACACTTGCGTGAGTCCTCTTCCAAATCGGCTGAAACGAAGTGTCCTGCCAAATTCAGAATAATGCTCCCCTGAAAGCATAAAACTGATGGCATGATTAATGATGGTTTTAAGAAAATGAACCATATGGTCTTTACCGTTTTCCGCGCGTTTCTGAGGCACGAGCCTCCGGTGGTGGCTGTAAGGTTTAGAAATCCAACAAAAAAAAGAGGTCAAGTTTCCCTACGTCACACAAAACTGATTGCTGACCGTTGCTTCCTTCCGGACCTGGCGGGGTTTGGCAATGCTTTGTTGCGTAGGACTTGACCTCAAAGAAACCAATAAAACTCCGACTTTTGTGTATGAAATCCTATTATGAACTACAAGTTTTCATCAAAACATTTTCAAGATCAATAAAAACTTCTATCTGCAAGCCCGTGGAGCTGATCAGGATCGAACTNNCCAACTGAGCTACAGCCCCAGAATTATGTTCAAATTACGCAATAACTTCTATAAAAACAAACGCGTGATTCTGAACGTTTGATTCTGGCATTGTTTTTCGGTATGATACACAAAAATTGGAGTGTGAATGCGAAAAAAGAAAGAAAATGATTCATTCAAAAAATTTATCAAAATCGTCAAACGTCTGAGAAAAGAATGCCCGTGGGACCGGGAACAAACGCATCAATCTATCCGCCATAGTTTGATTGAGGAAACATATGAGGTCATCGAAGCCATTGACCAGCAAGACCTCACCGAGCTAAAACGGGAGCTTGGAGATGTACTGCTGCATATTGTCCTGCATGCTGTTATGGCAGAAGAAGAGCATGCATTTACCCTCAACGATGTCATTGAATCCATCACAGAAAAGATGACCAGACGGCACCCTCATGTATTCGGCAATACTCAAGTGGAAAATGCCCACGAAGTAAAAAGAAACTGGGAACATATCAAGCTGAGAGAAGGCAGAACTTCAGTGATCGATGGCGTACCGAAGGAAATGCCCGCACTCCTCCGGGCGCTTCGCATTCAGGAAAAAGCTTCGAGAGTAGGTTTTGATTGGAAAAAGAAACGCGATGTATGGAAAAAAGTGGTCGAGGAAATCAAAGAGCTTGCAGGTGCTGAACAATCAAAAAAGCAAGATCGGATTGAAGATGAATTTGGTGATGTCCTATTCGCACTTGTGAACTATTCCAGATTTATCGGAGTCAATCCGGAGTTTGCACTCAATGGATCGACGAATAAGTTCGCCAAACGATTCTACCACGTCGAAGAAGAACTTCAACGCCGGGGAAAACGAATCGGGACGGTTTCGATGAAAGAGATGGATGATATTTGGGATGCAAAAAAGAAATCAAAAGTTTGATGCAGTTTAATTTCCGCCGATGTCTTTGCCATTTCCTGTTCCGTTGGTGTGGTAACGATCGTACGCTTCGATGATATCCTTCACCAGTTTATGCCGGACGACATCATTCTTATCGAAGGAACAGAATGTAACACCTTGTACTTTTTTCAACACCTCTTGTATCTGTACAAGACCAGATGTCGTTTTGGTTGGTAAGTCAATTTGAGTGACATCACCGGTTATGATGGCGCGGGAATTGGGACCAAGCCGCGTCAAGAACATTTTCATTTGCATGGCAGTAGCATTCTGTGCTTCATCGAGAATAACAAACGCGTTGTGGAGTGTCCTCCCGCGCATATAGGCGAGTGGCACAATTTCAACAATTCGTTTCTCAAGATATCCGCGAAGTTTCTCCACAGAAAGCATATCCTCCAGTGCATCATACAGCGGGCGTAAGTACGGGTCGATCTTCTCACGAAAATCACCGGGCAAAAATCCTAAACTTTCTCCTGCTTCCACCGCAGGACGTGCAAGGATAATACGCGTGACATCACGATTTTTAAGGGCGGCAACTGCCATGGCTACCGCAAGGTAAGTTTTTCCCGTTCCAGCCGGTCCTATAGCAAAAACAATGTCGTTCTTCCGAATCTGGTGGATATATTGTTTCTGCCCCTGTGTTCTGGCTTTTACAATACCCATCTTCGTATACAAAATAGCAGAATCGCTATCTTCCATCTGTGTTTCTGAGGTGACATCTGGCGCTGAACCGTTGACCGAAACAAGATCGATGACAGTATCTATATCATTAGGATTCAGACTTCCGTTTTTATTTAACATATAGATCAGTTCACCTACCACTTTCTCAATCTTTCCGATTTCGAATTGCGATCCACGGATCATTAATTGATCTCCGCGGACCGTCAAGTTCGCATCGAACCGTTCTTCGATCATCTGAAGATTTGCATCGTTAAAACCAAGTAATTGAACAATATCAACACCGGCAAGTGGTATCTTCTTTTCAGTCAACTTTTCATGACTCCTTTCACACGTGACAATAAAAAAACAAGCGCCCTCCGGCAGTTACTACTACCGTAAGGGCGCCTATATTCATGCTCTGTATATCCACGCAGATTGTGCGTGATTCAATCTCTTTTATGGATTTACTGCGGCTGCTTTTTCCCGCCTCTTGGACCAATATGAACGTAAGGCTCTATTTTCTTCCTTTGTCAGCCCTGCCTTCGGAGGAATCTTCAGTTTTTGACCCGGATGAATCACATCAGGATTTTTTATCTGGTCTCTGTTGCCTTGCCAAATCTTCGGCCACAAAAATGGATTATCATAAATCTTTGGCTTCTTGGCAATATTCCACAAACAATCTCTATTTCTTGCCCACGTACCGACTGTATAGGTCGGCATAATTTCACCGGAAGCGATAATTTGTTCTAATGTTTTCTTTAATCCATCCAGACGGCTCTGTTGATCTTTCAAGCGATCCTGATACTTTTGGATTACGCTGAGAGGATCTTTTCCTGCAACGTTTATCCATTTTTGAACGCTATCCAATTCGGCTCTCCGCGCCCACAAATCCTGATTTGATAATCTGGACAATTCATTCAAACGAGCATCTATGGCATCAAGTTTCGCAAGAAATGGTGGTTCCAGTTGTCCAATGATAGCGGAAAGTTCATCTGAGCATTGTTTCAGTGCCTGTGTCTTTGCAGCCTCTTGTTTCTGGAGTTCTTCAACCTCCTTCTGCAAACCGTCAAGTTTACCCTTGAGTTCGGTGCTTTTGGCAGTCAGCTCGGTAATTTGCTTCTGCCATTCTTCCTTTGCCATTTGATCTTGGGTAAATGATATACAAGTGAAAGCACCAACCAATATTGCTATCAAGCTTAAACGAATTACGTATTTCATTTTTTTAATCTCCTTGTTGGGCTATCCGATTACTTCACACCTTGAAGACGCTGTTGAAGTGCTTCCTTGTCTTTGGCACACTGTGCGAGTTGTGCATCCTTCTCTGCGATTGATTTCAACAGAGCAGCTTTCTCGGATTCACGTGCCGCAATTCCTTTTTCGAGCGATGTTACTGCTGCTTTCAAATCGTTTAACTGCTGCATTTCGTCATTTGAAGCTTTACTGCTGCAGCCAACGAATGAGCCTGCTACCATCGCGCATCCAATGATAATGAGGGCGAAGGGTTTTTTCATTGTGTTCTTCTCCTTACGATGACCTAGTATACTGACTGGGGGAACTATACAATCTCTAATAAAACTCGACACATATTAAGAAGAAGAGCAAGAAAAGTCAAGCAAAATTTTTAAGAATATTAACACACGCAAATAGTGAAATCACTTTAAAGGGCTCAAGAGAGACTCCTTACAACATCAATTTTCGCTCAGCAAGGCTGGTAAACCTTTCCCCTGCAATAATAATGTGGTCATGTACTGCTATGCCGATGATTTTTCCGGCATCCACAAGTTGTTTGGTGATAACAAGGTCTTCTTGGCTTGGTTCTGGATTACCACTAGGATGATTATGCACGAAAACGACCGCAGCCGCAGATTGGGTTATCGCTTCGCGGAAACACTCTCGTGGATGAGCGAGTGATGAATTCAGAATTCCTTTGCTTATTTGTCTTGGTTCAAGAAGTTGGTTGACCGCATTCAATGGAAGGACCCACAATTCTTCCTGCACGAGATCTCTCACCTTCGTCCTGATGTGTTGAACAATATCTTCAGGTGAGTGAATCGTGAGCCGTTCTTTACCTCTCTTTTCCGGCAGTCGTTTTGCAAGCTCAAACGCTGCAACAATGGCGATAGCTCGACTTTCACCTATTCCTAATGACCGTATTTTTTCTATCGACATCGAAGAAATATCTCGCAATGTTCTTTCTTCTCCCAAGAGATGTCGTGCAAGATCGACAGCAGTGACACCCTTCTTCCCTGTTCGAATAAGAATTGCCAACAATTCAGTATCTGACAGATTACTTGCTCCACGTTGGAGAAGTCTCTCTCGGGGACGTTCGTCTGCGGGCCAACTTTTGATGGGAACGTGATAAACCGTTGGCTCCAAGACCTTTATTGTTTCGCGAATCTGTTTCAACTTCTACTTCCCCCGGTGAGTGAGATCGATTTCTCCGATTCGAAGAAATTGGCGATTCTTGTACTGAAGTACCGTGAGACATGCATTCACACGATTCGACGACATGGATATTTTCGAATGAAGTCCTTCAAAATCCTCTACATGTGCGAGAGCGGCAGCGACATCGGCACGTCGTATTTTCCCCTGCGAAATGATTTGAATAATCATCTTTGCTACATCATAGCCAAACAACGCGTTAGTGCCTGGAGGTTTGTTATTGTTTGCGCGCTGATATTTCGCTGCAAATGTTCGATACATATCGTTTGAAGAATTTGTATATGTATCTACGGTAAACATTGTTCTATCTGTGTATTGACGATTCTGATCGAGTGCAGTCATATCATTCCAATCGCCTGTCCCAAGGACCTGCGTCTGAATATTGAAAAATTTAAGCTGCGAACTAACAGTGGGAATCTCTTCCGAACTTGCAATCGGGACAAAGATTGCATCGATATTCGTAACCGGGAATCCGAGACTATCGTATTTCACTCTTTCAAGATGTGTCGGAAGTTTTAAGGAATCGGCGATGAGTTTTCCGCGTTCACCAAAGAGCAGAGTTACGGGAGCCGTAAGTCTTCGCTCAATAAGCGAGTCCAGCACACGTTGATTAACACCCCAGGCGATAAATTTATTCAATACAGATTGCTTCATTTTCGACCCGAAATCGATCGTTGGCACTTCGAATCTTTCCAATGCCTTCCGCCGCATCGCCGTAAGTTCCAACCGCATATCATTTGTACCCGCCGAGTACCATTGCACGTCAATCATCTCACCGTTAAGTGTATCGACTTCGGCAATGAATGAATCCGCCATTTGTTTCCCCACTGCGTCAGTCGGAGCAAGTACGGCAAACCTTCGTGCACCAAGTGTACTGTAGGCGAACGCTGCTGCAGCGCGTCCTCTTATATTATAATCAGGATTCGCTTGAAAAATGAAAGGACCGATTGCCGCAATGCCATTCGCTGTTGCGGTGGGTGTAATCAGCGGGACACCTCGTTCGTTTGCAATACCTGCGGCGGCAAAGACTTCGCCGCTTATAATCGGCCCGATAATAACAGATACATTCTCATCGCTGCACAGATCCGCCACTTGCCTCGCCGCGATGCTCGGATTTCGTTCCGTATCCCGCACTTCAAGAGCGATCTTCACGGAAACAGTTTGATTATATTCATCAACTGCGAGTTGAATACCCTGGAGAAATTCTACACCGAGTGCTCGTGTCAGTGGATTTTCATCTTTGAGCATGAGCGGCAGCGCCACACCAATCTTTACTACTCCATGTTTCTCTGTCTGCTCTAACAGCGAAAGGGCCTCTGCGACATATTTGATATTTGGCGGCATAGCTGCCACTTTGTGAAGCATCTCCCCCGCAGCAGCGAAATCTCCCGCCTGTAAAATTTTCTCTGCAATCCGTACTGTCACAAGCGCTATCATCTCCTCGTTCTTTACATCCAATCGAAGACGCTGCAGTTCCGCAAGTGTCAGATTCGACGACGTTATCATCTCCAACAGTTTCTTTGATCGAGCTACAAGACGCTGTGCTGGTGACATTTGAATGACAGCGAAAAACTCCGACGCAGCATCTTCATACCGTTCCATCCGGTAGTAATTCAACCCAAGTGTATAATGCGCATCATCGATATAGCTGGATTGAGGATAGAGATCAATTAAATCCTTTAAGAGGCGAATCGACTCTCTATAATTCTTAGACTCGTAATAGGCTTTTCCCCCCATAATGAACGCACCCGTTGTACGATGGCTACGGGGATACTCTTTTATAGTACGAACAAATATCGCTGAAGCTGAATCGAACTTTCCGGTTCGATATAATTTCATTGCCTCAATAAATTCGTGCTCTACCTCAGGCTTAAAAACGATACTATCCGATAAGGGCTGAGAATGTAGCCCTCGTGAGTAAACCAGTATGAGAAAAAGGAATGCAGTGAAAAAAAATTTAATTTTCATCAATACTTTCATAGGAAAAGTGTAAAGCTGATTGATTGTTGATGTTAAAATTACTACAAGACAATGAAAGTTGCAATTAAAAATCTCTGCGCATCGACCGCAGACCGGTGATGAAGCCGAACGTAGAGAGAAGATACGAAAAAACGGCAATGAGCGCACCCGGAAGCACGATCAACTTCATTGGAAAATATTGAAATCGAAATACCGCTGTAAAGTAAGCTGAGATCGGCACAAAGACAAGAACCACAAGAACGATGAGATAGATGATCGTTATGAGAAAAGTAAGTGTTGCACCTTGCGTCGATGCTGCACGGATGGGATTGCGCTCAAAATAATTTGCAAAGTAGCCGCCAAAACCAAGATTGAGTGCAACAGTCGTGAGCGAAATCCAAAAGGCACTGAATATTCCAAACCACAGTAACAACGGCTTCTTCTCAATTATTTTAATAAATGGGATATTGCTTGAGATTGCGATATATTCCGCAAGGATAAATACTATCAAAAAGCCCATGAAGAATTTAACCAGGAAAATTTTGCTTTCTTTGATAGGACTGGTTCGGAGCGTCCAAAAAGCTTGCCCCTCTAACCCAATCAAAGGAAAGACGAATCGAAGCGCAAGTGAGCCTACCATGAATCCGCCGAAAGCAAACAAAACTAGATATGTTATCAAGTGCATATCAAAAACATGTGAACGAAGATTCAAGTTACTAACGCTGACAGAGAAAAGAATAGTAAGAATAATCATGACAACAAGGTGGATCCACTGACTGGCTTCACGAAAAAATGTCAATACTTCTTTCTTCAGTAATACTTCAATCTGTGAAGAGAAGCTACTCTGTGATCGAAAATCGAAGAAGTGTTTTCGCGCCGGATCGGTGTGCGCTTGAACGGTTGGCCGCACATGCAGTGATACCAGCCAGCTTCGATAATAAAATCGGTGCGCCACATAAAGACAAACACTAAATGCAGCCGCCGTAACAAAGAGAAGAATAGCGGCATATGGCAAGGCATTCATCATCTCTCCACGAGCACTATAGTAGAGAAATTCCGCCACCCATTGATTTGGCAGATACCGGAGAAATTCCGGAGTTGACTGTATAAGATAGGTATCCATGTTTGGAAAAAAGCGATTGAGTCTTTCTACAAGTCTCATTGGATTGGATGAATCAAAGAATATATAAATGAAAAAGAAATATATCATAAAAAGCCCTGCTATTACCTTGCGAAATCCGATCCTGCCGGCAAGCTTCATGATCGCCATGAGAATCAACACAGCAAGACATGCTGAAAGGAACATGAATGGAACGAGTACAAAGAGCATAACACCTGCAAGATAATACAACGGGTACCCGAAGTAATTGCCATATCCTAACAACATCATAAACGCACCAAGAAATAACGTCGTAGAACTGTAAAAGAAATTGTCGAGGAACTTCAATACAAAGATAGATGTAAAGGAAATTGGTTTCGTTAAAAGGAAGCTCACTTCCATAGAACGATACAGCGTAGAGTACGAGACGATAACATTGCCGAGATTGACCGCAATAAAAAACACGAACAACATCATCGAAATAAATGTATGAAATAGATAGAGGCCGGTGCGTGTATGATCAAGCATGAAGCGTGTTGCTTCCGATGCAAAATAGTATGCAGCGTATGCAAATCCGCCGAAAACGAACAGCGACCCAACTCCCCGCACTATAGTAACAAGACGCCTGTCGAAGGTTGTTTTTATATATGAAAGGAATTTGTAGCGGAGGATGTGAATGAGCATGAGCGTTATTGCTTGGTCATTTCAAGAAAAACAGACTCAAATTTCCCATCATACCGCGCTTTGTGAATTTGCAGCTGCTCTCGTGTATCGCACCACACTAACCGTCCATTGTTGATAATACCGAAGCGGTCGCATAATTCTTCAGCGAAGGATAAACTATGCGTTGACATGAGAATGGAGACACCGTTCTTCGACTGGAGACGCAAAGTCTCGCGCACAATTTTTGCGCTTCGCGGGTCCAGCCCTATCATCGGTTCATCGATAATAATGGTCTTTGGGTGATGAAGCAATGCGGCGGCTATCGTTGTCCGCTGCTTCATCCCCTGCGAATAGTCTTCTGTCCGTTTATCTACCCAACTGCCGATTTCGAAATGGTCGATAAGTTCAGCAATACGGTCATGCAATAGTGTTTTGGGAATGCGAAACAGTCCTCCGATAAAATAAAAAAATTCACGACCAGTCAACTTTTCATATAAGAACGGAATATCCGGAACATATCCTATGGATTGTTTAGCTTCTATCGGATGAGTGAGAATGTCGTAACCATTTACAATAATATCGCCAGACGTCGGAGTAAAAAGACCGACAATCATTTTAATAGTCGTTGTTTTTCCCGCCCCATTCGGTCCAAGAAATCCAAAGAACTCTCCTTGCGGTATTGTGAGAGACAGATTGTCGACGGCTGTAAAGTTTCCAAATCTTTTTGTGACGTTCTTAAGTTCAATCATGAAAGCGATTCATTGTCATTGACGAGTAATGAGTAATAAATGATTCATCTTTCATCTACTCATTTATCTTTGATTTCACTCCCACTCAATGGTTGCGGGAGGTTTTGAACTAATGTCATACACAACGCGATTGATGCCGCGCAGCTCATTCGTGATTCGGTTGGATACGTGTGCAAGAATATCGTCCGGAATTCTTGCCCAGTCTGCCGTCATTCCATCGACACTCGTTACGGCCCGCAATGCAACCGCATTTTCATATGTACGGTCATCTCCCATCACACCCACAGAACGTATTGGAAGGAGAACAACAAATGCCTGCCAGATTTTATCATAGAGATTTGAACGTTTCAGTTCTTGAATAAATATGTCGTCAGCCTCGCGCAGCAAATCAAGCTTAACCTTCGTGATGTCACCGAGTATGCGCACGGCAAGTCCGGGACCAGGAAACGGATGCCGTCCAATTAAATCTGCCGGCACACCAAGCAATCGTCCGATACTCCGGACTTCGTCTTTAAACAGTTCACGGAACGGCTCAATGAGTTTAAAATTCATCTTCTCCGGTAACCCGCCAACGTTATGGTGTGTCTTGATCGTAACAGAAGGGCCTTTGAATGAAACCGATTCGATCACATCAGGATACAATGTACCTTGCGCAAGAAATTCTACCGCGCCGCTCAGTTTCTTCGCTTCTTCTTCAAAGACCTCGATGAATGTCTTTCCAATAATCTTCCGCTTTTTTTCCGGATCATCCACTCCCGCAAGCCGAGAAAGGAATATGTCTGCCGCATTGACAGAGGAAAGGTTGATATGAAAGGTATCGCGGAAGGTTTGAACAACCTGCTCACTTTCGTTTTTCCTCATCAAACCATTGTTGATATGGACACAATGAAGCTGGTCGCCCACAGCTCGCTGCAGGAGCATCGCAAGAACGGAAGAATCAACACCACCGCTCAAAGCACATAAAACTTTTGAAGACCCGACTCGCGTACGAATTTCTTTTTCTGCTTTTTCCACAAACGAAGCCGGTGTCCAATTCCCTTTTGCACCACACACTTTGAATAAAAAATTCCCAAGAATTTTCTTCCCCTCCGGTGTATGAACAACTTCAGGATGGAATTGTACACCAAACATTTTCTTCTCACTATGACGGATAGCGCAAATAGGTGCATTGTGGGAATGTGCAATTGGTTTGAATCCTTCGGGCAGTTGACTCAGCGCATCTCCATGGCTCATCCATACCGATGTAGTTGTGTCTAAACCGGCAAAAAGGTCGTTGTGGTCATCGATAAAAAGCTCCGCCTTGCCATATTCACGGCGTGCAGCAGAATTGACCTTTCCGTGCATTCGATCTGCGAATAATTGCAGGCCATAGCAAATTCCGAGAATTGGAATACCAAGGTCAAAAACTTTTTGATCAGGTTTTGGTGCATTTGTTTCGTAGACACTTGATGGCCCGCCTGAAAGAATAATGCCCACCGGACATAGGTCTTTGATTTTATCAATAGAATAGTTGAACGGGTGAATTTCGGAATAGACTCCCAACTCCCGCACCCGCCGGGCAATGAGTTGTGTATACTGCGATCCGAAATCAAGGACGAGAAGAGTTTGTGTATGTTCCATATGAGAATATAGACAAAAGTCCCCTGCAGTTCAAAGCAATGGAAATAGTTTTGTGAAGATCGAATCGATGTGCTTCGTCGTTAAGATCAGAACCGAAGTCGCTCGGAGAATATCAGTGTGCGGCCCTGCTTTGTATCTTGTCTTGAAAGTCTTAAGAAGACAATAAGATCAAAAAAACCAAAGCCCCGTCTCAAATGATCAAATTTTCTATACCCTCATTCCGGAGCCCTCAGAAAATAAACCGCTACTTCCCTATCCTCTGCATTTGCATTGCAGGATATCTTTCCCCCGCTGCAATACCAATCGGAAACATCGAATTCATGTTACGAATATCGGTGGATGTCAGTTGAACTTTGACTGCTTCAATATTTTCGTGAAGATATTTTAATTTTTTCGTTCCCGGAATTGGCACAATATCGTCTCCCTGAGCAAGGCACCATGCAAGGGCCAATTGAGCCGGTGTGCATTTCTTTTCACTTGCAAGTTGTTCAAGTATTTCAAGAATTCGCAGATTCTTATTTAAATTTTCTACTTGAAACCGCGGTGAATTTTTCCGGAAGTCTCCTTCCGATAGATCAGTCTGCTTCTTGATCTTTCCAGTTAAGAATCCTCTGCCAAGCGGACTATACGGTACAAACCCAATTCCTAATTCGCGGCAGGTTGGAAGAATTTCTGCCTCTACATCACGAGTCCAAAGCGAATATTCAGTTTGCAATGCAGAAATTGGATGAACAGAATGTGCCCTACGAATGGTTGCCGGTGCTGCTTCTGAAAGGCCGAGATAACGAACTTTTCCTTCGCGAACGAGTTCGGACATGGCTCCAACAGTTTCTTCGATTGGCGTGTTTTGATCAACACGATGCTGATAATACAAATCGATGGTTTCAATACCGAGACGACGCAGACTGGCTATACATGCCGAACGAACATATTCCGGCCGGCCATTTACGCCCAGAAAGCTTCTATCCAAACCACGCACATTGCCAAACTTCGTTGCAATGATGAGTTTCTCACGCTTTCCACGAATAGCTTTTCCAACTAGTTCTTCGTTATCACCAACGCCGTACATATCGGCGGTATCGAAGAATGTAATTCCGAGTTCAATCGCTTCATGAATCACTGCAATCGATTTTTCCTCGTCTCCGGTACCGTAAAATTCCGACATACCCATACAACCTAAACCGATCGCTGATACCACTGGTCCTTTTTTCCCGAGGGTTCGTAATTTCATATAGAATATTCCTTTTGATGATCTTTCAGAAAATACCACTCTTCCTTCAGTCTATCAACAACAATCCAAACATGAATTGTTCCCCTATTATTTCGTGTCAATGTCGAATACAAATGCCGTTTGGTTCTTGTTGAAACGCGGATTCAGCCGATAGAATACATCATCCAAAAAGCTCGCCTCAATGCGTTTTTCTAATGTAAGCTTCAATCCAAGTGAGGATTCAATATGCTGAACACGATGATCAATATCTTCCAGTCCAAAGAAGACAACATAATTGGGGAGAATATGTGCAGTATCCAGTGCAGCTTTTATTTGAGTAAGTTGCTCATCGTTATTAATCGAATACATCGGAATTGGATACACTCCTGAATAGAACATCGGCGGTTGTGTTGTGCCTAATGTTCCACCTACCATCACTATGCCATGTATCTGTTTTCCATAGAGTGCATACATTGCTTCGACTCTAGATTTTTTAGAATAGTATGTCGAAAAAGGAACCAGCAAGATGAAATTGAGCACCCAGAACCAAATCCAGAGCGACTTCAATACGATCCGGTGTCGTGACCAGAAAACAGATCCTTGTACAAATTCTTCCCAACCTACAACACTCAACGTTAAGATTATCGGTATCACAGGGAAAATAAATCTCTCTTGCTTGTTTGGAAAAAGGGAATGTGAAACGAAGAATACCATCACCGGCAGTAGTATCAACAATGTCTTCCGCCAATTCCTGAAAAAACCATACAACAGGAAGAAACTCATTGGTGGAATAAAAGCACCGAGCACCAATAAAGAATAGTTATATAACGGTCCAGTTGTATAGTCATTTCCATGGGATGCATTGTAAAGCATATATTCACGGAATGATGCGAACGGATATCCCCATGCAAATATGTCTGCACTCCCCTGAATGATAATTGCCGTCACGAAAAAACCTGCAGCAAGCAATCCCATCTGCTTGAAATCTTTCCTAAAAAGAAACACCAACCCCAGTGTGCCTATGATAGAAAGGGTTTGGTAACGGAATACAAACGCAAGTCCGAACCACAATCCGGCGATGAATGCGTTCCGCATTCCATTATTTTTGGAGATCAGCGCATAATAAAAACCTGCCATCAGCGGTGGAATACAAACCATCTCGATAAGATTGCGGACACTGAGGAATGGAAACGCCCAAAAGAGGGCAAGGATAAGACCTGCCTTCTTCGCTGTTTCACGGTTGCTCAGTACCTCGGCAATTTTATAACCGAAAGATACAATCAGAAGCGAATAGAGCGCATGAAGGAAGCGCACAAGATACATCTTTGCCTGGGGATCTCGGATTCCAATAGCCTCGAATCCTTGAAACAGTACATAATGAATTGAAGGATAGACAATGCTATGCCCATGTGGTGTTGTTCTGCTCGTCCAGTAGGTTATGTCATTCATAATGATGAATGGCTGCTCAATAGGGCCAAAGTGGTCGTCATGCATTCCGTAGCCCTTGGAGAGTACTACAGCAACAAGTCGCGGGATAAGAGCGAGAAGAACAATGGAGGCGAGTGGATGCTCTTGCCAAAAACGCTTGAGCCGATCAATTATCGATATCTGCATTTGAGTTATAAAGGATGAATGTTTTGTTGTGTCAATGTGAGAACAGTTGAAACCTCGTTCTTGTCAGTGTGAGTGTAACAATTGGTTTCTTTGAAATCAAGGGTGATGTGCTTTTTTTGAAATAGAGAGACTTCTCTGTATCTTACGCATGAATTTTTAATTTACAGAAAGATTGGAGTTACCGATTCAATGATAAAAGCTGTTTTGTTCGATCTCGATGGTGTTTTGGTTTCGACGGATGAATATCATTATCGTTCATGGAAAAAACTTTCAGCTGAGGAAGGATTTGATTTCTTCGACCATGAATTCAACCACAAATTCCGCGGCGTAGCACGAATGGAATGTATAGAAATCATAACAAAAGCATCCAGAAAACAGTATACTCCCGAGCAGAAACAAGAACTCGCGGATAGGAAGAACAGATATTTTGTCGAATCTCTTTCAAAAGTAACGACGGAAGTGCTCCTCCCTGGCGCTCTTTCCGCACTGCACGAATTGAAAAATCGAGGAATTAAGATTGCCGTTGCATCCAATAGTCGCAATGCCTTGACTATTATCAAGCAAGTAAAGATCGAACATTTACTCGATGCAATTGTCGATGGCCACCAGATCGAAAACTCCAAACCAAACCCTGAAGTTTTTCTGCTTGCTGCAAAAAAAGTTGGCGTTTCCCCTGCTCATTGTCTTGTCGTTGAAGATGCTGTTACTGGAATCGAATCTGCAAGACGCGCGGGCATGAAATCCTTAGGTATTGGAACAAAGGAAAGACTCCCCAACGCCAATGTAGTTATTCCCGACCTCTCGGCAATTTCGGTTGATGAGTTATTGAAGCTCTAGAAAACAATTCGTGAAGCAATGTATCCCTCGATGTACGAATCTTCCTTGATGTAATTAGAAGCGGTACAATGGAACTAATTCCATTTGATAGTGTTAGACTATAACAGGTATGATTTTCTCTTAAATGTTCATACATTGATATAGGTAGTAATTGAATGTGTAATCGACAGTATATAAATCAACAATATAAAGGGGGTAAGTTGATATCATTCCCCAAAGATATCATCGGCTATCTCCGAGGTTGAAAGATCTCGGAATAGCATCACTGTGTTGGCGCGCGGTGGTTGTTTACCCCCTCCCCATGAATCCCGGTGTTTGTAAGCATCGGGATTTTTTATTGCTATTTGAACACCGAAATAGTAGATTTTATCTGGATGTGTTGGGTTTGGGGAATTCTGAGAGTGACCACTCAATGTGTCTGTCCTTTTTGTTCCCCTTGTAAACAATGCCGTAGCTTTTTATCCGCCGGTTGTTTGGCGGCAAAAATAAAATATTATGAAATGACCAAACACAAATTTCATCAATCAATATATTTTGAAGATAATAATGGCAATAGACTTTTTCTGTTCCAACTAATTAATTTTGGAGTATCAACGGATGAGCTAAAATTTTCCTTTACTTACCCTAAGTCTGGTGCTGGAGTAGTTTATTCGGATGATAGTACTTTCACCGATCCCACAGATATTGTGAGTCGAGTCTCCGAAATTACATATCACAACGACGGTTCCTTCTTGCATAAATTTCCAGCAGAATTCGAACAGTCCTCTCCAATTTACAAGAATCCATTTGGCAAGGGTGCGCGCAGAACTCCACTTAACAAGTTGACTCATTGGGAAGCCATTATTGCCTACACTGTTGTCAACTATAGCATTTGCCGAAAGCCCTTCACCGATGATTCATTCATTGTGCCTTATGATTGTAACCTCTTTGCAGGTGAGCCATTTGAATGCTTGATCTGTATAGGTAACTCCAGTAATCTTCTCCTTATTCCGGATCCTGGTGAAAATTCTGTTTCTCGCATCAATAATATTGGTGAACAAATTGATCTTATGTTGATCTTTACAAAGACTAGTTACTGTGGCCAGGAAATTCAAATTCCCAACGGTAACATGCGTTTTTTGGCAAAACTTAACTCGATACAAATTGTCAATAAGCGTAGTGAACGGTCCAAAATTGAAAGGTCTTTAATGCTAACTATCAAATTGGGTAATTTCGGTTGCATAACTAACACTGAATTAATTGGAAATAATGATCCAACTCGGGGCATTGGAATTGATTTTCAAAAGTTACAAAATTATCCTTCTGGACTAGGTCCAAGTAGTTGGGTATGGGTTATTCCAACAACAAATCAGTTTCTTCCACCAGATGTTCTCGCATTGTTAAATAGAGTGCGTCAGAATCAAACTCAATCTATCAATGTCTCATTACAAGGAACGCCTCTTCCTTTCAATTTTGTAGCAAGTATTGGAAACGCTGGACCTGGTAATGATTTTGGTTTTACTGGTGAGGTCATAATCATTTATAAAACTTAGATTGCACTCTAAACAGTAGCTCGCGCTGATGAAATGAGCGTTGGTACTTTAAGCATGGCGAGCAGAGGCTTTGTAAAAATGGAAAGCAAAGACAAAAAGACCACTCTGTGTCCCAACTAGTCGGGATTATTTTTGTTGATTGCTTTAAAATTTGCCCCACAGATTTACCAACGACTATTCATCTGTTGAAAGCTTTTGTCCAGATCAGCTCTGGACGCCTTAATTGATCCTTCCGTCATCCTATAACCTATTTCGAATATGTCATCTTTAAAACCTTTCATTACCGCGGCCACAAATTCCTCAGGCGTTAGATTCGCTTTGAAGTTGCCTCTTTTTGCTCTTCCCTCCGGATTTAATTCCGTGTCAACCGCCGGCGGAACCACCTCAAAAACTTTGATCCCAAGCTTTAAGAGTTGATGCCTGAGTGCCATGGAAAAAGCGTGCATCCCAGCTTTGGTCGCACTATAGACCGGCATACGGGCGGCAGGTACAAAACCTAATCCGGACGAAACATTGATGATGGCAGCTTCTTTCTTTCCGGTCAAATACGGAATAAACAGCCCTGATAAAACTATCGGCGCTTCCAAGTTGATTTTGATTTCACTTTCTCCGGTCAGATATTCGGCAACACCTTTTGTGAAATCAATATCTCTTTGCACACCGGCATTGTTGACCAGAATGTTCAAATTACGGAAATTGGCATTTATCCATTCCACCAGTGTTTTTCGATCCGCTTCTTCAGCCACATTGCATACTTTGATATGGAGATCCGGGTATTTTTTTTGAGCTTCAAGAAGCATTACTTCCCTGCGTCCGCAAATGATGACTTCATTCTTCGCTTCCAAGAAAGCTTCGGCCATTGCATAACCTATACCCGTCGCCCCGCCTGTAATGAGTATTGTATTTCCTGAAATCTCCATTTGAAATTTCCTTTATTATTTCTTAACAGGATATCCAACTGTCTGACCAAAGAGTACCCGCTGGTCAGAACGCAGGTTTAATTTTGCTTCAAGGCCGGATTTATTGCAATTATGAAACCAAGATGCCAGACCTTGAGAAGCAGCAAATAGATATACGTTACCAGCAATGAGGCCAGTATCAACACAATAATATGATTTCTGAATTTCAGGATCTTGCAGACCGGGTTCCTGATAACCGGATGTATTGGAAAGTTTATGAATATCCACAATGTAGATGAGCTGAACCGGAGCTTTTGCTACAAAATTCGCCTGGCCAGGGCCAATTGCCAGCGCACGCAAGTCACCCGCAACAACCGGAACCAGCCTGTGATGAATAGCGTCATATAAATAAACTCCTTCCTGCATGGCAACATAAATATCAATTTCTTGTGAGTTACTTGCTGACGCAGCAGTTCTTCCAGGAATTCCAAATGGGCCTATTTTACGATTTACTCCATTTGCTGCCCAGAGAAGATTTGAAAGTACCTGCAGAGAAAGTATTTTATCGCTTATTTCACGGATAGTTTTTCTTTGCTTCAATGCTTTTACTATCGATTTATCACGTTCAAGTGCGGGGCTCGGCAGTTCAATCGGTTGGGGATTCTGATCAGATGCAGAACTCCCAGATTTATAAATGGCTCGATATTCCTTTTTGTCTCTTGTGTGAATCATTAAATCCTCCTTTCCTGCTTGGGGAGTTCCTGTTAATATTGAAGCTGAAACTGTTTGAATCAAACTCTGTGAGGTATCGTTTTTGCTCGGATCAAGCGCTTGAATTAGAAAACATAACTCCTCTGAGAAGTGACCCCGGCGTGACTCGAACACGCGACCCACAGCTTAGAAGGCTGTTGCTCTANNTCTATCCACTGAGCTACGGGGCCATTATTGTATTTAAAATTACGAAAAACTCTTCCTCAATTCAACACCGGTTACAGGCTTACCTAACACTTCGTTGGCATGCTTGCCCGCCGGCTATTTGGTAAAACTTCAGATTCCTTTTCCCGCGGTTTCTTCTATGCTAAAGGAATGGACCTTTCGATGTATTGAGTGTAATCTGTCACTTTTTTAATATATGGTTCCTTCATTAAAGGAGACGATATAATATAATCTGCCGTTGCCCTATTACATGAGGTAGGAATATTATAAAGAACAGAAATCCGGAGCAATGCTTTCACATCAACATCGTGGGGATGCGGCTGCATAGGATCCCAAAAGAAGATCAACAGATCGATTTTTTCTTCTGCAATCATTGCGCCAAGCTGCTGGTCGCCTCCAAACGGGCCGGATTTGAGTTTTAAAATATGATGCTTGAGTGTGTCTCCTTTTTCCAATTTTTTGGATATTGTTTCTTCGACAAGGCGGCCTGTCGTTCCTGTACAGATCAACTTGTGGTTTAAAAGTAATTTCCAGTTCCATTCTACCCATTCTACCAAATCTTTTTTACAGTTATCGTNNGCAATTCGTTTCGATATTTCCATGATCTCCTCAGTTTTTCTTCACTTTAAGGTACTGATTTTACAAATATGAGTCATATTATCATTTTATTATTTCGCAGTATTATACAGAAAACAATTTCTTCTCGCTTCATGTCTTCCTCTATTATGCCTGACGAATATGTGTATCGATGTTGTATCCTCGCTCACCGAAGGGCTGAAGTTTCTCAAGCCAGATCTGCTCAAGCAATGTTAATTCATCGCTCAGGTTGAAGTTCGGATCGTCTTTGACCTTCACAATTTCAAGGATCTCGAAGACAAATTTTTCTGGACCGTATTCATTCCATTCCTTCTGAAGCGTTTCGTTGCGATGCAGTCCGATTTTCAGCATAAACTTATGACTATTCAGTGGCCCTTCAAGGTTCAAACTGCTTCCAAGCAGTACTTTACCATTCACGCTATTCTTCACTTGAAAGATACCTGCAGGTATCTTCCTTTCTTTGTACTCTCTCTTGATATCCTGTTTTGTTTTCATTTTCGTTGTCCTTGATTGTTCTTTTCTCCCATTGACACGCAGTGCCGGCGTAATCAGTGTTGACTTCACTACGCGGTACTTGTCTCCATCGCGCACCATCATTCCCTCGTCAACGAAGGCACGCCGAATTGTACAATAATCATTGCATACTTCACCGATGATAGCATCCACTTCACTCTCTTTGTAAACCGACTCAGGATGGAATCGGCGCAGAATCTCCCCCATCACGATGAGGCGCTTCTTATGTTGAGCCGGAATGCGGTTGACCCGGCCGTTCCTTATGAAAGCCTTCAAGACTTTTTCTCGATAGCGCAGGAGGCGTTCTTCCTGGATGTAGTGTTCTGCATTCCGGAATGATGTCAGCTCTCTGAGGCTTTTATCGAAAAGTGCTTCATTCAGGGCATAGACGACGTAGTACTGTTCTTTTCGTTTGAATACTAATCCGGCTTTTTCCAGCTTCCCCAAATGGAAACACACTGTGGATGCAGCAAGGTTACAGCGCTGGGCGAGTTCCTCGACACATTGCGGTTCTCTGAGAGCCTGTATGAGTGTGAGACGAGAGCTGTCAGCCAGCGCCTTTATGATCTGTACACTTTCAACAATATCCATCGGAGTCTCAATTTTATTATAATTCGATATATATCGAATCAAATATACACAAATAGTGTGCAGATGTCAAGGTCTCATGCTCAGAATAGAGTTGAAGGTCACAACAACCGTTAGGTTGCGTCTGGATAATGTTCTGCTATGAGGGAGAAGAGCGAATAGAAAAGCGTCAACAACCAGGATGCCTATGCAATAGAAAGAGATACTTTCTTACCGTTCTTTTTCCAGGCTTTGAACTTCTGGACGTCTGAACTCATCGATTGTAATACCCAGGTAATGACTGCTGCATCGTCGATAAAGCCGCCCGGCAGCCAATCCGGGATGAGGTCAATAGGAGAAATGAAATATATAAGAGCAGTAATAATGAGGACGATTGTTTTTTTTGGAATGTCCTTATACTCTCCTTTGAACCAGGCGTTCAGCATTTCCCAAAGAAGCAGAATGTCCTTCAAAAATGTTTTTACAGCATCCTTGTTTTTCCTGGTATAGACGATAACTGCAGTGAGCAGCCGTGAGAGCTTCTTAGGATTTTTGAGATAGGCGAGAGCCTCCTTGAGGTACTGACCAAGTATTCCTCTTAAGAGTCCCGCAAATGCTTTTTTTGTACTCATAGGTAATCCATAAATCTTACGAATCCTGATTTTAACATCCCTATAGTCTTTGAATGATTATCGAAGAATGTTCTTTCAACTCCAAACCGGCTTCCTCATCGATCATCCAGCAGAGAGTTCCTTGCGGCGGTTGAATAAGAGACGCAGGCAGTTTGATATCCGGTGTATCTTTTTCAAGAATACGCTGAATGATCGCTGCTTTCTTTGTACCCGCTGCAAGGAATATGATTTCATGTGCCGCGTTAAGAACTGGAACAGTCAGGGTCACACGCCAGTTTTTGAATTGTTGAACAAATGTTGACGTAACAAGCGCTTCTTTTTCCAAAACAGCATCCGTTCCGGGAAATAACGATGCGGTGTGACCGTCTTCTCCGACACCCAAAAGAACAAGATCGAATACAACCGGATCATGTTCAAATATTTTTCTGATCTCTTGCTCATATTTTCGTGCTGCACTCTTAGGATTGAGTTCTCCCTGGATCCTGTGAACATGCGATCGAGGAACCGGTATATGCGAGATCCATTCACGCTGCACCATACCATAATTGCTTTGCGGATCGTCCGGCGGAACTGCCCGCTCATCGCTGAAAAACACTTGAACCCGATTCCAATCGATTAATGTGTTTGTTTCATCTAATCCCATTCGACGATACACATTCCTTGGAGTTCCGCCGCCGGACAAAACAATACAGCATTGAGTTTTCTCTTTCAACTTTCTGCGTATCACTTCATAGATTTTTCCCGCGACAGACTGTTCCAGTTCGTTTTGAGTTTTCCAGATTTGAATCAGAGTCGGCTGTTTCATTTCTTTCTGCGTCACATCGTAGTGGATTTTTGATGTTGCGTACACTCATGTATCCACCATCGTCCTTCACGTCCTATGAGATAATTTGCTTCATCCGGTCCCCAACTGCCCGGCTGATACCGAAATAATTGCGGGGCATACTCGCTTTCCCAGCCTGACAAGATTCCATCGATGAATTTCCACGATAGTTCAATTTCATCACTCCGTGCGAACAATGACGCATCACCAAGCAATGCATCCAAGAGCAATCGTTCATATGCTTCCGGGATAACAATACTCCCGAAGGAATCCTGAAATTGATAATTCATATCTACCTGATGTGTCTGCAATCCCTGATCAGGGACCTTGGCAAGAAAACACAGATGCATTCCTTCGTTCGGTTGAATGCATATACTCAGCCGATTCGTGAATAATTCTGTCTTTCCTGCTGCTATATCAAGAATCTGTGTGGGAGGACGGCGAAACTGAATGGATATTTCCGAGGATTTTTCCTTCATCTTTTTCCCCGATTGAAGATAGAACGGAACGCCCTGCCAACGCCAATTATCAATATAAAGTTGGACTGTCGTATATGTTTCCGTGCGAGATTTTGGATTGACCCCTTCCTCTGAAAGATATCCTTCATATTGGCCGCGCACGGTATACCGTGAAGAATATTCCGGTGGAATATCTCTGAGTGCTCTCAGCACTTTTACTTTCTCATTACGTAACGCTTCCGCTTCAAATACAACAGGGGACTCCATCGCCACAAGCATCAAGAGTTGTAGAAGATGATTCTGGAACATATCGCGCAGCGCCCCCGTTTGATCATAGTACCCGGCACGATGCCCGACTCCTTCAGACTCCGCAACGGTAATCTGGACATGGTCGATATAATTTCTATTCCACAGCGGTTCGAAAATCGCATTGCCAAATCGAAAGACGAGCACATTTTGTACAGTTTCTTTTCCAAGATAATGGTCGATGCGATAAATTTGTTTTTCATCCATCACTGTATGCAGTGCGTTGTTGAGTATAAGCGCAGACGAAAGATCTCTTCCGAATGGCTTTTCGATGATGATACGCCGAAAGCCGTTTTGACCGGATTCTGCAGTTAACGATGCTTCATGCAATCGTGTGATAACTTTGGGATACAACACGGGCGCTGTCGCGAGGTAAAACAACAGGTTCTCCGGACGATTCTCGAATTGGCTCATCCTTTTTTTTAGTATTTGGTAGTGATCGATGTTATCAACATCTCCCGATTGATAATGGAGATTTCGAGCGAATTCTTTCCATACGCTCTCATCATAATCATGAGGAGTATATTTAGTGATCGCTTCTTTCATCTTCTCACGGAATGTTTCATCGGAAAATTGCGTCCGGGAGAATCCGATAATGTGAAGTGCTTCAGGAAGCCGCTTCTTGCGAAATTTATTATACAGTGCCGGGATAAGTTTCCGTGCGGTTAAGTCGCCTGAAGCTCCAAATATGACAAATGCTGTGCTCATAGTCGATCCTGTTTCTTATATAAGAACGCGATTGATTCTGCCATCAATGTAATAGATTCTTTATAATAAATCTAAATATTCCGGGAGGATTTATTGAATAGGGCTAATGGTAAGCCTGAAGTCCCTTCTTGATTGTTGACACTAACGATAGCAGCAGGATAGATATACTTCGTCTAAACCCCCAATCAAGAACAATTCCCCGATGCACTCGTATCTGGTCGTTTTCGTCCAAGGATTTGTAATATTTGATTTTCATGATTAACTTGCATATGAGAATGCAGATCATCAACAGAGAATCGACTTACCAAGATCATGAACGTAACCTTTGAAACTTTCTACCTCCTTGCCGCACTTCAAGGCGTGCTGCTTTCTGCATTCTTATTTACAAAGAAACAAAACCACGCCGCCAATTTGATTCTCGCCGTAGCAACACTTGCTCTGTCTATCGAACTTGCCACCGTGGTCTACTACACGAATAGATGGTATAAGCTTTATCCCCATTTGATGGGATTTTCGTACCCCTTCCCGGCTCTCTATGGCCCGCTCTTTTTTCTATACGCTAAGCTCATCTCAAAAAAGGAAAAGCGCTTTCGTGCAATCGATTTTCTGCACTTTACCCCTATTCTAATCATCTATTGCATCACTGCCCCTATTTTCTTCTATAGCGGAGAAGAGAAAATCACGTTTCTGAATAACATGCTCCTCGGTATTCATGATCCCATCTTTTCCATTTTCAACGGCTTCATTCCGATACAGGGAATAACGTATACCATACTTACCATCAAGACCGTTGCAGAGTACAACCGGAACATCAAAGATACTTATTCCTCCATCGACCTGATCAATCTCAACTGGTTGAAGTACCTCACTCTTGGGCTGATCATTATCTGGTCTATCGTTGCACTCCTCGCTGTCGCGAGAGTGGTCATGCCGCCTCTCGCTCACATCGACGCACTGCTGAATATTCCCCTTGCCATACTCATCTATTCGATCGGCTATATGGGATTAAAACAGTCCGAAATATTTCTTAATCCGTCTTCAATTCCCCTGCAAAGCGAGAGTGCCGCAAAGTACCAGAGGAGTGGATTGAGCGATGAGAATGCCGAAGAGATTAAACGCCGGTTGCTTGCCCTGATGACATCGGACAAACCCTTTCTCGGCCAAGACCTCACATTGCAGAAGCTCGCCGAGCGGTTGAAGACATCGAGCCACAATCTCTCCGAAGTTATCAACACCAAGATGCACCAATCGTACTACGATTTTATCAATCAGTATCGTGTTGAGGAATTTAAGAACCGTCTCTCGGATCCAGAGAGTGAACGCTATAACTTACTCAGTATTGCTTTCGATTCCGGATTTCAATCGAAAGGAACATTCAACTCTATTTTCAAGAAGTTTACAGGCATGACGCCGTCCGAATACAAATCAAAATTGAATTCTCGTTTACTATAAGATTCTGTTTTATAAAGTCGTATCAGAGCATATCAATCGGGAATATTGATTTTAATTTCCGTAAAACTTTTCATTTTACCAAACCTTTCCTACAAGCCATACAATCACTCCAACGAGGACTATTCCTAAGAAAGCTAAAGTGCCGAGTGCTGCTTTTGCTATGAATGGAAATCTCCAGCTCACGTTAAAATCCATAGGGATATAAGCGTTTAATGATGTATCCGCCACGCCGGTATTATAGAAACTGGTTATGATGCGCATGGTGTTTTCCGGATTAACATTCAACACATCGCCTATATGACCGCATTCAGAAAGAATGACCTGTTTTCCATTTTTCAAGTAAGGCAGCAATTCCTTTGTTGCAAATTCAGCCGGTGTGGAAAAATCTATGCTTCCGCTCATGAGCAATGTCTCCACGCCTGATTGACGAGGCTTTCTGTACTCTTCTGGTAATAGTTGCATTGGCCAACGTCCGTAGCTTAACGAACCCCAGTATACTTTGCTCAACGGCGAACCTAAAGGCATTCCAGAAGGTTCCATATCGAGGCAATAGTTTCGCGTAGAATCGAAATCCGCACTGACGGCTTTCGAGGCAAGATCACCACAGTTTGGCATAGGCATATAATCATATGCAAGCGACATTAATGCGAGACCACTCGGATCTCCCTGTTCTGCAGCAACAAAGGCATCGAATGCCATTGCAGATGTACTACGCTGAAAGAGAAGACAAAATGTTGCCACTTTTACTTTTCCCGGATCAATCGGAAATAAGAGCCAATTGTGAGACATGTTGTTCAAAACAGTCTGCATGGTTGCATACAGATTCTTACTTCTCAACGACATGATTGAGTCCTTAGCCCAAAGATTTGAGTAATATTTCAATTGATCATCAATCATTTTAGGATCCCAAACAAAATGTCCAGGAGGATTAACAGCAATCATTGCTGATCGGGATATGCTTTCCGGATGCTTGAGACCATAAAGATACGCAACACGAGTGCCGTAGCTCCCGCTAATAAGGTCAATACGATCATACCCTAACACTTTGCGAACCGATTCATTATCTTCGATAACCTCGAGCATCGTGTATCCATCGAGATCTATGCCTTGCGTAGTCAGGCGATGAGCACTTGCACTCCATGCACGGCCTATAGTTTTCAGGGATTCTTTACCCAACAGATCGCCGTCGCCTTTGAGTGCCTGTGTTACTTCCGGGCAATCGAGTACCGTTGAGCCATCCGCACCTCTGTACCCGACCGCGACGATGTCATGTTCAGAGAGTAAATCCCACATGATTCCCCAATCCCAACGCATATTACTCCCGCCTGGTCCCCCGTTCAAGACAAAGATTGGTTCCCGCGGGTTTTTTGAAAGAGAATGAACACGGATGAAAGGGAGATGGATAAGTTGTGAAGTTATTTTGTTCCTGTTTTCTGATACCGTAATAGTTCCAAAATCTGCGGCATATTCAATGGAATCTATTTTAACGGTTCCTGCTTTGGAGACAAATGCGCCGTCGGTTTTTTCCACAGAAGGTTCAGGATAGTTGATTTTATCACTACCACACCCTGACGTAACCATGAGGATGATAATGAAGAATGAAAAATATTTCAATTTCATAGTAACCCTTCTCAATTGATTCCAGATTATTTTTAATTA